>DASUSN010000103.1:0-23863 GCA_036375075.1 Thermoanaerobaculia bacterium | reverse complement strand
GGTGGGCGGGCTGAAGCCACGCCCTACATTCGCATCGCTCTGTTTCTCCTCGGCGGGATCCCCGCAGCGTTGATCCTCGCCTGGTACAACCTCGACGCCTTCGGCTCGCTCCTCGCGAGCGGCTACGACGCCGGCGGGGCCACGCGCGACTTCGCGCTCGCGTACTTTGCGCCCCGCGCGCTGCACTACGCGCGGTGGACGGTCGAGTTGCTCAGCCCGGTCGCCATCGTCGCCGCAATCGGCGGACTGGCGATCGCGAAGCATCGCTGGATGCTCCTGAGCTGGCTCGCGGCGTTCTTCGTTTTCTACTCCTTCTATCTCTGGTACGACGAGTGGTGGTACACGCGCTTTCTCCTCCCCGCGTATCCGGCCGTCGCCGTGGCGGCGGGCATCGGGATCGCGTGGCTCGTGGAGCGACGGCGCATCGCGGGGGTGTTTCTGCTCGTTGCCGCGCTGGCCTGGGAGGGACGCCAACTGGCCCGCTTCAACGTTCTCTGGACGGACGAGGACCAGCGCCTGTCACGCGTGCCCGTCGAGTGGGCCGCCCGCGCGCTGCCGCCGCGCTCGCTCGTCTTCAGCATGGAATTCAGCGGCTCGCTCCTCTACTACTCCGGGCATCGTCCCGTGCGCTGGGACACCGCGCCGCCGCCGGTCGAGCCCCGCTATGCGCTGCTGATGGAGCACGAGGAGGAGCCGTTCCTGGCGCGCTATCCGGCGTTCCGGTACGTGCGGACCGTCGGCGGGGGGACGTTGTACGCGCGCTGATGCATATAATCCGCGCCGCATGGCCGACCGCACCGAGCGCACCTTTGCGCCAGAACCCCGTGAGCCTTCCCGCCGCCGCTTCATGATCGCGGGGGAGCACACCATCCTGCGGGCCTTCGAGCGCGACGACGCCGAGCGCTGCTACCGGTGGATGAACGACCCGAACATCGTGCGCACGCTCAAGTCGCGCTACCCGATCGCGTTCCAGAACGAGATGGAGTGGCTCGACCGGGCCATGCACGAGGGCGTGAACGAGCGCCACTTCGCCATCGAGCGGAAGGACGACCGCACGCACATCGGCAACGCCTCGATCCACGACATCGACTGGGTCTCGCGGACCGCGGCCTTCGGCCTGTTCATCGGTGAGCCGAGCGCGTGGAACCGCGGCTTCGGGAGCGACGCCATCCGTACCCTGGTGCGGTTCGCGTTCGAGGAGATGAACCTGCGCAAGCTGCGCATCAGCGTTTTCGAGTACAACGATCGCGCGAAGCACGTCCTGGAGACGCAGGGCTTCGCGCAGGAAGGCCGGCTGCGGCGGGAGTTCTATCGCGAGGGGAGCTACCACGACCTCCTCATCCTCGCGATCTTCCGCGACGGCGAATCCGGGGAGACACAGGTATGACCGAACGGAAGATCCGCGTCCTCATCGCCAAGCCGGGCCTGGACGGCCACGACCGCGGCGCCAAGGTGATCGCACGCGCGCTGCGGGACGCGGGGATGGAAGTGATCTACACCGGCCTGCGGCAGACACCGGAGCAGATCGTCGCCGCCGCGGTGCAGGAGGACGTCGACGCCATCGGCCTGTCCATCCTGTCCGGCGCGCACAACGTCCTATTCCCCGAGATCATGCGCCTGCTCAAGGAGCAGGACGCCGAGGCGATCATCGTCTTCGCGGGCGGCATCATCCCCGAGCAGGACATCGCCAAGCTCAAGGCCATGGGCATCCGGGAGATCTTCCTGCCCGGTACGCCGACGTCCGCCGCGGTCGACGCGATCCGCAACGCCGTGCACGGCTGACGCGCGCGCTCCGCATCACGTGCGGAGCAGGGCGATGGCGGCCAGGCCGAGGGCGAGTCCGATCAGCGCCCACGTGGACGCCGTGGGTACGGAGGCCACGCCCGTGTGCACCTCGATCGCCACGGGCGCGCTCACCTCGGACGTCTCGTTGCTCGTGAGATTCGTCGCCGTGGCCGTGAGCCCCACGTTGTTCGGTGCCGCCGGAGCGGCGACCAGTTGGGTGAAGGGCGCGTTCCCCGCGGCGTCCGTGGTGACGTCGAAGGTGCCGAGGGACGTCCGCGCCTGGGCGCTCGTGGCAGGGTTGCCGAACAGCTCGATGCGGTACGTCGTCAGCGGCGCACTGACCAGGACCCCGTTGACCGCCAGTACGGTGGGCGTCCCGATCGCCGAGGCGATCGCCGGATAGTTCTGCAGGTGGTTGCCGCCGTCGTCCGCATCCGGCGCGGGATCGTTCGCGGTCGGCCCGGTGGACGGCACGGCAAGCTCCCCGAGATCGATGGGGATGTTCACGTCATAGATGCTGTTGCCGAGGATGCGCGCTCCGTAGAACCTGCCCGGCACGCCGAGGCTCGACACCAGGATCCCGATGTTCTGGCCGTGGATGGTGTTGCCGGAGATCGTTGCCCCGGGTCCGGAGGAGTCCGCGAGATAGACGCCGTTGTCGGAGTTGCTGGCGATCTCGTTCCCTTCGATGAACGTATGTCCCGCGGAGATCACCCCTACGGAGTAGAAGTTGGCGGGGACGGGCACGGAGACTCCGCCCGGTCCGATCGTGTTGCCGTTTCCGATGCTGCCGATGCGGTTGTTCGCGCCGTTCACGACCGCCACGTAGCCGATCGCGTTCGCTTCGACGATGTTGTTGCTGCCGAAGACTCTGAGAACGGCGAACACATTTCCGCCGTTGAGCGTATTGCCCGTTCCGTTCACCTGCGAGACGTTCTCGAACACACTGTCCGTCACCGTCACGTTGTTCGCGTTGATGGTGAGCGGGTCGAGGTACAGCCGGACGCTGACGGCGGTCAGCGTGCTGCCGGACGCACCGGCCTGAAAGACGAACGCCCCTGCATTCACGGGCACACCCTGGATGTCCACCCTGCCGCTGCCGACCGAGCCGTCGATCGCGACGACATCGGTGATGTCCGGCATCGCCGCGGTGGCGACGACGGCCGGCGTGGTGAAGACGATCTGATCGGCGCCCGCGCTTCCGTTGGCGTCCAGGATCGCCTGACGCAGCGTCCCCGGCCCGGCGTCGGCGGGGCTGGAGACCGTGTACGTGGCGGCGTGAGCGGACATGGCGGTAAGGAGGAACGTGAGGACGGAGGCCGCTCGCTGCATGAAAAGTTATTAGCTGTTAAATGGCTGCGCTTGTCAAGGCATGTGCCGGGCCCCGAGCAGGGACCATTGGAAAAGAGTGGGGACATGCTGCTATTCGGCGGATGTCCCCGCGTGGAGCGCCGGGCTTCCAGCCGGCCATCTAACGCAGCCGTATCAGCACCGCCGTGGCCAGTCCTAGCGTGAGGAGAAGCAGTGCCCACTGCGAGAGGGTGGGGATGGGCTCCTGCGCTGCCAGGATGGTCACGGTCGCGGTCGCGGTCCCCAGCGTGACGTGGGGTAATGGCGGGACGGACAGCAGGACGGTAAACGTCTCGTCGGGCTCGCGAGCTCGATCCCGGCGGATCGGTATCGTGATGACGGCCTCGGATGACATCGGATCGGAGAACGCGACGTTGGTCCAGTCGCTGACGCCTTCATAGTCCTCACCGGCTCTGGCCGTGCCGTTCACGGTTTTGTAGGTCACCTCGAAGCAACACTCCCTTGAGCCGCCGCTGCGGACGACGGGAATCGTGACCTGGGCGTCCTCTTCGTGCACGGCATAGGACGCGCTGCCGAGCGCGAATGTCGTCATCTCGTCGACGATGATTCCGTACGAGGTTGCCGAGGTGCTGCGCGTGACCGCGTTCGTTGCAGTCGCGGCCATGTCCTGGATGTCGTCAAGCGGGATACCTGCGGGGATGGTGTGGGTGAACTCCACCGTTCCTGCCGCATCCGTCGTCACGTCGAACGTCGCCGACAGCGTTGGCTCGTACACGACGAAGTCGGGACAGCATGAATACGGGATCCGTTTCCGCCCGCCGTAGAGCTCGACGATGTGGAGCGTCCCGGGCGCTCCGCGCACGATGCCCGTCACCGTGATGCCGCTCGGCTGCCAGAGAGCGCCGGCCAGTTCCGGGGGGGGCTGGTCGTCGTTTGCGCCGCCCGTCAGGGCGATCCCCGGAGCAAGGATTGGATTTCCGAGAATCTCGACGCCGCTCACGGGGCCCTCGACCCAGACGGCGGGGTGACCGCTGCCTCCATAGATGACGTTTCCGGCGATTCGCGACGGACCGCCTGGAGGCGACGCCTGGACCACGTGAATCCCCGCGTGCAGCCTCCACGTGCCGTGCGAACCGATGGTGTTGCCTTCGACGATCGTTGGCGCAGAGCGGAGGAGCAAGGCGTCGGTGGTCGAAGCGCTGGGATGGGTGGTCTTTCCGACGAAGGTATTGCCGTTTCCGACGCTCCCGACGCGATTTCCTTGCGCAAAGGCGATGCTCATCAGGCCGAACGTGTTCCGATAGAACTCGTTCTCGTCGCCCGTGACCGACATGAAGTTTGCGATCAGAGTGGAGGCAGCGGCGAAGTTGTTCCCTTCGCCTGGCGCCGTTCCGCCAATGACATTTCTGTCGCCGGCGATCGTGACCTGTCCCTCGATCGTATTCGCGGCGATCGTCATCCCCGAAACCCCGGCCTCGACGACCAGACCCATGAGGTGCACGTTGCGAAGCGTGCTCCCGCTCGATCCGGGCCCGAAGACCAGAGGGAACGGAGGCCAGCTCTGCACCGCGGGCCGTTGATCCGACAGGCCCGCATTCCCCAGGTCCACGGGATCGGTGATGTGCGGAAGAGCCGAGGAAGGAGCGGAGCCGGCCATGCAGGCAATCCGATCCCGCCCCGGACTCGCATTTGCGTCCAGAATCGCCTGCCGGAGGGTGCCCGGCCCGGCGTCAACCGGATTGGTTACGGTGAACGTCGCCGCCGATGACGCGGACGCAATGGCGAGGATTACGGTGCAACGAAGGACGAGTCGTGGGTTCATGGACATCTCCGGCCTGCACAAAATCGCGCATCCGGATCAGGCCAGAGAGACAGGCTCCGGTCGGCGACAGGCATCACCCGGCGAGGTGATCGCCGCGTCACCCACGCATGTGATTGCCGCGACGGTGGTCCGAGATAGACTCCCGCCCGCATGGAATCGCTGGAGACCCATCTCGACTCCTCCTCGGAGGACTTCAAGGCCAACGCGCAGCGGCTGCAGGGGCTGGTCGACGAGTTGAACGAGCGCATCGCCGGCGTGCGGCAGGGCGGGGGGGAGAAGTACCTGGCCCGGCACCGCGAGCAGGGGAAGGTGTTCGTCCGCGAACGCATCAGCGGGCTGCTCGACGACGGCACGCCTTTCCTCGAGCTCTCGCCGCTCGCCGGGAACGGGATGTACGAGAAAGAGGCGCCCGCCGCGGGCATCGTCACGGGCGTGGGGCGCGTACACGGCCGGGAGTGCCTGATCATCGCGAACGACGCCACGGTGAACGGCGGCACGTACCTGCCCATCACCGTGAAGAAGCACCTGCGCGCGCAGGAAGTCGCGCTGCAGAACAACCTCCCGTGCATCTACCTCGTCGACTCGGGCGGCGCGTTCCTGCCGCTGCAGGCCGACGTCTTTCCCGACCGCGAGCATTTCGGCAGGATCTTCTACAACCAGGCCATCATGTCGGCCGCGGAGATCCCGCAGATCTCGGCGGTCATGGGCTCGTGCACGGCGGGCGGCGCGTACGTTCCGGCGATGTCGGACGAAGCCGTCATCGTCAAGAACACCGGCACCATCTTCCTCGGCGGACCGCCGCTGGTGAAGGCCGCGACGGGCGAGGAAGTGACGGCGGAGGAACTGGGCGGGGCGGACGTGCACACGCGGATCAGCGGCGTGGCGGACCACTTCGCCGAGGATGACGAAGACGCGATCGCCATCGTCCGCAACATCGTCGAGAACCTGCGGCTGGAGAAGTCCGAGCCGCCGACGCGCATCGAGCCCGAGGAGCCGCTGTACGACCCGAAGGAGCTGTACGGTGTCATCCCCCGCGATCTGAGAAGGCCGTACGACGTCCGCGAGGTGATCGCGCGCATCGTCGACGGCTCCCGGTTCCAGGAGTTCAAGGAGCGCTACGCGACGACCATCGTCACCGGCTTCGCGCGGATCTTCGGCTACAAGGTCGGCATCCTCGCGAACAACGGCGTGCTCTTCTCCGAGTCCGCGCTCAAGGCGACGCACTTCATCGAGCTGTGCAACCAGCGGCGCATCCCGCTGATCTTCCTGCAGAACATCACCGGCTTCATGGTCGGCAAGCAGTACGAGCGCGGCGGCATCGCCAAGGACGGCGCGAAGATGGTGCACGCCGTCGCCAATTCCACCGTTCCGAAGTTCACCGTGATCATCGGCGGCTCGTTCGGCGCCGGGAATTACGGGATGTGCGGGCGCGCGTATTCGCCGCGGTTCCTGTGGATGTGGCCGAACGCGCGCATCTCCGTGATGGGCGGCGAGCAGGCCGCGGGCGTGCTGACCACCGTCAAGCGGGACCAGCTCGCGCGGGCGGGGAAGGAGCTGTCGGCCGAGGAGGAGCGGAGCATCGCCGATCCGGTGCTGGCGAAGTACGAGACCGAGGGCAGCCCGTACTATTCGACGGCGCGGCTGTGGGACGACGGCGTGATCGATCCCGCCGACACGCGCATCTACCTCGGCCTCGGCCTGTCGATCGCCGCCAACGCGCCGGTCGCGGAGCCGCGATTCGGCGTCTTCAGGATGTGATGATCACCTGGTTCCTCTTCGACCTCGGCAACACGCTGATCAAGCTCGCCTACGAGCGGGTGCTGGAGAACGTGTGCCGGTCGGCGTCGCTGTCGCGCGACCAGCTCGTGGAGGTCCTCGAGGAGCCGGGCGGCTACCGCGACATGGAGCGCGGCGCCGTCACCTTCCGCGAGTTCTACGACTTCATCGCGGACAAGGCGGGCTACCGCGGGTCGCTGCACGACTTCCGCGAGATCTGGAGCGACTTCTTCGACGGACCGATCGCCGGGAGCGAGGACCTGCTGGACCGCATCCGCGCGAAGTACCGGGTGGCGTTCCTGTCGAACTCGAACGAGGTGCATGCGGAGCTGATCCCGCGGCGGTTCTCGTCGCTCTTCCGCAAGGACGACCGGTTCGTGTTCTCCCACCGCTTCCGCGTGGCCAAGCCCGATCCCGAGATGTTCCGCCGCGCGCTGGAGGTGATCGGCGCGCTGCCGCAGAACGTCGTGTTCATCGACGACCTGATCGAGAACGTCCTGGCCGCGCGCGCGGAAGGGATCCGCGCGTTCCAGTTCGTGGACGCGGTGCAGTTGAAACGCGAGTTGACGGCGGAAGGCCTGTTGTAGGCGCTCCTCCGTCCTACTCTGTGCCTCTGTGTCTCTGTGGTGAATGCGGACATGCCTCGCAGCGTGGATCGCCGCCGCTTGCAAGGGGCGCCGTTTTGCGCGCGAGGAACGCTGGTGTTCACCACAGAGACACAGAGGCACAGAGTGGGACGGAGGACTTTGATTGGCGGGTGTGTTGACGCTAGCCGCCCCAGCCCTCATCCGCCGTCGGGCCGTAGATCGACGGGATGGGGAGGTCGTTCAGGCGCAGGTACACCGTCAACTGGGCGCGATGATGCGCGAGGTGCGAGAACGTGTCCGCGATCATGATGTGCCGCGGCTTCTCGTCGACCACCTGGCCGTTCACCCGCAACTGCCACGGCTTCAGCAGGTGCTCGTCGCTGGTGCCGGACAGCGCGCGGCGCGCGTCGGCGACGGACTTGTCGAAGATGGCCAGGCGCTCCGCGCCGTTCGTCACCGCGGGCCGTTCGCCCTGTCCGAGGTCGAGGAACTCGCTGTCGATCATCGTGGCCATCCAGCCGAACATGGTCGACACCAGCACCGAGAGATAGCCGAGCGGCATCGACTTCGGGTGCGGCTTCCAGTCGTCCTTACCCTCGGGGACCCGTTCGAGGGTCTTGCGCGTGGAGGGAATCTCGCGCTCGAGCTGCGCGAGGAGCAATTCATTGAGCTTCATGCGCTCAATTAGAACGCGTTTCGCACGGTCCGCGTCAACTGGTCCTGCCCGTACCACTGGCGGTGGAACTCCAGCAGCGCGTCGCGATTCGGCGCCTTGGGGTCGAGCGGCGTGGTGCCGCTGGCCGGGCGGAAGAGGCGCGGGAACGAGTACAGCACGTAGTCGAAGTTGCGCTTCGAGTACTCCTCGCCGAGGCGGGCGAAGGCGTCGCCGTCGATCGAGAACTTGGTCGTGCCGCGGTACGAGAGATCGACGCGCGAGTAGCGCTTCGCCTTCAGCTTCTTGGCGAACTCGAGAAACGCGGTGTGCACGTCGATGGGCGTCTGGCGGAAGCTGAGCTCCTCGAGGTCGTAGACGACGACGCCGGGGATCACCCAATACTGGTAGTGGGCGGAGACCTTCATCCCCCGCAGCGCGGCATTTTCGCGAAGGATGTCGTTGACCGGCTGCTGGAGCAGCAGGACGTTCGCGGAGTAGCCGATGAGCGCGGCGACGAGCGGCGTGCCGACGAACACGAGCTTCCGGTGCCGGAACGCCGGGAGCGGAATGGCCACGCGTTCGAACTTGAGCTGGCGGCGGAGGAGCGTCCCCAGCGGGACTTTCTCCTTCTTGTTGCGCGGGGAGCTCGGCGGCTCCACGGGGATGGCGTAGTAGGCGATGGACAGCAGCAACCCGGCCGCGATGGAGACGACTCCCACGGGACGGAAGACGAGCAGCGCGCCGAGACCGAAGAGGTAGGCGACCCAGCTCGCGTAGTTCACGCGCGAGCGCAGCCTCTGGGCCCGGTCGCGGTAGAAGTCTTCGTCCAGCACCTCGGAGCAGTGCATGCAGCGGATGGCGTTCTGAGCGATGGCGCCGCCGCAGAAGCGGCATTTCGCCTCTTCCTGGTCCCTGGCGCGGCGCCGCTGCCCGGCAAAGTCTTCCGCGCGGCGTTTCGGGGGCTCGACGTTGAGGAGTAGCAGCCCGCACGTCGTGCAGGCGGTTGCGCCTGGTTCGTTGAGGGCGTGACACTCGGGACAACGCATGGGCGTTCCCAGTGCAACCGGGCTGCCATTTAGTTGACCGACGGCCCGGCTACTTCCGGCGGCCGAAGCGGCGCTCGATGTTGAAGCCCAGGTGGATGCTGTCCATCTCCAGGGGCGAGCCCTGGAACGTCGTGGTGACGTACTGGTCCACCATCGTGGTCTGGCTGTTGGTCAGCAGGATCTCGAACCAGTGGCCGCCGATGTTGCGTTTTACGCCGAGGGCCCAGCCGAGGTCGCCGTCCATTTCGTCGGGAAGGTCGGTATTCGGGGGAGTCAGCTCGACCACCGCGGCGAAGCCGGGCCGGAGCATCCAGACGAGGCCCACCGGGACGTTGAACGCGTAGTCGAAAAGCGCCACCGAATCGTCACCGGAGACCTGCCGGCCAGCGTTCGAAGCGACGGTCGGCATGGCGAAGATCTCCGCCTTGCGGCCGAACTGGCGCGAGACGATGGCCTGGGCGAAGAACGACGTCCGGTCCTCGATGTCCTTTTCCGTACGGAGGTCCACGCCGCCGCGCGCGGTCAACGTCAGCGGTGCCCCTTCGGTCTGCCGGAAGACCACGTACTTGGCCGCGCCTTCGAGCGTGTCGTTCACGTTGCTGCGCGCGAGCGACAACTGCAGGTCCGGACGCATGGCGTACGAAGCGCCGAAGACGACGTCCGCGTTCGTGTCCAGGCCGAACAGCGAGTGCAACTGATCGCTGAACGAGCCCTCGCTGAGCGACTGGTTGAAGCGATGCGAGAACTTGATGTCCCACTGGCCGTGCGGCGCGATCTGATTGCTGGGCAGCGACAGCAGCACGTCGCCGACCGGCAGCGGCCGCAGCGCGGGCGCCTCGTCCTGAGCGAGGGCGCAGGGCGCAGGGCGCAGGGCGCAGAAAAGAACCACCGCAACGAGAAAAGCCCGAGTCGTCGTCATCTCCTGCCCCCTGCGCCCTGCCCTCTGTCCCCTAATCATTGGGAGCTCCCCGGCGGATCCAGTCGCGGATGAGCCGGATCTGCGCGTCGCTCAAAGGCGGGCCGCCGAGGGGCATGCGCTCGCCCGTGATCCCGGCGCCGGTGACCTTGCGATACAAGTACGAGTTCGCGACGTCGTTCGGCCGGATGCGCGAGAGGCTCGGCATCTCCGTGCTCGCGCGGTTCACGGTCTGCGCGTAGGCCTGGCCCGGCGTGAGGATCAATTGTCCCGATGACGACTGGCCGAGGGGATCGTGACAACCGATGACTCCACAGGAGGGAGTGAAGATCTCGTTCTGCACGCGCGTGAACGTCGCGGTCGGATCGATCGGGTCGCCGCCGTCCCCGGGATCGGTCGGAGTCTTCAGCTCACCACAAGCGGTGAAAAGACACAGCGCGATGACAATCAGGATGGAGCGCATGAACGAAACGTAAGGTAGCATCGGTGCGTGCATTCCGTCGACGAACTGTTCGCGGTCGTCGTTCGAGAGCAGGACGATGACTCCCGCTGGGGCGCGATCCAGCAGTTGCACGCGCTGGGCACGCGGGAGGTGTTCGAGCGCGCCGGGCAGGCCTGCCGCAGCGCGGAATCCTCGGAGCGCGTCGCCGGCGCCGACATCCTCGGCCAACTGACCGCCTTTTCCGACGAGGCGATGAAGATCCTGCTGTCGATGATCGACGACGCCGACGCCTCGGTCGTGGAAGCGGTGGTCCACGCGCTCGGACAACGGCAGGACGCGCGGACGATCGAGGCGCTGGCCCGCTGCGCGACGCACGAGGCGGCGAATGTGCGCTGGGCGGTCGCCACGGCGCTGGAAGACCTGATCGCGGACGACGAGCGCGCCGAGCGCGTGCTGCTGGCGTTGATGAAGGACGGCGACACCTCGGTGCGCGACCGGGCCACGTTCGCGGTGGGCAGCCTGTCGGATCACGACACGCCGCGCATCCGCGCCGCGCTGGCGGAGCGCCTGAAGGACGACGATCGCTGCGTGGCGCACGAAGCCGCCCTCGGACTGGCGCGCCGCCGCGACGCACGGGCCATTCCGTACATCGCGGTGGCGGTGGAGTCGTCGGACGGCGAGATCGAAGAAGCGGCGGACGAGATCACGTCGCCCGACATGCTCACCGAGCTGCTCAAGGCGCGCGACGCTCTCGGCGACGCGCGCGGCCTGAAGACGCTCATCGAGCGATGCCGGGCGCGGATCTGAACGGTCGAGTCTCATGCGCGCAAGCTCTCACAGGTGGCTCGGGACGCCGTGTGAGACTGTGCGACCGCTTTTGTAAGACTCGACGACGGAGTGTGTGAGGCTCCGCAACCCGATTACGACGGCGGCTCGTTGTGGATCGTCGGATCGTGGTCGAGGGCGAAATACGTGACCTCGGACGTGGTCACATTGACGATCCTTCCGAACATGCGCAGCGTGTAGTAGAACGACTGGCCTTCCTGCGAAGGCATGTTCGTCCAGTCGATCTGCGCCGTCAGCGGGCCGGTCCGCTGATACGATCCGCCACCAAACATGGTGATGGCCGGGTTGTCGAATGCGACCTCGATGTTGGACGGCAACTTCGAGGCGTCGATCGTCCAGACGATGGTCTGCATCGTTTCCCTGGGAACGCGGATGTAGGATTGGCTCACGTCATAGTCGACGATGCCGTCGACGAGCTTCATCGAGACCGTCACGTAGACGTCCGGCCCGACGTTGATGGCCTGGACCGGGGTGAATTCGCGTACTGCTGCGTTTCGTGCCATGAGATTCCTCCTGAAAAGCTCTCTCTGCGGTTGACGTTCGGACACTTCGGCCGATGCACGGCGCGCCGGCTACGAACAGGGTGGTTCGAATGCGAGTTACGGCTGCATGCGCGGGGGCGCGTGGGCCAGCTCGGCGGTGAGGGCGGAGACCTCGCGCAACACGCGCTGCGTCTGCGGGTGCTGTGGATCGTCGCGGGCGACGGACTCGATCGCGGTTTGTGCGTTGCGCGCGGCCTGACTGGCACTGGCGCGATCGCCCGCGCGCAGCCGCAGCGTGGCCTGGCGCTGGTACGCAACCGCCAGATCGCGCCGCCGCGCGGGGCGGGCGTCGACGCGCACGACTTCGCGCAGGGATCGGGTCGCGCTGTCGATCAGGTCCAGCGCGGCGGCAAGATCCGACTCCATCAGGAGGATGGCCAGTCTCGACTGCGCGACCGCGCGGTTGCGGCGCATGTTGACGTTGGACGGATCGAGCTCGGCCTGCCGCGTGGAGAGCGCGAGCTCCTCGCGCACGGCCGTCACGGCTCCGGGCCGGTTCCCGAGCTTCTCGTGCAACTGACCCATGAACGCCAGGCTGTTGGCCAGCTCGCGGATGCGCCTCGCGTCGTTCGACGCGGCCTCCGCGAGCCGGCGCCGCAGCGCGAGCTCTTCTTCGAGCGCGCCGCGCGCGCCGGTCAGATCGCCCTTCGACTGCAGCACCACGCCGACGCGGTTCAGCGACGTGGCCAGGTCTTCCTGCCACTGCGCGTTCGACGGCGAGCTGGCCAGACGGTCGCGGTCGAGGCTCACCGCCCGGCGGTATTCGCGCAGCGCGGCCTCGACGTTGCCGGAGGCCTCGAAGGCTGCTCCGACGTTGCCGTGTCCGTAGCTCAGTTCCGCCTGGAGCTTCCAGTCGCCGGGATGGGTGTCGACCAGGCGCCGGGCGATGGCGAGGTAGCGCTGCCCGTGCTGCAGAGCGCGCGCGTAGTCCCCCTTCCGCACGAAGGCGTCGGCCAGCCAGTAATGCGCGTTCGACACGGCGAGCTGCCAGTCCTGGCGCTTCGGGTCGCGCGACGCGGCCGCGGTCGCGAAGCGCAGGGACTGCTCGAAGAGCTTGACCCCTTCATCCAGCTTGCCCTCGTGCGCGCGGACTTCCCCCAGTTGTGCGAGGGCCAGCGCGTGTCGATGCAGGTCATCGCCGCCCAGCTCGTCGGGGCGCAGCGACGCAAAGTACGCGAGCGCGCGCGTGGCCGCGGCGTCGAGCACGTCCAGCCGTCCGACGGCTTCCAGCTTCGTGCGCAGGTCGCCGACGATGAAGCTCACGAGCTGCTCGGCCTGACTGCGCTGCCGCTCCGCTTCGCGCCGGGCGGCGGTGATGTCGGCGATGTACTTCACCGCGCCGGCCAGGATGGCCAGGACCACGAGCGCGGCGATGGCGTAGCGCGCGCGCCGCCGCGGTGCGTCTTCGATCCGGCGGAGGAGATGTAGCGTCTCGACGGCCGTGGGCCGGTCGGCGGGCGCGAGGCTCTGGAGACGCTTCACCAGCGCGGTGATGTCGCGCGGCTGGCCGGTCATCGGCTCGACGACGCCGCACGACGCGCGCCTCATCAGCTCCTTCGCGCTGAGGTCCTCCGGGTGCAACGGCTTTTCCGTGAAGAGCGTCTGCAGCACCAGGCCGAACGAGTACATGTCGCTCGCGGACGTGGCCATCTTGCCGACCGCCTGCTCGGGACTCATCGTCGACGGCGTGCCCAGCACCCATCCGGCTTCGGTGAGCAGGACCGGCGGCTGGTTCGCGGGCGTGACCCGGCTGCCGATGGGATAGAGGAGCGTACGCGCCCGCTCGATCGGCTCGATCGGCGGCGGCGCGGCTTCCTGCGTGTCGTCGTCCGATCCCTGGCGGGCCAGGCCGAAGTCGAGAATCTTCGGCGCGCCGGACGGCGTGATCATCACGTTCTCCGGCTTGAGGTCGCGATGGACGATTCCCTTGCGGTGCGCGGCGGCGAGGGCGTCGGCGATCTCCGTCGCGACGCGCAGCTTGCGCGCGCGGCTCATGCCCTGCTTCACGGCCTTGTCGAGCGTCACGCCCTCGATCAGCTCGAGCACGAGGAAGTCCCCCTCGGGCGCCTCGATGTAGTCGTGGATGCGGCAGATGTTCGGGTGGTCGAGCGCGGAGAGGGCGCGTGCTTCCCGGATGAAGCGCGAGCGCCAGTCCGCGCTCGGGCGGTGCTCGGCGCGGATGACTTTCAGCGCGACGGGGCGGTTCAGGCGCTCGTCGACTCCGTGGTAGACGTCTCCCATCCCGCCCTGCCCGAGGACGCCGAGGACACGGATATGGCCGATGCGGGCACCGATCATGAGGTCTCGGAACTGAAGGTTTCCGAGGAAGGAGAGGTCGATGAGGAAGGAATCCCTACCCGCCGCCTCGTCGCCTAGAATGGATCGGGTCGCAAACACATCTCCAGCATCGGCTTCCGCGCGGCAAAAGTCGTGAGGAGCCGGTAGGAATCTGGTGGGAATCGATGCCCAGGTTCGTCTTCGAACAGTTCAGCCTCGACACGGAACGGAAGGAGCTGCTCCGCGGCGGCGAGCCCGTGCGGCTGACGCCGCGCGCCTTCCGGCTGCTCGAGCTGCTGATCCGCCAGCGGCCGAAGGCGATCAGCAAACGCGAGCTGCTCGACCAGGTGTGGGGCGGGGCGATCGTGGAGGAGTCGAACCTCAAGACGCTCGTGCTGGAGATCCGCACGGCGCTGGAAGAGCGTGGCGGCAGCGCCGGCCTGATCCGCACGGTCTACGGCTTCGGCTACGCCTTCGCCGGAACGGCGGGGGAGTGCGAAGCGGCGGAGGCGCTGCCGGGCCTGTTGCTGGTGCGGTGGGAGAGGCGGGAGGTGACGCTGACCGAGGGCGGCCACCTCATCGGCCGGCGTGTCGACTGCGCGGTGACGATCGACCGGCCATCGGTGTCGCGGGTGCACGCGCGGCTGCTGGTCTCGCGCGCGGGGACGACGCTCGAAGACCTGCACAGCAAGAACGGCACGTTCGTCGGCGGCGCGAGAATCACGGCGGTGACCGAGCTCCTGCCCCGCTGCCGCATCCGCATCGGCGAGGTGGACGTGGAACTGCTCCGCCTCGACGCGGGCGGAGAGTCGACGCTCACGGTGGGGTAGGTTGACGCGCGCGCCGGATGCGGAGCGCCCGCATCCTGCCGGCCGCTACGCCGGCTTCCAGCCGGCACGGCGCTCGCGAGAACGGCCGCCTGGAAGGCGGCGTAGCGGCCGGCTGGGAAGCCGGCGCTCCGCGGGGGCATCCATCCCGGTCCCCCGCACGCGCGGCGAGGATGTCGGTCCCCAGCGCCCGCTCGTCCTCCCACACGGCGAGCATCAGGTCGCCGTTCGACGCGACCTGCACCTTGCGGGCATGGCGCGCGGCTTCGGCGACTGCGCTACTTCTTCACTGCCGCCACCATCTTCTCTACGTCTGCCAGGAGTTTCTTCGCGTCGTACACGATCCCGTCTTTGATCACGTACTTCACGCCGCCGGCGCGCTCGACTTTCCCGGTGTCGTCGTTCACGCGGATGGCGCCGGTGCCATAGAGAACCTTGAGGTTGGCGAGCGGGTTTTCATCGACGAGCACCAGGTCGGCGAGCATGCCCGCGCGCACGAGGCCGTACTCCGCCTTCTTCCCCGACGGCGCGGCCAGCGCCTCGGCGCCGTGGAACGTGGCGGCGCGGATGACTTCGAGCGGATGGAAGCCGGCCTCCTGCAGCAGCTCGAGCTCGCGGATGTAGTCGAAGCCGTAGAGCTTGTAGATGTAGCCGGAGTCGGAGCCGGTGGTGACGCGGCCGCCGCGGTTCTTGTACTCGTTGACGAAGGTCATCCAGAGGCGGTAGTTGTTCTTCCACTCGATCTCGTCGCGGGTAGTCCAGTCGAACCAGTAGGAACCGTGTGCTTTGCGGCTCGGCTCGTACCATTTCCACAGCGAGGGGAGGGTGTAGCGGTCGTGCCATTCGGCGCGCATGGCGCGCATGAGGTCGCGGCTGGCTTCGTAGATCGTGAACGTCGGGTCGAGGGTGAAGTTCAGCTTCAGCAGCTCGTCCATCACCGCGTTCCACTTCGGCGATCCCGGAGGCGCGGCCTGACGCCACAGGCGGCCGGCCTCGCCGAAGCGGTTCTGCTCGTCGGCGTAGTTGTAGCCGGGCGGGTAGTCCTGCACGGTGCGGTCGGCGAACAGCGACTCGGGCAGGCCGTACCAGTGCTCCATGCAGTCGAGGCCGAGGCGGGCAGCCTGGAGGATGTTCATGCGGGCGACGCCGAGCTGCGCGAGGTGCGTGGTAGTCCCGAGCTTGTGCTTCTTCGCCTCGTCGAGCAGCGCCGCGAGGATCTCGGGGTCGTAGACCGGATCGGAGCCGCCGCCGATGATCTTCAGGCCCGCGCCGCCGCCTTTCGCCACCCACTGGACGAACTTGCGCGCCTGCTCGGGCGAGTTGATCGGGCCGCCCTGCCACATGGAGCTGCCGGTGAACGCGTAGGGCACGATGCGCGGCGCGACGATCTCGTTCTTCGCGCTGCGGTCGCGCTCGTGGATCGTCCATTCGAGCCCGTTGCCCGCGCCGGGATCGCGGACGGTGGTGATGCCGTGCGCGAGCCAGAGCTTGAAGACGTACTCCGCCGTCGTGCCCTGCTGCGTGCCGCCGGGATGCCCGTGCATGTCGACGAAGCCGGGGAGCACGTACATGCGCGACCCGTCGATCTCCTTCGTCGTCCCCTCCGTGCCGAGGCGGGGGCGGCGGGCGGGATCGATCTCGACCTTCGGATAGCCGACGCCGCGCACTTCGACGATGCGGTTGCCCTCGATGACGATGTCCATGGGGCCGACGGGAGGCGCGCCGGAGCCGTCGACGACGGTGGCGCCGCGGATGATGAGCCGCCGGAACGGCCCCTCGCCTTCGTCCGGACGCCGGTCCGGGGCGAAGGGTTGCTGTTGCTCCTGGGCGAGAGCGAATGCGGCGAGCAGAAGGAACGGCAGTGCACGCTTGAGCATGGGGAGGCATTGTAGTGGCGGGAGCAGTTCCTCGGTTCCTCGGAGCTCCTCGGGTTCCTCGGAGGAGGGGCCACCACCCCGAGGAACTCCGAGGAACCCGAGGAACCCGAGGAACCCGAGGAACTTCACACGGTCCAGTGCCATAATGAAAGCGAATACGGTGGCTGGAAGAATGGCCCGCGCATCAGGGTTGCACGGCGGGTAATCCTACGACCATGCAGATGCTGACGCTGTTGCACTCGGACTCGTTTCCGATCGGCCTGTATGCCGACGAGCTGACCCGCGAATCGATCGCGCCCAGCCGGCTCGGCGATCTGGACGAGCTCACCCGCAACGATGTTTCCGGTCTGCGCGTAGTCGTGGTCGACCGCGGCTCCGCCAACGGGCGCAAGAGCATCCTCCGCCTCGACTCCCGCACGGCCGTGGTCGGCGTGGGCCTCGACGAACAGCCGCGCTGGCTGGCTGACGATGGGGTGTACCTGCATCTGCCCGCGAGCCCATCCACCGCGGTGCTGCTGAGCGCCGTCAAGCGCGCGTATCAGTTCCTCTACCAGAAAAGCCGCGCGGATCAGCTCGAGAAGCAGCTCAGCGAGCGCACCCGCGAGCTGCAGGAAGTCGCGGAAGTCGGCCGGGCGCTCTCGACCGTCCGCGATCATTCGGTCCTGCTGACGATGATCCTGAGCAAGGCCCGGGAGATCTCCCGCGCCGACGCCGGATCGCTCTACCTCCTCGACGAAGTCGACGGCACCGGCGTGCTGCGCTGGAAGCTGGCCCAGAACGACTCCATCGACGTGGAGGCCTTCGAAGAAAAGGTCCTGCCGATCACGCGCAAGAGCCTCGCCGGCTACGTCGCGATGACGGGCGAGACGCTGGTCATCGACGACGCGTACAACCTCCCGCCGGGAGCGGAGTACGAGATCAACCGCACCTTCGACGAGAAGAACGGCTACCTCACCCGGTCGCTGCTGGTCTTCCCGATGACCAACCACGCCGGCGACGTGATCGGCGTGCTGCAGCTCATCAATCGAAAACGCGCCACTGCGGCGGCGCGCCTTACGGCCGCCAGCGTTCCGGACAGCGTCATCGCGTTCGATCAGGACACGGCGGACATCATGCGCGCGCTGGCCAGCCAGGCCGCGGTCGCCGTCGAGAACAACCTGCTCTACGAATCGATCGAGCGGCTGTTCGAAGGCTTCGTCACCGCCGCGGTCACGGCGATCGAGCAGCGGGACCCGACCACCTCCGGTCACTCGTTCCGCGTCGCGGACCTCACCGTCGAACTGGCGAAGGTCGTCGACCGGATCGACCGCGGGGATTTCAGCGACGTCCGCTTCACCCACGACCAGATCCGCGAGATCCGGTACGCCTCGCTGCTGCACGATTTCGGCAAAGTCGGCGTGCGCGAGCAGGTGCTGGTCAAGGAGAAGAAGCTGTACCCGATGCAGCTCGAGAACATCCGCGGGCGCTTCGAGTACCTGATGAAGAGCGTCGAGAACGACGCGGCGCGGAAGAAGATCGACTACCTCCTCGCGCACGGGCGGGACGGCTTCGACGAGTTCTCGGCCCATGCGGACGCCGAGGCGGCGGAGACGATTCTGAAGCTGCAGAAGGACTTCGCGTTCATCGCGCAGTCGAACGAGCCCACCGTGCTGCCGGAAGGCGACTTCCAGTTCCTGCAGGCGCTGGCCTCGCGCGACTACGTCGACATCCGCGGGGACAAGCGGTTGCTGGTCGACCCGGAAGAGGCGCGCATCCTGTCGATCCGCAAGGGCAATCTCGACGCCGCCGAGCGGATGGAGATCGAGAGCCACGTCACGCACACGTTCAACTTCCTGCAGAAGATCCCCTGGACGCGTGACCTGGCGGCCGTGGCGGACATCGCCTACGCCCATCACGAGAAGCTCAATGGCCTCGGCTATCCGCGCAAGCTGACGGCCTCGGACATCCCCATCCAGTCGCGCATGATGACGGTGTCCGACATCTACGACGCCCTCACCGCCAGCGACCGCCCGTACAAACGCGCGGTGCCGACCGAGCGCGCGCTGGACATCCTGCGCATGGAGATGAACGACGGCCTGCTAGACCCCGCGCTCGTGGACACGTTCATCGAGGCGAAGGTGTACGAGCGGGCGGGCGTCCTGCGGACTTAGCTCGGATAGGACGAATAGGACCTATAGGACGTATAGGACTGTCCTATTCGTCCTATAGGTCCTATTCGTCCTATTCGTCCTATTCTTTGCCGCGTCGTACACTTCCCGCCGATGCGTCGCCTGATCCTTCTCCTCCTTCTCGCCCTCCCTCTCTCTGCCGCCACCTTCAAGTCCCACGACGGCACCACGCTGCACTACGACGTCGTCGGCCAGGGCGAGCCGGTGCTGCTGCTCTCCGGCGGTCCGGGGTTCTCGCCCGACTACCTGCGTCCGATCGCGGAGAAGCTGAAAGACGGGCACCGGTTCGTGCTGCTGCATCAGCGCGGGACGGGGAAGTCGGCCGTCGACAAGTACGACGCGGCGACGATCTCGCTGAAGAACCTCACCGGCGACATCGAGGCGCTGCGGCAGGAGCTGAAGGCCGAGAAGCTGGTCATCGCCGGTCACTCCTTCGGCGGCATCCTGGCGATGATGTACGCGCGCGAGCACCCCGGGCGCATCGCCGCCCTGGCCCTGATCGACTCCGGCGGGCCGACGCTGAAGGGGATGCTGAAGTTCAACGCGAATCTCGAGTCGCGCTTCAGCGAGGAGGAGCGCGCGTCGATCGCGAAGTGGAGCGATCCGGAGCGGAAGAAGGAGAACCACCGCCGCGCCGTGCTCGAGGTGACCAAGGCGAAGACGCCCGCGTACTTTGCCGACCGCGCCAAGGCGCAACTGCTCATCGACTCCCTCGACGAGACCTCCTTCAACGACGGGATGTTCTGGGCCGTCGTGCCGCAGATGATGACCCTCGACCTCCGCGCGGGGCTGGAGAAGGTGAAGGCGCCGGTGCTCGTGCTG
The DNA here is from genome assembly GCA_036375075.1 of Thermoanaerobaculia bacterium. Lineage (GTDB taxonomy): Bacteria > Acidobacteriota > Thermoanaerobaculia > Gp7-AA8 > Gp7-AA8 > QHVT01. The sequence goes on along the minus strand of DASUSN010000103.1, from coordinate 4,164 downwards.
CACGGCAAGCAGGACCCGCTGGAGAGCGCGGAGGAAGTCCACGAGACGTTTCCGGGCTCGAAGCTGGAGTGGATCGACAACGCCGGCCACTTTCCGTGGCTGGAACAGCCGGAGCGGGTCTACGGCGTCCTCGGCGCGTTCCTGCACGGCCTGAGCTCCTGCCACTGAACCAATGCCCTACACCCCCTCCGGCGGCACGCTTCCTGCTCTACGAAAAGGCGGGGGATTATGACCTATGACCAAACCTAAATCATTGGCAGCAGCTACTTTAGCGCTCGTATTCCTCGCCGCCTGCGGAAGCTCCGGCGGCGGCTTGGGAGACATCCTCGGCGGTGGCTCGAGCGCGAATGACTACGAGATCCGCGGCACGGTCGACCACGTCGATACGTCGAGCCGCGTCGTGTACCTGACGAACGTCAGCGGGTATAGCAACATGCTCTCGAACGGCGGGAGCAGCGGCAGCGTCCGCGTCTATTACGACGATGAGACGACCGTCGGATTCCAGGGACAGACGTTCCGCGTCGCCGACCTCGAGCGTGGCGATGAAGTGTCCGTGCAGGTCGACGAGTCGGGCAATCAGCTCCACGCGGAGACGGTGACCGTCCTGCGCGACGTGTCCTCGGGCACATCGGGCTCGAGCACGTATCCCGGCAGCTCTTACGACACGATCCGCGGCACGGTGCGCTACGTCGACACCTCCCGCCGCACGATCGAAGTCGACCGCGGCAACGGCTCGGTTCTGACCGTCGACTATGAGAGCGCGACCCCGGTGTACTGGAACAACCAGACCTACCGGGCGGGCGACCTTGAGCGCGGCGACGAGATCGAGATCCGTCTGAGCGACACGGGCAGCAGCAGCCGCTACCTGGCGCGCGACATCACGGTCGTCCGCAACGTCAGCAACAGCAACGGGACCTTAGGGTCGGGCTCGACGTCTTCGCAGATGTCGACGATCCGCGGTACGGTGCGCTACGTCGACACCTCCCGCCGCACGATCGAGCTCGAATCGGCGACCTGGGCGGCCGGCTTCAACTCCGGCGCGAACACGGGCAGCCGCGTGATCGTTTCGTACGGCTCGAACGCGAACGTCAGCGTTTCCGGCGCCATGCACCCGGTGTCGGGGCTCGAGCGCGGCGACGTGATCGAGGTCCAGATCTCGAACCCGAACGCGACGACGCCGTTCGCGGAGCGGATCTGGCTCGTGCGCGACGTCCGCAACTGACATCCGTAACCGAAGTGTGTTTCCGTAGGGCGGGCTGAAAAGCCCGCCCTACTTTTTTGCCAGGTCCGAGAGATCCAGCTCGTCCAGCAACCTCTTGCAGACCTCACGGCGGGCCTCGCGCCGCGCATGCAGCCATTCTTCCGCCTGCGGCGGGAGCCAGTCGGGCGTGGCGACGTCGGATAGGGCGGCGCGCAGGACGTCCATCAACGAGCTCCCCTCGCGCCGCGCGCGGGTGAAGAGCTCCGTCAGTCCGCGCACGCCCGCCGAGTCGATCATCACCGCCGCGGCCACGGCCCGCTCCCCCTCGGACTGCGGATCTTCGAGACGGGCGATGGACGCAGCGGTGCGGCGCAGCTCGGCTTCGGTGAGGCCTCCCACGGCGAGCACGGTCCGGGAGAGATTGCCGACCTTGTCCAGCCAGCGTCCCAGTCTGTGGAACAGCAGCAGCAGCTCGAAGGCGCGGTCGTCGGCCGCGTAGAGGCGGCGGGCGATGGCGGCGATGCGCTCAACCTCCTCCACCCGGGAAATGCCGTCGAGGTCCTGGTAGAGAGGGCGGAGGTAGGATTCGAGTCGCTGGCGGAGGTCGCGGTCGAGGCTCAATCCCACGACTCGTTGCACGACTGGCAGCGCCAGCGTCCGGCGATGAGGAGGAACACGGCCGCGGCGGCGACGGCGAAGAACGCGGCCTGGATCATCTCCGCCGCGACGCCGACGGCGATGGCCACGGTCACGACGAGGCCGAACATCTGCGCGCGGCGGGCGGACTCCACGTCGGGCGAGCCGCACGCGGGGCAGACGCGCTCGCGCTCGTCCTCGTCAGCTTCGTCGATCTCGGCCAAGCCCGGGGCCCGGACCGTGAGGAGGTCGCCGGCCTTGAGCGCGTCGAGGTTCGGCACGCGCACGCGCAGCTTGTGCGGCGCGGGGTCGATCACCGCCGGGATGCCGGCGGAGTCGAGCACGCCCTGCGCCGTCTGCGCGTCGTTCGGCGCGGCGTAGGCAGTGACGGTGACGAGCGGGTCGGCCATCGCATTCATTGTAAGCGTACGGAGGCCAGCCGAATTCTCTTCTCCGGCTGCAGCTCGGTCCAGGCGACGTAGGTGTCCTTGCCGATCTGAGCCGCCCGGGGGAAGCCAGCGCCGCGGGCGGTGGTGGACTTTGCGAGGGTGACGATCGGGCCGGCCTTGCCGTCGCGGGTGACGCGCCGGGCCACGAACGCCGTGTCGGTGCCCGCGCCGTCGATCCAGGTGACGAACGCGCTGCGGTCGGGGAGGAGGAGGACGTCCACGCGCCCGGTCGGCGCGTTGCCGTCGACGCGCACCGGCTTGCCGAACGTGGCGCCGGCGTCGGCGGAGAACGCGACGTACACGCGCGGCTGGTCCGCGGCGCCGGTGAACCACGCCGCCACCACGTCGCGGCCCCGCGCGTCGAGCTGCGGGCCGTTCACGGGGCAGCCGTTGATCGTCCACTTGTCGGCATGCAGCGAGGCGGGCTTCGTCCAGCCGTTCCCGGTGGCCCGGACGACCGAGATGTCGCGCACTTCATTCGCGTCGCGGTCGCGGTATGCGGCCACGAGGCCGTTCGCGGTCATGGTCATCCCCGTCGTGCAGCACTCGCACGCCCGCCCGTCGAGCTCCGCGCCCTTCGCGATGCGGCCGTTGGCGTCGACGGTCGCGTAGCGCAGGCTCATGTCGCCGCCGTGCTCGTGTCCATCCCCCTGCCCCTGCATCTTCCGGCCGTCTAGCCAGAGGGCGTGGACGAGCGGGCGGGTGGTGTCGGGGACGAGGGAGACGAACCCGTGCTCGGTCTGGGTGCCGTCGTCGTGCAGGACGGCCGAGGGGGACCAGGTCCGGCCGCCGTCCTTCGAGCGGGCCAGGCGGACGTCGTAGGCATACGTGCCCGAGCCGCTCTTCTGCAGCCAGTGCGCGAGCAGCGTGCCGCCCGGCATCTCGACGACCGAGGGGAAGTCGGCCCAGTTGACGAAGAGATCGTTGCGCCGGACGACCGTCGACGGCGCCGACCACTTGCCGTCCCGGTAGCGGGCCATGCGCACGCTCCCGTCATCGATCCAGCTCAGGAGGAGGGAGCCGTCGCGGGCCGCGAAGAGGAACGGCTCGGCAGCTCCCTTGCCGGAGGGGACGGAAACCTCCCGGACGGGGGCCGGGGCGTGGAAACAGGCCGTCAGGAGGATGGCGGTGAGGATGGCGGCGCGGGTCATGTCACCGTTTTAGCACGGTTGCATCCGGCAGCCTCGACCCGATAGAGTCCCGCCCCGTTGAAGAAGTTTGCGGTCATGGTTGTCCTGGCGGCGCTCCTGGTGCCGGTCGCGTTCGCGGAGGAGGCTCCTCAGCAACAGCGTCCGGGCATGGTCGAGCGCGCGCTCTCCTGGCTCGGCGTCAAGTACCGCTTCGGCGGACAGGACGAGAACAAGGGCTTCGACTGCGCGGGCCTCGTGCGCCGGGTCTTCAGCACGATGGCCGTCGAGCTCCCGCGCACGGCCGCCGCGCAGTTCCGGCAGGGATGCATCGTCCAGCGCGACGAGCTCCAGCCGGGCGACCTGGTCTTCTTCAGGAACACCTACAAACGCGGGATCTCGCACGTCGGCATCTACATCGGCGACGGCCAGTTCGTCCACGCCGCCAGCCGCCGCCGCGCGGTGACCGTCGACCGCCTCGACTCGCCCTACTTCGAGAAGCGCTTCGCCGGCGGCCGCCGCGTAGCCTCCCTCGCCACGGTCGTCCCCCTCCCGGTCCCCGACTCCGCGATGGGCATGCCCTGAGTTTGGAGTGCGGAGGCAATCGCAATCGCCTCCGCTTTCCATGTAGGGCGTGGCTTCAGCCCGCCTCTCTCGTGGGCGGCGGCGTTCCCCCTCCCCGTCCGAAGGGCGGGCTGAAGCCACGCCCTACATTTGCCTGTCATCCCGAGCGTCGAGCGAGGGACCTGGG
>DASUSN010000102.1:0-18911 GCA_036375075.1 Thermoanaerobaculia bacterium | reverse complement strand
CAGGATGACAGTGGTGGTGCCGGCGCGCCTTCCGACTACAATGCGCGCCCGATGCGCAAAGGAATCATTCTCGCGGGCGGTTCGGGCACGCGGCTTTACCCGATCACGTCCGTCGTTTCGAAGCAGCTTCTGCCCGTTTACGACAAGCCCATGGTGTATTACCCGCTGACGACGCTGATGCTCGCGGGGATCCGCGACTTCCTCGTCATCACGACGCCGCAGGACCAGCCGCTCTTCCGGAACCTCCTCCGCGACGGCAGCCAGTGGGGCATCCGCATCGAGTACGCGGTCCAGGAATCGCCGCGCGGCCTGGCCGACGCCTTCATCGTCGGCCGCGACTTCGTCGGCGACGACACGAGCTGCCTGATCCTCGGCGACAACATCTTCTACGGCCACGGCCTCACCGAGACCCTCCAGCGCGCCGCGGCCCGGGAGCAGGGCGCGACCGTCTTCGCCTACCGCGTGCACGATCCCGAGCGTTACGGCGTGGTCGAGATCGGGGAGGGCGGCCGGGCGCTTTCCATCGAAGAGAAGCCCAAAGACCCGAAGTCCAACTTCGCCGTCACGGGCCTCTACTTCTACGACCGCGACGTCGTCGAGATGGCGGCCAAGCTACCGCCTTCCAAGCGGGGAGAGCTCGAGATCACGGACGTCAACCGCATCTACCTCGAGCGCGGCGACCTGCACGTCGAGCAGCTCGGACGGGGCTATGCCTGGTTCGATACCGGCACCCAGGAGTCACTCCTCGGCGCGTCGAACTTCGTCGGCGCCGTGGAGCTGCGGCAGGGACTGAAGATCGCCTGCCCGGAGGAGGTGGCGTACCACATGGGCGCCATCGACGCGGCGCAGGTGCGCGAGCTGGCGCGGCCCCTGCGCAACAGCACCTACGGCCGCTACCTGCTCTCGGTCGCCGACGGCGACTGATGACACGGAGTTAGGCCGCGCCCTCCATCCGCCTGCCCACGGCGCCCTGTTCCGCGTCTCCGGCGTGCATGCGGCTGTGGAACAGGCTCGCCAGGACCGCGGTCACGAGGGTCAGCAGCAGGAGCAGCACGCCGAGCAGGGCCACCGTCTTGATCGACATGGCGTGGAAGACGCGCGTCTGAGGAGTCGAGGACGTCATCAACTGCGTCGACGGATTCAGGTTCTGCGAGATGATCTTGTGCAGCTCCTGCACCCTTCCCGCGAGCTGACGGACGTTCGCGCGCGTGGTCGCGATCTCCCGCTCGATCTGGGCCGCGTCCACCTCGGTGGCGGGACCGCTCGGGGAGCGGACGCTCGCCAGCGCCGCCCGGTCGTAAGCCACCGCCGCCTCGGCCGGGGCGATGAAGAGCGAACGGTTCCGGTACTCATGGGCGATGCTCTGCCGGAAGTCGGTGTCGGCGGATCGCGAGGTGAGCTGGATCAGCCGGTCGATGAACGTGTCGCCGATCTGCGGCATGAGCGTCGCCGTCTCCGGGGTGGCCCCGGCGTCCGCCGGCGGTGCCGGCGTCGTGCCCGCGATCGTGTGCTGCGGCTGCGGCTGGGCGTTGATGTAGAGGCTGAGCGTCCGCTGGAGCGTGTCGGCGGCGTCCTTTTTGGTCTGCAGCGAGCGCTCGTCATACGCGAGCTGCGCCGTCAGGAAGCGGATCGTTTCCGCCCGGTCGTCCAGCCGCGCCGCCGCGATCCGGTCGACGAGCGGGTCGAGGCGGTAGCGCACGACGTCCTCCAGACGGACCGCGATGTCGTTCAGCGACAGCCCGTCCTTCGTCCGCATCAGCTCCGCGTTCGGCAGGACGCGCAGGTCGCCGATGTTCTCGAGCAGCCGGCCGACGTTCCCGCGCAGGATGACCGTGTTCACGATCGGATTGCGCGTATCCGTCACCTCCGGGGCCACGACGTCCGGCGACAGCACGGTCACCCGGTGCTCGAGCACGTGCTGCTCGTTCGAGGCGTACTCCGCCCAGTTCCTGAGGATGTCGTGCAGGACCTTTTTCGCCACGTCGTCGGGGATCGAGTCCCCGCGGCGCCGGGCGTAGTTGATCGCGAACTGGTTCTTGCTGAGGCTGCCCGCTTTCAGCTCGTACTCGCGCTGGATCCGCTCCCGGTCGATGGACGTCAGGCGCGGGTCGGCCAGGCGGGCCTGGTACTCGCGCGAGAGCGCCTCGCGGCCCTCGTTCGACTCCACCACGTAGATGGAGCCGGCGAACTGGCTGAACGTCGTGAACCGGTCGAGCTCGTTCTGCCGGAACGTCCGCAGCATCACCGGGGTGGACATGATCTCCGACGACGCGAACCGCGAGCCGTTCGGATACTGTCCCTTCTCGGCGCCGGCGAACTCCAGACGGAAGCCGATCCAGGTCACCCGGACCGACGGGGACAGCAGGTAGGCAACGATCCCAAGGATCAGGTAACCGACCGCGACCGCGAGCAAGACCAGGCCGATGATGCCCCGGTAAGCGTGCAGGGTGCGGGCAATATAGGTGGCGGTGAACGGAGACGGAGCTGTTTCTTCGATGCTGTAATCGCGGGTTTCCAAAGCGGCGTAAGCATCGCAGCGACCCCGCGTGCAGTCAAGCGACCGCGGGACGCCTGCTTGCGTCTGTACGCCCGCTTCGGCTCTAATCCGGCGCCGGCGATTCAGACGACATGACCCTATCCAAAGCTCTCATTACCGGCATCACCGGCCAGGACGGCTCTTACCTGGCGGAGATGCTTCTCGAAAAAGGCTACGAGGTGCACGGCATCGTCCGACGCTCCTCCTCCTTCAACACCCAGCGCATCGAGGGGATCTACCAGGATCCGCACGAGGCGGAGCGCCGCCTGTTCCTCCATTACGGCGATCTGAACGACGCGTCCTCCATGAACCGGATCCTGCGCGTCGTCAACCCCGACGAGATCTACAACCTCGGCGCCCAGAGCCACGTCAAGGTCTCCTTCGACACGCCCGAGTACACCGGCGAGGTGACCGGCCTCGGCGCGACGCGCCTTCTGGAAGCCATCCGCGAGCTGCAGATCCGGCCCCGCATCTATCAGGCGTCCTCGTCCGAGATGTTCGGCCTCGTGCAGGAAGTGCCCCAGCGCGAGACCACGCCCTTCTACCCCCGCAGCCCTTACGGCGTGGCGAAGGTGTACGCGTACTGGATGACGGTGAACTACCGCGAGGCCTACGGCCTCTACGCCGTGAACGGCATCCTCTTCAACCACGAGTCTCCCCGCCGCGGGGAGACGTTCGTCTCTCGGAAGATCACCCGCGCGGTCGGCCGCATCCGGCACGGCCTGCAGGACCGTCTCTACCTCGGCAACCTCGACGCCAAACGCGACTGGGGCTATGCCCGCGATTACGTCGAGGCCATGTGGCTGATGCTGCAGCAGGACGCGCCGGAGGACTACGTCATCGCCACCGGTGAGACGCACACCGTGCGCGAGTTCTGCGAGCGCGCGTTCGCCCGTGCCGGCATCGAGGTGACGTGGGAAGGCGAGGGGCTGCACGAGCGCGGCATCGATCGCGCGACCGGCAACGTGATCGTGGAGATCGACCCCCGCTATCTCCGGCCGACGGAGGTCGACCTCCTCCTCGGCGACGCCGGCAAGGCCCGCCGGCAGCTCGGCTGGACGCCCAACACGTCGTTCGCGAAACTGGTCGAGCTCATGGCCGATCACGATCTCGAGCTCGCCGCGGACGAGGCGCACCTGCGAGGGCGCCGGGCATGAGCGCGTTCTGGCCCGGCCGGCGCGTGCTGTTGACCGGCGGCAACGGCTTTCTGGGCGGTTTCCTGCGCGCCCGCCTGGAGCGGGAAGGCGCGGGCACCATCCTCACGCCGCGCTCGACCGAGCTCGATCTCCGGGACGGCGCGGCCATCCGCGCGTATCTCGCCCAGCACAAGCCGGACCTGGTCATTCACGCCGCGGCCGTCGTCGGCGGCATCGGCGCGAACCGGATGCACCCCGGGCGTTTCTTCTACGAGAACGCCATCATGGGCATCCAGCTCATCGAAGAGTCGCGCCTGGCGGGTGTCGAAAAGTTCGTCTGCCTCGGCACGATCTGCGCGTACCCGAAGTTCACGCCCATCCCGTTCCACGAAGACGATCTCTGGAATGGCTATCCCGAGGAGACCAACGCGCCCTACGGCGTCGCCAAGAAGGCGCTGCTCGTCCAGTTGCAGTCCTATCGCGACGAGTACGGCTTCAACGGGATCTTCCTGCTGCCGGTGAACCTCTACGGCCCGCGCGACAACTTCGATCTCCAGACCAGCCACGTCATCCCGGCCATGATCCGCAAGTTCATCGCCGCACGCGATGCTGGGGACGAGACCGTGACCCTCTGGGGCGACGGCTCGCCGACGCGCGAATTTCTCTACGTCGAGGACGCCGCCGACGGGATCGTGCTCGCCGCCGAGCGCTACGACGGCGCCGATCCCGTCAACCTCGGGCGCGGAGAGGAAGTCACCATCCGCGACCTGGCCGCGACCATCGCGGAGAAGTGCGGCTACCAGGGCCGCATCGTGTGGGACGCGTCGCAGCCGAACGGCCAGCCGCGGCGCATGCTCGACGTCACCCGCGCGGCCGAGCTGTTCGGCTTCCGCGCCATGACGTCGCTCGAGCGCGGTCTCGCGCAGACCATCGAATGGTTCGAGGCGCAGAAGCCTGCCCTCGCCGCAAAATCATGAAAGTCGTCATTCTCGCGGGAGGTCTCGGCAGCCGTCTCAGTGAAGAGACGACCGTGCGCCCGAAGCCGATGGTCGAAGTGGGCGGCAAGCCCGTGCTCTGGCACATCATGAAGATCTTCTCCCACTACGGGCTGAACGACTTCGTGGTCTGCCTCGGCTACAAGGGCTATGTCATCAAGGAGTACTTCGCCAACTACTTCCTGCACATGTCCGACGTGACCATCAACCTCCGCAACAACGAGGTACAGGTCCACCAGAACATGTCCGAGCCGTGGAGCGTGACGCTGGTCGACACCGGCGACGACACGGCCACCGGCGGCCGCCTGGCCCGGGTGCGCCCGCATCTCGACGGGACCTTCTGTTTCACCTACGGCGACGGTCTGAGCGACGTCAACGTCAGCGACCTGATCGGGTTCCATCGCCAGCAGGGGACGCGCGCGACGCTCACCGCCGTGCAGCCTCCGGGTCGCTTCGGCGTGCTCGACTTCGAGGGGGAGAAGATCTCCGCGTTCTCGGAGAAGCCTCCCGGTGACGGCGGGTGGATCAATGGCGGCTTCTTCGTGCTGGAGCCGTCGGTGCTCGACTACATCGCGGGCGACGACACGATCTGGGAGCGCGCGCCGCTCGAACGGCTGGCCCGCGAGGGCGAGCTCTCCGCGTTCCGGCACGACGGCTTCTGGCAGCCCATGGACACGCTGCGCGACAAGATGCAGCTCGAGCAGCTCTGGGCGAGCGGCCAGGCGCCCTGGCGGGTCTGGCGGTGACACCCGAGCGGTGGAAGCGCCGCCGCGTGTTCCTCACCGGGCACACCGGCTTCAAGGGCAGTTGGCTTCTGGCGTGGCTCACGCGTGCCGGCGCCGAGGTGACGTCGTTCGCGCTGCCGCCGGCCACGAAGCCCAGCCTCTTCGAGGCCGCATCGCTGGAACGGGGCGGGCGTTCGATCGCCGGCGACATCCGCGACCTCGACGCCCTGCGCGGCGCGCTCGCCGAGAGCCGCGCCGAGGTGGTCTTCCACCTGGCGGCGCAGTCGCTGGTGCGAGAGTCGTACGAGCGCGCCGTCGACACCTACGCGACGAACGTCATGGGCACCGTCCATCTGCTCGAAGCCGTGCGGAGTGTCCGCTCGGTCCGCGCCGTGGTCGTCGTGACGAGCGACAAGTGCTACGAGAACCGCGAATGGCCCTGGCCGTATCGCGAGAACGAGCCGCTCGGCGGACGCGATCCGTACTCCAGCAGCAAGGCGTGCGCGGAGCTCGTCACCGCCGCCTATCGCGACTCGTTCTTCGGCGGCGGCGCGGCCGTCGCCACCGCGCGCGCGGGCAACGTCATCGGCGGCGGCGACTGGGCTCGCGACCGGCTGGTGCCCGATCTGCTCCGCGCGTTCGAGAACGGGCGCACGGCCATGATCCGCAATCCCGGGGCCGTGCGGCCGTGGCAGCACGTGCTCGATCCGCTGCACGGCTACCTCCTGCTGGCCGAGGCGTTGCTCGAGAAACGCGAGCACGCGGCGGCGTGGAACTTCGGTCCCTACGACCGCGACGTGCAGCCGGTGCGCTTCGTCGCGGACGCACTCTCGTCCGCGTGGGGGAGCGGCGCGGCCTGGACCCATGACGGCGGCCCCAATCCGCACGAGGCCATGACCCTCAAGCTCGACAGCTCCCGCGCCCGCACGATCCTGGGGTGGCGTCCGCGGCTCGCGCTCGACGTGGCCCTGCAATGGGTCGTCGAGTGGCACCGCGCTTTCGCCGATTCGCCGGAGCGCGCGCGAGAGATCACCCTCGACCAGATCGCGCGCTACGAGGGGCTCACGGCGTGAGTCTCTCCTGCCGGTTCTGCAACGCCGCGCTCGCGCACGTCTTCGCCGACCTCGGCATGTCGCCGCTGTCGAACGCCTACCTGCGCGCGGACCAGCTCGACCGCATGGAGCCGTTCTATCCGCTGACGGCGTACGTCTGCGGCGAGTGCTTCCTCGTGCAGCTCCCCGCGGTCGAGACGCCGGAAAAGATCTTCAGTGACTACGCGTACTTCTCGTCGTACTCCGACACGTGGCTCGACCACGCCCGCCGCTACTGCGAGGACATGACGCGCCGCCTCGGCATCGGACCGGGCTCGCGCGTCGTCGAGATCGCGAGCAACGACGGCTACCTCCTGCAGTACTTCGCCCGCGCCGGCGTGCCGGTGCTGGGCATCGAGCCCGCCGCGAACGTCGCCGAGGCCGCGCGCGAGCGGGGCGTCGAGACGGTGGTGCGGTTCTTCGGGACGGAGACCGCGACCGATCTCGTGCAGAGCCACGGCAAAGCCGATCTCCTGATCGGCAACAACGTCCTCGCGCACGTCCCGGACCTCAACGACTTCGTCGCGGGGATGAAGATCCTCCTGGCCGAGGACGGCGTGATCACCATGGAGTTCCCCCATCTGCTGCGCCTCATGATGGGGAACCAGTTCGACACGATCTACCACGAGCACTTCTCGTACTTTTCGCTGCTCACCGTCCGCCGCGTCTTCGCCGCGCACGGGCTGGAGATCTTCGACGTCGACGAGCTCCCGACCCACGGCGGATCCATCCGCATCTACGCCCGGCACGCCGGCATGTCATCCAACGATGACGTGATGGAGCGCCGGCGTCCCGCCGGCTGGCGTGGCGGCGTCCCGCGCCGCCACCTGGGCGGGCGGGGGAGCGCGGAACGAGGCGAGAGGCTCCGTCCTCCCGAGCACCCGGCCGGCGAGGGCGCCGCCCGGCCAGCCGGCGAGACGCCGGCGCTCCATGTATGGCAGGAGCTCGACGCTCGGGATGACAGGCTGGACGCCGTCGAGCGCGCCGAGCGCGAGTACGGCCTCGACGGACTCGCCGCCTATGCCGCCTTCGCCGAGCAGGTGCGCGAGACCAAGCGCGCGCTGCTCACCTTTCTCATCCGCGCGCGCGAGGAGGGGAAGACCGTCGCCGGCTACGGCGCGCCCGCGAAGGGCAACACGCTCCTCAACTACTGCGGCGTGCGCACCGACTTCGTCGAGTACACCGTCGACCGCAGCCCGCACAAGCAGGGGCTCTTCCTGCCCGGTACCCACATCCCCATCCACGGGCCCGAGCGCATCCGCGACACGCGGCCCGACTACGTGCTCATCCTTCCGTGGAACCTGCGCGACGAGATCGTCGAGCAGATGGCGCACGTGCGCGAGTGGGGAGGGCGTTTCGTCGTTCCCATCCCCCGGCTCGAGGTCCTCGCGTGATCTTCACCGAGACCGCCATTCCCGGCGCCTTCGTCATCGACGTCGAGCGCGTCGAGGACGAGCGCGGCTTCTTCGCCCGCACGTGGTCCGAGGACGAGCTGCGCGACCACGGCCTCGATCCCACGGTGGTTCAATGCAACCTGTCCTACAATGCCCGGCAAGCGACCTTGCGCGGCCTCCACTATCAACGCACACCGCATGAAGAGACGAAGATCGTCCGCTGTACGGCGGGCGCGATCCACGACGTGGTCGTCGATCTCCGCCGCTCTTCTCCCGCGTACCGGAAATGGACGGCGGTGGAGCTGACGGCGGAGAACCGGCGCATGCTGTACATCCCCCACGGCGTCGCGCACGGCTTCATCACGCTCACCGATGCTTCCGAGGTGCACTACCAGATGGGAGCGAGGTACGTGGCGGAGGCGGCCGCCGGCGTCCGCTGGGACGATCCGGCGTTCGGCATCGAATGGCCGCTCGAGCCGCTGGTGATCTCCGAGCGCGACCGCTCATTTCCCCTTTGGAAGGAGAGCTGATGATCCCCGTTTTCAAACCCCTGCTCGAGCAGGAGGAGTTCGCCGCCGCGCACGACGCGCTGGAGCTGGGCTGGCTCGGCATGGGCAGCTACGTCAGCGACTTCGAGCGCGGCATCCACGACCTGATCGGCGCGCCCGACCGCCACGTCGTCGCCGTCAGCACCGGCCACGCCGCGCTGCACCTGGCGCTCCTGCTCATCGGCTGCGGCCCGGGCGACGAAGTGATCACGCCGTCGTTCAACAACATCGCCGACTTCCAGGCCATCCTCGCCACGGGAGCCGAGCCGGTCTTCTGCGACATCGACGACCGCACGCTCTGCATCGACCTGGACAAAGCCGAGCAGCTCGTCGGCCCCCGCACCAAGGCGATGATCGTGATGGACTACGACTGCGTCCTCTGCGACCACGATCGCGTCGCGGAGTTCCAGCAGCGTCACGGCATCCGCATCATCCACGACGCCGCCCACGCCCTCGGCTCGAAGTACAAGGGCCGGCCCGTCGGCAGCTTCTCCGACATCACCATGTTCAGCTTCGATCCGGTGAAGACCATCACCTGCATCGACGGCGGCGCGCTCGTCGTGCGCACGCCCGAGGAGATGGAGATCCTCCACGAGATGCGGCTGATCGGCATGGGTCAGCCGTCGAAGCTCATGTACCAGAACCAGCGCGCCTGGACGTACGACGTCAAGCGCCTCGGCTTCCGCTATCACATGGCCAACCTGCACGCCGCCATCGGGCTCGCGCAGCTCGGGAAGCTCGATCGCATCTCCACCACCCGCCGCGAGACGGCGCGGTATTACAACCAGCAGTTCCGCAACGTGCCGGGCGTCGTCGTTCCGCAGACGGACTTCGAGGACGTCACGCCGTTCCTCTACTACATCCGCGTCCCGGCCGAGCAGCGCGACGCCCTCCGCGCGCACCTGCGCGAGCAGGGGATCGACACCGGCATCCACTGGCAGCCGGGGCACTGGTTCTCGCTGCTGAAGGACTTCCGCAAGGGCGATCTCTCGGTGACCGATCGCGTGGGCAAGGAAGTCCTGTCGCTGCCGCTGCACTCGGCGATGGACGCCGAGAACCGCCAGCGCGTCGTCGACGCCGTCTCCGCATTCTTCGGGGCCGCCGTCACGCGATGAGCAAGCCTTCGGTCATCCTGATGGGGTCGAAGCCCGGCTCCGTCGTGGCGCTGGAGACGATGCTCGCGCGCGGCTGGGACGTGCGGCACGTCGTCGTCTCGCGCGCGATGCAGCATCCGTGGGTGTCGGGACCGACGCTCGAGGAAGCGGCCCGGAGCCGCGGCATCTCCGTCGTCTCCCAGAAAGAGCTGCCCTCGGACGCCGAGGCGGACTTCGTGATCAGCTACATGTTCCGCTACCTCGTGAAGGGACATGTGATCGCGATGGCCCGGCGCGCCGCGCTGAACTTCCACGCCGGCCCGCTGCCGGAGTACGGCGGCTGGGCGTTCTACAACGTCGCCATCCTGGAGAACGCGCCCGAGTATGGCTGCACGTGCCACTACATGGACGAGGGCTTCGACACCGGCCCGCTCCTGCGCGTGCGCCGGTTTCCGATCGACGCCGCCCGCGAGACCGCGGTCAGCCTCGAGCAGCGCGCGCAGGAAGAGATGGTCCGGCTCTTCGTCGAGTTCTGCGAGCTCGCCGAGAGCGGCGAGCCGTTGCCGAAGACCGAGCAGGACCGCTCGCGGATGCGCTACATGACCCAGGAGCAGTTCGAGGCCCTCAAACGCATCCCCGACGGCGCCGACGCCGAGACCGCCGACCGCCACGCGCGCGCGTTCTGGTATCCGCCGTACGGCTGCGCGTACGCGGAGCTCGGCGGCACGCGCGTGGAAGTGGTGCCGGCCATCGCGAAGGAACAGCTCGCGACGCTGCTGCACGCCGACGACTACGCGCGCTTGCAGAATGCAGGGCGTGGCGCATGACCGCTCCTCTCTTCAGCATCGTCATTCCCACGCGCAATCGCGCCGCTCTGCTGCGCAATGCCCTGCGCTGCGCCACGAGCCAGACCTTCGACGACTACGAGGTCCTCGTCAGCAACAACGACTCGACCGACGACACCGAGAGCGTCATCGCCGAGTTTGCCGGGCCCCGCGTGCGCTCCGTCCGCACGGACAGATCGCTGCCGATGCCGGACCACTGGGAGTTCGCCCTGCCGCACGCGCGCGGCCAGTACATCACGTACCTCTGCGACGACGACGCGGTCGCGCCGAACATCCTGGAGCGGACCGCGAAGGCCATCCGCGAGACCGGCGCTTCCGTGCTCGTGGCGCCCTGGATCCCGTACTACCTGCCCACATGGTTCGACGCCCGCCGCCGCAACGCGCTGCTCCTGCTGGGGCATTACACGGGCGCGTACAGCCGCCACGACAGCAAACAATCGCTGCGGGAGATCTACAGCTCCCGGGCCGCGGTCTGGACGCCGCGCATGCTCAACTCCTTCGCCCGCCGCGACGTCATCGACGCCGCGTCCGCCCGCACCGGCGGCCTGTTCTTCCTCAGTCCCGACTTCTCCTTCGCCGTCTCCATCCTCGGCGCCGTCGACTCCTGGGTCCTGATGGACGAGCCGCTGCGCCTGTTCGGCGTGGCGCCCGAGGGGATCGGCGCGGCCATGACTTACGACCGCAGCAGCACCGCCGCGGTCGAGTTCGTGCGCGACTTCGGCAAGGAGAGCCTCCTCCGGCGCGTGCCGGTCCTGCGGCCGCTCACCGTCAATCACATCGCCGAGACGCTCCTGTGGATGAAGGAGAAGATGGGCGCGGAGCTGGACGGCATCGAGCTCGATCGCGGGCAGTACTACATCGAGGTCCGCCAGAACATCGACGAGCTGGAGTCGCACGGCACGGACGTCCGCATCGACCGGCAGATGTTCGAAGACGCTCTCGCCCGCGAGAGCGCGGACGTGCAGGCGCAGGTCCGCACGGCGCCGGGGCCGTCGAAGGCCGCGCCGCTGCGCGCGCGCCTGGCTCCCCCGGACAGTTGGCTGCGCCGGCGCCTGTTTCAGCTCCGTCTGGCCCGCGGCGTGCTGCTGCGCGGCGAGCGGTTCGGCTTTCACGACATCGTCGAGGCGGCGCGGTTCGTCTCCACACCTCTGGCCCTCGGGCTGGATTGAGGCTCACGATGATTCATATCGATCTCGAGAAGGGCCGGGTCACGGCCGACGGCGCGGACGGCGACGGCGAGTGGCCGCTCGGCAGCGCCGAGGGGTTCGCCGTCGTGTCGAAGGCGTGGGTGCGCGCGGGCTGGGACGCGAAGTACGTCTACAGCTTCAGTTGGATGGGCCGTCCCGTCATCCAGCTCCCCGACGACATGATCCGCATCCAGGAAGTCATCTACACCGTCCAGCCCGACGTCATCATCGAGACCGGCGTCGCCCACGGCGGCTCGCTCACGTTCTACGCCACGCTCTGCAAGGCGATGGAGAAGGGACGCGTGGTCGGCATCGACATCGAGATCCGCCCGCACAACCGCGCGGCCATCGAGAGCCATCAGCTCTTCCCGTACATCTCGCTCATCGAAGGGAGCTCCGTCGATCCGGCCCTCGTCGCGCGCGTGGCGCGGGAGGTGAAGCCGGGCGAGACGGTGCTCGTCCTCCTCGACTCCAATCACACCAAGGCCCACGTCGCCGCGGAGCTCGAAGCGTATGCGCCGCTGGTGACGCCCGGCTCGTACATCGTGGCCACCGACGGCATCATGAGCTGGCTCGGGAACGCGCCCCGCACGCAGCCGGACTGGAGCTGGAACAACCCGCTGGAAGCAGCGAAGGAGTTCGCGGCAGCCCACCCCGAGTTCGCTCTGGAGGAGCCGCCGTTCGCGTTCAACGAAGGCGTCGTCCGCGACCGCGTGACCTACTGGCCGGGCGCGTTCCTCCGCCGCCGTTGACGGAGACGCTCACCGCATCGACCGTCTCTTCGCCGCCTTGCCGCAATCCGAGAGCGACGTCACCAGCGTCCTGCCGTCCGGCACGTTCAGGATGATCGGCGCGTGGCAGGTGTCCATTGCGCCCATGTACGACGACGCGGCGTTCAGCGTGTCGAACACGTCACACGCGTACGGTTCGTCGTCGGGGATGAAGATCGAGCCTTCCTCCACCCGCCGCAGGATCAGCCACGGGCGGGAAGGGGAGGAGGCGGCTTGCCCTCCGAGGAACCCGAGGAACTCCGAGGAACCCGAGGAACCCACAGCTAGGCGCGCTTCTTTCATTGGCAAATAACCAATGGAGGAAGTGCTCTCAATGAGATCCCGGGTATTCCTGGTTGTGTGCGCGGTCGTGTTCGCTGCGCAGGCCGCTACCGCGGCTACGTTCCTCGTTCCAACGGATGACGAGCTGGTCGGAAAGTCCCACGCCATCGTCATCGGCACCGTCGAAGGCTCGTTCGTCCGCGAGGCCAACGGCATGATCGAGACCGTCCATGAGATCCGCGTCGAGCGCGCCGTGAAAGGCGCTGCCCGCGCGAACGATTTGATCCGTATCGTCGAGCCCGGCGGCGAGATCGGCGACCGGGGCGTCCTCGTGCCCGGCGCGGCCGAGTACCGCCAGGGCGAGCGCGTGCTCGCGTTCCTCAACCGCGCCGTCAGCGCCGCCGAGTGGCGCACCGTCGACCTCACCCTCGGCAAGTTCGCCTTCCGGACCTCCACCCGCGGCGACCGCGTGCTCGTGCGCGACATGGAGGACGTGGTCGGGTGGGATCACGCGGGGCAGCCGCATCGCGAGCGGGTCCGCCTCGAGAAAGAGTTCCTCACCTACCTCGGCGAGCGCGTGCGGGGCCGTCAGGCGCAGGTGAACTACGTCGTCGACGCCTCCACGGTGACGCTCGAGCCGCAGCCGCGGCAGCTCCAGACCGACGCCATCCAGACCAATGCCGCTCCGTTCCCCGCCGAGACGTACGTCTCCTGGGTGTCCAACACGCCGCCGCGGTGGCCGAACATCTCGGCCGGCGTCACCTTCTTCAAGCGCACCGACACCAACATCGCCGGCGCGAGCGACGGCGGCGTGAGCGTCATCCAGAACGGCCTCGCCGCCTGGAACAACGAATGCGCCTCGAACATCAACCTGCTCTACGGCGGCCAGCGCCAGACCGCGTCCGCCAACCACGATGGCGTGAACGTCGTCGAGTTCAACGACCCGCAGCAGCGCATCAGCGGCTCCTGGGGCGGCTCCGGCACCGTCGGCATCACCTTCATCTCCTTCGCCGGAAACCACACCTTCAACGGCCGCACGTGGCTCAACATCACCGGCGCCGACGTCGTCTTCCAGGACGGCTATACGGCGGCGAACGCTTCCTTCGCCGTCGCCATGACCCACGAGCTGGGGCACGGCATCGGCTGGCGCCATTCCAACCAGAACCACGTCACCAAGGGTGCCTGCAACTCGGCGGTCGAGGAGTGCACCTCCGCGGCGATCATGAACTCGACCGTGAACGCGAACTACGGCTACACGCTGCAGCCCTTCGACATTCACGCGGCCGAGTCGGTCTATCCCGGCGGATCGTGCGGACCGGTCTGCGTCCCGCCGGCCATCACCGGGCAGCCTACTTCGCGCACGATCAACAGCGGCGCGAGCACCACCCTCACCGTGAGCGCCACCGGCACGGCGCCGCTGTCGTACCAGTGGTATCGCGGCACGACCGGCAACACCGGCAATCCCATCGCCGGCGCGACGACGTCCTCTCTGACCGTGTCGCCGACCACCACCAGTTCTTATTGGGTGCGGGTGACCAACGCCTGCGGCGGCGTCAACAGCAATACCGCCACGGTCGCGGTCAACACCACCCCTCCGCCGCCTCCTCCGGCGAAAGTCCGCGGAGACTACAACGGCGACGGCCGTACGGACCCCACCGTGTTCCGGCCGTCCACGGGGCAGTGGTGGATCTACAACGTCGGCGTGATCCAGTGGGGGCAGAACGGCGACCAGCCGGTGCCGGGGCACTACAACAGTGACGGCATCACCGACATCGCCGTGTTCCGCGCGGGCACGTGGCACATCCGGAACGTCACGTCGATCGCGTTCGGCCTGGCCGGCGACATCGCGGTCCCCGCGGACTTCACCGGCGACGGCATCGACGACCTGGCCGTCTTCCGTCCTTCCACGGGCCAGTGGCTCATCAACGGCGTCGGGACGATCCAGTGGGGACAGAACGGCGACCAGCCCGTGCCCGCCGACTACAACGGCGACGGCCGGGCGGACGTCGCGGTGTTCCGTCCGTCGGACGGCACCTGGTACATCCGCAACATCTCCAGCGTGAAGTGGGGTGAATCGGGCGACCGGGCCGTGCCTGCCGACTACAACGGTGACGGGAAGGACGACATCGCCGTGTTCCGCCCCTCGACCGGGACCTGGTATCCGCAGCCCCTCGGCACCGTCCAGTGGGGCCAGTCGGGCGACCAGCCCGCGCCCGGCGACTACAACGGGGACGGCCGCTACGACATCGCCGTCTTCCGGCCCTCGACCGGCTCGTGGTACGTCCGGAACGTCTACACCGTGCAGTGGGGCGAGTCGGGCGACATCGCGGTCTATCGATAGCACTCCCATGTACGGCGGGATGCGGTTTATGATCGTGTCCCGCCGGCCTTCGAGTGCAGAGTGGGTCGTCCGTCGTCTTTATGTCGGAAAAGCTTCGCGTCGTGATCGATGCACGTCTGTCCACCGGACGCTCCGGCGGCATCGAGCAGATCGTCATCGGTCTGGCCTCCGGCCTCGCTGAAGTCGCGCAACCGGGTGACGAGTACGTCTTCCTGCTCCAGCACGGCGACGACTCCTGGCTGCGGCCGTACCTCGGCGGTCCCTTCCGGATCGTGAAGCTTCCCCGCGACCGCCGCGACGTGTTGCGCAGCGCCGCCAAGCGCGTTCCCGGCGCGGCCTATCTGCATCAGGTCTGGAAGTCGCGCCACGCGTCCAAGACGCCCGTCGTGCACGTGCCGCGATCGCCCGGGATCGCCGAGAGTCTCGAGGCGGACGTGGTGCATTTCCCGACGACCGCGGCGTATCTGACGTCGGTCCCGTCGATCTATCACCCGTGGGACCTGCAGCACATCCACTACCCCGAATTCTTCGCCCACGACGTCTGGGTCACGCGCGATCGCCTGTACCGCGAGTTCTGCGCGCGCGCCGCGGTTGTGTCCGTGGCGACGGAGTGGGGCAAGCAGGACCTCGTCCAGCACTTCGGACTCGATCCGGCGAAGGTCGAGGTCGTGCCCGTGGCGCCCGTCGTGACGGCGTATCCCGTCCCCACGGCCGAGGATCTCGAGCGGGTCCGCAACACCTACCGCCTGCCCGCGCAATTCGCCTACTTCCCCGCGCACACCTGGCCGCACAAGAACCACCTGGCGGTGATCCAGGCCGTGCACCTGCTGCGCGACCGCGGCGTCACCATGCACGTGGTCTTCACCGGGGGCGAGACGAAGCACGCGCGCCAGTTGCGGGCCGAGGTCGATCGCCTCGGCCTCCGGTCGCAGATCCACTTTCTCGGCTTCGTCCCGCCGCTCGAGGTCCAGTGCCTCTACCGGCTGGCGACTTGTATGATCTTCCCCAGCCGTTTCGAAGGATGGGGACTGCCGGTGCCGGAGGCCTTTCACAGCGACCTGCCCGTTGCCGCCTCGAACGCCTCCTGCCTTCCGGAGGTCACGGCCGGCGCGGCGCTGCTGTTCGACCCGGACGACGTGGAAGCGATCGCCGGCGCGATGCAGAGACTGTCCACCGACGAGTCCCTGCGCCAGGACCTCATTCGCCGCGGCCGCGAGGTCTCGGAGCGTCTGAGCTGGGTCACGACCGCACGCCGGTTCCGGGAGCTCTACGCCCGCGTGGCCCGTACGCCGAGGGTCACCTGAGCGCGGAGCTCCCCACCGCGTCGCTCAAGCGCAACGTCGCCGCGAACTATCTCGGACAGGGCTGGCGCGCCGTCATGTCCCTCGCCTTCGTGCCCGTCTACATCCGCTTCATCGGCATGGAGGCCTACGGACTGATCGGCCTCTTCGCCGTGCTGCAGGCGTGGATGATCCTCCTCGACATGGGGATGAAGCCCGCCCTCCAGCGCGAGATGGCGCGCTTCAGCGGCGGGGGAGTGAGCGTGCAGGAGATCCGCGACCTGCTGCGGACCGTGGAAGTCCTCGCGTTCGCCCTGGCCGCGTGCGCGGCGATCGGGGTGTGGGCGCTCTCCGGCTGGCTGGCCGGGAACTGGCTGAAGACCCAGGACCTCGACCTGCGCGACGTGGCCAACGCCGTCGCGCTGATGGGCGTCGTGGCCGCGCTGCGCTTCGTCGAGGCGATCTACGTCGGCAGCGTGATCGGCCTGCAGCGGCAGGTCCTGGAGAACTCGGTCTCGAGCGCGCTGGCGACGCTGCGTGCCGCCGGCGCCGTCGCGGTGCTGGCCTGGATCTCTCCGACCATCAACGCGTTCTTCGCCTGGCAGGGCATCGTGTCGGTGCTGACCGTGGCCATCTACGGGCCGGTCGTATACCGGCTTCTCCCGCGCCCGCCGCGCCGGCCGCGGTTCTCCCGCGAGGCGCTGCTGGGCATCTGGCGGTTCGCCGCGGGCATGATCGTCATCTCGCTCATGTCCCTGCTGCTGACGCAGGTCGACAAGATGGTGCTGTCCCGGCTCCTGCCGCTGAAGGTCTTCGGGTACTACGCGCTGGCCGGCTCCGTCGCGGCCGTGCTGTACACGCTGAACATGCCCATCACCACCGCCTTCTATCCGCGCTTCGTGGAGCTGGTGACGCAGCACGAGCAGGACGCGCTGCGCTCCGTCTACCACGCGGCGGCGCAGCTCGTCACCGTCATCGTCGGCACCGCGGCCGTCATGCTGATCCTCTTCGCCGACCGCCTGCTCCTGGTGTGGGCGGGGAATCCGGAGCTCGTCACCAACGTCGCGCCGCTGCTGACCGTGATCGCGATGGGCGCACTGCTCAACGTCCTGATGTGGATTCCGTACTACCTCCAGCTCGCCCACGGGTGGACGCGGCTGATGGTGATCGTGAACACCGTGGCCGTGGCGCTGCTCGTCCCGGCGATCCTCGTGCTCGTGCCGCGGTACGGGCCTCTGGCCGCGGCGTGGGTGTGGGTCAGCCTGAATGCGGGGTACGTCCTGTTCGTGATCGGCCTGATGCACCGCCGGCTGCTTCCCACCGAGATGGGCCGCTGGTATCGCGAGGACGTCGGCCTTCCGCTGGCGCTGGCGATCCTCGTGGCGTGGCTGTGCCGGATGGTCCTGCCCGCGCATCTGCCGCGCGTCGGCGAAATGATCGTCCTCGGCGCCACCGGCGCGCTCGCCCTCGGCGCCGCCGCCCTGGCCGCTCCGCGCGTGCGCGCCCTGTTGCTTCGCCACCTGCGGGGATGGCGGCGGAGTCCCGTATGATGCGTGCCCACGGCGTTCCGTGCTCATGAAAACCGTCAAATCGTGGATCCGGAGAACCATCCGCGCCGCGGGCTACGACCTGCACCGCCTGCGTCCCGAGACCTCTCCCGGGCATCAGCTCGGCCTGAGCCTCGCGCACTTCGACGTCGACCTCGTGCTCGACGTCGGCGCCAACGCCGGCCAGTTCGCCGCCGGGCTGCGGGCGTTCGGCTACGCCGGCAAGATCGTGAGCTTCGAGCCTCTGTCCGCCGCGCATGCGCGCCTGACGGAGAAAGCTGCGGGCGATGACGCGTGGCGCGTGCATCCGCGCACGGCCGTCGGCGACGAGGACGGCACCATCGAGATCAACATCGCCGGGAACTCGTTCTCGTCGTCGGTCCTGCCGATGCTGGACGCGCATTCGGACGCGGCGCAGGGCTCGGCCTACGTCGGGTCGGAGCAGGCGCCGATCGCGAGGCTCGACACCATCGCTCCTCCGTACCTCGCCGGAAGCCGCAATCCCTTTCTCAAGATCGACACGCAGGGATTCGAGGCGCACGTGCTGAACGGCGCCGCGGGCATCCTGCCGCGCATACGAGGGGTGTTGTGCGAGCTGTCGCTCGTGCCGCTGTACGAAGGCCAGCCGCTGTGGGGAGAGATGCTCGCCCGCTTCGAGGCCGCGGGACTCACCCTCTGGGCACTCCAGCCGGGCTTCACCGACCCCCGCGACGGCCGCACCCTCCAGGCCGACGTGATCCTGTTCCGCGTGTAGCCCTTTGGAGCGCTCTAAGTACAGCTCCCCGGAAGCGAGTGTCTATCGCTCTGTCATCCTGAGCCGCGTAGACGGCGAAGGACCCCCTGCGGTTCGCGACGACCGCGCATCCATCAGGGGGGTCCTTCGCCGCGCTACGCCGGCTTCCAAGAAACTCGCGTCATCGTCATGCGGCTTTCACCAGCTGATACCCGAATTGAGCAGCACGTTTCTGCATGGCTTTGAGAAGCCGCTCCTTGTGCTGTTGAGCGTAACGATCGGGACCCGGATCGACGTAGGGACGTTGGTACTTGAGGGTGTAATAGATCATCAGAGCCAGCTTGTGGGCCGTGGCCGTGATGGCTTTCTCGGGGCCAAGCTGGGCGCGTTTGCGACGATAAAAAGCA
>DASUSN010000101.1:0-4611 GCA_036375075.1 Thermoanaerobaculia bacterium | reverse complement strand
TAGCCGACATGAGATCGACGGCTTTACCGCCCGGGCGCGTGCCTCTACGTGCCGATGGCTGCACCTCGCCGGCCAGCGGCCGCCTCAATCACGCGCGGCCACCTTCGCAAGACGCTTCGTTCTTGGTCCGCGAGGGCCGTGACGATCAGCCAGAGCGGCCGCGTTTTGACGCAGCAAATTGCGGGTGGCTCGGTCATATTCGGCAGTGTCGCCGAGGGCATTGGCAAGGACCAGGGCGCCCGTGATGGTCGACAGCACTTCGGCCGCCTTACTTGGCGAGAGCCCTTCCGCGACTAGCTTGTCCTGGCACATCTTGAAAAAGCCCTTCACTTCCTTCGCAACCTGTTCCGGCAGATCCTGCGAGGCGGCGCCGAGCACGGTACAAGGGCACATGTGAGCTTCGGAGAAAGCAGTTCCTCGGAAGGCCTTCGTCCAGACACGGACGGGATCTGGGTCCTTCTCCAGCTCCTTGTCGATCAATTCGGAAGTATATTCCGCCCAGCGGCGAATGACGGCCGCCGCGAGATCCTCCTTTGTTGGGAAATGGTAGTGGACACTCGAGCTCTTGATGCCGACATCCGTGGCGATTTCCCGGAAGCTGAAGCCGCCGAAACCGCCCTGCTGCATGCGCCGTTCGGCGGCGTCCATGATCGCAGTTTTGACGTCACTCATGGAGTCACTCCTATGACTATCTGTTGATAGATAGTCCTTGCGCCGGGAGAAAACAACGGTTATCCCCCTACCAGTCGAGAGAGACGTCGGCGAGCGTGGCGTCAGAGACGCTACCCGCTGGCGCAGAGGAGGAAGCCCTGCCGCTCCGCGGCATGAGGCATGACAATCCGGGGCGATGGCGATGTTCTCGGTGATCTTCGAAGTCCATCCCAAGCAAGAGAAGTTCGACCTCTATCTCGAGCTTGCGAAGGGATTGAGACCGATCCTCGAAGGGATAGACGGCTTCATCGACAACGAACGCTTCGAGAGCACGCGCCGGCCGGGCTGGATCCTGTCGCACTCGACCTGGCGCGACGAGAAATCCGTGGTGAGGTGGCGGACGGTCGGCAAGCATCACAACACCCAGCAGCGCGGCCGGGATGAGGTGTTCCAGGACTACCATCTGCGGGTGGGCGAGATCGTGGCGGACACGGCACCACCCGCAGGCGCGGCGATCGTCGAACAGCGGCTCGACGAGACGGAGATCGGGCGGGCGAAATTCATGACGCTGACCGAGGTCCCGCCGTCATCAGGCATGACGGTCGCGGTGCTGCCGGACTGGTTGTCGCTCGATCGGCATCGGGCGGACCTGATCGACCACGACGTTTTTGCCAGCATCTACAACGCGGGGAAACTCGCGCTGTTAGCGTCGTGGCGCGACCGGCCCTCTGCCGAGAAATTCAGCCCGCCCGCCTTTGGCGGCCTCCGCCATCGGATTGTGCGCGTGGTCCGCGACTACGGCATGTTCGATCGACGCGAGACTCCGCAGTATTACCCGGATATCCAGACGGGGACGGCGTCGCGCGGAAATTCGTAATCGCTGTCATCAGAAAGGAACCATGGTGTTAGACCTTCGCCCCAACTGCGAATGCTGCAACAAGGATCTGCCGCCGGCGGCCACCGACGCCATGATCTGTAGCTTCGAATGCACCTTCTGCCGGGGCTGTGCGGAGACGACCCTGGGTGGGCGCTGCCCGAACTGCGGCGGCGGGCTGGTAGCGCGTCCCATCCGCCCGGCCGAAAAGCTGGCACGGTATCCGGCATCCACCGTGCCGGTCACCAAAGCGGACGGTTGCGTCGGAGCCTCATCCTGATCGCTCCGGTGATCGAAGGAACGCGCCACGAAAGATCCAAGTTGCCGCGGCGAGACCGGGCGCTGTCAATCCGTCCTGGTCGCTCCCCGTGACCGGAAGTCTCACGCTGACGGCCCGGCCCGGAGGGCCGCCCGCAACTCGCTATAGTCCTTACCAGCGCCTCGAGGGAGAAGGCTTTGTTGAGGCCGCTGGGGTTGGGCAGGATCCAGGTCGTGGTGCCCGCAAACCCTGCGGGATACCGGCCCCATGCCACGTCCGGCTGGTCCATCATCGCCGAGAAGGTGCGCTTGCCGAGAAACGCGACCGAACGAGGGGCATAGCGACGTATCTTGGCTTCGAAGCCCGGCCGCGCTTTCCGGAATTCGTCCGGCGGCACATCGATGGCCCGTCTTGTCGGCCGGGCGACGACGGCGGTCAGGCCGCATCGGTACTCGAGCAAGCGCCGCTCCTCGTGCGGCTGAAGGCGGACATCGGTGAAGCCGGTGAGATGCAGCACCGTCCAGAAGCGATTGCTGCAGCTGGAGAAATTGTGACCGACGACTGCGGCAGTCGTGGCCGGGTTCACGCCGCAGAAGATCACGTCGAGATCGCGGGCAAGAATGTCCGGTTCATACGAGCTCAATCCGGTCTCTTCCTTATGGGCTGCGGGCGGTCGCCCGCTGGCGATCGGGCAGCGTCCAGGCTGTCTACCGATAGATAGAGGTTGACGCGCCGGCGCGCCAGCCTTATCTAACGCGTGCGGACCTACTGATAGATAGAACGTCACGAATGCCATTCTGCAGGGTCACAAGCGGCGCAAGTCGCTCAAGCCTCGGGTCCGCACTTCCAAGGGACGGAATGGGTGAGCCCACGTCCCCGAGCTCGTCAACTTAGGAGGATGCAATGAACCAGACGGAAAAGGCCAAGCGCTTCGCCGAGCTGCAGGTGAAAGGCAAGCCGCTGCTGCTCTACAATGCGTGGGATGCCGGCAGCGCCAAGGCGATACTCGCTGCTGGTGCCAAGGCGATCGCGACGAGCAGCTGGTCCGTCGCGGAAGCCCAAGGCTATCGCGACGGCGAGGCCATCCCGATCGCGCTCGCCGAACAGATCGTGGCGCGGATCGCGGCGACGATCGATGCGCCGGTCACCGTCGACTTCGAGGGCGGCTACAGCGAAGACGACGGCGAACTGGCCGGCAATGTTTCGCGACTGCTCGATCTTGGCGTCATCGGTATCAATTTCGAGGACCGGGTCGTGAAGGGCGCGGGTCTCTACGATATCGACCGGCAGGCACGCCGGATCTCGGCTATCCGCAAGGCGGCCGAGCAGAAGGGCGTCGAGCTCTTCATCAACGCGCGGACCGATGCGTTCTTCGAACATGGCGATGACGCGGCGCAGGCTGTCGGCGAGGCTCTCGACAGGGCCAAAGCCTACGCGGTCGCAGGCGCGTCCGGCTACTTCGTCCCCGGCTTGGTGGACGATGCGCTGATCGGGCGGGTCTGCGAGAGTGTCTCGCTGCCCGTGAACGTAATGGTCATGGAGGGCGTTCCATCGAATGCTCGGCTCGCCGAACTCGGCGTCGCGCGCATCAGTTACGGTCCGATTCCATATATCCGCGCGATGAAGGCGCTCGAGCGAGAAGCGAGGACGACGTTGAACGAAGCCGCCGCGCGTTCGGAGGGTTGAGCCATGAGCAGCCAGCAAACCCCAACCACGACTCACAGCGTCGAGACACCTTCAGGCCGCATCAGCTACGCATCCGCTGGCTCCGGTCCGGTCGCGCTCTTTGTGCATGGCGTGGTCTTGAATAAGCATCTGTGGCGGCACCAGTTGGCCGGGCTGTCTGACATCCGCCGCTGCATCGCGGTGGATCTCCTGGCGCATGGCGACACCGAGATCGCGCCGGATCAAGATGTTTCCGTGACCGCCAACGCGAAGATGCTGAGAGAGGTGCTCGATGCCTTGAAGACCGATCAGGTCGACCTGGTCGGCAACGACAGTGGCGGAGGCATTGCTCAGATCTTCGCGGCGCTCAATCCTGAGCGGGTGCGGACGTTGACCCTTACCAACTGCGACACCCATGACAACTGGCCGCCTGAGGCGTTCAAGCCATTCGTGGACATGGTCAAAGCCGGCGGGCTGCGCGACACGCTGAACGGCATGCTCGCCGACAAGACGATCTTTCGTTCACCCGGCGCCCTTGGGCCGGCTTATGAGCGGCCTGAGACTGTCACGGACGAAGACATCGAGATCTATCTCCGACCCCTGGTGCGGTCCGAACAGCGTACGCACGACCTGCAGCGCTTCGTCGTGGCTTTCGACAACAAGCACACGCGAGTGATCGAGTCTCGGCTGCGCGAGTTACGGGCTCCAACCCTCATCGTCTGGGGCACGGATGACGTCTACTTCCCGGTGAAGTGGGCGCATTGGATCGCCGAGACGATCCCCGGAGCGAAGCCGCCGGTGGAACTGGAGGGCGCTCGGATCTTCTTCCCTGAAGAACGGGCGGAGGAGTTCAATCGACTATTGCGCCACCACCTGCTGGCGACCTGACATTACTCCTTCGCAGGGTACGCCACGGTGGAACTCGACCTCATACGAGACCCCAGAGATCCGCTAGGATCATGAGGATGCGACACCACACTTGAGATTGTCAGGGTTGGGGCGGCCCGATAGTTGGCCGCCTCATGCCCGACGAGTCATTGCGCTGTGTTTGCTCGGCATTCGAGGCGCCACGGGCAAGTCGCCTAAAGCCACCGATCCGCTCTTGGCGGTGCAGCTCAGTCGCGCCTGTTCCGGCAGCGGGTGCAAATTCATTCGTCAGAAG
>DASUSN010000100.1:0-6787 GCA_036375075.1 Thermoanaerobaculia bacterium | reverse complement strand
CCTGGGTGGGCGGGGCGCGAAGCACCTGCCTGCCGCCCCACCCGCCCAGGTCCCTCGCTCGACGCTCGGGATGACAGAAGGGGACGGCTGCGCCGTCAACTGCGGTACGCTCACCGTCCTTGATCGAGATCGCCGGCGGGTGGTTCTGGATGGGGTCGGACGAGCGGCCGGACGAGGGGCCGGTGCATCGTGTGTGGGTCGACCGCTTCCTGCTCTCGCCGTTGCAGGTCACGAACGAGGAGTACGCGCGGTTCGCGCCGCCGCCGCGGCGTGACGATCCGCGGTTCAACGATCCGCGGCAGCCGGTGGTCGCGGTGTCGTGGGTCGACGCGGTGCGCTACTGCGAGTGGCTCGGCGGCGCGGTCCGGCTGCCGACGGAGGCGGAGTGGGAGTACGCCGCGCGCGGCGGGGCGGAGGGGAAGCGCTATCCGTGGGGCGACGAGGCGCCGCAGTCCCGGCCGGGCTACGCCGTGCGGTGGCGGCAGGGCCCGGAGCGCGCGGGCACGGGAGAGCCGAATGCGTTCGGCCTGTACGACCTGTGTGAGAACGTCCACGAATGGTGCAGCGACTGGTACGCCGCGGACGCGTACGCGGCCGCGCCGGAGAAGAACCCGCGCGGTCCCGAAGCCGGCACGCGCCGCGTCTCGCGGGGAGGATCGTGGCGGCATGACGTGAAGGTCAGCCGCTGCGCCGCCCGGTCGAGCCTTCCGCCGGGGTTTCAGTATGAGGACTATGGGTTCCGGGTAGCGGCGTCCGTGTAGGTCGACGCGCGTCACCGCTTCGGAAGGACCACTTCCACTCCCCCGAACCCTCCTCCCGGCCGTCTCCGCACCGCGTAGCGCGCGTCGTGGATCAGCACCCGCGTCTGCGTCGGGGTCCGCTCGATCTCGTACCAGGGGAAGCGCACCCAGCTCACGAAGCCGCGGATGGCGGGGTCGCGTCGGGCGAGCTCGTATTCGGGGGACGGCTTGGCCACGGGCAGTTGCTCGGGCGCGAGCTTCATCCCGGTGCGCCAGTGGTAGCGGCCGAAGCGGTAGACGTCGCCGGTCTGGACGACGAAGTCCCAGCGCAGCGGGTCGAAGGGGTTGGGGCTGGCCATGACGTTGGTGGAGGCGAACTGGCGCGCGATGCGGCGCTCGGTGAGCTCGTGGATCGTCAGGCGCGCGCCGATGTAGGCGAAGGCGAGGACCAGGGCGGCGGTGGCGATCCACGGCACGCGGGGCTTCCACAGCAGGACCAGGAACAGAACGAGGGTCACCACGGCGACGATGACGAGATATTGCAGGTTGCGCTGGCCGACCACATAGGCGAGGAGCAGCGCGCCCGCGGCCAGGCTGCCGACAGTGGCGCGGGTGGGACGGCGGGGCGCAAGCCAGCCGGCGCCGAGGATCACCCAGAGCAACGGGTCCATGATGAAGACCGAGTCGCCGTAGAACCACGTCCCGTCGAACGGCATCAGCCAGCGCAGGCCGTAGTTGTTGAGCCAGTCCAGGAACGGGTGCGTGAGGATGGCCAGTGCAGAGAGCCCCAGGAGCGCGCCCGCGTGCGCTTTCCGCGGGCCCGGCCGGAGCCGGTCGTACGCGAGCAGCAGCGCCGTCTGGAGCAGCGGCAGGACGACCAGGGCCAGCACGCCGTGGGTCCAGCCGCGGCGGAAGCCGAGGGCGAGGTCCTGGTGGCCGGTGAAGTAGAGGATCGAATCGACGTCCGGGAGGTTCGCGCCGACGACCAGCGCGGCCGTCGCCAGCCGGGTGGTGTCGCGCAGACGCGTGGAGGCGAGCGTGGCGCCGAGGAGAGTGTGGGTGAGCGGATCCATCCGGGGGCGGATGGTAGCAAAGGCGGCGGCGCGTGCTCCCGCACGCGCCGCCGCAGATGAAAAACGTCAGTTGCCGTTGTCGTGAGGAACGGTGACGGTCGTCGATGCCGAGGTCGAATTGCCCGCGGCGTCGGCACAGGTCACGGTGATGGTGTAGACGCGGTCCGTGCCGTTGCCGGCGCGCTCGGCGCGCAGGCGCACGGTGTGGGCGTCCACGACCTCCCAATCCGCTTCCGTGTTGCCGTCGCCCGAGCCGTTCGTGGGCTCGCTGCTGGTCACGGTGATGGAGCACGTGTTGGCGTTGCCGGAGTTGTCCGCCGACGTATAGCTCACCGTCACGTCCACCATCTTGTGGTTGTTCGCGTTGATCACCGACGGCGACACCGTCAGCCCGTTGATCGTCGGCGGCTGGACGTCGTTGACCTGCACGACGAACGAGCACGTCGCGGACGTGGCGCTGGAGAAGCCGGTGACGGTCGTCGCGCCGATCGGGAAGAACGACCCCGAGACCGGGGACGTCGACACGACGCCGCAGCTTCCGCTCAGCGACGGCGCGGGGAACGTCACGATCGCGCCGTTCTGATTCGGGTCACTGCCGGCCACGACGTTCGACGGGCACGTCAGCGTACACGGCGAGACGACGCACGACGGAGCGGCCGTGGTGATGGTCAGCGACCAGCCGCCGGCGTACTGCCCGAGGTCGCCGCCCGCGTCGTCGACGACGAAGAGGCGCCACGTGCCGTTCGGGTTGACGCCGTTGAACGCCGACAGCACCGAGCCGTGCGGACCCGCGGGTGCGGGTGCCGGGAAGGTGTCGCCGGTGCCGCTGTTCGTCGGCCGGAACGTGCCGTTGACCACGGACGTGCCGATCGGCGGAGCGGTGTCGTCGAACGTCACGGTGACGTTCACCGCGTCATTGGTGCCGCCGACGTCCGACATCAGGACGACGTTCTGGCCGGCCGGGCCGACCAGCAGCACGTCGATGTCGCCGGGGAACGTGTGGCTGAGCGCGCTCAGCGTGGCCGTCACCTTCGTCACCGTGCCGGTGACGCCCGACACGACGATGTTCGACGGATACGGCGAGGCCGCGCCGGAGTTCGGGATGGCGATCGGCGCCGGGTTCGACGCGTTGTTCGGCGTGAGGAGCTGCGTGCCGAGGGTGAACGTGAACGAGACCGTGCCGAGGTTGTCGGGGCCGTCCTGCAGTTGCAGGGTGGCGGTGATCGTGCCGCCGCACGTGCCGTCGGCGACGAACGTGAACGGACGCGCGACCGTGCCGCCGATCGGCGTGATCACGCCGTACGTCTGCGGGCCGCTCGGCGCGAGGACGCCGCCGCCCGGCAGGAGCGTCGCCACGAGGTTCGTCGTCGCGCCCGTGCCGAAGTTGCGCAGCGGGAAGAGCGCGGTGACGGTTTCGTTCGGATCGGGCGCGTTGTTCGCCGGCGACGCGCTCTCCGCGGTGATCGTGGCCGGAGGCGCGGCGTGGATGTCCGGGGTGCCCGGGACGCCGCAGCAGAAGTGGAGCTGCCGCGAGATCTCGAGGGTGACGCAGAACGCGGTGCCGACGTCGGCGGCCGCGGTGTCGGACACGCGCAGCTTCCACGTGCCGTTCATCTCATGACCGTTGACGCCGCTCAGGGGCGTGTCGGGCCGGAAGGAGGCCGCATACGGCGCGGTGCCCGCGCTGATCGCGGTGGCCGCGGAGTCGTCGAAGGTCGTCGGCGTGCCGGAGCAGTCGTTCGCGCCGGAACCGAAGTTGTCGCCCGTGCTGCCGCGGTTGTCGGAGAGCATCACCACCGTGCCGTCCGGCGCGATGAGCCGCAGCTCGAGGTCGCCGTCGAACGTGTGGTTCAGGCGCACCTTCACGTTCACGTCGGCCACCGGGCCGGTGCCGCTCACCGCGATCGGGATCTCGACCGTGCTCACGTCCGGCAGGGCGACGGAGATGTTGCCCGTGCTGTACGACACCGCCGGACCCGCCGCGACCGGCGTGCCGACCTGCAGGTCGAACGTGCGCGTCACCGCGCCGAGGCTGCTGCTGATCGCGACGGCGGGACTCAGCAGGTCGCCGCACGTGCCCGCGGGCACGCTGTAGTTGAACACCGCGTTCGCCGTCGCGCCGGCGGCGATGGTGCCGAGGCTCACCGCCGGGCCGCCGTCGAGCGAGACGCTCACGCCGGTGGCCGCGGTGGCGCAGAACGGATTCGAGATCGGGATGGTGATGACCACCGTCTCGCCCGGATCGGCGACGCCGTCGCCGGTGTCGCACGAGCCGCCCGAGATCGCCGGCGCGCCGACGAGCAGGTTCGGGACGTCGAACGCTTCGACGACCGAGCCCGAGGCCGACGACGTCGCGACCGCGCTGTAGCCCATGCCGCGCACGGCGAAGCCGTTCCAGATGTCCAGCTCGTCCGCGCCGCCGAAGCCCGCGCAGTCCGCGGTCAGGATCGAGTCGCGGCCGTTGAGCAGCGTCGGGTTCACCGGGTCGAGCTTCATGCCGTCCGTGACGATCTGCAGCGTGCGCTGGTTGCCGAGCGCCCAGCCCATGCGGGTGATGATCCGCGCGCGCACTTCGAACAGCGCGCTCGCCCACACCTCGCCGATGTTGTGCACCGCGAACGCGCTGCTCGAGCCGATCGGGCCGCGCGGGAACGCGCCGTCGGTGAGGTTGATCTGCGCCGGATCGATGTCCGCGAAGGTCAGCGGGTTGTGCGGCTTCCCGTTCGGGCCGAGGTTCGACATCACCGAGTACGGGAAGCGGCGGATGCCGTAGTAGTAGTTGTCCGTGAAGCCCGAGACGATCAGCAGCGTCGAGTAGCCGCCGGCCGCGTAGACGCCGTTGATGTCTTCATCCGGGCCGCTGGTCATCGCGCGGGCGTAGAAGTCCGACCATCCCTCGCCCATGCCGCCGCTCATGGTGTTGTTCAGACCGTTGGCGTTGTTGTGCAGGCGGTTGGAGGTGCCGTGCGTCAGCTCGTGGATCAGGATCTCCTGATCGAGCGCCGACACGCGGTCGGGGTTCGGGCCGGTGAAGACGTACATCTGCATCCGGCCGGACGTGCCGTCCGCGGGGGTGAGGAAGTTGGCGTTGTCGGTGCCGGAGAAGTCCTGCGCCTGCGCGAGCACGCGGTCGTTCCCCAGCCCTCCCCTGCCGAAGTTGTTCTGCTGGAAGTTCCGCGCCGCCTCGGTGAACCCGAGCTCGTAGAGGCGGTCGTGATAGCGGTTCGACCAGAAGAACATGTGCGAGACCTCGCCCCAGCGATAGTCCGTGTTCGTCGGCGGATCGCTGCCCGCGGGCGGCGGGTTGTAGGTGAAGTCAAAGACGCGGAAGGGCGAGCCCGCCGGCCGCCCGGCGGCGTCGATGCCGTCCGGCGAGACGAGGTCGAGACCGGCGTCGACGTTGTTGCCCGTCGTCGTGTTGCTGCCGTCGGGAATCCACCCGAGGTCGTTGAACGACGGGCCTTCGCTGACGAGGGTGAAGAGCGTGCGCGGAATGCCCACGCCCTGGATGCCCGAGCCGGGCGTCGCCGTGGACGGCGAGAGCGGCGCGGGGCTGTCGCCGTCGTACACGCGGTACGTGGCGGGCTGCACCTGCTCGTCGACCAGGTCCTTGCGATAGAGCACGTCGGCCACTTCGGCGCCGACGACGAAGGAGTAGGCCTCGTCTTCACTGAGGAAGAGGGTGAGGTTCCACGCCAGCTCCACGGCGCCGACGTCGAGCGGGAAGTACTGCAGCTCGGCGCGCGTGTCGTCGCTGAAGGGGCCGCCGGTGTAGATGGACACCGCGCCGTCGGTCTCTTTCAGCGAGAGGTCGGCGGGATTCACGGTGACGCCGACCGAGGCCGCGGCCTTGGCGATCGCTTCGGCCGCGGACACGACCGGGTCGTCCTTGGCGTCGGCTTCGTCGACCGCGGCGGGGAGCTCGCCGGTCACGGCCACGAGCTCGCCGCTCGCGGTGAACGCGGCGTTCAGCTCACCGCGGAAGACGGACTTGCCTTTGATCTTCTTCTCCAGCCGCACCCAGGCGAGGTTGCCGGAGGGGTTCACGTAGTCGGCGCTCTTCGCGAGATGCGCGACCTCGTTGCGCTCCAGGCCGAAGAGCTCCGCGTTGTCGCGCAGGAACTTGCGGAGGACCTGCTCGCGGTCGTTGTTCGCGCCGCGCGTCAGCTTGCCGCGGCCGTGCTTCACGGCCACGCGCTCCGGGGCGCCGGTGCGCTTGCTGTGCTCGACGTCGAGATCGCCGAGCTCGCGCGCGAGGCGCTTCTCGGCCTGTTTCATCTCGTGCTGGACTTTGTCTTTCTTGGCCTTCTGCTTCGAGCCATGGCGCTCGAGGTGTTTCTCCTTCACGACCTGCGACGACTTGGCGTCGTCGTCGCGGACGTCGAAGTTGCGCTTGGGATTGTCGGGATCTCCGGCGCGTGCGGGGGCGACTGCGAGGGTCAGAAGAACCAGGAAAGCGAGAACCGGACGGGCGATTGTCCTCATCGGACCTCCTCGGAAGTTCATCCGGGCAGTCTTCGACCGGAGCGCCCCAGAGAGAGCTAGGGCGTGGTTCGTCCGGTGGTTTTTCAGGCTGCCGGGATGTCGCGGATACGTTACGCCTGCGCCACGAATGCGTCAATATGGAGGAAAGCGCTTACGTCAACTTTGACCGCTGATAATGGAGCGCAGCCTTCATCCGGTTGCCGCAACCGGCCATGCTGCACCAGCGGCGGGTGCCGCTTTTGGTGGCGTCGTAGAAGTAGAGGATGCAGTTCGTGCCTCCGCAGCGGCGGATGCGCGACGGGTCGGCAGTGGAGAGGAAGGTGGCGGCGGCCCGGGCGAGCAGGAAGCGCGCGTCTTCGTCGCGCGCCTGGAAGTCGACCTCGAACTTGCCGTCGTGCGCGTGCAGGGCCAGCGCGCCCTGCCCGCGCCGGAGCTCCTCATTGAGGATCCGAATGTAGGGCGTGGCTTCAGCCCGCCCTCCCCCGTGGG
>DASUSN010000099.1:0-14266 GCA_036375075.1 Thermoanaerobaculia bacterium | reverse complement strand
GTGGCTTCAGCCCGCCCCTCCCGGGGGAGGCGGGCTGAAGCCACGCCCTACATGGATCGCCCTCGGCGCGCTCGTCCCCATCCTCGCCGTCCTCACCCTCAGCCCCGTCGAGTCCCACTCCAGCGCCCAGTTCTACGAAGGCAACAACGTCCTCGCCACCGGCTGCGCCGGCGTCACGCCGCGCATCGTCTCCGAGCTCCAGGCGCGCCACCGCGAAGCTTCGCCCGATCCCGCCTACCGCCGCATCGCCGGCGGCGACAAGACCTTCTGGCGCGACAAGGCGCTCGCCTCCATCCGCGAGTTTCCCGCGGCCGCCATGAAGCGCTTCGCCACGAAAGCGCTCCTCACCATCCACCACTTCGACGTCCACGACGTCATCACCGCCCAGCGCCGCCACCTCTTCCTCGCGCGCTTCCCCGCGATCGGTTTCGGCGTCGCCTTCGTGCTCGCCGCCGCCGCGCTGCTCCTCTCGCCTCGCCGCCGCGAGCTGCTCCTGCCCGCCCTCTTCGCCCTCGCCCTGATCGTCCTGCTGACGATCTTCGTCGTCAGCGCGCGCCAGCGGAACGTCCTCCTCGCCCCCCTGGCCATCCTCGGCGGCATCGGCGTGACGGAGATCGTCGCCCTCACGCGCCGGCGCATCGAGCATGGCCTCCTCGCTTTCGGCGCCGTCCTGATCGCCGCCGCCCTCCTCGGCATCGAGGCCGCGCCCATGCGCGAGTACGACCACATGTGGCGCGCCGCCCTGCGCCGCCCCATCGATCCGCGCTCGCCCGCGGCCCTCTTCGACCGCGCCATCGCCCTCGAGCGCGCCGGCCGCTGGCAACAGGCCGACGCCGTGCTGGCGATGCTCGGCCACTACCATCCGCTGCGCCAGTCCGCCGCCGTCTCGTCGGTCTCTTATTACCGCGCCCGCGCCGCTCTGGCCCTCGGCCGTCCCGCCAACGCCCTCCTCGCCCGTGCATCCGCCGAAGCCCCCGGTGACCCCAACGTCCTCGCCCTCCGCGCCGCCCTCTCCACCGACCACCACGCCGCCCGCCTCCTCGACGACCTCCACGACCCCATCACCCGCGACCGTGCCTTGCGGCACGGGTTCGACACCCTGCGCAGATAAACGCATTCCAAAGGAAGAAACGTTAGCGCCGGTGGTGCCAGTATTCCGGCTCGCGGCTGTGATGTGCGACCGCGACGACGATGGCAACGTCGTCACGCACGCGGTACACGAGTGTGTAGGGAAACCGCGACGGCAAGACATGTTCACGGGTGCCGTATTCGCCCTCCGGATAGCGCAGTGGCGCCTCGGCAATGCGGTGCAGTGCCGCGTCAACCTGGTGCGCGAAGGCGACTGCCGCAAGCGGGCTGCGGCTCCGGTAGAAGGCCTTACCCTCGCGAAGATCAGCGCGCGCTTCCGGGTGAAACTTCACCCTCATTCGTCGGCAAACAGCTCGGCACGAACGTCTTCCCAATCGAGGAGCTCGACCGTTCCTTCATCGATCTCCCGGACCCGCCGCTCGATCTCTTTCGACCACGCAGCTCTCACTTCAGGCGTGGGCCTCGGCTCCAGACTCTCCAGCATCGCTCCAGCTAAAGTAGCGCGGTCGGATTCAGGCAACGCCGCGGCCTCGCGGATGAGCTCCTTGATGTCTCTCGCCATCGTGGCCATTTTACCCGGGCGGCCGTCGGAGCATGGTCCCTTGCGCAAGCTTTCTGGACAAAGGAAGCGCGGCTCAGCGGCTTGAATACGGCTCTCACGTGCAGTCTA
The DNA here is from genome assembly GCA_036375075.1 of Thermoanaerobaculia bacterium. Lineage (GTDB taxonomy): Bacteria > Acidobacteriota > Thermoanaerobaculia > Gp7-AA8 > Gp7-AA8 > QHVT01. The sequence continues at coordinate 12,507 of DASUSN010000099.1, read as the reverse complement.
GGAGTTCGGCGGACACGCCGTAGCGACAGCTTCACACTGACGTTGTCAGTCACCCGCCCGCTGCCGGCAATCGATCCGCCCAGTACGCCGGGCGTTTGCTTTGGTGGGCGACGGCAACGATGAATAGCTCGCCTGGATCGACAACGTACATGAGGCTGTAGGGAAAGCTGAGTAGCACCTTCGCGCGGACGCCGAATTCGATGATTTGCGCGATTTCAGGAAACGCTTCGATCTTTGTCGTCGCCGTCCTTACTTCTGCGAGGAACCGGTCGCCCAGGCCCGACGCTTTCGCGTCGTAATAAAGAACGGGTTCCGTGAGCTCCGCGTCGGCCGCCTCGTGAAAGCGCGACTTCATCTGCGGGATCGTGCGTCCAGCCTGGCGAACACCTCTTCTGAAGGAATCGACCTGGCGGCGCCCGATTTCAACTGCCGATAGCGGCGAGCAGATTCCTCAACCCACAGGCGCTCGTACTCCTCCGGGGCCAACTCATCGAGGCTGTCGAGCAGGCGCTTCGCGAGTGCCGCGCGGGACTCGACCGTCATCGCCAGCGCCTCTGTCGTTACGTCTTCCAGCGTCCGTCCCATGCGGCAGATTTTAAACCCGCTCGGTGGAGAGGCGCACCACGTTCCAGCTCGTGGGAACGGTTCGCGTGGACCGCCGCGCGAGGCCTCTGCTATACAAGGGACATGACGATCAAGAGGTTGGACCACGTCAGCGTCGTCGTCGACGACCTTGCAGCGGCGACCGCTTTTTTCACCGCGCTCGGCATGACGGTCGACGGCCAGATGCCGATCGAGGGCCCGTGGGTGGACCGGGTCAGCGGGATCGATCGTGTTCAAGTCGACATCGTCATGATGCGGACGCCGGATGGGCACGGGCGGCTGGAACTGACGAAGTTTCGCAATCCCAAGCTGGTCGAGATCGAACCGGCAATCGCACCGCCGAACGCGCTGGGCCTCCGAAGCGTCATGTTTACGGTCGAAAGCGTCGACGACACGGTCGCTCGCCTGCGCGCCGCCGGCGCCGAGCTGATCGGCGAGGTGGTCCAGTACGAGGACAAGTACAGACTCTGCTACATGCGAGGCCCTGCGGGCATCATCGTCTCGCTGGCCGAAGAGCTCTTCTGAAGCGTCAGACCCGGTCACCGTGTTGCTTGCGCAGCACGCGGTAAAGAACGCGCTAGGGAGTGCGGTCTGCTTCGTCGGCGATGTTCCCCGTTAAGGCATGGGTTTGGCACCTTACGGGCGAGTGGTTCGAGCGGAGCTGGACGGTAGAAGTCGCGTCATCATCGAAGCAGCGTCCCCCGAAGTCGATGGGGGCGCATTTCCCGCGAAGCGAGTCGTTGGCGACACGGTCGTCGCCGAGGCGGACATCTTTGCGGACGGGCACGACCTGATCGCGGCGGTCGTGCTGCACCGGCACGAGAGCGAGTCGAAGTGGCGCGAGGTCCGGATGCGGCCGCTCGTCAACGACCGTTGGACCGCCGACTTCAAGGTCGAGCAGCTCGGCTTCCATCGGTTCACGATCCACGCGTGGATCGACCACTTCCTCACCTGGCATCGCGACATGAAGAAGCGCGTCGACGGCGGGGCGACCGCGGAGGAGCTGCGGGTGCAGTTGCTGATCGGCCTCGAGCACATCCGGGCCGCGGCCGCACGCGCCGGCGCGCGCGACAAGCGCAAGCTCCAGAGCTTCGCCGCCGCGCTCGAAGGCGACGACGCCCTCGACGAGAAGATCGAAGACCTCTGGAGCGAAGACCTCCTCGCGCTCATGTGGCGCAACGCCGAGCGGAAGTTCGTCACGCAGTACCACCGCGAGCTGCTGATCGAAATCGACCGGCCGCGCGCCGCGTACAGCGCGTGGTACGAGCTCTTCCCCCGCTCCGCGTCGCCGGAGGAGGGGAGGCACGGCACGTTCCGCGACGTCGAGGCGCAACTGCCGCGCATCGCGCGCATGGGCTTCGACGTGCTCTACCTGCCGCCCATCCATCCGATCGGCGAGACCTTCCGCAAGGGAAAGAACAACAAGGTCCAGGCGGAGCCGGACGACGTCGGCAGCCCCTGGGCCATCGGCGGCGCCGAGGGCGGCCACAAGGCTACGCACCCGCAGCTCGGCACGATCGACGACTTCGCGCGTCTGGTCACCAAAGCCAAAGACCTCGGCCTCGAGGTGGCGATGGACATCGCCTTTCAGGCCTCGCCCGATCATCCGTACGTGAAAAAGCATCCGTCGTGGTTCCAGATGCGCCCCGACGGCACGATCCAGTACGCGGAGAACCCTCCGAAGAAGTACCAGGACATCTATCCCTTCCACTTCGAGAGCGACCAGTGGCAGGAGCTCTGGGCCGAGCTGCGCGACGTGTTCGCGTTCTGGGCCGGCCAGGGCGTGCGCGTCTTCCGCGTCGACAACCCGCACACCAAGCCGCTGCCGTTCTGGGAGTGGTGCATCCGCGACCTCAAGCGCGAGTGGCCCGACCTCATCTTCCTGGCCGAGGCGTTCACGCGGCCGAAGATCATGTACCGGCTGGCGAAGGCCGGCTTCACGCAGTCGTACACGTACTTCGCCTGGCGGCACACGAAGCAGGAGTTCACCGAGTACTTCGAGGAGATCACCAAGCCGCCGGTGAGCGACTTTTTCCGGCCCAACGCCTGGCCGAATACGCCGGACATCCTCACCGAATATCTGCAGTACGGCGGCCGGCCCGCGTTCGTGCAGCGGTTCCTCCTCGCGGCCACGCTCGCCGCGACGTACGGCATCTACGGCCCGACCTTCGAGCGCTACGTACACCAGGCGCGCGAGCACGGCAGCGAGGAGTACCTCGACTCCGAAAAGTACGAGGTGCGCCACTGGCCGTCCACGGATGACGACATGAGCGAGCTGATCGCGGCCGTGAACCGCATCCGCCGCGAGAACCCCGCGCTGCAGCAGAACGCGACCCTGAAGTTCCACGAGACCGACAACGAGCACCTGCTCTGCTACAGCAAGGCCGCGGGCGACAACGTGATCGTGGTCGTCGTGAACCTCGACGCGCGCAACACGCACGCCGGCTGGATCGACCTCGACCTGGCCGCATTACAGCTCGAGCCCGACCGCACCTACCAGGTCCACGACCTCCTCAGCAACGCGCGCCACACCTGGCACGGCCCGCGGAACTACGTGCAGATCAATCCGCAGACCGTCCCGGCGCACATCTTCCGCATCCGCCGCCGCGTTCGCACCGAACGAGATTTCGAGTACTTCTTGTGACCACTCAGCACTCAGCACTCAGCACTCAGCACTCCGATGACCTCTGGTACAAAGACGGGATCATCTATCAGACGCACGTGCGCGCGTTCTTCGACTCGAACGGCGACGGCATCGGCGACTTCCAGGGCCTGACCCGGAAGCTCGACTACCTCCAGGACCTTGGCATCAACATCCTCTGGCTGCTGCCGTTCTATCCCTCGCCGCTGCGCGACGACGGCTACGACATCGCCAACTACACGGCCGTCAACCCGTCGTACGGGACGCTGAACGATTTCAAGGCCTTCCTCAGGGAAGCGCACCGGCGCGGCATCCGCGTCGTCACGGAGCTGGTCATCAACCACACCAGCGACCAGCACCCGTGGTTCCAGAAGTCCCGGCGCGCGAAGCCGGGCAGCCCGTGGCGCGACTTCTACGTCTGGAGCGACACGCCCGACAAGTACCGCGACGCGCGCATCATCTTCAAGGATTTCGAGACCTCGAACTGGGCCTGGGACCCGGAGGCGAAGGCCTATTACTGGCACCGCTTCTTCTCGCACCAGCCGGACCTGAACTTCGAGAACCCCGCCGTGCACGAGGCCCTGATGAAGGCCCTCGACTTCTGGATGGACATGGGCGTCGACGCATTCCGTCTCGACGCCATCCCGTATCTCTTCGAGCGGGAAGGGACGACCTGCGAGAACCTGCCCGAGACGCACGAGTACCTCAAGCGCATCCGGCGGCACATGGACGAGCACTATCCCGGCCGCATGCTGCTGGCGGAGGCGAACCAGTGGCCGGAAGACTCGCTGCCGTACTTCGGCGACGGCGACGAGTGCCACATGGCCTTTCACTTCCCGGTCATGCCGCGCATGTACATGTCGCTGGCGATGGAGGACCGCTTTCCGATCGTCGACATCATGAGCCAGACGCCGCCCATTCCGGAGAACTGCCAGTGGGCGATGTTCCTCCGCAATCACGACGAGCTGACCCTGGAGATGGTCACGGACGAAGATCGCGACTACATGTGGCGCACGTATGCGAAGGACGCCAAGGCGCGCATCAACCTCGGCATCCGCCGCCGGCTCGCGCCGTTGCTGGACAATCACCGCGGCCGCATCCATCTGATGAACGGGCTGCTGTTCTCGTTCCCCGGCACGCCGATCATCTATTACGGCGACGAGATCGGGATGGGCGACAACATCTACCTCGGCGACCGCAACGGCGTGCGCACGCCGATGCAGTGGAGCGCGGACCGCAACGCGGGCTTCTCGCGCGCGAACCCGCAGCAGCTCTTCCTGCCGGTGATCATCGATCCGCAGTATCACTACGAGCAGGTGAACGTCGAGGCGCAGCAGTCGAACCAGTACTCGCTGTTGTGGTGGATGAAGCGCCTCATCGCCATGCGCAAGCGCTATCACGCGCTGGGCCGCGGGTCGATGGAGTTCCTGCACAGCGAGAATCGCAAGGTGCTGGCGTACGTGCGGCGCTATGAGGATGAGGTCATCCTCGTCGTGGCCAACCTGTCGCGGCTCGTGCAGTGCTTCGAGCTGGACCTGTCGCAGTACAAGGGCATGGTGCCGGTGGAGCTGTCGGGCGGCACGAAGTTCCCGGTCATCGGCGAGCGGCCGTACTTCCTGAACCTCGGCCCGTTCGCGTTCTTCTGGTTCGCGCTCAAGCGCGAGGTGGCGGCGGAGCTGACGACGCAGGACGCGCCGCTGATCGCGGGGCGGACGTGGGAGGAAGTGCTGTCCGCGCGCAACCGCGACGCGTTCGAGCGCGCGGTCTCGGCCTATCTGCCGACGCGGCGCTGGTTCGGCGGGAAGGCGCGGACGATCACGTCCGCCTCCCTGCGCGACGCCGTGGAGCTGCCGAACGACGCGCGGTTCATTCTGCTGGACGTGGAGTTCGCGGACGGCGAGCCGCAGACGTACCTGCTGCCATTGGCCATCGCGAACGTGCGCCGCGAGCAGGACCAGGGCCGCAATCTGCCCGTGGTCGCGCGCCTGCGCGACGGGGCCATCCTGTACGAGCCCATTCAGGAGGAGCCGTTCGCGAACGCGCTCCTCGACGCGATCGCGCGCAAGCGCCAGATGAAGGGCCTGCGCGGTGTCGTGACCGGCGCGCCGACGCGCGCCTTCAAGGATCTGCGCGGCTCCGAGAAGCTGGAGACGCACGTCCTCGGCGTGGAGCAGTCGAACACGGCCATCCAGTACGGACAGCGCCTCTTCCTCAAGCTCTTCCGGCGCCTGGAAACGGGCATCAACACCGACTTCGAGATCACCCGCTTCCTGAACGAGGAAACGGATTTCCGGAACACGCCGCGCGTGGGCGGGGCGCTCGAGTACCGCAACGAGGCCACGGGCGCCGTCACGACCATCGGCATCCTGCAGGGCTTCACGCCGAACTCCGGCGACGCATGGTCGTACACGCTCGACTCCATCGGCCGCTACTTCGACCTGCTGCTCAGCGATCCGGCGGTCGCGGACCGCGTCGCGAAACACATCCCGCACGAGAGCGTGTTCGAGCTGGCCCAGCGGCCGGTCCCGGACCTCGCGCGCGAAGCCATCGGTGGCTACATCGCCGACGCCGAGCTCCTCGGCGTCCGCACGGCCGAGATGCATCTCGCGCTGGCCTCACGCACGGACGATCCGGCGTTCGCGCCGGAGCCGTTCACGCCGCACTACCAGCGCTCGATCTATCAGTTCATGCGCACGCAGCTCGTGCAGACCCTGCAGACGGTGAAGAAGCGCGCCAAGGAACGCCCGGAGTTCGAGGAGCTCCTCGCGCGCGAGGCCGACCTGCATGAGCACGTCCGCCGCGTCCTGAACGGGAAGATCGACGCCACCCGCATCCGTATCCACGGCGACTATCACCTCGGCCAGGTGCTCTACACCGGCAACGACTTCGTGATCATCGACTTCGAAGGCGAGCCCGCCCGCCCGCTCAGCGAGCGCCGCATCAAGCGCAGCGGACTCCGTGACGTCGCCGGCATGATCCGCTCCTTCCACTACGCCCCCTACGCGGTCCTCTTCGGCGCCGCGCCCGGCTCGTACGTCCGCAAGGAAGACCTGGCTCTCCTCGAGACCGGCGGCCGCTTCTGGCACAAATGGGTCGCTGCGGCCTTCCTGCGCGCCTACCTGACCGTGAGCACCAAGGGCACGCACCTCCCGAAGGACCCGGAATCGGTCGAAGTCCTGCTCAGCGCCTATCTGGTGGAGAAGGCGGTGTACGAGGTCGTCTACGAACTGAACAACCGCCCGGACTGGGTGCGCATCCCCCTGCGGGGCCTGCTGGACCTCTTGGAGTGACGGTAATCGAAGGCCCCCCACTTCGAGTGGGTGATCGTTGACCACAGTTACGTGACCAAAACGCGCGAGTCCATGCCCCACGAGGCCGATTACCCGACGAAAACGACCGTTTCCGTGATCGCGGACCACGGAAACGGCCGCCGCGGCCCCCGAAACCGGCGTTTTTCCCGAAAATCGAAGGACCCCCACTTAGCGCACGTGATCGACGATCGCGCTAGCGTGATCGAAACGCACGTTTCCATGACCCGCGCGGCCGATTGCATGGCGAGAACGCGCGTTCTGGTGACCGCGGGGCACGTGCACGTGATCCGCGGCCACGAATCGATCGTTTTTCCCTGAAAATCGAAGTACCCCTCCTTCGATCGTGGGAAAATCGATCATGCAGAACGGCGAACACGACGTCCTCCTGGCCCCTGCGGCCCCGCGTCCCGAGGCTCTCGTCCAGGGCTTGCGACTCCTCCGCGAGCGCATCCCCGGCTACCACGTGCTCTCGCGCGAGGAAGAGCGCTCCATCCTGCGCACCGCCTACCTCGACCCCGAGCTCATCCAGGCCGGTCTCGCCGTGGCGGAGGTCTGGAGCGAGGCGGCGGTCAAGAGCTACACCGGCCTGACGGCCGACGAGCTGCATGCCCTGGATGCGGAGATCCGTCAGTGGGACGACGTCGAGCGCGACCTGCGCGTCCTCCTCGCCGGCATCGTCGGCGCCAACCGCCGCCGCAAACACCGCCGCGGGAAGGCCATCCTCGCCCTCTACAGGTTCCTCGCCATCGCGCTCACCCATCCCAGCGGGGACACCCACCTCCGCCCCTACTTCGAGACCATGAGACGCGCGTACATGAAGAACCGCCGCCCCCGCGGAAAAGCGGCGACGTCCCCTCCACCCCCCGAAAGCGCGGCCGGATCCTCCGATTGACTACCGCTCCCCATGTGGAGTGCGGCAGCGCAGCGCAGCGCAGTTGCCGCCGTCAAGGCGGGTGTGAGCCGACACACTGGTGAATCTGCGGAGCGGAATCGGTGAAGCCTGAGAAGTTATACTCGCGGTATGAAGACGGCTGTGTCCATCCCGGACGACGTGTTCGAGCAGGTTGAGCGACTCGCCCGGCGTGCCCGCAAATCGCGCAGCGAGGTATTCAGCGCTGCGCTTCGCGAGTACGTGGCGCGCCACGCGCCAGACGAAGTGACGCAGGCAATCAACGACGTCTGCGAGCAAGTGCGCGAGGAAGTCCCTGACGCTTTCGTTTCCGCTGCAGCGCGCCGGCGCATGGAGAAGAGCGAGTGGTGATTTCGCAGGGCGCCGGCCGCTACGCCGCCTTCCAGGCGGCCCGAATCGCGAGGAACCCTGCCGGCTGGAAGCCGGCGTAGCGGCCGGCAGAGATGCCGGCGCTCCGCGGAGGCGCGGGAAAGCGGCCTACTTCACCTCCACCCCCCGGAAGCGCGGCCGGATCTTTCGGTTGAAGTACGCGCCGATCGACTTCGCGTCCCGGAGGGCCTCGTACTCCGAAGCCGGGACGCGGAAGTAGCGGTAGGTGCGGCCGGTGCGGAAGACCACTTCGAGGATGCTCGAAGCGTCGTCGTAGCCGAGGGCGAGGATCACCGAGGAGTCGACGGCGTGCCTGTCCATAAGTCTCGTTTTGGACATCGCACGCGGAAAGACACATTATTTCGCCGGGCGTGAACTTTGCCCCATGAGGCGGCAGGAGGCTTCCGATCGATGGCTCAGGCGAAGCGAGGCGACACCGTACACGTTCACTACCGCGGCACTCTCGACGACGGCACGGAGTTCGACTCCTCGTCCGGCAGCGACCCGATCGTCTTCACCATCGGCGCGGGGCAGGTCATCCCCGGCTTCGAGAACGCGATCGAGGGGATGTCCGCCGGTGACAAGAAGACCGAGCACATCGAGGTCGGCAACGCGTACGGCGACCACCGCGACGAGCTCGTCTTCACCGTCGGCCGTGACCAGATGCCCGACGGCGCGGACGTGGAAGTCGGCGACATGCTCCAGGTCGGCTTCCCCGACGGCAGCAACGCCGCCGTCACGGTCGCGGCGGTGGACGACCAGTCCGTGACCCTCGACGCGAACCACCCGCTGGCGGGGAAGAACCTCACGTTCGAGCTGGAGCTGGTCTCCATCGACTGAGGGGACGGAGGAAGCAGCACACCGCTGCACTACAATCTCTCCCCAAACATGCGCGATCGCCTCCTCGTCCACATCAACGGCGTCCCGCATCACCTCGGCGCCGACGCCGCGTTCGAGACGCTCGCGCGGTTCCTCCGCTACGACGAGCGCCTCACCGGGACGAAGATCGTCTGCGAGGAGGGGGACTGCGGCGCGTGCACAGTGCTCGTCGGGCGGAAAGAGAACGGCGGCCTGCGCTACCGGCCGGTCAACTCCTGCATCCAGTTCCTCTTCCAGCTCGACTGCACCAGCATCGTCACCGTGGAGGGCCTCGGCTTCACGCCCGTGCAGGAGGCGATGGTGCGCTGCCATGGCGCGCAGTGCGGCTACTGCACGCCCGGGTTCGTGATGGCCATGGCCGGGATGCTCGAAACGGTCGACAAGCCGACCGCGGACGACGTCCGGATCGCGTGCACCGGGAACCTCTGCCGCTGCACCGGCTACGAGTCGATCATCCGCGCCGGCGTCGAGACGGAGAACCAGCCGAAGATCGAGGAGCTCTACCCCGGCGCGCCGATCCTCGAAGCCATCGCGGCCGTCGAGCGCGAGCCGGTGCGCATCGAGAACTTCTACAAGCCGGCGACGCTCGAGGACGCGGTCGCGTTCAAGAACGAGAAGACCGTCATCGCCCAGGGCGCCACGGACTTCGGCGTGTGGTGCACGAAGCGCAACTTCGTCGCCGAGACCATCCTCTCCCTCGACGGCATCGACTCCCTCGGCGACATTACGATCGACGACGGCATGCTCGTGGTCGGCGGACGGGTGACCCTCGCGCAGTTCGAGTCCGTCGTGCGCGACCTCGTCCCCGCGCTCGCGCCGATCATGGACCGCTTCGGCTCGCCGCAGATCAAGAACGCCGGCACGCTCGCGGGCAACATCGCCAACGCCTCGCCGATCGCCGACTCGCTGCCGTTCCTCTTCGTGACGAACGCGAAGCTCGACCTGCAGGGCAAGGCCGGCACCCGCACCGTCGCCATTGCCGACTTCTACCTCGGCTACAAGAAGCTCGACCTCCGCCCGGACGAGCTCATCGCGCGCATCCTCATTCCTCTTCCGGCGGACGGCGACACGCTGCGCCTCTACAAGATCTCCAAGCGCAGCCACCTCGACATCTCGACGTTCACCGCCGCGATGCTGATGCGCCGCACCGACGGCCGGATCGACTCCATGCGCCTCGCGTACGGCGGCGTCGCGCCCGTGGTGCTGCGCCTGAAGAAGACCGAGGAGTTCCTGGCGGGGAAGGCCATCGCCAGGGAGACGTTCGCCGAGGCGGGGGAGATCGCCAGAAACGAGATCGCCCCGATCTCCGACGTGCGCGGCACGAAGGAGATGCGCCTGCAGTTGGCGGAGAACATCCTGACCAAGTTCTATTACGATCTTCTGTCATCCTGAGCCGCGTAGAAGGCGAAGGAACCCCTGCCTCAGGCGCGGGCGTCGCGAATCGCAGGGGGTCCTTCGCCGTCTACGCGGCTCAGGATGACAGAGCGAAGCATGTACGTAGGAAGAGACGTCCCGCACGACTCCGCCCGCGGTCACGTGACCGGCGAGTCGATCTACATCGACGACATCCCGCCGATGGCCGGCGAGCTGGTCGTCGACTTCGTCTGGAGCCCGTTCGCGCACGCGCGCATCCGGTCCATCGACCTGCCGCGGGGCCTTCCCGGCGTCGTCGCCCTCTACACGTACCGCGACCTCCACCACAACCTCCTCGGCCCCATCGTCCAGGACGAGCCGCTCCTGGTCGAGGAGGTCTGCACCTTCCGCGGGCAGCCGATCGTGGTGATCGCCGCCGAGACCCGCGAAGCCGCGGCCGCGGCGAAGCGCGCCATCCGCATCGAATACGAGGAGCTGCAGCCGATCCTCACCATCGACGACGCCATCGCCGCGCAGAGCTTCATCGGCGGCCCGCGCGTCATCCGGCGCGGGGACGCCGACGCCGCGCTCGCGTCCGCGGAGCACGTCCTCGAAGGCGTGTTCGTCAACGGCGGGCAGGACCACTTCTACCTCGAATCGCAGGCCGCGCTGGCCGTGCCGGGCGAGTTCGGCGCGGTCACCGTCTACTCCTCGACGCAGCACCCGACCGAGGTGCAGGAAGTCGTCGCCCACCTGCTGGGGATCGACATGAGCGAGGTGGTCATCACCACCAAGCGCATGGGCGGCGCCTTCGGAGGCAAGGAGGCGCAGGCCACGCATCCGGCGGTCATGGCCGCGCTGGTCGCGCGGAACACGAGACGTCCGGCGCGCATCATTTACGACAAAGACCTCGACATGCACGCCACCGGCAAGCGGCATCCGTTCGAGAACCGCTACCGCGTCGGCTTCACGCGCACCGGCGAGATCGTGGGCATGAAGGTCGACCTCTACTCCGACGGCGGCGCGTACGCCGACCTCTCGCCCGCGGTCATGGCCCGGGCCATGACCCACGCGGAGAACGCGTACTACATCCCCAACGTCGAGATCCGCGGCACGGTCTGCCGGACGAACATGCCGCCGAACACCGCCTTCCGCGGCTTCGGCGGGCCTCAGGGCGTGGCGACGATGGAGAACATCCTCGAAGAGATCGCCGCGACGCTGAAGAAGGACGCGCTCGAAGTCCGCCGCACGAACTGCTACGGCGTCGACACGCGCAACGTCACGCCCTACCACCAGGTCCTCGAGCACAACACCCTGCCGCGCCTCTTCTCCGAGCTCGCCGACAAGTGCGACTACGCCGCGCGCATGAAGGCCGTGCGCGAGTTCAACACGGCGTCGCCGACGCACCTCAAGGGGCTGTCGATGACGGCGGTGAAGTTCGGGATCTCGTTCAACACGAAGTTCCTCAACCAGGCCAACGCGCTGGTGAACGTCTACCTCGACGGCAGCGTGCAGGTCTCGACCGGCGCGACGGAGATGGGCCAGGGCGTGAACACGAAGATCCGCCAACTCGTCGCGGACGAGCTGCGCGTGCCGCTGGAGCGCGTGCAGGTGATGCCGACGTCCACGGAGAAGAACAACAACACCTCCGCGACGGCCGCGTCGAGCGGCGCGGACCTCAACGGCAAGGCCGCCGTCGACGCCTGCCGGAAGATCCGCGCGCGCCTGGACGAGGTGGAGGCGAAGCATGGCGGCACACTCACGTTCGAGGAGCTCGTCCGCAAGGCCTACATGGAGCGCGTCCCCCTGGGCGAGCGAGGGTTCTACGCGACCGAGCGCATCGACTGGGACTGGACGGAGGGGAAGGGCCACCCGTTCCTCTACTTCACCATGGCCACGGCGTGCTCGGAAGTGCTGATCGACCGCTTCACGGGCGAGCTGAAAGTCCTCCGCAGCGACATCCTCCTCGACATCGGCAGGCCGCTGAACCCGGGCGTCGACCGCGGCCAGTGCGTCGGCGGCTTCGTGCAGGGCATGGGCTGGGTGACGACCGAGGAGCTGCGCTACACGGCGGGCGGCGAGCTGCTCTCGCATTCGCCGACGACGTACAAGATCCCCAACATCAACGACCTCCCCGAGTCGTTCTCGCTGGAGTGGATCGACCACGAGAACCCGGTGAACCTCCGCGGCAGCAAAGCCGTCGGCGAGCCGCCCCTGCTGACCGCGATCTCGATCTGGTGCGCGGTGAAGCACGCGCTGGGGTTCGTGTCGAACGGCGAGCCGGCCAGGCTGCGGCTGCCGGCCACGGGAGAGGAGATCCTGGGGCGGTTGACGGCGTATGCGCGGAAGGGCGCTCTCCTGTCATCCTGAGCCGGCGAAGCGCGGCGAAGGATCCCCTGCGGCCGGGGACGTCCGCGCCAAAGGCAGGGGGTCCTTCGCCG
>DASUSN010000098.1:0-41059 GCA_036375075.1 Thermoanaerobaculia bacterium | reverse complement strand
CCCGCCGGCTGCCGGGGCGGCGTCTCGCCGCCCCGGGTGGGAGGTGGAGCGTGCCACGTGGCGAGAGGCTCCGTCCTCCCGAGGACGCGCCGGCGGGACGCCGCCGCACAGCCGGCGGGACGCCGGCGGTCCGATGGGTTTTGAGACGCCCTGTAATCGCCTCCGCTTTCGTATTCGCATGTTCGCGCGCTGAGGCTACCGAATAGGAAAGCGGAGGCGACTGCCTCCGCACTCCAAACGTCCTGGGACCGCCGGCGTCGCGCCGGCTGATCGGGCGGCGTCCCGCCGCCCGGGAACCAGGGAGGCCGGAGCCTCTCGCCGCGTGGCGCGCTCCACCCGCCCGTGGGTGGCGGCGCGGGACGCCGCCACATCAGCCGCCGGGACGGGCGGCGGTCCGGGTTTTGAGACAGCCTTCCATCGCCTCCGCAACCCAGACTTCCGGCCTTGCGTGCGGCACTACATCACTAAGGATGTCAAGAATTCACCCAGGAGTGGGTCAATGATGGCATTAATGCGCAAATACTGACCCTTCCGCCCAAGGGAGACGAAAACGTCAAAATGCGCCAACGACAGAACTTAGCGCGGGCACGGCCCGTGGCTGCCGCCTTGCTCCTGGGCCATGCGCCGCGGCCGGACAGGCCGCAATCGAAAAGGAGAAGCGCCATGCATCGACGCGTCGTTGGTTTGGCAGTCCTGGTTCTCGTCACCGCTGTTCCTCTCTTCGCCAGCCATTCCTGGGGTACGTATCACTGGCGGCGTACCACCTCGCAGGTGACGCCGCCCGTCACCATGAACCTCACCAGCGCGTGGACCGGCTACGCGTCGCGGGTCATGACCGACTGGAACGCCTCGACGGTCATCGAGAGCCCGTGGAGCTTCGGCGCCATCTCCTCGCGCTCGTCCTGCACCTCGGCCACCGGCCAGATCGAGGTCTGCAATGCGTCGTACGGCACGACCGGCTGGCTGGGCATCGCCGGCATCTCGCTCAGCTCCGGCCACATCACCAAGGGCTACACGAAGCTCAACGACACCTACTACAACACCGCGCAGTACAACACGCCCGCGTGGCGCCGCCTGGTGTTCTGCCAGGAAGTCGGCCACGACTACGGCCTGGCCCACCAGAACGAGATCTTCACGAACGTGAACACCGGGTCCTGCATGGACTACACGAACGCGCCGGCCGGCGGCATCGTGGGCGGCTTCAACTACGGTCCTACGAACGAGTACCCGAACGCGCACGACTACGCGCAGCTGCTCACGATCTACAGCCACTTCGACCTGGTCTCGCTGCCGTTCGACGCGCTGACGGCCGACGCCACGCGCCCGACCAAGGTCGAGGAGTACCTGGCCAAGGCCCAGCAGTGGGGCGAGCCGATCGCCTTCGATCCGGAAGGCCGCCCGACGGTCTTCTTCCGCAGCGTCGCCCCGAATCACGAGGGCCATCATCCCGGCGAGCCGATGGTGGACGGTGAGCTCATCGACGTCTTCTGGGCCCCGATCGATCCGTTCGACGTGCGCAGCGAGCGGGTGGGCGAGCGCTTCCAGCAGCAGTAAATCCCGCACGAGCCGTCACCCGAAGGGCGAGACTCCGGTCTCGCCCTTTTCTGTCGTGGGTCTCCCTCCGTCCCACTCTGTGCCTCTGTGTCTCTGTGGTGAATGCGAACGCGATCCAAGGCGCACCGTCGCGGACTTGCGGCGCGTGTGCATTCACCACAGAGGCACAGAGGCACAGAGTGGGACGGAGGAAGCTACATCCAAAAACCGCCTCCAAATAACACTTCCCACCTTCCCGGCCTTCCGGCCCTACTTCCCTACCACAATTAGGAGGTGTATAATGCCGTCAGTCCTGCAATGGCCAAATTCCGGATTCCCGTCCTGCTGGCTGGCACCTTCGTCGCGTGCATCGTCACGTGGGGCTGTGACGAGGCCTTCGGCCGTGCGGGCCACCAGTTCCCCGGACGCAACCCGGTAGCCCTGATCGTCGAGGGCGGCCATCACATCGTCTACGTCGATCCCGAGACCCGCCGGCTCATGCACCGGGACGGCCGCGGGCGCATCACCGCGATCACGCCCGAGGGGGACAAGGTCGACCTGCGCGGCGAGAACACGCCGCTCCTCGCCGAGCGGCGGGACGGCTCGCTGCTGGTCGTCTATCCGCTGTTTCTCGGCGGCGCCCACCATAAACACATCGGCGAGCTGCGCGCCCAGGCCTCGCGCGACGGCGGCCGGACCTGGTCCGCGCCGAAGCGCATCGACGGCGACGTCGCTCCCCGCGGCCACAACTTCGCCGACCTCGCCGCGCGCCCGAACGGCGACGTGGTCGTCTCCTGGCTCGACAGCCGCGCCGGCAAGCAGGGCGTGCAGTCCGCCGTGCTCCGGCCCGATCTCAGCGTCACCCCGGCGGAGACCGTCGATCCGCTGACCTGCCAGTGCTGCCGCACCGCGCTCTTCGCCGCCTCCAACGGCGACGTGTGGCTCGCGTACCGCGACCTGGCCGAGAACAAGGTCCGCAACATGGCCTACGCCGTCAGCGAGCCGGGACGTCCCTTCGAGCTCCGCGGCGACGTCGCCGACGACGCCTGGGCCGTGAACGGCTGCCCCGAGTCGGGTCCGCGGTTCACCGAGGCCGCCCGTGGCACGGTGTGGCTGGCGTGGTTCAACGGCGGCGCGGGCGCCATCGAGACCGCCTCCGCCACGCCCGGCGGCCGCTTCGTACGCCGCGCCGCGGTGCGCGGCCGGGTCAACCACCCCGACATCGGCACGCTGCCCGACGGCCGTCTGATCCTCGTGTACGAGATCTTCCGCGACAACAAGCGCGCCATCGAGCTCCGCACCAGCGACGCGGCCCACTCGCGCTGGAGCGAGCCCGCCGTCCTCGACGTCGACGGCGCCACGCCCCGCTACATCCGCCGGGGCCAGAACGCCCTCCTCACGTACACCAAATACATCGACGACACGCCCCACGTGCACGTCGTCGATCCGTTGCGCGCCATCAAAGGAGAGTCACGATGAAGTCGAGAGCCCTGGTCCCCATCCTGCTGTTGCTGTCGCTGTTGACGTTACCCCTATCCGCTCAGCAGGGGGTGAACACAGGCAGTGTCTCCGGTACCGTCACCGATCCGTCCGGCGCGCCGCTCAGCGGCGTCGTGGTCACCGCCACGCACCTGGACCGCAACCAGGTCCACAACGCCACCACCGACGAGCGCGGGCGGTTCCGCTTCCCGCTGCTCGCGGTCGGCAACTACAAGCTCAACGTCACGTCCTCCGGTTTCGCCACGTTCGAGCAGGAGTTTCCGCTCAACGTCGGCGCCGCGATCGACATCCCGCTGCGCATGCAGATCGCGCAGAGCGAGGAGAGCATCGACGTCTTCGCCGTGCCGCTCGTCGAGACGGCCCGCACGCAGGTCGCCGCGTCCGTGACCCCCGAGGAGGTGCAGGACCTGCCGCTGAACGGCCGGAACTACCTCGACCTGGCCCTGCTCGCGCCGGGCACCTCGCGCACCAACGTGGGTGTGGCCCAGCGCTTCGCCGAGACCTCCGCGGTGCCGGGCAGCGGCATCTCCATCTCCACCCAGCGCAACCTCGCCAACTCCTTCATCGTCGACGGCCTCTCCGCCAACGACGACGCCACGGACCTCGCCGCCACGTTCTACAGCCAGGAAGTGATCCGCGAGTTCTCGGTGGTCCGCGCCGGCGGCATGGCCGAGTTCGGGCGCGCCTCGGGCGGCATCATCAACGTCGTCACGCACGCCGGCGGCAACGATGCCCGCGGCAGCGCGTACGCGTTCTTCCGCAACGACGCCTTCGACGCCGAGAACTCCCTCTCCAACACCAAGCTGCCCTTCGACCAGAAGCAGTACGGCAGCTCGTTCGGCGGTCCGATCCTGCGCGACCGCACCTTCTTCTTCGGCAACGTCGAGCAGCTCCGCCAGTCGGGCCGGAACGTCCTCACCATCACCCCCGCGAACGCGGCCGCCATCAACGCGCGCCTCGACGCCGTCGGCTACGCCGCTCCCCGCGTCTCCACCGGCTCGGCGCCGACCGCCCTCGACACCACGAACGTCTTCCTGCGCGGCGATCACACGATCTCCTCGCGGGACCAGCTCACCCTCCGCTTCAACACCTACGACCTCGAGGCCGAGAACGCGCGCTTCGCCTCGGGACTGAACGACATCAGCCGCGGCGCGGGCCTCGGGACCAAGGACCGCACCATCGCCGGCAACAACCTCTGGACCGTGTCCGACAGCGTCATCAGCGAGACCCGCGCGCAGGTCACGCGCAGCCGTCTCACCGCCGAGTCGAACGATCTCGTCGGGCCGGCCGTGAACATCGCCGGCGTGGCCAGCTTCGGCACCTACACCAACTCGCCGACGGCGCGCGACATCGACCTGGTGGAGCTCGTGCAGAACGTCATGTGGGTCCGCGGGAGCCATTCCCTCAAGGCCGGCGCGGACGTGCTGCGGAACAAGGTCGGGATCGAGTTCCCCGGCGCGATGCAGGGCGTGTATGCCTTCTCGAACCTGGCGAACTTCCAGGCCGGCCGCTACTCCACCTTCCAGCAGGCGTTCGGCGATCCGGAGACGACGCAGCGCAGCACGGACGTGGGCGCCTTCATCCAGGACGAATGGCGGGCCTCGCCGCGCGTCACCGTGAACGCCGGCCTGCGCTACGACATCCAGCAACTGCCGGACCCGGTCGAGACCGACACGAACAACATCTCGCCGCGCCTCGGCCTGGCCTGGGACGTCACCGGCAACGGCCGGAGCGTGCTGCGCATGGCAGCCGGCATGTACTACGCGCCGATTCCTCTGCGCGCGATGGCGAACGCCCTCCAGCGCGGCGGCACGAGCTACCGCATCGTGCAGGTCACGCCGACGACGCCCGGCGCCCCGGTCTTCCCGAACGTGATGACCGCCGTCCCGGCGGGGGTCCTCAGCAACATCATCAGCATCGATCCGGACATCGAGAGCAGCCGCTCGGATCAGGTCTCGGTGCAGTACGAGCGGCAGCTCGGCGTGAACGGCTCGGCGTCGGTCGCGTACGAGCACCTGCGCGGACACGGCATCATCGTCGGGCCGAACGTCAACGTCCCGACCACGACCGATCCGACGGTCCCGAACCTCGGCCGGCCGAACCCGAATCACGCGAACAATCAGCAGTACCAGTCGATCGGCGACTCCTGGTACGACGGCATGACGGTGGCGGTCAGCCAGCGCCCGGTGTCGTGGGGCAGCGCGCGTCTGTCGTACACCTACTCCAAGGGCCTGGACACGACGGGGAACTTCTTCTTCTTCCAGCCGCAGGACGCGCACGACATCGCGGCGGAGCGGGCGCGGTCCGACAACGACCAGCGCCACCGCGTGGTGCTCAGCGGCACGCTGACCACGCCGGACGGCGGCGGCGACTCGCTGCTGCGGCGCATGGCGAACGGCTGGCTGTTCAGCTACATCTTCACGTACACCTCGGCGCTGCCGTTCAACATCCAGATCCCGACGGACCGCAACGGCGACACGAACTTCAACGACCGCCCGGCCGGCGTCGGCCGCAACGCGGGGGAGGGCTTCGACTATCAGGCCCTCGACCTGCGCCTCAGCCGGACGTTCCCGCTGCCCAGCGGGTTCTCGGTGGAAGCGATCGTGGACGCGTTCAACGTGCTGAACCGCGCGAACTACCAGGTCCCGAACAACATCATCACGTCCCCGACGTTCGGCCAGCCGACCGCGGTGGGCGACCCCCGTCAGATCCAGCTCGGCGTACGCGTGCTATTCTAGAGCGCGCCCCCACATCGCTTCGCACCCGAACGGCGGCCTGACGGCCGCCGTTCGCATTTGGCTGCGCCGTTCCTCGGAGTTCCTCGGAGTTCCTCGGAGTTCCTCGGCACGTGGGACCGATCTCCTCCGAGGAACTCCGAGGAACCGAGGAACTCCGAGGAACCGAGGAACTCCGAGGCACTGGTAATACGCGCCTCCCGTCCGCCGTCCTTCTCTCCGACTTCGGAAAGGAGAGAAGATGTTCATGCGTAAGTTTCGAATCCTCGCGTTGTTCGTCGTCGTCGCCACAGGCATCACCTTCAACCTCACGGCCCTCCCGCAGAGCGGGGTCTATCGCGAGTTCTACTCGGACGGCACCTTCAGCACCCTGGTGGGCTGGCGCTCGGTCGAATGCACCGGCGGCCGGTCGTCGTGGGGCGTCACGTCGGCCTACAGCTGGGCCGAGTCGTGGGCCTGTAACGGCGAGTGGGTGACCTGCGAGAAGTGCGCGGACGGGGTCTGCTGGTTCGACGCCTGCCCGGGTTGAGCGCGAGTATGAAGACCTCCCGCACCCTCGAGCTCGTCCTCACTGCCGGACTGGTGATCGTCCTGGCGATGACGTTGTACTCCAACTGGCGCCTGCGCCGGATGCTGGCCGACACGAACGCCGCGCTGCACGAGAAAAACAGCGGGCCGCGTGCGCTCGCGCCGGGCGACCGGTTGCCGCCTGTCGCGGGCCTGGAGGTGCCGGCGCGCGAGTCATGGCTGGTCGTCATCGATCCGGCCTGCGGCACGTGCGAGCAGGTGGTGCGCGAGGTGAACTCTCTGCAGCGCGACGACCTCACCGTCGTCGCGCTGCAGCGGCCCGGCTCCACCGCACCCGTGCCGAGGCTTCGCGCCGGCGTACCGCTGCTGGAGATCCGGCGCGGCACGCAGCCGCAGTTCACCCGCCGCATCCAGGCCGTGCCGCGCGTCTTCCGCCTCGCGCCCGGCGGCGTGATCCGCGCCGTGTGCGGGTCGCTCGCCGAATGCGGCGCGACCTGAGCGAGTTCCTCGGGTTCCTCGGTTCCTCGGAGTTCCTCGGTTCCTCGGAGTTCCTCGGGTTCCTCGGAGGGGGAGGGGGGCTCCTCACTCCGAGGAACTCCGAGGAACCCGAGGAACCCGAGGAACCGCCTCCCCGTCAGTCATGCCCCGCGCCCAGCACGACGAACGCCGCCCAGTAGAACGGGTGGGCATGGTGGGGGTCGCGCATCAGCGCTCGTTGCGCGGCCCGCATGGCCGCGGCGGGGGAGCGCCCGGCGGCCAGCGACTCATGGAAGCGGATCATGAGCCTGGACGTCGCCGCCGACTCCGCGAGCCACTGGCTCACCGCCACCGTGGGGCAGCCGGCCAGCAGGAGCGCCCACGACATCCCCACCACCCCTTCGCCCGGGCTGAGCGCGCCGCCCGCGGTGTCGCACGCCGCCAGCACCGCCAGGTCCGCGTTCAGCTTCATCTCCAGGATCTCGCGCGCCTCGAGCAGTCCGTCCTCTTCCGCATCCGCGGTGAGGAGCACGGCCGAATAGAGCGGCGACGCGTCGTCGAGCACGCCGTGCGTGGCCACATGCAGGATCCGGAAGCGCTCCGCCTCCTGCTTGAACACCGCCTCGCGCGCCGCCGCGCCGGTGTAGATGCGGACTCGCTCGCGCCCGTAGATGCGGGCCAGCGCGCGCACTTCCTCCTCCGCGTGCGGCAGCGCGCCGAGGGCGGTCTGGTCGCGGAAGACGGCGCGGAACTTCCGGCCGGCCGCGGCGGTGATGCGCGGGTTGGCGAAGGCCAGGACTTCGGCTTGCGGCGCCGCGTCCCGCCGTTCGCCCGAACGCGGCCGCATCGCCGCCAGCGCTGCCGACGGCGCGTAGAAGACCGTCATCTCCTCGGCCACGTGCCGGCCGCCGCGGGTGCGCAGCGCGTGGAACGGCAGTCTCCACAGCTCGCCGTGCGGAACGATGGCCACGGTGCGCCCCCGGAGATACCGCTCGACCGGCGCGAGCAGGAGGTCGTACAGCGCGCGCGCCTCGTCGCGGTAGTTCTGGTCGCGCCCGGCGATCTGCGCCACGAACCGTTCCACCCGCCGCGCGAGCGCCGCCTTCCGCAGCGGGACGCGCAGGGGATGCACTTCGCCGCCGGCGACGACGAAGATCAACAGGTCGGACTCGAGCTGCACGTACTCGACGACGGCCATGTCCTCGGGCAGCAGCGGCACGGCCTCGCCGTCATTCCCGGCGTACGCCGTCGTGCGGTACTGCGTCGCCGAGGCGCGTGTCTGCAGGTCGTCCAGTTCCAGACGCACCTGCCGGAGCTCCCGCTGCAGCGTCTTCTTCTTCCGCGCATTCCGCGGATCGCCGATGGCCTTGTTCAACGTCACGATCCGCTGCTCCAGCGCGTCCAGCGCCGTGTTCCCGGCGATCGGCACGCGCTCCGTCTGCACCAGTTGCGCGCGCATCCGCTGGGCCGCGCGCCAGGCCCCCTGGAGGTCCCCTTTCGTGACCAGCAGCTCGATGTAGAAGAGATAGCCGCCGGCGCGGTGATCGTAGAACGCGCGCTTCTGCTCGTTGCTGCCGGCGAGGTTCGCACGCTGCCCGTCGAGCGACGCGATGTGGATTTCCGCGTACTCGATCGCCTCGTCGATCCGGCCCAGCGCGAGCAGCGCCCTGGTCAGCGTCTGGTGTGCGTTGGGCCGGTCCATCGGATCGAGGCGATCGAGCTGATCCTTCGTCTGCCGCGCCAGGTCGAGCGCCTCTTCGTTCTTCCCCTCCGCCAGGGCCACCAGCGCGAGCGTGTTGAGGGCTTCGGCGAAGTTGCGATGGGCCGGCCTGTTCTCGAAGAGCGCCAGCGCCCGCCGCGCGTACTCCTCGGCACGCCGGCAGTCGCCTGCCTCGATGGCCCGCAGGGCGCGCGTGGTCAGGATGTCGTACGCGAGAGAGTCGTCCGCGCTCTGGTCGCTGATCGCGACCGCCTCCTCGAACGCGGCTTCCGCCGCGGCGCGATCGCCCAGCGCGCGATCCAGCCACAGGAGCTTCAGGAGCACCGAGGAGAGCGTGGCGGTGTAGCTCCTCTCGCGCGCCAGCGCCGCGGCGGCCTCGTAGTGCGCCCGCGCCAGCTCGAGGTTGCCGTGCACGTAGTACGAGCCGCCCAGGTTCATTTCCGCCGAGATCCGCGCCGCGGGATCGTCCGTCTGGCCGGAGAGGTCCAGCGCCAGCAGGCCGTAATAGAGCGCGTCGCGGCGCTGGAGCATGTAGTCGGCATGCCACGCGAGCTGCGTCGCCAGCAGTGCCGCGACCGACGCGTCCTCGACGTGATCCGCCAGCGCGAAGCCGCGGTCGAAGATCGGCTTGGCCGCCTGCCAGCTCTGCGTGCGCCCGAGGCGGAGCAGGGCGCGGGCGATTGAGTCGGGATCGCCGGAGCGCTCGGCATGCATCAGGCTCTGCTCGCCCCACGCGACCGGCAGCTCCGGCTGGTGCGTCAGCCGCGCCAGCGCCGAGCGCGTGCCCAGGATCGTGGCGATGGCCCGGTCGTCGTCCAGCTCGCGCGCGATGCTCTCGCCGAGGTCGAGCACCTGCCCGGCGCGGGGATACTCCTGCCGGTTGATGGCGATGTTCGCGCGCCGGTTGAGCGCCTGCACGAAGGTGTAGCTGCGGCAGTCCTCGCCGCACGCCGCCAGGAGTCCCGGGCTCTCGCCCTCGGCCGCCGCGGCGATCGCATCGGCCTGTTCCCGTTCGATCGATTGCACCGACTCGATCGTCCATCCTTCGCCGGCGCGGCGGAGCTTCACCCGCGTCGCCGAGCGGTCCGTGAACGGCCGTGCGCCGGGCTTGGTGCTCGATTTCGCGATCGCTGCCCGCGCGACGAAGGTCGACTCGTCCTCCTGCGTGAGCTCCAGGCTCTCCAGCCGCGAGCAGCGCGTCCTGCGGGTGCGGGCGTAGGCCGGCTCGAAGCTCGCCGGATCGGCGAGGAGCTCCGTCGCGCGCGGATCGCCCGCGCCGAGGCGTTGGAAGAACGTTGCGACGGTCTCGGCCGGGGAGCTGGCAGTCACCACGGACGCCAGGACAAGAGTTATTAGCATTATCGCGCTAGTATCGCGCGATTCGTACCGCTTCCACCAGCCGCCGGTCACCGTGGCGTTGCAGCTCCTCCTCCGCGCGGCCGAGGATGCCGTGGCGCGCGTAGACGAGTCCGAGGAGGAGATGGTCGTCCGGGTGCTCGCGCCGCGCGGCCTCGATCTCGTCGATCTCCTCCCGGGTGGCGATCCGGAACATGGCCGGCGGATCGGGCGGCGCGGGGAGGACGATCCCGTCCGACTCGACCTGCCAGGTCACGATCGTGCCGCGCGGCAGGTCGCGCTCCGGCTGCCACTCGGCGCGGCTGAGACTCCCGCTCTGCGCGACGCGGTCGCCGCCGGCGAACACGGAGACGACGTAACGCCCGGTCTTTCCTGGCGGCCAGGTGAAGCGGGGACGCGCGCTCTCGACGACCTCGCGCGACGGGACGAAGAGGCCCGGCCCTCCGGGACCGGCGCTACCGCGATACACCTCGGGCGCGGGCCGGACCGCCGCAAGGTCGGGCAACGGCACGACGCCGCGCTCGCGGGCGTCGCGGACGAGGCTCGCCCACGCGGGGTTGGCGTAAGTCGCGGGAGGTGCCGGGGGCGGCGTGGCCCGGACGAGCGGCGGGTGTGGCCGGAGCGGGGCGGTGGGCCGTGGGGCAGGGGTTGGCCGGCTGAGGTACACCACCGCGGCGAGGACGATGGCGATCGCCGCCGCGAAGGGGAGCAGCCAACGGCGTCCCCGCCTCGGCTGCCGCAGCTCGCGGAGGTCGTCGACGTCCTCGCGGCAGATCGCACACGACCGGAGGTGCTCTTCGGCGTCGTCGTCCAGCGTTCCCTCCACGTACGCGGCGGCGTCGATGTGCTCCTCCGCGACGTCGATGGCGTCGATCCAGGCCGCGGCGGACGCCTGGCCGCGCGCGAGCCGCGCGCAGTCTTCGCAGGTCTCGAGGTGGCGCGCCACCGCCACCACGCGCCGCGGCGGCAGCCCGCCTCCGCGGAATGCCTGCAGTTCGCCGGAAGTCACATGCTGCTCGCTCATCGATTCCTTCGCATCCTGCGGATCAGGCGCTCGCGCGCGCATTTGCGCCAGTTGATCACCTGCTGCCGCGTCGCGCCGAGAAGCTCGGCGATGGTCCGGTCGTCGTACGGGAGATCATCCCACCGGTTCCCGAGCTCCTCGGGGGGGAAGCCGGTGGCGGCGGCGACCTCGTCGAACGTGGCCACGCCGAGAAAGAGGAAGGGCGTGATGCCGTTGCCGCCCTCGCCGTCCCGCGCGTTGAGGAGCAGCGCGGCCCGCTGCTGCGGCGGCAGCGCGGCGACCTCGCGCCAGAGCGCGCGCACGTACTCGGCGGACTCGGCCCGCGGCTCCGGCTCCGGCGGCGGCGCGGGGACCGGGTGCGGCGTCTCGCGAATGGACCAGGCCTCGGCGACGATCGAGACGACGTCGTCGACCAGCAGGGGCGCGCCCGCGGCCGCGAAGAGCTGCTCGAGCGCCTTCGCCGGCGCGTCCCGTCCCGCCAGCCGCGGCACGGTCACGAGCCGGACCGGCGGCCGGTCGCGGTGCCCGGCCAGGCCGCAGACCGTGCCTCCGGGCGTGCTCCAGAGCGTGAAGCGGGCGTCGTGCGTCAACAGGTAGCGGATCCGGTTCTTCAGCCGCGTGCGCTCGGGGAAGCGCCGCCGCAGCAGGTCGTAGATGGCGTTGTAGGTGAGCGTGACGACGTAGCCTTCGAGCTCGCGCAGCGTCTCGCCCTCGAAGAGGAGCAGTGCGCGCAGCTTGCGGAGGAGGCGGAGGTGGACCGTGGCTACGACGTCGTCGGCATCGTCGCGGGTCAGTACGTCCGCGGGGCCGAAGCGGGCGATCACCTGCCGCGCGATCGTGCCCGCGCGAGCGCCGACCAGCTCGGCGAGCGCCCGCTCGCGCGACGGTTCATCCGCCGCGGCGAGATAAGGCTCCAGGAGCGGATCGTTCTCCGCGGCGCGCGCTTCGCCGATCATGCCGTGTCGCTAAGGACGTGCGATGGGAGACTGTATTACCGGTCGGCCGGGCGCTGCCCGCGGAGCGCCGGCTTCCAGCCGGCCGCTACGCCGCCTTCCAGGCGGCAGGATTTCTCGCGAGAGGCATGCCGGCAGGATGCCGGCGTAGCGGCCGGCTGGGGAAGCCGGCGCTCCGCGGGCAGCGAGGGCGTTTATGATGCCCCACCGAAGGGAGTCTCCATGTCGATTCCGTCGAGGTCCGGCCGGTGGGCCGTGCTCGTGTTCGTCGTCGTTGCCGCGCTGCCGCTGGGCGCGCAGAGCGAGATTCCGAAGGACTTCTCGCCTGTCACCGAGGAGTTCGATTACGAGCGGCGCGAGGTGATGATTCCCATGCGCGACGGCGTGAAACTGCACACCGTCATCGTCGCGCCCAAGGGCTCCGCGCCGAAGCCGATCATCCTCACGCGCACGCCGTACGGCGCGGACAAGCCGACGACGCAGCTGAGCAGCCCGCATATCGAGATGATCCTGCCGCTGGCCGACGAGCCGCTCGTGCGCGCGGGCTACGTCCGCGTCTATCAGGACGTCCGCGGGCGCTACGACAGCGAAGGCGATTACGTGATGACGCTGCCCGTGCGCGGCGAGCTGAATCGCTGGAAGGTCGATCACACCACCGACACCTGGGACACCATCGAATGGCTGGTGAAGAACGTCCCGGGCAACAACGGCCGGGTGGGCATCACCGGCGTGTCGTATCCCGGCTGGCTGACGCTGATGGGCATCGTCGAGCCGCACCCGGCCCTGAAGGCGGCCGTACCGATGTATCCGATGGTCGACGGCTGGATCGGCGACGACTTCTACCACAACGGCGCGCTCCGCCAGACCATGTTCGAGTGGATCTACAACATGGGCGCGCACAAGAGCAGCGACTACACGCCGCCGTTCGGCTACCGCGACATGTACGAGGCCTTCCTCTCCGCCGGCTCGGCGGACGCGGTGGCGCGGCGCTACAAGGGCGACCGCCTGGTGACGTGGCGGAAGATCGTCGACAACCCGTCGTACAACGCGTTCTGGCGCGGCCAGGCGGTGCAGGACATCCTCGCGGCGAAGCCGCTGAAGCTGCCGGTGATGATCGTGCACGGGCTCTTCGATCAGGAGGATAACTTCGGCGGCATGGCCGTGTACCGCGCCATGGAGCCGAAGGACACCGCGAACGACATGGTCTACCTCGCCCTCGGCCCGTGGAACCACGGGCAGTCGCAGAACGAGGGCTCGTCCCTCGGCGCGCTGCGCTGGGGCTCGGACACGAGCCTGTGGTTCCGGGAGAAGGTGCTGCAGGCGTTCTGGGACCAGCATCTCAAAGGTCTGACCCCGGCCCAGCCGGTGCCGCCGGTGGTGATGTATGACTCGGGCCGGCGCGAGTGGCACGCGCTGACGGCGCTGCCGCCGGCGACGGCGACGAAGCTCCATCTGCAGCCGGGCGGCGGCCTGGCGTTCGCGGCGCCGAAAGGGGAGGGAGCCGAGTTCGCGGAGTACGTGTCGGATCCGGCCAAGCCGGTGCCATACCGCGTGCGTCCCGTGCTGGCGATGTACAGCCCGGACTCGACGTGGCGGCAGTGGCTGGTGGACGACCAGCGCCCGTTCGCGGATCGCACGGATGTGCTCACGTTCACGAGCGAGCCGCTCACCGAGCCGCTGACGATCGCCGGCGAGGTCTGGGCGACGCTGTTCGCCTCGACGACCGGCACCGACAGCGACTGGGTGGTGAAGCTCATCGACGTCTTCCCGCCCGAGGTGCGGTCGAACCCGGCGCTGGGCGGATATCAATTGATGGTGTCGGGCGAGATCCTGCGCGGCCGCTACCGCGAGAGCATCGAGACGCCGCGCGCGATCGAGCCCGGAGCGGTGGCGCCGTACCGCGTGCGGATGCCCGAGGCCAGCCACACGTTCCTGCCCGGCCACCGGATCATGGTGCAGGTGCAGTCGAGCTGGTTCCCCCTGTACGACCGCAACCCGCAGACGTTCGTGGAGAACGTGGGCAAGGCCCAGCCCGGCGACTACCGCACCGCCACGCAGCGGGTGTGGCTCACGCCGGAACGGGCGAGTTACGTGGAGCTTCCGGTGGTGAAAAGGCGCTAGGCGACGTCAACGTGCGTCAGGCGGAGTCGGGGACGCTTCCCCAGAGGTCCACTCCCGATCGGGCCGCGGCATGCTTCATCTTTGCGTCGTTGGATGCCAGAGGTAGCTGTCTCCGCATCGCCAGTTCGATATAGGTCGCATCGTAGATCGTCAACTCGTGTTGCGACGCAAGCTCGACGAGCCGCGTGAACGCGATTGTGGCGGCTTCGTGATCGACGACCACGGGCAGCTCGCGAAGGACTTCGATGGCCGTCCGCGTTTCGCCGGGCGTCAGCTTTCCGCGACGCCGGAGAACCGTCAGCGCGTTCGCCACTTCGAGCGGCCATAACGCGGGAACCACGAGCGAGCCGCCCTCGGCCAGGCGCTCCAGCATGGCGTCAGTTTCACCGGTGGCCTGCGCGGGATGGACCCAGGCGATCGCGACCGACGCATCGGCGACGAAGTCCCGGCTCATTTGCGGCCGTGCTCGATGGCGGCACGGACGTCGGCGAGAGACAACGGAGATTCGTCGTGAGTACGTTGCGCGATCTGCTGACGCAGCTCGCGCAGCCGGCCGACCGACCGCTTCACCGACTCGAGGCTCGGCGCCCCTTCCCGGATGACGCGGGCAATCGGACGGTCGTGCCGGGTGATCACGATCTCTTCCCCGCGCTCGACGCGCTGCAGCAGCTCGCCGAAACGGGTCTTCGCTTCGAAGGCGCTCATCGTGGGCATGAGCCATTTTAACCAGTCGTTGGTTAACTTGCCATGTCGTGGAAGTGCGATTGTTGGTAGTGATACTACTGGCAGCGATGTTGCTTCCTCCTCCGCCAACCCAAGGTGGGACTTCTAACAGCAGAAGAGGAAGAGGATATGAGCGTTCGAGGGACTTCGTTGCGTCTGGCCGTTCTCACGGCCGTGGTTGTCACCCTGATTGCCGCTTTCCCGCTTGCCGCGTCCAGTCCGGCGTCGGCGAGCCTCGGCCCAACCGGCAATCCTGTCACTTTCACCGGCTCCGCCCTCGGCGGCGCGTCGCCCGAGGCGGAGACGACTTGCGTGGAGGGAGTGAACTGCGACACGTTCAATCTCACCATCACCGGCAACGCCGGGGACTGGAACGGTAAAAATGTCCGAGTGTCGCTGTCGTGGCTCCTCGTGGCCACCGACTACGACATGTACATCCACAAGGGCAGCATCACCGGCCCGGTCGTGGCCAGCTCCGCCCTCGGCACGACGACCGCCGAGACCGCGGACATCAACGTGGCCCAGAGCGGCACCGGGACGTACGCCGTGCGGATCGTCTACTTCCTCGCCGTGGCCGATCAGTACAAGGGCCGCGCGGAGGTGGTGACGGCGCAGGGCGACGTGCCGCCGCCGGTTTCGTCGGTCACGCCGCCTTCCTTTACGAACTACGCGGCGCCTTCGACCCTCGGCCGCGACGCGGGTGAGCCGACGCTCGGCAACAACTGGAAGACCGGCCGGACGATGTTCATCTCCGGCCTGGAGACGCTGCGCGTCGATTTCGACGCCAACGGCAGCGCGACCTGGACGGACCGCTCCGGCCTCTCCACTTCCATCACTACCTTCGACCCGATCCTCTTCACCGACCCGCAGACGGGCCGCACGTTCGTCTCGCAGCTCCTGCCGGCGAAGGTCAGCCTGATGGCCTATACCGACGACGACGGCGAGACGTGGACGCCGAGCCAGGGCTCGGGCATCAACGCCGGCGTCGACCACCAGACCGTAGGCGGCGGTCCGTTCAAGCCGGGCATCCTCGGCCGCGCGCCGCTCACGTCGTATCCGAACGCGGTGTACTACGCGTCGCAGGACATCGGTCTCGCGGAGATCGCGCTGAGCCTCGACGGGGGCCTGACCTTCGGTGTGGCGGTCCCGATGTGGAACCTGACGCAGTGCAACGGCCTGCACGGCCACATCAAGGTCGCGCCGGACGGCACGGTGTACGTCCCGAACAAGAACTGCGGCGGCCAGCAGGCCGTGGCGGTCTCCGAGGACAACGGGCTGACGTGGACCATCCGCAAGGTGCCGGGCAGCACGGGCGGCCACACCGATCCCTCGGTGGGCATCGGCAGCGACGGCACGGTGTACTTCGCCTTCGCAAACGGCGACGGCACGGCGCGCGTGGCGGTGTCTCGCGACAAGGGTCTGACGTGGAGCGCGCCGGCGAACGTCGGCCACGCGCACGGCATCCAGAACACGGTCTTCCCCGCGGCCACGGCCGGCGACGGCGACCGCGCGGCGGTCTTCTTCCTCGGCTCGACGACGCCGGGCGCGAACGGCGTCTCGACGGACATGGCCTTCAACGGCACGTGGTACGGCTACATCGCCACGACCTACGACCGCGGCGCGAGCTGGGTGACGATCAACGCCACGCCGGGAGATCCGGTGCAGCGCGGCGTGGTGTGCACCGAGGGGACGACGTGCGCTTCCGGAACGCGGAACCTGCTGGACTTCAACGACCTCGAAGTGGACCAGCGCGGGCGTCCGCTCGCGGCGTACGCGGACGGCTGCGTCACCGCGGAGTGCAAGGCGGGCGTGGACCGCAGCGGCCCGGCCGGCACGCCCGACGGGAAGCTCGACAGCTATGACAACGACGGCGAGGACATTGCCACGATCATCCGCCAGACCGGCGGGCGCACGCTCTTCTCGCGCTTCGACCGCGTCGACGATCCGGCGGGGCTGTGGGCGGCGCCGACGAAGTCGAACGTGACGCTGAACTGGACGGACCGTTCCGACAACGAGTCCGGCTTCATCGTGGAGCGCTCGACGTCGCCCACCGGCGGGTTCACGCCGCTGGTGACGGTGCCGGCGGGGACCGCGTCGTTCGTGGACGGCGCGGTGACGCGCAAGACGACGTACTACTACCGGGTCGCCGCGACGAACGCGAACGGCCCGTCCAACTACTCGAACGTGACGCAGGCTTACGTGAAATGAAGACCCTGACGCTCATCGCCGCGCTGCTGTTGTCGCTCCCGATCGCGGCGTCGGATGCTCCTCCGATCTCGGACATCGCCGGCGTACGCCTGGGGATGTCTCGGGATGAAGTGCGCTCGGGCCTGGCCACCACGGCCAGGCTCGAGCGGGAGGAGCGCCGCCGCCACGAGGTGTGGACGCTCGCCGGGGACGCGAGGTTCGCGTCGCTGATCGTCGGCTACACGAAGGAGTGGAAGGTGCGCTTCGTGACCGCGGTGGCCAAACCGGATGGCGCCGCGGTCGGCTACGGGGACGTCCTCGACCTCACAGCCGCGAACCACAAAGCGGCCGGGAAGACGCACACGTATACCTGGGTGACGGGCACGCCGCCGTACTCGATCATCGCCATCGGCGGCCCGTCGCGCCTGGAGTACCTGTCCCTCGAGGACGAGCACTGAATCTGGAGCGCCGCCTGTCATCCTGAGCCGCGTAGACGGCGAAGGACCCCCTTCCGACTTGCGCGTTCGCTGCCGCTCGCAGGGGATCCTTCGCCGCGCTTCGCCGGCTCAGGATGACAGGGGAGGGCGCGGTCGTTACAGCCTCTTCCAAATCGGCGCTCCAACACAATCCTGCAACGGCGCTTGACAGCGCGCGAATGCGCCTCTATCTTCGAGTCACCTTCACATGACCGTGCCCGCAACGTTCGCCGCTTTCGTTTGTTGTCCCTTCTCAGGGTCGCATTCGGCTGCGCGCTGTCGTTGTTGTTGTTGATCTCCAGCACGACGCAATCCGAATGAAGACCCGGCGAGCCCCGCCGGGTCTTTTTGTTTTTCCGGAGAAAATCTGTGACTCGAAAACTCTTTGTGGCCGTTCTCCTCCTCCTGACCGCCGCCGTCGCCACGCACGCGCAGCAGCCGAAGACCGTCCGCCTCCTCAACGTCTCCTACGACCCCACCCGCGAGCTCTATCGCGACATCAACGCCGCCTTCGCGAAACAGTGGAAGGCGCGCACCGGACAGACCGTCGAGATCCGCCAGTCGCACGGCGGCTCGTCGAAGCAGGCGCGCTCGGTGATCGACGGCCTCGAGGCGGACGTGGTCACCCTCGCCCTGGCCTCGGACATCGACGCGCTCGCGAGCGCCGGCCTCCTCGCCCGCGACTGGCAGAAGCGGCTGCCGCAGAACTCGACGCCGTACACGTCGACGATCGTGTTCCTGGTCCGCAAGGGCAACCCGAAGAAGATCCGCACGTGGGACGACGTCACGCGCCCGGGCGTCGCGGTGGTCACCCCGAACCCGAAGACCTCGGGCGGCGCGCGCTGGACGTATCTCGCCGCGTACGGCTATGCGCTGGAGAAGTACAAGAACGACCACGCGCAGGCGCGGGCGTTCGTCTCGCGGTTGTACAAGAACGTGCCGGTGCTCGACTCCGGCGCGCGGGGCTCGACGACGACGTTCGCCGAGAGAGGCATCGGCGACGTGCTGCTGGCGTGGGAGAACGAGGCCTATCTCGCGCTGCAGGAGCTCGGCCCCGGCAAGTTCGAGATCGTCGTGCCGCCGGTGAGCATCCTCGCGGAGCCGCCCGTGGCGGTGGTCGACGCCGTCGTCAAACGCCGCGGCACGGCCGCGGTGGCGAAGGCGTACGTCGAGTTCCTCTACTCGCCACAGGGCCAGGCGATCATCGCGCGGCACTCGTACCGCCCGCGGTCGGTCAAGTCGGCGCTGCCCGCGGTGCGGCTCTTCACCATCGACCAGCGCTTCGGCGGCTGGGGGAAAGCGCAGCTCGCGCATTTCGCGGACGGCGCGGCGTTCGACCGGATCTATGAGGCGGGAGGGGCGCGATGAGCGCGCGGCGCAGCGCGCTTCCCGGCTTCGGCCTCTCCACCGGCTTCACGGTGCTCTACCTCGGCCTGCTCGTGCTGGTGCCGCTGTCGACGGTGGTGATCAAGACGTCGACGATCGGCTGGGCCGCTTTCTGGGAAACGGTGACGGCGCCGCGCGCGCTGGCGTCGTACCGGCTCACGTTCGGCGCGTCGCTGGCCGCGTCGCTGGTCAACGCCGCGGCGGGAATCCTGGTGGCGTGGGTGCTGGTGCGCTACCGGTTCCCGGGCCGCCGCTTCGTCGACGCGCTGATCGACCTGCCGTTCGCGCTGCCGACGGCGGTGGCCGGCATCACGCTGGCGACGCTGCTGGGCCCCGAAGGGTGGATCGGGACGGCGCTGGCGCGGGCGGGGATCACGGCCGCGTTCTCTCCGCTCGGCGTGGTCATCGCGCTGACATTCGTCGGGCTGCCGTTCGTGGTGCGCACGATCGAGCCGGTGCTGGAAGACCTCGCGCCGGACATCGAGGAAGCCGCGGCCACCCTTGGCGCCAGCGCGTGGCAGACCTTCCGGCGCGTGCTCTTCCCGCACATCCTCCCGGCGGCGGTCACGGGCTTCGCGCTGGCGTTCGCGCGCTCGGTCGGGGAGTACGGGTCGGTGATCTTCATCGCCGGCAACATGCCGATGAAGTCGGAGATCACGCCGCTGCTGATCGTGACGAAGCTCGAGCAGTTCGACTACGCGGGGGCGAACGCGCTCGCGTTCGTGATGATGGTGATCTCCTTCGCGCTGCTCCTCGGCATCAACGGGCTGCAGCGGTGGAGCACGGCGGCGGAACGGAGCGCGCGATGAGCGCCACGGTCATCGAGCTCTACCCGCGCCGCTCGCTGGCGGCCGGAGGATCCCGCGTCGTGCGCGGCATCCTCATCGCGCTGGCCCTCGGCTTCGTCGGACTGCTGCTGATCGCGCCGCTGATCGCGGTGTTCGTGGAAGCGTTCCGCAAGGGCTGGGAGGTGTACGCCGCGTCGATCGTCGAGCCGGACGCGCTCGCGGCGATCCGCCTGACGCTGCTCACCGCGGCCATCGCGGTGCCGCTGAACACGTTCTTCGGCCTGGCCGCGGCATGGGCCGTCACGCGCTTCGACTTCCGCGGCAAGAGCGTGCTGGTCACGCTGATCGACTTGCCGTTCGCGGTGTCGCCGGTCATTTCGGGCCTGCTGTTCATCCAGCTCTTCGGCGCGCGCGGCTGGCTCGGCGACTGGCTGCGGGACCAGGGGCTGAAGGTCATCTTCGCGCCGCCGGGGATCATCCTGGCCACGCTGTTCATTACGTTCCCGTTCGTGGCGCGCGAGCTGATCGCGTTCATGGAGACGCAGGGACGGGAGCAGGAAGAGGCCGCGGTGGTCCTCGGCGCGAACGGCTGGCAGACGTTCTTCCGCGTCACGCTGCCGAACATCAAGTGGGGACTGCTGTACGGCGTGATCCTGTGCAACAGCCGGGCGATGGGCGAGTTCGGCGCGGTGTCGGTCGTTTCCGGCCACGTCCGCGGCGAGACCAACACCGTGCCGCTGCACGTCGAGGTCCTCTACAACGAATACCAGCTCTCCAGCGCCTTCGCCGTGGCCTCGCTGCTCACGCTGCTCGCGCTGGGGACGCTCGCCGCACGCCATTTCGTCGAGAGACGCACCCGAGGAGACCGAGCATGAGCATCGATGTATTGCGTGTGACCAAGAACTTCGGCGACTTCCGCGCGGTCGACTGTGCCTCGTTCAAGGCCCAGACCGGCGAGCTGGTCGCGCTCCTCGGGCCGTCGGGGTCGGGGAAGACGTCGCTTCTACGCATCATCGCGGGGCTGGAGGTGCCGGACTCCGGGACGGTGCACTTCCACGACGACGACGTGACCTTCCGCGCGACGCGCGAGCGGAACGTGGGCTTCGTGTTCCAGCACTACGCGCTGTTCCGGCACATGACCGTGTTCGAGAACGTCGCGTTCGGACTGCGCGTGCGGCACGTGCCGCGGGCGCAGGCCGACGAGCGCGTGCGCGAGCTGCTGCAGCTCGTGCAGTTGCGAGGATACGAGAAGCACTACCCGGGGCAGCTCTCCGGCGGGCAGCGGCAGCGCGTGGCGCTGGCGCGCGCGCTCGCGCCGGATCCGAAGCTCCTGCTCCTCGACGAGCCGTTCGGGTCTCTGGATGCGAAAGTGCGGCAGGAGCTGCGCGCGTGGCTGCGCCGGCTGCACGACGAGATCCACACCACGAGCGTGTTCGTGACGCACGATCAGGACGAGGCGTTCGCCGTTGCCGATCGTGTCGTCGTGCTCGACCGCGGGCGCGTGCAGCAGGTGGGCAGCCCGCAGGCGATCCGCCGCGCGCCCGCCAACGACTTCGTCGCCGACTTCATCGGAATTCAGTACGCGGAGAAGAGATCATGAAGAAAATCGTCGCCCTCGCCTTGTTCCTCGCCCTGCCGGCCGTCGCCGACGAGACGGCCGCGAAGCCCTCCATCACCTTCAGCGGCCTCGCGCAGATCCACGCGCGCGGCTTCACCGGCCAGTCCGGGCCGGTTGCGGAGACGCCGGACTCGTTCCTCCTGCGCCGCGCGGAGATCCGCATCACCGGCACGATCAATCCGCGCATCAGCGGCTACATCTCCGTCGATCCGGCCAAGCAGCTCAACATGGGCGCGAACGGCGTGAGCCAGTCGTCGAACGTGCTGCAGGAGGTGGTGATCTCGTATCAGGTGTCGCCGAAGACCTACGTCGATGTGGGCCAGTTCAAGATCCCGGTCGGCTACGAGGGCGATCTCGTGTCGTCGTCCGCGCTGCAGAACGTGGAGCGCGCCTTGTTGTATCAGGCGCGCGACCCGCAGGGCGGGGGGCAGGGCGACATCCGCGACACGGGCATCCGCGTGCGCACGGTCGCGGGTCCGTTCGAGCTGCACCTGGGCGCGTTCAACGGCCTCGGCGAGCGGCAGAACACGACGGCCGTCGGCGACGAGAAGGCGCTGGTGGCGCGGGCGCTGTACAACGTCAAGGGTGTCGAGGGGTTGCGGGTGGGATTGAGCGGCGGCCACGCGTCGGAGCGCTCGATCGGGACGGCGTTCGCGGTATACAAGCAGGGCCGCGCGACGCTGCAGACGGAGTACGCCGCGGGCGACCACCGGTACGAGCCGCGCGGGTACTACGCGCATTTCGGCTGGGCGCTCACGCCGAAGATCGAGACCACCGCGCGCTACGACGTGTTCGACTTCGACCGGAACAGCGTCGGGGATACGGTGGTGCGCGATGTGATCGTCGGGGCGAACTACCTGTTGCGGGGGAACAACGCGAAGATCCAGGCAAATCTGATCCACCGCGATGGGGGCGTGAACCTGGTTGGAGGTACGTTCCCGTCCAGCGCCGCGACCTTCGCAAACAGCGGCACGCAGTTGCGCGTGAACTTCCAGGTGGGGTTCTGACGGTTCCTCGGAGTTCCTCGGAGTGCCTCGGGTTCCTCGGAGGGGTCGGTGTCCTTTCCTCCGAGGAACTCCGAGGAACTCCGAGGAACCCGAGGAACCCGAGGAACCGAGCAACCGAGGAACTGCCTCACTAGACACGAACGCCCCCGCGTCCGTATGCCCGTCATGTCCGACTACGACATCCTTGCGCGGAAGCTGGAGTGGCGTCGTACGGCGGACGAGGCGGGGCGGTTCCTCAACGTCTTCATCGAGCTGAACAACACCTGCAACCTGAAGTGCGCGATGTGCGGCTTCAGCGATCCGCGCGCGGCTGCCGTCCCGCGGTTCCACATGCCCACGGCCATGTTCGAGGCCATCGCCCGGCAGGTGTTCCCGGCCACGACCTACCTGCACATCTCGCTCATGACCGAGCCGTTCATGACGCCGGATTTTCCCGACCGGCTCCAACTCGCCAAACGCTACGGCGTGCCCTTCACGCGGGTCGTCACGAACGGCACGCTGCTCACCGCGCGCGCGATCGAGAAGATCCTCGACTCGGAGATCCAGTCGCTCACGTTCTCGATCGATGGCGGGACGCGTGAGCTGTACGAGGAGATCCGCGTGGGCTCGCGGCTCGACCTGGTGCTGGCGAAGATCGAGCTGTTCCGCGAGATGCGCGAACGGCGCGGCGCGACGCTCCCGAAGCTGCAGGTCAATCACGTGCTGATGGAGCGCAACGTCGAGCACGTTCCCGAGTTCCTGGCGCTCCTCGACCGCATCCGCCCCGAGCTGGTGGACGTCCGCACGATCCAGCCGATGGCGTACACCACCGGCAACGAGAGCCGCGATCCGGCCTTCTTCGAGAAGGTGCGGCGCGTGCGGCCGCTGTTCCTCGACTACTTCGCGCGCAACGGCATTGAGGACTGCGGTTTCATCCGCGACACGGCCGGGGTCATCGAGCTGACCCGGCAGTCCGGCGCACGCATGACCTGCCGCCGTCCGTGGGACACGCTGGCCATCCACGCGAACGGCGACGTGCATCCGTGCATGTCGTGGACGCGCGAGCCGTTCGGCAATCTGGCGCGGCAGTCGTTCGAGGACATCTGGTGCGGCGAGGAGCTGGCCCGACTGCGGGCGGAGTTCGACCGCCGCGAGCCGGGCATCGACTGCCAGCACTGCACGATCAAGCAGACCGTCCCGGTGGGCGAGTACGACGACTTCTTCTTCAACATGATCGACAAGCAGGTGCAATGGACGTCGTGATCGTCCACCACCACGCGGCGGACGCGGTCCGCGACGCGGTGGAGGCGCTGCGTGCGGACGCGCACCGGAGCGCGCTGCCGCTGCACGTCCTCGTCGCGGACAACGGGAGCACGCCGGACGAGCGCGCGCTCCTGCACTCGCTGCCGGTCACGTATCTCGACGTCGGCCGGAACGCGGGCTACGCGGGCGCGATCAACGCCGCGTTCCCGCACACGCGCTCGGACTGCGTCGTGGTGATGAACGAGGACGTTCAGGTACTCCCGGGCTGTCTCGGCGCTCTGCGAACCGCGCTGCAGTCCGGCGCGGCGGTGGCCGGTCCGGAGCTGTACTGGGACCGCGGCTGCACGCTGCTCCTGCCGTGCACCGAGGAGCGCACGCGGCGGAACGAGCTGCTGCGGACGCGGGCCACGCGCAGCCTTCCCGCGCTGGAGCGCGCCCGCGCCGCGTGGCGGCAGCACGCCCGCCGGCACTGGCGCAGCGGCGAGCCTGTCGCGACGGCGTCCCTCAGCGGCGCGATCCTCGCCTTCCGCCGCGACACGTGGGAAGCAGTCGGTCCGTTCGACGACGCCTTTCATCTGTATTATGAGGAGAACGACTGGCTGCTGCGCGTGGCCGGCGCGGGACTGCGCTCGCTCTACGTCCCGGCGGCGAAGGCCGTCCACCTGCATAGCCCCGCGGCCGGACAGTCCGAGGAGCGACGGCGGTGGGAGGCGGAGTCGTTCGTGCGGTTCGGCAACCGGCACTACGGCGAGCGCTTCATGCGGCGCTTGCTCCTCGTCGGTGGCCGCGAGCGCGTCGTGCCGTCGTGGCCCGTGAAAGAGCTTCCTCCCGACGCCGGTCCCTGCTGGCTCGAAGTCTCACCCAGCCCCCTCGGCTTCCCCGCGGCAACGATGCGGCCCGCGGGACCGCTCCCGCGCATGCAGCACGTGACGGGAACGCTCTACCTCCAACTCGTCGACGACGAAGGCCGCGAGCTCTGGAGTGCGGCGGCAACGACACCTCCGCTTTCCCATTCACGCGAATAGGAAAGTGAAGGTGTCGTTGCCTCCGCATTCCGGATCAACGACGCGACACTCCGTTAGAATTTTTCGCTGGTGGCTCTCCTCGACCTCTCCAAACTCGGGTACGCGGTCACGAAGAGTGTGCGCAACCGTGGCGCGGACTACGTACACGATTCCGCGGTGACTCTCGATCCACCGATCGACGGCGACGTGACGGCCACGGTCATGGGCGCCACCCTTTACACGGTGGTCCTGCGATACGAGCCAGGCACGCTCAAGGCAGGTTGTAGTTGTCCTTATTTCCAGCAGAACGCCGTGGTGTGCAAGCACATCTGGGCGGTGGCCGTGGAGTGCACGAACCATAAGGTCGAGTTCCCCGGCCCGGTAGACAGGCTCACCGTCGACGACGAGTTCATCGACTCCGACTTCGACGAGGACTTCGAATTCGAGCTCCCGCCCCCGCCTCCGCTGCGGCCTCTGCCCGTGCCGCGCGGCAACGTCGTCGCGATCCGCCGGCCGTGGGTCGAGCCGAGCCGATGGCGATCGCAGATCCGCGGCCTCACGGCCTTCCGGGACGAGGCGCCTCAGGTGCCGGGCGAGATCACATGGGTGCTCGATTCGGCCATGAGCGACGACACGATCGCGATCGAGGTCGCGACGCGCAAACGGAAGAAGAACGGTGAGCTCGGAGTCCCGCAATCGCTCCGAATCGCCCACGCGGCCATTCCGCTTCTTCCCTCGGCCGCCGACCGCGAGATCCTGGCGATTACCGCAGGGAGGCCGTGGTCCTACGGGACCGTCGACTCGAGGCTCACGATCGGATGGCCGCTGGCCGAGTTCATCCTGCCGAAGCTCGTCGCGACCGGCCGTCTCATGATCCGCGGCGGCGGTGAATACGTCGCGTGCACGAAACTCGACGAAGGCGAGCCGTGGCGCCTCACGGTCAAGGCCGAGGAAAAACAGGGCAAATACGTGCTCGTGGGGACGTTGACACGTGCCGCGGAGAGCATCCCGGTCGCCTCCGCGCTGACGGTCACTCGCGGCGGTTTTGTAGTCTTTCGCGACTCCATCGCCCGTTTCGCCGACGAGGAAACGCAGGGATGGGCGCGTCTCCTGGCGCGGCACGAGGTCGAGATCCCCGCGGAGGAGCGCGGCGAGTTCCTGCAGTCGGTGGCGGGCACCCGAGCCCCGATCCACATCGCCTTCCCGGACGATGTCACGTGGGAGGAGAAACGGGTCCCGCCGCGCGCGACGCTCGAGCTGCATGGAGCCGCGGACGGCTGGATCGCGTGCGTCCCGAGGTTCGAGTACGACGGTCACGGCGTCGACGCGCTCGCGAATACGCGCGTGCTGTTCGATGAGACGGCGAACACGGTTTATGTGCGTGACGCGGCCGAGGAGGCGCGTCTGATGGCAGCCCTGTGGCGACAGCAGTTCCTCCGTTCGGGGCTCTCCGTTTCGCTCCCCGCGGAGCGCGTGCTCGCCGCGATTCCGCAGCTCATCGAGGCTGGGTGGGAGGTGCGCGGCGACGATGGGGTCTATGCCGGTGCGGGCGACCTGGAGCTCGAGCTTCGCAGCGGCATCGACTGGTTCGACGTCACCGGGACGGTGAGCTTCGGGGAAGAGGAGGTACAGCTGCCTCGTCTGCTTGCCGCATTGCGCAAAGGGGAAGCAACCATTCGTCTCGCCGATGGGCGTCTCGGCATGGTGAGCCCCGAGTGGCACTCGCAGCTCGAGCCGTTTCTGGCCACGGCGTCCGACGAGCACGGCGAGGGCCTGCGCTTTCGGCGGAATCAGGTGCTCCTCCTCGACGCGCTGCTGGCGACGCGTCCGGCGGTGTCGTTCGACGAAGTCTTCGACCAGGCGCGCCGGCGCATCCTGGACGTGAAGATCGTCCCCGAGGAGCCGCCGCGGTCTTTCCTCGGAATCCTGCGTCCGTACCAGCGCGAGGGTCTCGGCTGGTTCACCTTTTTGCGCGACCTCGGCTTCGGTGGATGTCTCGCCGACGACATGGGTCTCGGCAAGACCATCCAGGTGCTGGCGCTCCTCGATCAGCGGCGCCGCGCCGACGATCGGCGGCCGTCGCTCGTCGTTGCGCCGCGCTCCGTCGTTTTCAACTGGAAGGCCGAGGCCGGGCGGTTCACGCCGGAGCTGCGGATGCTCGATCACTCGACGCCGGATCGCGTGCGCGCGACGGACCACTTCGCGCAGTACGACGTGGTCCTCACGACTTACGCGCTGCTGCGGAAGGAAGTGGGCCTGTTCGACGTCGACTTCGACTACGTGGTCCTCGATGAGGCGCAGGCGATCAAGAACGCATCGAGCCAGGCGGCGAAGGCGGCGATGCTGCTCCGGGCCCGGCACCGTCTCGCACTCAGCGGCACGCCGGTCGAGAACCACCTCGGCGAGCTGGCCAGTCTGTTCGAGTTCCTCAACCCGGGGATGCTGCGCGCGAAGTCGTCGCGCGTGGTCAAGATGCTGCGCGACGCCGGGGCGCGGACGCCCGAGGCCGAGGTCGCGCGGACGATGCTCGCGCGCGCCGTGCGGCCGTTCATCCTCCGCCGCACGAAGGCGCAAGTCGCGCCCGAATTGCCGGAGCGGACGGAGCAGACGGTCTGGTGCGAGCTCGAGCCGAAGCAGCGGAAGCTGTACGACGAGCTGCGCGATTACTACCGCGCCGCGGTCCTCGGACGCGTGCAGACGCAGGGGCTGAATCACTCGCAGATCCAGATCCTCGAAGCGCTGCTGCGCTTACGGCAGGCGGCCTGTCATCCGGCGCTGGTGGATCCGGAGCGCACCGGCGAGTCGTCGGCGAAGCTGGATACGCTCTTCGACGAGCTGCGCATCCTCGTCGACGGCGGGCACAAGGTCCTGGTGTTCTCGCAGTTCACGTCGCTGCTCTCGATCGTGCGGAAGGAGCTGGAGCAGCGCGGCGTGGAGCACGCCTACCTCGACGGATCGAGCCGCGACCGCGAGGCGCAGGTGCGGCGGTTCCAGAGCGATCCGAAGGTGCCGCTGTTTCTGATCAGCCTCAAGGCGGGCGGCCTCGGACTGAATCTCACGGCGGCGGAGTACGTCTTCCTGCTCGATCCGTGGTGGAACCCGGCGGTGGAAGCGCAGGCGATCGACCGCGCCCATCGCATCGGCCAGACGCGCCATGTGTTCGCCTACCGCCTCGTGGCGCGCGATACGATCGAGGAAAAGATCCTCCAGCTGCAGCAGTCGAAGCGCGACCTCGCCGCGGCGATCATCTCCGAGGAGAACAGCATCCTGCGCCAGCTCACCGCGGAGGATCTGGACCTGCTGCTGTCGTGAGGGGAAGATAAAAATGTAGGGCGCGGCTTCAGCCCGCCTCTCGGACGGGGAGGGGGAACGCCCCCGCCCACGAGAGGGGCGGGCTGAAGCCACGCCCTACATGGAGTGCGGAGGGGCCTAGAACCCGCCGCCGAGGGCGCGGTAGAGGGTGACGAGGGCGACGAGGCGGTCGCGCCGCGTGCGGGCGAGGTTGTTCTGTGCGGTGAACAACTGCTGCATCGCGTCGAGCACCTCGAAGTACGCGGAGAAGCCGGACTCGTAGCGGATGTTGACCAACCGCACGGCGTCCTCGTTCGCGCGCACCGCGCGCTGGCGCTCGGCCTCGGCCGCGCCGAGTTTTTCGAGCGACACGAGTGACGTGGACGCGTCGGCGAGCGCGCGGGTCACCGTCTGCTCGTACTGCGCGAGGGCCTCCTCGAACTGCGCCACGGCCACGCGGCGCTGGTTGCGCAGGCGGCCGGCGTTGAAGATCGGCCCGAACAGTCCGGCCTGCACGTTCCAGGTGCGGCCTTCACCGAACAGCTCGGACAGCTCCGCGCTCTGCACGCCGAGGAGTCCCGTGAGCGAGAGCGTCGGATAGAACGCAGCTTCGGCCACGCCGATGTTCGCGTTCGCGGCGATGAGCGCCTGCTCCGCCGCGCGGACGTCGGGGCGGCGCAGCAACAGCGCCGAGGGCAGGCCGGCGGGGACAGTCGCGGGGACGGCCTGCTCGGCGGAGCCGCGCTCGATCGGACCCGGCACGCGCCCGAGGAGCACATTCAACTGGTTCTCCGTGGCCACGATCTCCCGCTCGAGGAGCGGGATCTGCGCCGACGCCGTCGCCAGCAGCGCCTCGGCGCGCGCGGTCTCGAGCCCCGAGGCCGTGCCGCCGCGGAGGCGGGTGTCGAAGAGGTCGAGCGTGTTCTGGAACGCCGCTACCGTGCGGCGCGCGATGTCCAGCTCCGCGTCCAGCTCGCGCAGGTCGAAGTACGTGGCCGCGACTTCCGACGCCAGCGACAAGCGCACCGCCCGCTGTCCCTCCTCGGATGCCAGGTACTGCGCGCGCGCGGCTTCGTTCAGGCGGCGGATGCGGCCCCACAGATCGACTTCCCACGAGGCGCCGACGTCTGCCGCGACGGCGGCGCCGGTGTCGCCGCCCTGACGGCCGTAGCCGGTGCGCGCGGAGTAGTCGACGTCGGGATAGCGCGCGGCGCCGGCGATGCCGTATCGCGCGCGCGCTTCTTCCACGCGTGCCGCCGCGATGCGCACGTCGTAGCCCTTACGCAGCGCTTCTTCGATCAGCGAGCGCAACACCGGGTCGCCGAAAACGTCGAACCACGGGGTGTCCGCAAACGACTCGGCCGTGGCCGGCGCGCCGTAGAACTGATCCGGCACCGGCACGGCGGGCTTCTGGTAATTCGGGCCGACGGTGCAGGCGCCGAGGAGCACCGTGAGAACAACAACCGCAACACGACGCATCAGTGCGCGACCTCCGGTTCGTTCGCCGTCTTGCGCTTCGCGCCGAAGATGCGCTCGACGATCACGTACAACACGGGGATGAGGAAGATCGCCAGGAGCGTCGCCGTGAGCATGCCGGAGACGACGACCGTGCCGAGGATGCGGCGGGCGGCGGCGCCGGCGCCGCTGGCGCGCCACAGCGGCACGCAGCCGAGGATGAACGCGAACGAGGTCATCAGAATCGGGCGCAGGCGCAGCCTTGCGCCGTGCAGGGCCGCGGCGACCAGGTCGCCCTCGCGCTCGAACTCCGCCTTCGCGAACTCGATGATCAGGATGGCGTTCTTCGCCGCGAGCCCGATCAGCACGACCAGGCCGATCTGGCCGTACACGTCGAAGTCGTACTTGCGCAGCAGCAGGCCGAGGAACGCGCCGAACACCGCGATCGGTACCGACAGCAGCACCGAGAACGGCAGCGACCAGCTCTCGTACAGCGCCGCGAGGATCAGGAAGACGAACAGCAGCGACATCACGAACACGCGCGTCGACGTGCCCGCCGCGCGCTTCTCCTGGAACGACAGGTCCGACCAGTCGTAGCCCATCTCGCGTGGCAGCACCTTCGCCGCCACGTCCTCCAGCGCCGCCATGGCCTGCCCCGAGCTGTAGCCCGGCGCCGCGGCGCCCGTGATCTGCGCCGCGCGATAGAGGTTGAAGCGCTGCGTGTATTCGGCACCCGAGGTCTGGCGGATCGTCACCAGCGCCGACAGCGGCACCATGTTCCCGTCGTTGTTCCGCACGAAGAACTGTCCGATGGCTTCGGGCGTGAGCCGGTCCGCCGCATCCGCCTGCAGGAACACGCGCCACTGCCGGCCGAAGCGGTTGAACTGATTGACGAACGACCCGCCCAGGAACGTCTGCAGCGTGCGGTACACCTCGTCCACCGGCACGCCCTGCTTCAGGGCCTTGTCGCGGTCGACGTCCACGTACACCTGCGGCACCGCCGCGCGGAAGGTCGAGTTCACGTTCGCCAGCTCCGGACGCTCGCGCGCCGCGGCCAGGAACTTCTGCAGATTCTCTTCGAGGAACGCCGGCGTGCTGCCGCTGCGGTCCTGCAGCCACAGCGAGAAGCCGCCCGCGGTGCCGAGGCCGGGGATCGGCGGCGGCTGGAAGGCGAACACCGTCGCCTCCGGGATCTCCGCGCGGAAGCGGCCGTTCAGCTTCTGGATGATCTCCGACGCCGACAGCCCTTCCCCGTGACGCAGGTCCCACTCCTCGAGCTGCGAGAAGAACGTCGCGCCGTACGACGACGACACCGACGACAGCAGCGAGAAGCCGACGATGGTGTTGTAGTACTGCACGCCCTTCGTTTCGCCGAGGATCTTCTCGATCTTCTTCGCCACGGCGTCCGTGCGCTGCAGCGACGCCGCGTCCGGAAGCTGCACGTTGACCAGCATGTACGCGGCGTCTTCCTGCGGGACGAAGCTGCCCGGCAGCTTCCGGCCTAGGAGCAAGGCCAGCAGCGCGAAGCCGGCCAGCAGCACGACCGACAGCACGGCCTTGCGGATGAGCAGCGCCGACGTGCTGACGTAGCCGCGCGTGAAGCGCTCGAACACGCGGTTGAAGCCGCCGAAGAAGCGCGCCAGCGGACCGTGCGACTTCTTCCGCGGCCGCAGGAGCAGGGCCGAGAGCGCGGGGGACAGCGTCAGCGCGTTGAACGCGGAGATCAGCACCGACACCGCGATGGTGACGGCGAACTGCTGATTGAGCCGTCCCTGGATGCCGCCGATGAACGCCGCCGGCAGGAAGACCGACGAGAGGATCAAGGCGATGGCGATGACCGGGCCGGACACCTCCTTCATCGCCTGGAGCGTCGCCGCGCGCGGGGCCATCCCCTGCTCGATGTGATGCTCGACTGCCTCGACCACGACGATCGCGTCGTCGACCACGAGGCCGATGGCGAGCACGAGCCCGAACAGCGACAGCGTGTTGATCGAGAAGCCGAGGAGGGGGAAGACGGCGAACGTGCCGATGAGCGAGACGGGGACGGCCACGATCGGGATCAGCGTCGCGCGCCAGTTCTGGAGGAACAGGAACACGACCAGGATGACCAGCAGCATGGCCTCGATGAGCGTGGCGCGGATCTCCTCGATGCCCGCGCTGACGGGCCGGGTCGTGTCGACGGAGATCGTGTAGTCGATGTCCTGCGGGAAGCGCGCTTTCAGGTCGCGCATGGTCTTCTTCACACCCTCGGCGACTTCGAGGGCGTTCGAGCCCGGCGCCTGGAAGATGGCCACGTTCGCGGACGGCTTGCCGTTGAAGCGCGCGCGCTGGCGGTAGGAGAGCGCGCCCAGCTCCACGCGCGCGACGTCGCCGACGCGCACCGCGGAGCCGTCGGGGTTCAGGCGCACGACGATGTTCGCGAACTCCTCCGCGGTCACGAGCCGGCCCTGCGCGCGGACGGTGTATGTGAACTCCTGTCCCGCCGGCACCGGCTCCGCGCCGATCTGGCCGGACGGGTTGACCGCGTTCTGCTGCTGGATGGCGCGCTGCAGGTCGCTCACGGTGAGGCCGAGCTTCGCGAGCTGATCGGGCTTCAGCCAGATGCGCATGGAATACTCGGACGCACCGAAGTTGAGGACCTGCCCGACGCCGGGCACGCGATAGATGGCGTCGTTGACGTTGATCAGCGCGTAGTTGCTGATGAAGAGCGGGTCGTACGTCCCTTTCGGCGAGTACAGCGAGATGAGCATGAGCGGCGAGCCCTGCGTCTTGCGGTACGTGAGGCCGAGCTGGCTGACTTCCGTCGGCAGGCTGGGCATGGCCTGGGACACGCGGTTCTGCGCGTTGACCTGCGCGGTGTTGCGGTCCGTGCCGACGTCGAACGTGACGCGCGTGGAGAACGTGCCGTCGCCGGCGTTCACGGACTGCACGTAGAGCATG
The DNA here is from genome assembly GCA_036375075.1 of Thermoanaerobaculia bacterium. Taxonomy (GTDB): domain Bacteria; phylum Acidobacteriota; class Thermoanaerobaculia; order Gp7-AA8; family Gp7-AA8; genus QHVT01. The sequence continues at coordinate 8,995 of DASUSN010000098.1, read as the reverse complement.
TCCTCGACGCCGTTCATCTGCTGCTCGATGGGCGTGGCCACGGACTGCTCGATGGTGATCGCGTCCGCGCCGGGGTACGACCCCTGGATCTGAATGAGCGGCGGCACGATGTCCGGGAACTGCTCGACCGGGAGGTTGCTCAGCGCCACCAGCCCGCCGAGGAGGGTGAGGATGGAGATGACGATGGCGACGACGGGGCGGTTGATGAAGAAACGGGCCATGAATCAGGGCGCGGGGCGCAGGGCGCAGGGGGCAGGAGAAGAGCCCCTTGCGGCTAGCGCGACGTTGCCCGTGCCTCCTCTCCTGCGCCCTGCGCCCTGTCCCCTGCGCCCTGTTTCGGAGTCACCGGCTGTCCGTCCTTCACGCGTGAGAATCCCTCGAGCACGACCTGCTCGCCGGCGCGGACGCCCTGCTCGACGATCCAGTTCGGGCCCACGCGTGCGCCGAGCTTCACCGGCCGCACTTCGGCGACGTTGCCGGTGCCGACGACGGCGATCTGGTAGACGCCCTGCAGCTCGTTGACGGCGCGCTGGGGCACGATCACCGCGGCTTTGCGGATGTCGGTGACGGCGCGGATCTTCGCGAACTGGCCGGGGCGCAGCACGTTGCCGGGGTTGGGGAAGAGGCCGACGACGGTGATGGTGCCGGTCTTGATGTTGACGTCGCGGCCGGCCATGGCGATGCGGCCCTTCTGCGGATGTACGCTGCCGTCGCTGAGCACGAGCTCCAGCTCGGCGTTCCGGATGGCGGGGGTGTTCTGGAATTGCAGGTACTCCTGCTCGCTCATCGGGAACGAGACGCGGACGGGGTCGAGCTTCGACACGACCGCGAGCACGGTCTGCGGACTCACGAGGTTGCCGACCTGCGCCTGGGCGATGCCGGCGATGCCGTCGATGGGCGCGGTGACGCGGGTCCACGACGCGTTGAGCCGGGCCTGCTCGACGGCCGCGCGCAGCGCGCCGACACTGGCGCTGGCCGCTTCCTGCGAGGAGCGGGCGTTGTCGAGCTCCTGCTGGCTGATGGCTTTCTGGGCGGCGAGCGGCTCGTAGCGGGCGACGTCGCGGTTGGCCTTCGCCAGCGACGCCTCGGCCTGCGCGAGGTTGGCCCGGGCCTGCTGCAGGGAGGCCTGGGTCTGGCGCGCGTCGATCTCGAACAGCAGTTGTCCCTGCCGCACGTAGCTGCCTTCGGTGTAGACGCGGCGCAGGAGGTAGCCGTCGACCTTCGGGCGGATCTCGGCGTTCACGTCGCCCTCGGTCGTGCCGATCCACTCGCGGACGATGGGCTCGTCCTGCTGCAGGGCGGCGGTGACGACGACGGCGGGAGGCGGGGCCGGGGCCTTGGCGGCTTCGGTCTCCTTGCACGCCGTCGCCAGCGCGGCCGCGATGAGGGCGGCGGCAACTACTGTTCGTTTCATGGTCATTCTCCTGAAAGGACGCCGCGGAGGAAGATCGACACGAGGAAGCGGGCGTCGTCCTCCACGCTGTTGCGGGATTTCTGTTTGAGGTCGAGGCGGCGGAGGATCACGCCGCGCATGCAGTCGCGGTAAACGGCGGCGACGGCGTGGGGGTCGAGGTCCTTGCGCAGCTCGCCGCGCTCGCCGGCCTCGGCGAAGAGGCCCTCCAGGCGGGCCATGTACTGGCCGAAGCAGCCGCTGCGTTTCTTGTTGGTCTCGTGCTCGCGCTGCGAGAGGGCCATGGTGGCGCGGAAGAGGGCGCGATGCTCGTCGAAGAACTGGAGCTGGCGCAACGCCAGCCCGTGCAGCTTCTCGGCGAACGGCCCCTGCGCGTCGAAGGCGGGGACGAGGTCGGCGAGGAGGCTCTCGAAGAGGCGGTCGGCGGTCTTGGCCAGGAGCTCGTCCCGGTCGCGGAAGTAGATGTAGACCGTGCCCTTGGCGATACCCGCCTCGTCGGCGATGTCCTGGATGGTGGTCTCGTCGATGCCCTTGCGGGCGATGACGGCCATCGCGGCATCCTGGATGGAGGCACAGCGGAACTGCTCGAGGACTTCTTCTTTGGTCTTGCGGATCATGCTCGCCGGCCTCGAATGACCGGGCGGTCATTCTGCCAGACGGGCAGTGCGACGTTGTCAACGCCCGGTCAACTCTGGAGTGGCGGAGCTGCCTTGCGAGCCTATCCTTACGTGTGAACCGTTGATTGTTAGAATGTTCCCATGTCGTACGAAGGCATCATCACGGTCGAGCCTGGGAAACGGGGCGGACAACCGTGCATTCGCGGCATGCGGATCACGGTCTACGACGTGCTCTCGTATCTCGCTTCGGGCATGACCGAGGACGAGGTACTTGCGGATTTCCCGTATCTCACTCGCGAGGACATCCTCGCCTGCCTCAGCTACGCCGCGGAGCGTGAGCACCGGATGCTGGTGACCAGCGAGTGAAGCTGCTGTTCGACCACCATCTCTCGCCCACATTGGTTCAGCGGTTGGCGGATCTGTTTCCCGGCTCCGAACACGTGTGGAACGTCAATCTGCACAGCGCTCCTGATCCAGCGGTCTGGCTATACGCGCGAGAACACGAGTTCACGATCGTGTCGAAAGACGCGGACTTTTCGGAGATCTCCATGCAGCTCGGATATCCGCCGAAGCTGATCTGGTTGCAAATCGAGAACTGGTCAACCGATCAGGTGGAAGATCTGATCCGCTCGAGGTTCGAGCAAATTGCAGCATTGGCGGTAGCGACGGACCGCGCAATCCTCGTTCTCTTCAAGCGACGAACAGGCTGACACCGGACGTGTCACGGCGGACGCATTGTCGTCACCGACCGGTGAACCGCGGGGGTGGCGCGGGTCACCCGGCCTAGAATCCTCGGCCATGCGTACAGCACTGTGTGGTCTGTTGATCCTTCTGGCGTCTGCCGTCGTCGCGCAGGACGCCGTTCCGGTCCAGTTGCAGTCGAAGGTCATGTCCGAGACGCGCACCATCCTCGTGCGCACGCCGGCGTCGTATGCCCGCGGGAACCGCGCCTATCCGGTGCTGTACATGACGGACGGCGACCGGCAGATCGGGCACACCGCCGCGGTCGTCGACTTCCTCGCGCGCGAGGGGCGGATGCCCGAGGTGATCCTCGTTGGGATCAACAACACCGATCGCACGCGCGACCTCACGCCGACGAAAGTCGAGCGCATGCAGGAAGGCTTCAACACGCCGACGAGCGGCGGCGCGGATCGCTTCCTGGACTTCATCTCGACCGAGGTGATCCCGTACGTGGAGAAGAACTACAGGACGCAGCCGTTCCGCGTGTTCGCGGGGCATTCGTTCGGCGGGCTATTCGCGATGCACACGTTCTTCACGCGGCCGAACCTGTTCAACGGAGTGATTGCCGTCAGCCCGACGCTCACGTGGGACCAGCGCTATGTGTACCGGCGCGCGACGGAATGGGTGAAAAGCGCGCCGGACAAGCCGGTGGCGCTGGTGATGTCGGTCGGCAACGAGGGAGAGGAGCTCGACCGCGAGTTCGACGCGCTGAAGGCGCTGCTGGAGAAGAAGAAGTCGCTCGAGTTTCAGGCCGTCCGCTTTCCGGACGAGGACCACGGCTCGGTCGTCCTGCCCACGCACTACGCGGGCCTGCGTAAGGTGTTCGAGCCGTTCCGCTTCCCCCTGGCCCAGCAGAACGAGGACCCGAAGAAGCTGTACGGCCGCGCGCGCGAGCACTACGCGAACGCGTCGAAGCGCATCGGCTTCGACCTGCCGATCCCCGAGGCCACGCTGAACGTCATCGGCTACCGCCTGCTGCAGGCGGGGCACGTCCCGGACGCCATCGAGGTGTTCCGCGCGAACGCCGCGACTTACCCGGAGTCCGCCAACGTCTACGACAGCCTCGCCGAAGCGCAGGAACGGGCGGGGGCGCTGGACGACGCGCTGAAGAACTACCGCCGCGCCGCGGAGCTGGGGAAGAAGAGCGGCGACCCGAACACGGCGGTGTTCGAGCGGAACGCGGAGCGGCTGGCGAAGCGGTAGGCCCGGGGGCGAGTAGACTGACCGGCGATGGTCCCCGTCGCCCGCCGTCTCTTGCTCCGCAATCGCGGCGGGTTGATCGTCACGGTGGCGGGGGTGGCGGCGACGGTGTCGCTGTTGCTGTTCCTGTTTGCCGTGCACGCGGGGGTGAAGGACGGGTCGACGCGGTACGTGCGCACCGCGGGCGTCGACGTCTGGATCGCGCAGAAGGGCTCGGACAACATCCTCAAGAGCTCGTCGTTCGTGCCGGCGTCGCTGGCGGAGCGGGTGGCGCGCATCGACGGTGTCGCGCAGGCGTCGCCGCTGCTGCGGGTGATCACCAAGGCGGAGGTGCGGGGGCGGCTCACGTCGACGCTGTTCCTCTTCGCGTTCGATCCGAAGACCCGCCTCGGCGCGCCGGCGGGCAGCGTCGCGTTGCAGCCGGGCGAGATCATCCTGGACGAGTCGTTCGCGCGAAAATATGACCTCTCCCTCGGCGACACGATCTCCATCCAGAGGCGCGCGTTCCGCGTGGCCGGTCTGTCCGAGGGGACGAACGCGCTGGTGTCGCAGTTCGGGTTCGTGCGCTTCGAGGACGGCGCCGCCATCCTCGGCCTGCGCGACACGGCGAGCTTCATCGTCGTCCGTGCGACGGACGTGGGGAAGATCCGCGAGGCGCTGCCGGACCTGGCCGTCCATGCGCAGCGGGACTTCGTCCGCTATCACGAGGAGGAGATGGAGAGCGGCGTGCTGCCGGTGTTCGCCGCCGCGGCGATGTTCGCGGCGGCGGTGGGTGGGTTGATCGTCGCGCTCATGCTCTACAGTTCCGCGCTCGAGCGCCGCGACGATTACGCCACCCTCAAGGCCCTCGGCGCCGGACAGCGTTACCTGCTGCGCCTGGTGGTCGGCCAGGCGCTGCTGGTGACGATCGCCGGCTGCGTCGCGGGGGCGCTGCTGACGGCGGCGATCACGCCGCTGCTGCTGCGCGTGGTTCCGGCGCTGGCGTTGCGGTACGAGCCGTCGCTGCTGCTCGTGTTTCCCGCGGCTCTGGCCATCGGCGCGCTCTCCGCGGCGGCGCCGCTGCGCGTGCTTCGGCAGATCTATCCGGGCGAGGTGTTTCGCGCGTGATTTCGGCAACCCATCTGGTGAAGGAGTACGACGCCGGTGTCGTGTTCCGCGCGGTGGATGACGTCTCGCTGGACGTCGCGGGCGGCGAGGTCGTGCTGATCATCGGCCCGAACGGCAGCGGCAAGACCACGCTGTTGTCCATGCTCGGAGGCCTGGTGCGGCCGACGCGCGGGAGCGTGGTCGTCGAAGGCGCGGCTCTCGACACCATGCCCGAGCGCGAGCTCGAAGCGTTCCGCCTCCGTCGCGTGGGGTTCGTGTTCCAGACCTTTCGCCTATTGGACGCGCTGAGCGTGCGGGAGAACGTGCAGCTCGTGCTCGATCTGGCAGCCTGTCATCCTGAGCCGGCGAAGCGCGGCGAAGGACCCCCTGCGGATGCACGCGTCGCGCGCGAATCAGGGGGTCCTTCGCCGTCGCTCAGGATGACAGCGGACGCACTTCTCGACCGCACCGGCGCCCTTCACCTCGCGAAGCGCAGCACGCGCGTGCTCAGCGGAGGGGAGAAGCAGCGCGTGGCCATCGCCCGCGCGCTGGCCAACGATCCGGCCATCCTCCTCGCCGACGAGCCCACCGGCAGCCTCGACTCCGCGGCAGGGGAGGCGGCGATCTCGCTGCTGTGCGATGCCGCCCGCAAGGACGGGCGGGCGGTGGTGATCGTCAGCCACGACACGCGCATCGCGCACCATGCCGACCGCGTCGTGCGGATGGCGGACGGGCGCGTACAATAACCCCACCTACATGCGCATCCTTCTCATCTCCCCCCGCGGTCCGCTGTACCGCCACAAGACGGGTATCTGGAAGAAGTCGCTGCGCTACCAGCCCCTCACGCTGACGACGCTGGCGTCGCTCGTCCCGCCGGAGCTGAATGCCGAGGTGGTGCTGATGGACGAGGGGATCGACGACATCGATCCTGAGGCGCAGGCCGACCTGGTCGGCATCAGCGCCATCACCGGGACCGCGCCGCGCTCGTACGAGCTGGCGAAGCATTTCCGCGGGCGAGGCATCGCCACGGTCATCGGCGGCGTGCACGCCACGCTCGTGCCGGACGAAGTGATGCAGCATGCGGACGCGACGGTGGTCGGGTACGCCGAGGAGACCTGGCCGCAACTGCTGCGCGACTTCGCGCGCGGAGAGCTGCAGCGCCGCTACGACCAGGCGCCCGGCCTGAAGCTCGAGAACCTGCCGCTCCCGCGCCGGGACATGCTCCCCGCGAAGTACTACATCACTCCGCACACGATCGAGGCCACGCGCGGCTGCATCCACAAGTGCGACTTCTGCGTCGTTCCCTCGGCCTGGGGACGCCCGCTGCAGAAGCCGATCGGCGAGGTGATCGCGGACATCGGACAGATGCGGCCGAAGAAGCTGATTTTCCTCGACCTCAATCTCATCTCCGATACCGACTACGCGAAGGAGCTGTTCCGCGCGCTGATCCCGCTGCGGATCCGCTGGGGCGGCCTGGCCACGACGATGATCGCCTGGGACGACGAGCTCCTCGACCTCGCCGCCGAGAGCGGCTGCGGCGGTCTGCTGCTCGGCTTCGAGTCGCTCTCCGACGGGGCCCTCGCGGAGTCGCGCAAGAACTTCAACGCGCGGGTCGAGTACCGAACGGTGATCGAGAAGCTGCACGCACGCGACATCGCCATCCAAGGCTGCTTCGTGTTCGGCTTCGACGACGACACGACCGAGGTCTTCGAGCGCACGGCGCAGTTCGCGATCGACACCCACATCGACCTTCCGCGCTACGCGATCATGACCCCGTTCCCCGGCACGCCGCTGTACGCACGGCTCACACGCGAGGGACGCATCCTGACGAGCGACTGGAGCTATTACGACGGCCAGCACGTGGTCTACCGCCCGGCGCGCATGACGGCCGAGGAGCTGCTCAAGGGGACGGAGCGGGCGTGGAAGCTGACGTACAGCTACCGCGGGATGTTCAAGCGCCTGGCCGGCGCGCGCGTGCAACTGCCGATCGCCATCCCCGCGAACCTCGGCTACCGCTTCTACGCGCATCATCTGAACAAGTACTACACGTGCGATTGGTCGCTCCCGTCGGCCGCGAGAGCCGCGTAATGCGCCTGACCCTCATCCATCCCTGCATCGGCAGGCGTATCGGGACGAAGTACATCCGCACGTGGCAGATGGAGCCGCTGGCGCCGGCGGTGCTGGCGGGGCTGACGCCGCGCGACGTGGACGTGAGGTTCTACGACGACCGGATGGAAGTGATCCCGTACGACGAGCCGACGGACCTCGTCGCCATCAGCATCGAGACGTACACCGCGCGCCGCGCGTACGAGATCGCGACGGAGTATCGCCGGCGCGGCGTGCCGGTGGTCATGGGCGGCTTTCACGCGACGCTGGTGCCGGACGAGGTCGCGGAGTACGCGGAGTCGGTCGTCATCGGCGAAGCGGAGGGGCTGTGGCCGCAGGTGATCGAGGACGCGCGCGCGGGGAGGCTCCAGCCGGTCTATCGCGCGCCGAAGCGTCCCTCGCTCGCGGGCGCCATCGCCGACCGCAGCATCTTCCTCGGCAAGCGCTATCTCCCCCTCGGCCTCGTCGAAGCGGGCCGCGGCTGTCACTTCGCCTGCGAGTTCTGCGCGATCCAGTCGTACTTCGCGAGCACGCAGACGCGCCGCCCGGCCGAGGAGGTGTGCGAGGAGGTGAAGCGGATGAAGAAGCCGCTGTACTTCTTCGTCGACGACAACATCACCTCGAACCTCGACCAGGCCAAGGAGCTCTATCGCCAGCTCATCCCGCTGAAGATCCGCTGGGTGAGCCAGGCCTCGATCAACGTCGCGCACGACGAGGAGCTGCTCAAGCTGTTGAAGGCGTCCGGCTGCCAGGGACTGCTCATCGGCTTCGAGTCGCTCAATCCGACGAACCTGAAGAAGATGCACAAGTCCTTCAACACGATGAAGGGCGGGTACGAGGTGGCGCTGGAGAACCTCCGCCGCCACGGGATGCGTCTGTACGTGACGTTCATCCTCGGCTACGACGGCGACTCGTACGAGTCGCTGCACGAGGTGGTGCGGTTCGCGGAGCGGCACAAGTTCTACATCGTCGCGTTCAACCACCTCACGCCGTTCCCGGGCACGCCGCTCTACGACCGGCTGAAGAGCGAAGGCCGGCTGCTGTTCGACAAGTGGTGGCTCGACCCGGAGTACCGCTACGGGATGGTGCCGTACACGCCCGCGGGGATGACCGCGGACGAGGTGAAGGAAGGCTGCATCTCGGCGCGCAGCGAGTTCTACCGCCTCGGCTCGATCTGGCGGCGGAGCATGGACCGCGTGAACGCGGGCTCGCCGTACATGGCGTCGAAGTTCTTCGTCATCAACTGGCTCATCCGCCGCGAGGTCACGGAGCGCCGCGACTACCCCCTCGGCGATCAGGCCTTCCGCGGCGAGCTGCTGAGGGTCCGCGCGTGATCGCGCTGGCCTTGGCGACGAATGCAGACGACGCGGGCATCCGCCGCCTGCTGGCGTCGACGCCGATGCCGGGACGCATCCGGGTGCGCTTCGAGCGCGAGCCTTCGTATTTCGCCGGGTGCGCGCCGGACACGCAGGTGCTGGTGGCGCGCGATGGGGCGCGCGTGGTGGGTGTGGCCTGCCGGACGATCCAGCGGCTGTACGTGAATGGCGTGGCCGAGGACGTCGGCTATCTCGGGCAGTTGCGGGTGGATCCGGCGTACCGCGGGCAGTTGCTGACGGCGCGCGGGTACCGGGTGATGCGCGAGCTGCACGCGGATGGCCGTGCCCGCGGTTATTACACGACCATCGTGGATGGGAACGCGCAGGCGGAGGGCGTGCTCGTGCGGCGCTCGCGGGGGGTGATGCCACGGTACCGGTTCCTCGAAAAGCTCTACACGCTGGCGGTCCATGTAGGGCGCGGCTTCAGCCCGCCCCTCCCCGGGGGAGGCGGGCTGAAG
>DASUSN010000097.1:0-45545 GCA_036375075.1 Thermoanaerobaculia bacterium | reverse complement strand
CAAGCACGTGCCTCGCGCCCCGCCCGCCCAGGTCCCTCGCTCGACGCTCGGGATGACAGGAGGGGCGCTACCACTTCCCCTTCCGCACCACCTCCGTGACCTCCCCATCGGTCTTCACGATCCGCCGTGCCGTGAGGATGTAGACCGGGATGCCCAACCGGCGGGCGGTGATGACGTCGAGCTTTGACGCCGCTCCGCGCATGTCGCGGTGGGTGTGGACGATGGCTACGGTTCCCTTGGGGATGCGCCCGCGCCAGAGGAGCAGGTCGTCGCGTCCGCTGGACGGCAAGGGAACGAAGTAGTGGCGCGCTTCGGGCGTGCGGACGACGAACGCGGCGTGCTCGTTGAATTGGTCGGACGCCGACTTCGCCAGCAACGTGCGGCAGTAGGCGAGAACATCCGGCGCTTCGATGAGGTCCGGAGGCGGCGCGGCTGTCGCCGCGACCTGCAGGAACAGCGTGGCGATCATCGTCAGCATGGGAGGTGTTGATGATGATAGCGGACCGGCCGATGGATCACTGCGCGACGGCGCTGATCATGATCACGCCGAGGATCAGGAGAGTCATGCAGATCACTCCGATCACCAGTCCGCAACTGATCGCGCGATCCACGGCCGGCGAAGGAGGGCCGCTCATTTCGCGAGCTTGATGCCGATCCGCAGTTTCCGAGGGGCGGCGGTACGGACGATCGCGTCGGTGAGGCTGTCGAAGAGGTCGCGGACGCCCGGGTTCTGCGTGAACGCGGCGTTCTTCTGGAGCCATGGATTCCGCGCGCGCCACGTGAACGAGACAGTGGCGTCGAAGCGTCCGGGAGGGACGTTGCAGGGGATCCGGAACCGGACGAACGCCTGCTCTTCCACGTCACCGGCGTTCTTCGGCAGGGAGTCGTACTGCACGCCGTCCAGGCCGCGACCGGCGGGGTAGATCCACGCGTCATCGGAGACGCGGCGGATGTCGCATTCGGATTGAATCGCCGCGGTGTCGTCGAAGCACTTCGCGGCGCAGCCGGAGAGGGTCCGAAGCATTCCGGGCACTGGCGCAGTGAGCCTGCAGCCGCGCACGTTCGACGCCGCGACGGCGCCCGAATCGAAGATCACGTGCCGGGAGAAATCCAGCCTGCGCACCACTTCATCGGAAATGCGCCGGCCGAACACACGGTCTGTCGCGAGGAGGAGGATGTACAGCTCCCGTCCGTGTGTGCCCTTGCGAAAGACGTGAACGAGCAGGTTCGTACGGGTGAGCGCCGGCGTCTTCGACGTGAGGACTGCAGTCTCGAGGCAGCGGCCGAACAGCGACCCCGCCTGCGGCGTGCCGGGAAGCGGCACACCGCGGCATACCGTAGCGCCCGACGCGGTGCCTGGCGGCGTATCGAGCTCCATGTCCGAGACGACGAGCGCCGCCTGCGCGGCTCCGCCGGCGAGGGCGGTGCCGATCTGCTCGGCCGCCAGATGCAGTGCGGTCCGGTTCGCGACGGGATGCAGAGCGGCCCGCGCACTCGGGAGGGTCCGGATCGACTCGCCGACGCCGTATTGCTCGACGGCAGTGGCATGGGCGCGGAGAAGAACGCTGCTGTCGAGCGCGGTGACGACCGGCGTCAGGTCATCGGTCCAGGCCTCACCGTCGCTGCCTTTGCGCGTGGCAGAGAAGTCGCGCATCGATCTGGACACGTCCCAATACACCTGAACGACTTCTTGCCGCGGAGGAGGCACGGCAGCGGCCGGGCCTTTCTTCGGGCCGCCCGTTGCGGCCGGCACCGTGACGCTCACCACGGGCTTGCAGGCGGCGGTCAGGGGGTGGTCGGTGCCGCGGCTGCACGCCACGACGAACGGCAGGGACGCGAAGATCCAGGCAACGGTTTTCATGGATTCTGCAACTCCCGCAGGATCGACTGCACGGTCTCGCGATGCCGGTCGAGCTCGAGGCGCATCGCACGGTTGTCGCGCTCCAGGCGCGTCTGGCGGCGGCGCGCCTGACGCACTGCGGCGAGGGTGACGGCAAGGAGCACGGCGACGGAGATCATCAGGGCCAGGGAGATCAAGCACGCCTCCTCATGACCGTCCCCGCAGGGCGACGGCCGCGCGTTCGGTCGCCAGTTGCACCGAGACGACGACGCGCCGATCACCGGCCCAGCCCGTCGCCGTCGTGCATTGCGAGCCGTCCACGGGACGGCTCTCTCCGAAGGAGCGGACGGCAATCCGGCTCAGGAATGCGCGTTTTGCGTCCGGCACGAGCCACGATGCGTCCTCCTCGGCGCGCGCGAGCACACGCGAGTAGACGCTCAGGGCGCGCTGCGCACCGAGCGCCTGGTTATCGCCGGACGCGCCGACGCAGTCGGTATGGCCGTCGATATGAATCGTGATGGCGTCGAACGAGCGCGGATCGGAGGATGCGAACCGTAGTGCGTTCGTATAGAGACAGCCCGCGACGGCGTCGGCGGACGCTCCGTCGAGCGGCACCGCCCGGCCATTCGCATAGCGGATGACATCCTCCCCCACCGTGACGAAGCACCCGCTGCGCTGGAGCTGCCTCCGTCCCGTAGCCTCGGCCACGCATGCGGAAAAGCCGGCGAGAAAGGGCCCCGCGTCCGCGCAGGGATTGCTGTGTTCCCGGATGCGTTCGAGCTCGGCGCGCGCGCTCGTCAGCTCCTGCCGTGCTTTTTCGCGGTCCTGCTCACTGATGGCCACCGAGGCGAGCCCCGCGATGAAGAGCATGAACGTGAGGTCGGCCCAGGAGATCCAGTAATTGACGCCGCGCGAAAGCATGGATCAGCCCTCCTGCTCTTTCGGCAGCAGATCGAGGATCTTCAGCCTCACGCGGCCGAGGCGTTCACGCTCGGCAGCGACCTTGCGCATGTCCGTGGCGACCATCGATGACGCCTTCCGCACCGCCGTCGCCGCCTCGGTGAGCGGCGCCAGGAGCGACGCCTCGGCCTCGCTCCGGTTGCCGAGCCGCGCCAGCGCCTCGCCGACCGAGGAGGCCAGCGCTTCCGCTTCGCGGGTGAAGTCACCCGCGCTCGCGACCACGGACTTCGCGCTGCGATCGAACGCCGATGCGAGCGCATCGAGCGACGAGACGACGTCGTTGAACCTCGTGGCGATCGCAGACACGGAGCGTTCGGTCAGCTCGAACTGATTGCGCAGCGCGGTGAACTCGCCGGCCAGGAGGTCGCGGGCACGGCGGCTTTCGTCGTCATGAATGCTCTGCAACGTCTGCCGGAAGCCGTCTTCGACGCGCGCGACGGAGCTCGTGATCATCCCGGCAGCACGATCGATGACGTGCTGGGGTAATCGGGACACTTCATTCACGAGGTCACGGCGGTGGTGCTCGAGGAGCACGGATTCATCGCTGGCGAGGTTGTCGAGTCGCATGGTCAGCGCGAGAACGGTCGCGTTCAGTTGCTCGACCGACTTCCTGAAGTCCGTCAGTCCCTTCGCGAGCTTGACGCGTACGGCTCCCGAATCCTCGTCCACCCGCTCCGCCGCCGAGGCGGACAACAGACTGTTGGTTTCGTTCAGCGCCTGTAGATGCGCGAGCTGCATCGCCACAAGCTGCTCGATGAGTTGCTCGTAGCGCGGAGCGGCTGGTTCGGCGGGAGGCGGCGCCGGAGCGTCGGGGACGGCGGCCGGCGACGGTGCCTCCTGCAGCCTGCGCCGCCGCACCGGCTCGATGACGTTCGCCGTAATGGAATGCGCATCTCGCGTGAACGCCAGCGCGCAGAGAACGGCGTAGCCCGTCGCGACGAATGCCTTCGGCGCGACCGACGCGATCGAAGAACCTGCCGCGCCGGGTGTTGCATAGAACAAGAGCAGGAACGCGGACGCGGCCATGCCCGATGCGAGCACCGCGCTGGAAGCGGTTGCGAACATCCCCTGCACGCGATCCGCCGCGCTGCCGATCAGCCGATCGGCGTCTGTGGCGGGCAGGTCGCGCGACAACAGCGACTCCATGAGCTCGATCTCCTCGTCTGTACGCTCCAGGAGCCGCGCGCGCATCACCACCGTCAGCACCAGCTCGGCGGCCAACGCGGCAAGGCCTCCCCATGCACCCCAGGCGACGCGGAGATAGAGCGCCGCCGCGATGAGAAACGCGACCCACGGCTCCCAGAACGTCCGCCGTCTCCGCTGCGGAGCCTGCAACACGAGTGAGGTCATCGGACGAAGACTCCCGGCTCCTGTACGTCGTATCCGCCGCTGCGCGGTCTGAGGCGCGGAAGGAAATCGATGCGCTGGATCTCGTCATTGACCCCGAAGTCGGAACGATTGAACCAATCCTGGGGCAGCCGGATCGGCTTGACGACGTTCGGAACGGCGTAATGCGTTCCCCGATGTTCGACGATGAACGCCACCGGCGCGCCTTCGGCCGCACTCGGCCAGGCGGAGACCCGCGCGTCGAGACCGCTCGTACTCGCACGGAATGCGTCCAGGGTGGTCGACCTTTCCTGCACGATCCGATTCGCGATCGTGAGGAGCTGTGCGGCGGCGTCCTCCGAGGCGTGCGGCTCGTCGAAGACGGCATGAGCAGCGGGCACCGGCGCATGCGAACGCGCCGGAGGACGGTGCACTCGATCGCCCGGATTGGCATTCGACGACTGCCGGACCAGCTGTGCCGTCGCGGCGGAAACCTTCTGCATGGCGTCCCGCAACGCGTCGAACTGCTTTCCGAGGTCATTCCGGACCTGCAGGAGCTCCGCGCTCGACACTTTGTCTCTGGCGACGCGGTCGCGACGAAGGTCCTGAACCTGCCCAAGCACGGCCGCAACCCGGCTGTTGAGTTTTCGAGCCCAATTCACCGAGGCCAGCACCGCCAGGATCAGCAGCACAGCGGCGACGACGGCCCCCATGACGACGGGCCACGATCGGTCTCCGTCGAGCTGCGATCCGGCGGAGCCGGTGGAGGCCACGGTCCCGTCCTGCCCCACGGCTGGTGCAGCCGCGAGGAGACAGAAGAGCATCAGCAGCGCGCCACACGAGCGTTTCATGGTGTCTCTCACACGTTCACCTGCAGCAGGACCTGCCGCGTGTACATCTCCGCGGCGATGGCGAGAGGACTGGCGACCCAGACGTTGGGGCCCTCCAGCACCGCGCCGTCGTGCTTGTCGATGCCAGTCGAGCGCGTTCCCAGAGTCGTGCGCGTGCTGTCGCGCACCACGGCCACGACCTCTTCGCGCGCATTGGTCAGCTTGCGAATCCGTTCCAGTCCGGCAGCCGTGATCGCCACCGCCGGCGTGTTCGCGCCCAGTCCGCAGACGGCTTCATCGTCGCGGCGGACTTCACCGGCGACCTTGACCTCGATCCCGTTCACCGCCGCCGGCTCGAACGCGACGAACTCGTTGCGCGCCGCACCGCGGTGCATCAGCGTCCGCCGAGCGAGCAGCTCTTTGGGATTCCCCGGCAACACCGCGTCTTCGAACCGGTCGTAAACCAGCTTCGAGCCGACGGATGCGGCGATATCCGTGAGGTGCTTCGCGATCTGGTCGCCGGGGGAAGCGGGCAGCGACCACCCCATGCCGAGCAATTGAACGTGTACGCGGCCCGGGCGGTCGTCACCGGTCCAGTAACGCCAGACGGAATCGGCCCAGAGCGCGGTGAAGCGCTTCACGACGTCGAAGTAGCGCGTGGCGACACGCGAGGATTCTTCGTCCAGTTGGGCGGCCGCGCCCACGCGGAGCCGGCGCCGGTACTCGGCGAGCTGCATGCCGTCGAGACTGCGGGTCAGCCACTCGACCAGTGCATGGCCGCCGATCCGTGCGCTCTCGAAGACGATCTCCCGCGCGGCCTCCCGGCGGCCGTCGCCGAAGTGCCGTGCAAACAGATCGAGGGTGCCGCCGCCGAGGTCCGCGATGACGATGGCGTCGACGTCCGCCTTCGGCGCAGCTTCGGGTGCGATGACGGCCGACTCGTAGGCGAACCGCGGCTCGATGGCGATGCCCGTCCGCCGTTGCAGCACATTCACCACCGTCTCGATCTCGGTGACGAAGTCGGCCGCACGTGCGCGCTGCCGCAGCGGCATGGTGAAAATCACGGTCAGCCGGCGGCTGTGCAGAATTCCCTTGCTCAACGCCGCGGCGATGCACTGCTCAAGGTGGTGGGTCAGGTACGTCTCGCGATACTCCCGCTCCCGCGTCCACTTGATGTCGAACATCAGCGATGCGCTGCCGTCCTTCCACTGCCAGTCGTCCTGATCCAGCAGGACGTGATCGCCGTACACCGGGCTGGAAGGCCGCGCGTCTTTCAACGAGCCGAGGTACACCAGACCGCTCGGTGCGCGGCGCTTCTCCCGGATGGCCGGATCGACCGACCGCGTGCCGTACCACTGGAACGCCTCCAGCGGACTGCCTTTCCACATCTCCGCCGTTGCGTCGGAGCCGGCCGCCAGGAGGTCGAGAATCTCGCTCTTTCCCGCCGGTCCATCGATGGCCACGACGGTGGCCGACGTGCCGAAGTCGACCGCGACCCGCTGCTCGCCATCGGGCAGATGCTGGATGACGCGATCGATGGTCACGAAACCGACATCCCGGTGCTCGATCTCGAACGAGAGGCTGTGCGGGACGCGGCCTCCGGTGTCGACGTAGTGCAGCGAATGGCGCTGCTTGAGCAGCGGCGAGAGGGACCACTCCCGCCCCTGCTCGTCGTGCATCAGGACATACAGCGCCTGCGCTCCGACCCGGCCTTCCTGGACGTCGAAGAGGACCGCGATGCTGGCCGAGGCATTCGCAACAGAGGCAGGCCACTGGAGCAGCAGCGGATTGACGGAGCGCAGCCGCGACGCCGAATACGTTTCGACGAACGTGCGGCCGTGGACCGTGAGGCTCACGCGGAGCTCCTGGCCATGCTCAGCGGTGTGGACGCTCACCGCACCGGATCTCAGGAGAGGGACGTATTCGCGCCGCAGCGGCATGAGCCATTTCGTCCGCTGTTCGCTGCGGAAACAGCCGACGTTGCCGGTGAGCAGTTCTCCGGCCACTGACGTGACGATGCGATGGGTCGAGTCGAGCCGCCACGCCTTCTGCGCGCCGACGTCGACGACGACTTCGCCGAAGATACAGTCGCGTGCCGCCGGCGACAACAGCTCGGAGAACACGACGCTCGTCGTTTCGCGGCCGTTCAGGCTCGGCACCGACAAGGCCCGCTGGGAGATCTCCAGCACCACTTCACGAACGGCCGGGGACATCTCGGTGAGCGGCGGCTGCTGCTCGAGGACGCCGAAAGCCTGCGCGGTCGCGGCGACGCAATCCGTCGCCAGCTTGTCATCGGCCGACGCATTCGGCAGGGGCAGGGACACGGTGACGCCATGCGTCCACTGGACCGGGACCGTCCGGGTCGTGTACTGCTTCGCATTCCCCGCCAGGCGCGAGGTCGCGTACATCAGAAGATCCAGCCAGCGGGGCAGCGTGCGGGCCTTGCAGAGCGAGACCGTCGCGGTGTTCCGGCACCAGGTCGCGAGCCGCTCCAGCCGCGATCCCGCGTTCCAGAGGTCGGCGATCGCCCGGTCGTCGTTCCAGTGGCCGTTCACGAGCGGCACACAGACCGAGTCGAGGGACAGCTCACCGACGGGGATGCCGCGGAAGGAGAGCACTTTGCCGGTCGTGAACGGGAGCGTCTTCTGCTCGACCGTGAGTTTGCCGTCGGCGAGAAGGCTCGCGAGCAGAAGCCACCGCTTCAGCCATTCGCGCGGGCGGTCCCCTTTTTCGCCGCAGACCGGAACCGGCCGGCGGACCCTGTCGTCGCTGACGAGGAGGCCGGCGATGTCATTCTTCTCCTCGAGATTCCGTGCGTCCCAATTCAGGAAGATGTCGCCGAGCGTCAGAGAAACGGCATCCGATGCCGGCACTTTCGAGACATCGACGTCGTCGACGGTGACGAGCTCGCGTACCTGGGCGTTCGTGATCGGAACGAGGTTTCCGCCGCTGACGCGGCCGGCGAATCCGATTCGTCGAATGAGCAGGCCCGCGGTCTCGGCATCCGCCGCCGCGCGTTCGGCGTTGGCCGCCGGCGTCTGCTGCGGAACCACGGGCGCGGTTTTCCAGAGGTCGTAGGGACGATCCACCTTGCCGTTGATCCAGCCGCGCAGCGTCGGCAGACCGCGGTAGGAGTGAGGCGCGACCGGCAGCTTTTCGTCCGACATGCCGAGGTTCTTCAGCGCCGCGCGTTTGGCGTCGAGCGGCCCGACCAGACGCTGCAAGTCGGTTGCGTCGAGCGCGCCGATCCGGCCGCTCAGGGAGGTCATGGGAAACACGAAGCCGCGATAGCGGCCGCGCAGGTACTCCGCCGCGAGCGCGAGGCGGCCCACGGCTTCGATGTTCGCCTCCACGAGCTCGTGAAGCTTCAGTCGCGGCGTGATCCGGAGCATCTTCGGCAGCGTGACGACGTCCCCATCGACGGCCGCGGCCGGGACATGCGTCCCGGCGCTCGTGTCCCCCGCGAAGAAGGACATGGCCGCGGCGGCCGCGTAATAAGGAATGGTCAGGTTTTTCTTCCGGGCCTGAAACGCGCCGCTCTGGCAGTCCTCCTCCGGTGCGCGTGAAACATGAGGATGCCCGAAGAGGATTGTTCGCACGCCGCCGCCGGCTCCGGAGTGCGCGGCATGCCACAGCGCCGAGTTCGCGTTGCTCTTCTGCACCGACTCCGACAGCCTGCTCGAACAGACGCCGGCGAGGCGGAACCATTCCGTGGCCATGAGCGCCATCAGGTTGCCGCCGCCGTGCATCGCGGACAGCCTTCTCACCAGCGCGGGCGCGAAACCGGCTCCCGTGCCGCCGACCCCGGAGCCGGCGACCACGATCCGGTTGCCCGGATCACCCGCGAGTTGGAAGATGCGCGCAAGCTGTGGATTGACTCCTTCGCCGCGCATCACTGCCCCGAAGAGCCATTCCGCCATCATGGCGCCCACGCGCGGTTGCGCGTAGAAGCCGGTAGTGACGTCGACCTCGCGTTGCTCGCTGAGCAGCAGCGCGTCGGCTGCGTTGGGACCGAACTCTGTGCCAAGCCGGTTCACGAACTCGTACATCCGCCGCGTGTCCGAGAGAGGAGAATGGACCGGGAGCGGGACGCACTCGAAACTGTCGCCGGACAGGAGGCCGAGTGCGTTCAGACGCTTCCGTGCCTCCTGCCAGGCGGAGGGTTGATCCGCGTCGGCCGCCTGGTCGGCGTCCACGAGAATCAGGTGAACGGCCGGGAACTCGTCCGGCGTCGCGTAGATCTCGTGCGCCAGGGCGATGAAGTCGGCGACGGCAAGGGCGACGTGCTGCCCGGTACCGCCTACGGCAATGAGATAGTTCGCCACGATGGAGCCCTCCTAAGACACGGTGTCAGCACGCCGCGCGAACAGCCACGGCAGCAAGGCAAGCACGAGACAGACGACTAGCCCGACCCATGCCTGCGCCGTCACCGGCTGCCATTCATCGACGACCCCGCCGATGCCCTGACGGATCTCCATCCGGGAGCGCACCTCGAAGACGACGAAGAGGACCGCGGGGACGAAGAAGAGGCCCGCGCTGAGGATCATGGGCATCGTCTGGGGCGTCCGGCTTCCGCGGGTCATGGGAAACTGCTCGTGCTCGCGCCGGACGAGCCGGTAGTGCACGGCGGCACCGGCCGTCCACGCGAGGAGAAGAAAGGCGATGGGGCCGGCGAGCGCCGCGATCCGCACGAGGTGCGTCCATCCTGGCGGAGGAGTCTGCACTGCGGTCGTCGAGATGGAGGTCGTCGTCGTTACCGTCGTCGTCGACGTCTCGACGGTCTCGCTGGAGTCGACACTCTCTTCCGCCGGTTCGGAGGGAGGGGACGGCTCGACCTGCGCCTGAAGTGCAAGTACGCCAAGGAACAGCAACAGCAGGACCGCAGCAATCCGAGTGGGCATGGGGAAGCTCCTCGGAGTGCTAGGACACGGTCCCTGAGTTTTTGTAGCGTCGCTACCGGAAAATTCCGGTGGCGTGCGTCAGCGCAACGCGGCCGTTACCGGCGCTCGCGGTCGAGGTTGGCCGGCTGGACGGGGGTGTCGCGCACTTCCGCGGGGACGGACGAGGCCACGCGGCGGGCGGACTCTTCGAGGCGGTCGTGGTCGGCCTTGACGCGGTCCTGCTTCGCGGCCGCGTCGCGGTCGGTGGCGGCGCCGCCGTTATCGGAGACCGAGGCGTCGACGCGGCGGGCGGACTCCTGGAGGGCGTCGTGGTCGGCTCTGATCTGGTCCTGTTTCGCCGCGTTGCGGGGGTCGGTGGCGGCGTGGTCGGGGTTGGCGGTGTGGGTGCGGTCAGGAGTGGTCATGGGGAATGGCAGTGCAAGCGCGTGACCACTCAGGTCCTCTGCAGGTGCTCGGCGATGATGCGGTTGACCAGGGGCAGGTGCGAGATCGGGCCCATGTGGCCGGCGGCGGGGATGATGCGCACGGTTGCGCGCGGCATCGCGGCGCCGAGGCGCTCGACGATCTGGTGCTCGATGGGGGGCGAGGTTTCGCCGGCGAGGAGGAGGGTGGGGACGGAGATGGCCGCGTAGGCGGCGAGCGGGGTGGCATCGGCGGCGAGGGAGCGCACTTCCTGGTAGAGCTTCCAGCCGGCGGCGCGGAAGCCGTCTTTCGTGGCGGCGCCGAGGCGGTCCCAGGCGCCGGGGCCGCTCCACCATTCGACGAAGCGGCGGAGCCAGTCTTGGTCGATGCCGCCCGGGCCGGGATTCCACTCCCACTTCCCGGCGTCGATCGTGGCGCGCGTGCCGGCGTCGAGGACGCTGAAGGCAACGGGCTCGTAGGCGGCGATGGAGCGCACGAGGTCGGGCCGGTGCAGCGCGAGCTGCAGGGCGAGGAGGCCGCCGTAGGAGTGGCCGACGAGATGGACGGGCTCGGTCTCGCCGGCCAGGAGCGCTTCGAGGAGCGCCACGTCCTGGCGGTAGTGGAACGGATGGCCGAGAGGCCACGCGCCGGACGCGCCGTAGCCGAGGAGGTCGGGGGCGAGGACGCGGTAATGGGGAGCGAGCGTCTCGGCGAGCCCGCGCCACTGGCGCGAGGTCAGGCCGCCGCTGTGGATGAGGAGGACTGCGGGGGTGGTCATCGGGGGGAACGTTATCGCGGAAGGCGGTTCCTCGGGAGTTCCTCGGGTTCCTCGGAGTTCCTCGGGTTCCTCGGAGTGGGCCCCCCACCTTCCCCGAGGAACTCCGAGGAACCGAGGAACTCCGAGGAACTTCGAAGAGTCCATTGCACGCGCGGCGCGACCGGATCTACACTCCGGCCCGGGTTCCGTCCACATGTCCACCAGTTCCAGGCCGCAGCTCTCGAGCACCGAGTTGGAGACGCTTGTCCTCGATGTCGTGGCGGGCGGGGGGCGGGCGGTGACGGTGACGGAGATCCACCGGGCGATGCCGAAGGCGTTGCGGCCGGCGGCGAAGGCGCTGACGGCGGTGGTCGCGGCGATGGCGGACGCGAAGCGGCTGTTCCGGGTGGGACGGCGCTTCTCGGCGACGCCGGACCGGACGCTGCACGAGCGGATCGTGGCGAGCGTCCGTGACGAGGCGCTGACGGCGACGGAGCTGGCGAAGAAGCTGAAGACGCCGGCGACGCGCGTGCGGGAGGCGATCCGCGAGCTGGTGGAGAGCGGCGAGCTGCACGCGTTTCCGAAGCAGCAGCGCGTGATCCGCTACGGCGCGCAGCCGCCGACGGCCGTGGACCTGCTGCGGCCGGAGCTGGCGAAGGTGCTGGCGTCGGCGAAGAAGCTGGGCATCGGCGAGGCGGCGGCGAAGGACGCGCTGCGCCGGCTCCTCGGAGGAGGAGGCGGCGACGGCGACGCGACGGCAGCGGCGCCGCGGACGGACGCGATCGTCGCCGCGATCCGGGAGATAGCGCCGGACGGCGCGCTGGTCTACCTCCCCCACCTGCGGACGGCGATGGTGTCTTCCTACCAGGACAAGCTGTCTTTCGACCGCGCCGTCCTCGGCCTGTTGTCTCGCGGAGCGGTCCAACTGCAATCGCACCCGACGCCCTCGCTGCTGGGCGCCGCGGAGCGCGACGCCATGATCGAAGACGGCCGCGGCGGCTATTTCAGCGCCATCGGCCTCCGCTGATTCGGAGACCCACTCATGCACGAAGCCCTGCAGACGTTGCGACGCACGCTGCGCAATCCGTTCGTCCAGACTCGCGTGGACACCGCGTGGGACGCGCGCTCGATGGCGTCGGACGTGGCGAGCGTCAACGGCGAGGCGTTCGAGCGCGTGCTGCGGACGATCGCGGACGTGCGCGCGTCGCGGCAGTCGCACGGCCTGCTGCTGTACGGCGAGCCGGGCTCGGGGAAGACGCACCTGCTGAACCGCGTGCGGCACTGGGTCCAGCAGGACGAGCACGCGTGGTTCGTGTACATCCTGCCCATCACTGCGCCGGACCGCGTGTATCGCGACATCCTGCAGGCGACGGCGGGCGACCTGACGCGGAGCGCGCCGGAGACGCACGGGATCACGCAGCTTGCGGTGGCGGTGGCGCGGCTGTTCATGAGCGACGTGCACGCGCCGATCCGCGGGATCGCGGAGTGGTGGCGCCGGGTGATGGACGAGTATCCGGCGGGCGAGGCGCTCGGCGAGTTCCTGCTGAAGCATCTGGACGTGTTCGTGCTGCCGCTGCACCTGGATGGCTCGGTGGTGCGGGTGGTGGCGCAGTTCCTGGCGGGGCGGCATCGGGCGGCGGCGCGGGACTGGCTGCTGGGCCGCTCGTTGCCGGACGAGACGCTGGCGACGCTGGGGGTGGCGTTCAATCTGGACGAGGAGTCGACGGCGCTGATGGCGCTGTCGACGCTGATCCGCCTCGGCAGCGAGTTCTCGACGGTGGTGTTCGCGTTCGACCAGATCGAGGGGCTGCAGATCGATCCGGACGACCGCACGGGGCTGCTGGCGTACGCGCACGCGGCGACGCAGCTCCTCGCGCAGCACGACAACGTGGCGGTGGTGACGTGCGCGCAGGTGCATTTCGTCGCGACGCTGGAGCAGATCGTCGGGCGGGCGCTGTTCGACCGCATCGCGGAGCGGAAGTCGGCGCTGAAGCTGGTGACGCCGGCGGAGGCGACACAGCTCGTGCAGCAGCGGCTGCGGACGGACGCGGACATCGAGCAGGTGCGGGTGTTCGAGAAGGCCAAGGACGCGTTGTGGCCCCTGACGGAGTCGCAGGTGCAGTTGCTGTCGATCCCGAGCGTGAGCGCGCGGCGGCTGCTGATGGGATGCCGGGAGCTGTTCGACCACTGGCAGTGGAGCGCCGCCGTCCCGGAAACCAGGCCAACGGCGGACGCCGGCGCTCCTGCGAGTCTCGACGCGGTCTGGGACGCGGCGCTCGACGATGAGCGCGAGCGGCCGACGGCGCTGATCGACGACGGGGTGATCATCGACGGGCTGGTGCGCGCGACGGCCACGGACAAGGTCAAGGCGCAGCGGGCGACGAAGGTCCGCGACGTGGACGTGATCGTGGAGCGCGACGGGAAGTCGATCGCGGTCGCGGTCTGTAACGCGGAGAACATGACCAGCCTGGCCGCGCGCCTCAAGCGGCTGGTGCAGCTCAACGCGCAGAAGAAGTACGACGAGGTCGTGGTGGTGCGCGATCAGCGGCTGCCGATCAAGGCGGGCGCGAAGGCGACGCAGCAGCGGCTGCGCGAGCTGGCCGAGAACGGCGCGCGGGTGGTGCGGCTGTCGGCGGAGGCGTATGCGGCGCTGGCGGCGCTGCGGCGCCTGCTCGCGGACGCGGCGGCCGGCGACCTCACGCTGAACGGGCGGCCGGTGCAGCCGGAGGAGCTGAAGGCGTGGCTGGCGCAGAACGCGCCGGACGCGGTGACCGCCGCGATCGCGGAGATCGCCGGGACGAGCGCGGACACGCCGTCGCAGCAGGAGCTCGCCTCGCGCGTGCAGGAGCTGCTGGTCGGACGCTGGATCGTGCCGCTGGACGCGCTGGCGTCGGACGCGAAGCTGTCGCTCGACGACCTGCGCGACGTGGCCGCGCGCGAGAGCGCGCTGTTCGGCGTCATCCGCGGCTCCTCGGCTGGACAACCGGGCGGACAGCAGGACCTCCTCTTCCTCCGCAGCAGCGCCATCGAAAGGGCGTGACCCGATGACCCGAGTCGTCAGCGTCTCCGAAGTGCGGAACAACATCTACTGGGCCGCGGGCGGCCCGCGCTCCGGCGGCAACGGCGAGCGCGCCCTCCCCCTCCTGGGCACGCTCTTCCATCAGACTTTCGCCGGGCTCACGGGGAGCGACGAGCGGGTGAACCTCGTGCGCGCGCTGGAGCGCGCCGACGCGAAGCAGGAGTCGTGGCGGCAGGAGCTGTGCTCGCACGCGTACGCGTGGCACGTCGCGCCGCGGCTGGAGGAGCATCAGGCGGAACTGCAGGGCGAGGCATCGGCGGTCGCGGCGTACTGGGACGCGGTCCGCAACCTCACGAGCTGGCTCGCCGATCTGGTGTGGGAGCAGCGCGCGGCGGGACGGAGCATCGCCGAGGCGCGGGAGGTGGTGTTCGCGGGGAGCGAGAGGGACGTGACGATCGAGCTGCGCGATGAGGCGTGGTCCGCGCCGGTGACGGTGACGGGCCGCGTCGACGCGCTGCTGCGCCAGCCGGACACGGGGGCGCTGTGCGCGCTGGAGCTGAAGTCGGGACGCACGGCGCCGGAAGCGGACGTCTGTCAGGCCGCGATGTATCGCCTCCTCCTGGGCACGGACGACGTCGCGCTGCTGTCGTTCAAGCCCGAGCCGCACGAACAGCGCTTCGCCTCGGACCAGTTGAGGGATGCGCAGGCGAAGTTGAAGGCATTGATCGGGAAGCTCGCGGGGGTGGCGGGCGAGGAGTCGAGTCGACGAGTCGTCGAGTCTTCGAGTCTTCGAGCCGTCGAGGAGTCGAGTCTTCGAGGAGTCGAGTCGTCGAGTCGTCGAGCCGTCGAGTCGTCGAGCAGTTCCTCGGCGACTCGAAGACCCGACGACTCGAAGACCTCCTCCTCGAAGACTCGACGACTCGACGACTCGACGACTTCCGCAACCGGCAAAAAGATCATCGAGGCGTTGCACGAGGTCGGCGTGCGCGTGAAGCTCGACGGCGAGCCGCTGACCGGGCCGGCGTTCGTGCGGTACTTCATCGACACCGAGCCGGGCGTGCGGCCGGATCGCATCCCGCAGTTGGCCACGCTGCTGTGGACGCGGCTGAAGACGCAGGAAGTGCCGCAGGTCGCGATCGAGCGGGGGCGGGTGGTGGTCGACGTCGAGCGCGGCGACCGGCAGACGGTGCACTGGCGCGATCTGAGGAGTCAGCTCGCGAAGCCGTCGCGCGCGGGGAGCTCGCGGTTCCCGGTCGGCGTGGCCATCGACGGCTCGCTGCACTGGGCGGACTTCGCCAAGCCGCAGGACTCGCACATGCTCGTCGCGGGGACGGCGGGCAGCGGCAAGAGCGAGTGGCTGCGCGCGGCGATCGCCAGCCTCCTCGCGCAGAACACGCCCGCGACGCTGCAGCTCCTGCTGATCGACCCGAAGCGCACCGCGTTCCACGCGTTCGAGGGCTCGCAGTCGCTCTACGCGCCGGTGGTCTATCCCGACGACACGGACGTCATCCCGGTCTTCACGGAGCTGATCGACGAGATGGAGCGGCGGTACCGCGTCATCAGCGAAGCCGGGCTGGCCGATCTGGGCGCGTACAACGAGGCCCACGAGCCGCTGCCGCGCGTGGTCTGCTTCTGCGACGAGTACGCGGACCTGATCCTGGCGGACACGAAGCAGCGCAAGGAGATCGAGCGCCTGGTCGGCCGCCTCTCGGCGAAGGGCCGCGCCGCGGGCGTGCACCTGGTGTTCGCCACCCAGCGCCCGGACCGGAACGTCGTGAGCGGCGTGATCGACACGAACCTGATGGCGCGGGTGTGTCTACGGGTGGTGAAGCCCGCGGAGTCGCGCATCGTCCTCGGCGGCGAATCCGGCGCCTCCACCCTCCTCGGCCGCGGCGACCTGCTGTTCAAGGACCTCGGCGCTCCCGTGCGCCTGCAGTCGCCGTTCGTGGAGGAAGCGGAGCTGGCGGCTCTTCTGTAGGAGTTCCTCGGAGTTCCTCGGGTTCCTCGGGGTTCCTCGGCGGCCGGGACGCTCGATCCCTCCGAGGAACTCCGAGGAACCGAGGAACTCCGAGGAACCGCCAAGGGCGGGTCGTGCGGGCCTCCGCCAGAACCGGAGGCCCGCACTTCCCTATCGTTAGAACTTCCCTCGCACCTGGAAGGAGAAGATCGGCCCGATCTGCCGATCGCGGTGCTCGATGTAATCGACGGGATCGGTCCGTCGACCGGTGTGCACGGTGCGGTCCCACATGCTGTCCGCGGCGAGGAGGTTGTGGACGCCGGCGCGGACGGTGAGTCCGGCGACGTTCTTGTGCTCCACGTAGACGGCGCCCCAGACCGGGCCTTCCCACAGGCGCCCGACCTCGGTGAGGCGGTAATTCTTCGCGTTGAGCTGGTAGGAGTAGTCGGTGCCGCCGGCCCAGTCGGTGCCGGGGACGTCGTAGCGGATGGCGAAGCTGAAAAACTCCTGGAGGCTGTTGCTGATGGGGCGCTTCTCGCCGGTGAGCGGGTCCTCGACCTCGCTGTCCTGCCACTGCAGGGACGCGTCGAAGCGGGCGCCCTTCCAGCCGATGCGGTCGAGGTTCAGCGTGCTGCGCGAGAGGATGCCGTAGACGGTGGCCTGATCGAGGTTGCCGGGAGCCTGGCCGTCGGTGCCGATGGGCACGTAATCGATGATGTCGTCGATGCGCCGGCCGTAGACGCGCAGGGTGGTCGAGCCGAGGGTGCCGAGGTTGCGGACGCCTTCGAGCTCGAGGTCCCAGCTCTGCTCGGGCACGAGGTCGGGATTGGCCGCCGTCTCGATGTCGTCCTGCACGTCGACCGAGGCGAGGAAGTCGAAGAAGTTGAGCTGGCCGACGCGGCGGGCGAGCTTGAAGTTGAGGTCCGTGCGCGGCGAGACCTTCCACGCCGCGGACAGCTCGCCCTTCGGGCGCTGGAAGTCGCGGGTCGTGCCGCCGGCGCCGACCTGCACGAGCTGCGAGTACTCGCCGCCCGCAGAGAGCTTCATGGTGACGTTCTTCGAGAGCGGCCGGCCGTAGCTGCCCATCACCTCGTAGCGGTCTTCCTCGACTTTGGCGATGCCGCCGTCGAGCGCCACTTCGGCGAAGCGGCCGTCCGTGCCCATCTCGAAGAGGCGCGACGTGTTGTCCAGGCTGTTGTACGCGCCCTCGGCCGAGATCTGCCACTCCGCGCCGGCGCTGTTCCAGCGGAACTCGGAGCGCGCGATCATCTCGCGGTCGTCGCCGACCTGCGTGAAGCGGTCGCCGACGCTGGTCCCATCGGGGGCGGTCGTGACCACGGTGACTTCGTTCGGATAGCGCGAGCCGCGGCCGACGCCGATCAGCTTGAGGCGTCCCGGTCCGAGCTCGAACTCGTAGTCGCCGCCGATCTCGTAGTTGTGGCCGTGCTCGTCGACCGTCACGCGGCGGTCGTGCGCGCCGGTGCCGTTGGTGCGCGTACCGCTCTCGAGGTAGTCGTAGTAGAGGCGGCCGTAGAGAAGATTGAGGTTGCCCTTGGCGGTTCCGGGGCCGTCGTAGACGAACCGGCCGCTGAACCGCGGCTGCTCGGCGTTGCCGCGCCACTCCTCGTCGCGCTCTTCCATGAGCGCTCCGCTCGGGCTGAAGATCCAGGTCGGGCCGCCGGCGCCGCTGCGGCTGCCGCGGTTGTCGAGGCCGAGGGTGTACTCGACCGGGCCCTTCGTGCCGCTGACCGAGACCTCGAAGCGGGTGAACAGCGGGTCGGTGTAGTACGAGCGGAACTCGGGGCGGTACGCCCACTGTCCGCTGATGCCCTTCGAGCGGACGATCACGTTCGCCACCTGGCCGGTGAGGCCGGGGATCTTCAGGGTCTCGCCCTCGACGATCTCGATGCGCTCCACGTTCGAGGCCGGGATGCGCGTCAGCTCGGTCACGACGTCGTTCGACTTGCCGGAGAGGCGCTGGCCGTTGATGACGACGTTGCCGGTGGCCTCGCCGAGGCCGCGCTCGGTGTCTTCTTCCTTGATGGAGAAGCCGGGGACGCGGCTGAGCATGTCGTACGCGGTGCGGGGCGCGAACTGGGCAAAGTCCGCGGGTGTATACGTCCTCGGCCCTTCGGCCGGAGGGACGATGGCCTGCGCGAATGCGGCCGACGCAGAGAGAACGACGAGCGAGACGATGAGGGCTCGGATGGTCATGAAGTCTCTTTCTTTACCGTGTCCTGGGTGTCTTACGGCGAAACCCGGAAAACGTTAGTTACGACCTGATTCGTATGAATCCACGAAAGGTTTCGTAAGACGTTAAAAAAGTTCCTCGGGTTCCTCGGAGTTCCTCGGTTCCTCGGAGGAAAGGGCGACCACCCCCCCGAGGAACTCCGAGGAACTCCGAGGAACCGAGGAATCGAGGAACTCCACCCGGTCTGGCTCTAGAATCGCTGCATGTCCTCCGCGGCCCAGTTGCTCCACGTCTATCGCTATCCGTTCGCCTCACACGTCGAGAGCGGCTATGGGCTGCGGCTGGCGACCTCCGGTACGGCCGCGGATGCGTCGGCCAATCCCTACTTCTTCGAGGGGCGGGTCGCGCGGCCGGACGAGCTGTCGGACATGCTGCTCGTGCTGTCGGAGGTGGTGCGGAGCCGGTTCTACATCCCGGGGGCGACGCGGGAGCTCGATCCCGTGGTCACGTGTACGGAGCAGGCGGTGCGCTTCGAAGGCTTCTCCTCCTGTTGCGGCGTCTACGGCCGCGCGGACTTTTCCGGCGAGGCGTTCGAGTCGGGGCTGCGCGCCCGCGGGACGACGAACGTCGACTTCAACGCGCCGATGCGCGGCGCCCTCGGCCGGCTCCGCAGCGGCGGCGAGGCGCGCCTCGCGGTCGGGACGAGCGAGGTGAAGCTCGATTCCGCCGCGGGCTCGTTCGTGGAGAAGAAGGTGAAGCTGCCGCAGCGGTGGATCAAGGGCTTCAGCGAGGTGCAGGCGTACCTCCCCCGCCTGCGGGTGCAGATCGAAGTGCCGGCGGTGGAGGCGCAGCGCTTCCTGCGCGCGCTGCCGCGGGGCGGCGCGCCGAAGGAGCCGTCGTGGGTGGTGGCGTCGGGGAAGTCGCTGCGTCTCAGCAAGGTCGCGTCGCGCGACGCCGTGCGCGTCCAGGGCACCGACCGCCTCCGGCTGCTCGAGCCGATCGCGGGCCGCGCGCGCGGGCTGCGCGTCTGGAGCGACGGCGAGACGGGCGTCACCGCGTGGGAGCTGCTGTTCGAGACGGGGCGCCTGTGGCTCACCGTCAGTCCGGACGTCTCGCGGGGCTTCTCCGGCGAGGGACAGCTCCTGACGCAGCTCGCGGGCGGCGAATGGGAGGACGCGCTGCAGCGCGTGCGCGCGGAGCTGCGGTGGCACGCCGCGATCCGCGCGGAGAACGTCGCGGCGCGCACGGGACTCTCCGACGCGCAGGTGACGTCGGCGCTGGCCGTGCTCAGCGCGCGCGGACTGGTGGGCTTCGATTCCGAGGCCGGCGCGTACTTTCACCGCGAGCTGCCGTTCGACCTCTCCCGCGTCGAGCAGTTGCAGCCGCGGCTGAAGGACGCGCGGGAGCTCGTCGCCCGCCGCGCCCTGCGCTGGAAGGAGCGCCGCGGGGACGGAGGCGAGTGCATGGTGCAGGGCACGGAGGTCGAGCATCACGTGCGCCTGCTGGCCGATGGGGATCGCTGCACGTGCCGCTGGTTCAGCCGCTGGCAGGGCGAGCGCGGGCCGTGCAAGCACATCCTCGCCGCGCGCATCGACTTCGAGGGCGAGGATGCCTGATTTCTCCGTGCTCGCGCCGGCGGAGTTCATGGCCTGGGTGAATCGCGCCGGACGGCAGGAGCTGATCGAGGCGCTCTGCTCGCTCGGCGAGAAGGACCGCAAGCGCTTCGCGAAAGAGGCCGCGGCCGCGCATCAGGAGGTGCGGAAGGCCGAGGGAGCGATGTGGCGGTACGACCTCGCGCTCGCGGCGACGGCGGGGTGGACGGAGGTCCGGAAGATCGGGCGCGGCCTCGCGCGCTGGAGCAACCTGCGGGACGGAACGCACGAGGACCTCGTCACCATCATCGCCGCGCGCAAACCCGACTGGGCGGGGAAGTACGTCGAGCGCGAGCTCGAAGTGGAATCGACGCAGTGGCCGGCAGTGCGGCGGCTCATCCGCGAAGGCGCATGCCCGCGGCCCGCATCGGACGAGTACATCCGGAAGATGATCTCCACGCACGCGGCCGGGTGGACCCGCGACGATCGCGAGCTGACGCTGCTCGAGCGCCTCCGCGCCGATCCCGGTCTCTTCGAATACGAGATCTGGCGCATCTTCGAGATCGACCCGGCCGAGGGGACGCTGTTCCCGTCCGACGAGGCCTCGTGGAACGGGAAGAATTCGTGGGGAGGAACGCTCATCGAGCTCGCGGCCGAAGGCGCGATCGACCGCACACGGCTCCTGCAGGCGACGCACGAGACGCTCCGCCGCGGGATTCAGGCGAAGGACACCGCGTTCCACCTCCGGCTGATCGAGCGCCTCGCGCCCACGTCCGACGAGCGCGCCGCCCTCGGCGACGTCTATCTCGATCTCCTCGGCCACCGCGCCGATCCCGTCGTCCGTTTCGCGCTCGCGTCGTGTGAGACGCTGGTCAAGGAACGTACGCTCGCGCCGCGGACCGTCCTCGAGCGGATCGCCCCCGCATTGCAGCGGGAGAAGAAAGGACCGGTCGAGGCGGCGCTGAAGCTGATCCGGCGCATCGTGAAGAACGACCGGTCGCTCGCGCAGGAGGCCGCGCGCGTCGCGGCGGAAGCGCTCCGTCATCCGGACAGCGGGATCCACGAGAAGGCGTTGGACCTGCTCGAGGCACTGGGGGCGCCGGAAGTGGCCGGCGAGTACGCGGAGCACATCGCGCCTTCGCAGCGCGCACGGGTCGCCACGCCTGCGGCGGCGAGCGACGGGATCGACGTCGACGGCGTCATCGCACGGGCGCGCGCCCTCGACCCCGAACATCGCTCGCGGTTCGGCATCGAGCCGCTGCTCGCGGCCCTCGAGAGCGGAGAAGACCTGCCGCGCCATGTCCCCTCGGAGCACGTGCCGCGGCTCGGGCGCGAGGAGGAGGTCCGTCCGATCGCGGACTTCACGGAGCTCGTGGAAACACTGCTGTTCGTGATCGAGGGGCGGCCGGAGGCGCTCGACATCGAGCGCGCCCTCGACGGCTTCAGCCGCCTCGGCGCCAACCGTCCCGCGGACCATCGCGACCGGACCGCGGCGCTGCTCAAGAGCGTGCAGACCCCGCCGACCGGCTTCTCCGACTGGAGCATGGCGGCCGAGGTGGTCAAGACGATGGTCGTGGCGTGGGGCGGCAAAGTGTCCCAGCCGCGCACGCACGGCACGCCCGAGGCGTTCCTCGCGCTGCGGGCGCAGGAGATCGTACGGCGCGTGGCGGGCGGCCGCTCAGCGCCGACGCTCGCGCTCCCGACGCACGGGCCGTGGATCGATCCGCGGCGGCTCGTCGAGCGGCTGCAGGAGTACGCGCGGACGGGAACGCGCGCCGGAAAGCTGGACCTCGTGCAGGCGCTGCTGCGGCTCGCTCCCGAGCATCGCGAAGAGGCGCTCCGCGCCGCGGAGGGATTGCCGGGCGAGGAGGGCATGGCCGTGCGCTACGCCCTCGGCGGCGGCCTGCCGGTGATGCCGGGCGTGGCCGGCTTCACGGCGTTCCTCGCGCATTCGGTGAAGAGCTTCTTCTCACGGAGCGAGATCGGGCCGCCGGGCGCGGACGGCCCGGTATGGCGGGCGGCGGCGCACGCGTACTCCCCGTTCGCCGATGACGTGCGTTACCAGTGGTCGGTCCGCACGCACAAGCAGGCCTGGACGAAGACCGTCGACTACTTCATCGAGATCCAGATGCCGCCGGCTCGCGACGTGGATCCGGAGTGGCCGCTGTCGCTGTTCCCGTGCAAAGGGCAGCGGTGGATCACCGGCTCGGCCGTGGACGCGCAGCACCGCGCGACGATCCATCCCATCGACCCGACGCCCACGCTCATCGCCGGGATCCACGCGTTCGTGGACCGCATGTTCCGCCCCGCCTCGGCGATGACGGCGACCGCCGCCTACCTGCGCTGGCTGCTCGACCCGCACGCGCCGGTGGGCGAGCTCGCGGAGCTGGCGGTGGCGCTGGCCCTGGTCACGCAGGACGCCGACGCGAGGACGATGGCCGTGGACGTGGCCATCGCGCTGATCGGCGACGGCCGCCTGCGCGGCGACGAGCTGGGACGCGTCTACGCACGGCTCTGGGCGATGGAGGGATTCCTGAAGCTCGGACGCGTGGCCGCGGTGGTGGAGCCGATCGCGCGCGAGTCGCGCGTGCACCAGGTTGCGTGCGCGCGGTTGTTGGAGGAGCTGCTGGCGGCGATGCAGCCGCCCGCGCCGAAGGATGTTCATCATCTGCTCGGCGCGTACCGCGAGCTGCTCGCGGGGGTGAACCGCGGTTGTGATCCGCGGCTCACCGCCCTTCTCACATCCATCGGCGGCTCCGGCAAGACCCCGAAGCTGGCGCGGGAGATCCTGGCGATGGACGGCTCGCGTACGGCGGATGCGGCCGTCACGGCGCAGATCCTCGAGACCCGGCTGAACCTCGCGGGGTAGGAGCGCCGGCGCTCGCGAATAGAATTCGCCGTACGTGAACGACGACTCCGAAGACGAAACCGCGCGGCTCGATCTCGACGACGACTCCAATGCCCCCACCATCACGCCGACGGCGTTCGGGCGGCCGCGGCCGCGCCCGGCGGGGCGGAGTGCGTTCGAGGCCGGGCATGTCGTCGCCGGGCGGTACCGCATCGTGCGGTTCATCGCCCGCGGGGGGATGGGCGAGGTCTATGAGGCCGAGGACCTGGAGCTGCGCGGGACCGTCGCGCTGAAGACGATCCGGCCGGAGGTGGCCGAGGACGAGGTCGCGGTGGAGCGGTTCCGGCGGGAGATCCAGATCGCGCGGAAGGTGACGCATCCGAACGTCTGCCGCGTGTTCGACGTCTCGCACGACCAGAGCGGCGGCGCGGACGTGATGTTCGTGACGATGGAGCTGCTGGAAGGGCGGACGCTGCGGGAGGCGATCACGCAGGACGGGCCGTTCGCGCTGCGCGACGCGCTGCCGGTCGCACGGCAGATCGCGGACGGCCTGGCCGCGGCGCATCGCGCGGGGGTGATTCACCGCGATTTGAAGTCCGCGAACGTGATGCTGGTGCCGGAGCCGGGACAGAGCGCGCCGCGGGTGGTGGTCACGGACTTCGGCCTGGCGCGCGCGTCGATGGCCAGCGAGCGCACGATCACCAACACCGGCGACATCCTCGGCAGCCCCGCGTACATGGCGCCGGAGCAGATCGAGGGAAAGCCTCTCACTCCGGCGACCGACATCTTCGCCTTCGGCGTGGTGCTGTACGAGATGATCACCGGCGGGCATCCGTTCGCGGCGGACACGCCGCTGGCCTCGGTGCTCAAGCGCCTGCGCGAGCCGGCGACGTCGCCGCGGCACTACCTCCCCGATCTGGATCTGTCATGGGAGCGCGCGATCCTGCGCTGCCTGGAGCGCGAGCCGGTGGATCGCTTCGGGGACGCGCGGGAAGTGGTGGCGGTGCTGGAAGGCGGCACGACCGGGACGCTGCCGTCGCGGCGCCGGGCGCGGCTGCGCGGGCTGGCGGTGGCGCTCGGCGTGATCGCGGTACTCGCCGCCATCGCCGCGTTCGTGCCGTGGAGGCGCGTGCAGATCGCGCCCGCGGCGAAGACCGCCGTCGCGCCCGCGCGGCGCACGGTCGCGGTGCTGGGCTTCCGGAATCAGTCCGGCAGCCGCGGCGTCGCATGGCTCTCCACCGCGCTCACGGAGATGCTCACCACGGAGATCGCGGCGGGCGAACAGGTGCGCACGATCCCGGGCGAGACGGTCGCGCGCACGAAGCGCGAGCTCGGCCTCGGCGAGGCGGCGTTCGACGCGCGGCTGCAGAAGGCGCTCGGGACGGACTACGTCGTGACCGGCTCCTACACCGCTCTCGCCGATCAGCTCCGCCTCGACGTCCAGCTCCACGAGGCCCTCGGCGGCAACGTCATCGCGTCGTTCGCCGAGATGGGCGGGGAGGACGAGCTGTTCGGCCTCGTCTCGCGCATGGGCTCGCGTCTGCGCGAGAAGCTCGGTGTCGCGTCGCCGAGTCCCGAGGCGGCGAGCGGCATCCTCGCGTCGCTGCCCTCGAATCCGGCGGCGGTGCGCCTCTACGCCGAGGGGCTGGTGGCGTATCGCGACTACGACCACCGCCGCGCGCGCGAGCTGCTGGAGCAGGCGGTCGCGGCGGACGCGAACTTCCCCCTCGCCCATGCCGCCCTCGCCGCCGCGTACAGCGCCCTCGGCTACGACGCCCGGGCCAGGGAGGAAGCGGGCATCGCGCTCGAGCACGCGGCGAAGCTGCCGCGCGAGGCGCGCCTCACCATCGAGGCCCAGGCGCACGCGCAGAACGACCGCGACGCGCAGGCCGCGGAGATCTATCAGGCGCTGTCGCGCTTCTATCCGGACAACGTCGACTATGCGATCCGCGCGGCGTCGTCGCTGATCGGCGCGGGCCGGGCGAAGGAGGCGGTGGCGATCGTCGACGGCTTGAAGAAGACGTCGGACGACCCGCGGGTCGACCTCGTCGAGGCCGATGTGGCGGAAGCGGTCTCGGACTATCCGCGTGCACGCGCCGCCGCGCTGCGCGCGCTGCAGAAAGCCGAGACGCGCGGACTGCGGCTGGTCGCGGCGCGGGCGAAGTACGCGGAAGGGTATGCGCTCCTGCGCACGTCGAAGCTGGCGGAGGCGCGCGCGGCGTTCGAAGACTCCCGGCGCCGCTATGAAGCCGCCGGAGACCCCACCGGCGTGGCCGACGCGCTGGGCGGCGTGGCGGCGGTGCTGCTCGACGCGAAGGAGCTCGACGCGGCGCTGGCGCTCTACGAGTCGCACCTGAAGCTCGCCCGCGAGCTCGGCTCGCGCAGGGCCGAGGGCAACGACCTCCACAACATCGCCATGGTGCTGCACCGCAAGGGCGACCTCGCCGGTGCGAAGGCGCGGCTGGACCAGGCGCTCGCGCTGCGGCGGGAGAGCGGCGACCAGCGCGGCATGGCCGGGACGCTGGCCATGCTCGCCAACGTGGCCGGCGACAGCGGGGAGCTGTCCGAGGCGCTGCGGCTGTACGAACAGGCGCTGGCGATCAACGAGCGCATCGGCGCGGCGCACGCGGCCGGCAACAACCGCAACAACATCGCCATCATCCTCTACGGCAAGGGCGACATGGCCGGAGCGGAGCGGATGTTCCAGCAGGCGCTGGCCACGTTCCGCCAGACGCAGGACGACGTCGCCGCCGCGGACACGCTCAACAACATGGCGTCGATCCAGCGGGCGCGCGGCGACAGCGCGGCCGCGGAGAAGTCGTACCTGGAGGCCGAGCAGGTCTACCGGAAGATGAACAGCCGGAGCGACCTCGCGCTCATCGCGGTGAACATGGCCTCCATCCGGCTCGACCGCGGCGATCTCCCGGGCGCGCAGAAGCAGGCGGAGGCGGCGCTGACGATCTGGCGCGGCACGGGCGAGAAGAGCTACGCCGCGTACGCGCTCATGGCGCTCGCGGACCTCGCGGCACGGCGCGCCGAGCTCCCGCGCGCCGAGGCCATCGCGCGCGAGGCGCTGCGGGACCGGCGGCAGATGGGCGAGGAATCGACCGCGGCGGAGTCGCTCCTGTTCCTCGCCGACGTAGCGCTCGAACAGGGGCGCCTCGATCCGGCGGCGCAGCTCGCGCGCGAGGCGCTGGCGACGTTCGAGAAGGAACAGCGCACGGACCAGATGGCCGTGGCAAAGTCGGTGCTGTCCCGGGTTGCCATGGCGCGCGGCGACCTGGCCGGCGCGCGCGCGCAGTTGCAGACGGCGGACGCGGAGCAGTTTGCGGTGGAGCTGGCGGATGCGCGGCTGGCCATCGCATCGAAGAAGCCCGAGGTGGCGATCCGGCAGCTCAATGAGGCGCTGGCGGGTGTGGTGAAGCAGGGGCTGGTTCCGCAGCAGTTCGAGGTAAGGCTCGCGCTGGCGGAAGCGAACCTCGCGGCCGGGCGGGCGGCGGAGGCGCGGTCGCAGTTGCAGACGCTGGAGTGGGACGCGAACAAGCGCGGGTTCGCGCTGGTGGCGAAGAAGGCCGCGGCGCTGGGAGTACGTCCGCCGCCGGAGCAGATGTAGGGCGCTCGCGGCGCGTCACCAGGCTACGCGGTCGCGCGTCTGGCGCCAGCGGTAGGCGCTCGCGCGGATCTCCGGCGCGGTCGCTTCCTCGAGGAGGGTGAGGGCCTCGCGCAGGACCCGCGTCTGCAGCCAGCGGTTCAGCGGGTTGCCGAACGGCGCGCCGTAGGGGAAGCGGACGGAGAGGGCGCGCGGCGTGCCGATGTGCTCCGTGAGCTCGGGGAGGAGCGTCAGGGCCACGGTGGGAATCTGAGGCTCGATGACCGATTGCAGCAGTCCGACCGACTGCATACAGAGCGGTCAGGAGGGCGCGATCACCACGGCGTCGACCGCGTCCCGTTGCAGCTCGGCGGCGACGGCGGGCCCGGTGTCCTCGAGGAGCGGGCGGGGATCGGGGATCGCGCCGCTGAAGCTGTAGTGCGTGGGCGCGACCGTACACATCTCGCCCAGAAGGGTGAGCGGGAAGGCGGAGTTGAGGTCCTGATTGGCGGCCTGCTGCTGCTCGCGATCCCACCAGATCCGCAGCCGCGTAAGGTCGTCGTTCGCGCGGATGCGGCGGAATGAGCAATCGCCCGACGGCGTGTCGCGGTCGAAGGGCGGCTGGTCGTCGAAGTGCAGTCCCGCCGTCGTAATGAGCGCGATGCGCGATGCGGCGACCGGTTTCGTGAACGGCGTGAAGGGGACGTCCGCGACGGTCGTGATCTCGTACTTTGCGAGGATCTCGTCGAGGCTCATCGCAGCAATCCCAGTCGCTCGCCGACGGCGCGGTAGAGCGGCCGGCGGTCGCTGATGACGGAGACGGTGCCGGGCAGGCCGGAGCGCAGCTCCATCCTGCGGCGGGGCGCGGCCACGGCGACGCGGATGCGGTAGCCGTCCTTGCCGCGGTCGGGCGCGACGAAGGTCACGCGGCCGTCGAGCACACCGAACTGGCGGCGCGGATACGCATCCAGCTCGACGCGCGCCGGCAGGCCGGTGCGAACGCGGGCGATGTCGTGCGGCGCCACGACGCCCTCGAACTCCAGCGCCCGGCCGCGCGGTGCGATCTCGGCGAGCACCGCTCCGCGCGCGACGAACTGTCCGGGCGCGGGCGCGTGCAGGCGCGTGACGACGCCGGACTCGGGGGCGCGGATGATCTGCTCGTCCATCGTCCGGTCGACCCGCGTGCGCTCGTTCTGAAGGCGGTCGAGCGCCTGCCGCGCGGCCACGACCTCGGTCTCCAGCGCGAGCTGCTCCTGCCGCGAGGCTTCGACGCGCGCGGCGCGCTCGCTCTCCAGGTTCTCGACCATCTCCTTCGGCAGGATCCCCCCTTCGAACAGCGCGCGGTTCCTCGCGATGTCGCGCCCGATGCGGCCGATCTCCACCGCGTGGCGGCTCGCGGCGCGCTCGCGCTGCGACTCGAGGAGGGCGATGGTCTGCGTGACGCGCTCGATCTCCTGCGCCACGCGCTCGCGATCCATGCGCGGCGTGGTGTCGTCCAGGCGGAACAGCACCGCCCCCTTCTCGACGTCTGCCCCCTCGCGCGCGCCGGTGAACGTCAGCCTCCCCTCCTGCTGCGCGCGGACGCTCGCCGGCACGCCCGCGACGCGAACGTCGCCGCGCGCCTGCACCGTCTGCTCGAACGGGATGAAGGCCAGCCAGCCGATGGCGATGAAGAACACCAGCGCGAAGAGCGGGAAGAAGATCGTGCTGAAGCGCGGACGCGTGTACAGGATCGCGTCGACGGTCTCGGAGAAGTTGCGCCGGTCCAGCAGCTCGTCCATCTGGCTCATGCAGTCGCCTCGGCCGCGTGCAGGCGCGTCTTCTCGAACCGCGAGAAGTCGTCGTACAGGCGGCGGTACATGCCGTCGCGCATCATCAGCGCGTCGTGGTGGCCGAGCTCCACGACCTCGCCCTTCTGCAGCAGGACGATCCGGTCGGCCTCGCGCGCGTGGCGCAGGTCGTGGGTGATGTTGATGACCGTCCGCCCGCGCATCCACTCCCGGACGTTGTCCTTCACCGCGCTCTGCAGCGACGCGTCCAGGCCGTGATAGGCCTCGTCGAGAATGAGCACCGAGGGGCGCATCAGGAGGGCGCGGGCGAGGAGGATGCGCTTGAGCTGGCCGCCCGAAAGGCCGACGCCGCGCTCCCCCACCACGGTCTGGTATTTCTCCGGCAGCTCGCGGATGAAATCGTCCGCGAGCGTGGCCCGCGCCGCCGCGGTCACTTCTTCCAGCGTGGCCCAGCTCACGCCGTGCGCGATGTTGTTGTAGATCGTGTCGCCGAAGAGGAACGTGTCCTGCGCCACGACGGCGATCTGGCGCCTGAGGTTGGCCAGCGCGTAGTCGCGGATGTCGTGGCCGTCGATGCGGATCATTCCGCTCTGCGGATCGTTCAGCCGCGCGAGCAGGCTCACCAGCGTCGATTTCCCCGCGCCCGACGCGCCCACGATCACCACCTCTTCGCCCGGCGCGATCGAGCACGACACGTTCTTCAGGACCGGCGTGCCGTTGGTGTACGCGAACGAGACGCCGTCCAGCTCCAGCTCCCCGCGCAGCTCGCGGTCCGGCAGCACGTGCTCGCTGTCGCGCTCCTCCTCGTCCAGCTCCAGCACCTCGAAGAGACGCTCGACCGTGGCGAACGCGCGCTGGATCTCGTCGTTCGCGATCACCAGGCCGGACAGGCTGCCGAGCAGTTGCAGCAGCATGGTGTGGAAGGCCACGAGCTGGCCGATG
The DNA here is from genome assembly GCA_036375075.1 of Thermoanaerobaculia bacterium. Classification (GTDB taxonomy): domain Bacteria; phylum Acidobacteriota; class Thermoanaerobaculia; order Gp7-AA8; family Gp7-AA8; genus QHVT01. Next base: position 16,601 of record DASUSN010000097.1, on the reverse strand, counting down.
CTCATGCGTCCGGCGAGCACGGCCTGGCTGCCGGCGTAGAGCACGGCCGCCGTGGCCAGGACCGTCAGCAGGGCCGCGGGCTGTCCGGCGAACAGGGAGTTCCGCGCCTGGCGGAACCAGCTCCGCGACCACTTCGCCAGACGGGCGTCGAAGCGCGACAGGATCATCGGCTCGGACGCGTTCAGCTTGATCGTCTTCATCCCCTCGACCGATTCGATGGCCAGCGACATCGTCCCCGCCCAGTCCTCCATCTGATGGCGCGACGAGCGGCGGAGGATCGGCGAGCAGACGCGGACGAGCAGGAAGTACGCCGGGATGGCCAGCGCGGCGATCGCCGCCAGGCGTGCGTCGTAGAGGAACATCACGCCGAGGGCGACGAGGATGAAGAGCAGGTCGAAGACGATCTTCAGCGCCGAGCCGGCCACGAACTGCCGGATGGCCATCGTCTCCTGCACGCGGCTGGTGATGTCGCCGGTGGCCCGCGACTCGAAGAAGCCGATCTTCAGCCGCATCAGCTTCGAGACGTAGCGGACCATCAGGTCGAGGTCGAGCTTCTGCGAGACGCGGATCAGCAGCCAGGCGCGATAGAAGTTGAACGCCTCCCGGCAGAGCGTCAGCAGGAGGAAGCCCGCCACAAAGTACGGGAGCACCCGCGCGTCGCGCTGCACGAGCAGGTGATCGACCAGCAGCTGGATGAACAGCGGCAGGGTGAGGCCGAGGATGGCGACGACCACCGCGGCCAGGAACACCTCCGCGAACATGCGCTTCTGCCGCAGCATCAACTGCACGATCTTCCGCAGCGGATGGACGGCGGGCTCGTGGAAGCGGTCGAGGTCCGGGCCCGGCCGCACGGTGACGAGGAGCTGGCCGCGGGCTATGAGCCGCGGGCTGCCGTCAGGGTTCGGGACGTAGTGGATGGTCGTGTACTGCTCGGGGATGGGGAACTGCTCGTAGTTCACGATGAGCCGCTCGACGTAGCCGGCGACGTCGATGCCGCGCAGCAGTCCCTGGTCGCGCAGGGCCCGCACGTAGCGGAGGCGATCGTCGATGTGGAGCAGGGGCATCTTCGTGAGCAGCGTCTCCGCGCGCGCGGCCGGGACGCCCAGCTCCTGCAGCTCGCGGCGCACCTCGTCCACGTTGCCGGGATCGCGGTTGCTGGCCTCGAGCTTGGCCGGATCGGCCGGATGCTCGAGCGTGTACCAGCGCGACAGGAACTCCGCCGCGCTCCACGCCGAGAGTCCGGACGCCGGGTCCATCACCCACACCTTCGTGCGGGTCATGCGGACGATGGTCACGTAGTGCAGAAGGCCGGTTCCCGGGCTCTTCAGGACCACGATCGCGGGGAGCAGGGTCTTCTGATGGCGGTGCAGCTCGTCGAAGTCGATGGTGCGGACCTTGGCGTCGAAGCCGAGCTGCTCGAGCGCGCGCCGCAGCCCCGCGACCGAGCTGCCGGCCCGGTCATTGCGGCAGATGCGCCGCACGCTCTCGTTGCGCAGCTCGACCCCGTAGTGCCGCGCCACGGCGCGGATGTTGGCCGGGCCGCAGTCGCTGCTGGTCTGTTGAAGGACGACGGGGAAGGACATGGTCGGGTGTCGAACGATGAACGGGGAACGATGAACGATGAACGGGGTGCCGGGCTGTCATCCCGAGCGTCGAGCGAGGGACCTGGGCGGGAGGGGCTCGAAGCGGGTTCTTCGTGCCCCGCCCCGCCCAGGTCCCTCGCTACGCTCGGGATGACAGCGCGTTCACCGTTCACCGCGTTCCGTTCATTCGCTCATCGTTCATCGTTCATCGTTCTGTTCGTGGGTGGAGCGCCTCGTTGTATTCGGTGTCGGTTACATCAGCACGCGGAACAGATCGGTCCCTCTTCGCCGCAGGCCAGCGTCGTCACTTCGGGACACGGGCGGGGCGGGAAGGGATGCAGGGGGTGGTGATGGGCAGCGACGATTTGTTCGAGCTGCTCGTCCGTCAACATCAACAGTTCGTTCTTGTCCATTGGGTCTCCTTACGGCCAGGGCTCGCAGACCGGCTCTTCCGGCGGCCAGCGAAGGGTCATCGTGCAGCGCGGCAGGCGATCGCCTGGATCGTCCGCTGCCGCGATTTGTTCGACTTGCTCGTCGTTGAGCTCGAGCAGTTGTTCTTTGTCCATGTTTCGGTCTCCACGGCGCTCACACCCACGCGACGTGGTTATTTGCAACAAAGACGCCCAGAAGGGGGGAAGGCCGGAAGGACGAAGGTCGCAGGATGAGTACTGTTTCCGGCCTTCATCCTTCCATCCTTCATCCTTCGGGGATGGGGACGAGCACGTGCGTCGCGAGGTCGAGGCGTGCGCGCCGGGCACGGATGCCGCGGCTGGACTCGAGCGATTTCTGCTGGGCGTCGTCGAGCTCGATCTCGATCGACGAAGGCGGCGGCACCTGGGCGCGGACGGCCAGGCGCAGGCTGTCCAGCCCGGCCTCCGGATCGAACAATTGCTCCGCCCCGTCGACGCTCGACGCCACCACCGCCGCGAGCGGCAGGACCTCCGGCTCGGACTGTGGCAGGACGACGCGCTCCGCCCGTGCGACGAGCAGATCCGCGAGACGATCGGCGATGGGGACGTGCAGCGCCTTCTGCAGCTCGAGGAAGCTCCCGCCCGAGTTCACTTCGAGGAAGACGAACTCGCCCTCCGGCGTGAGGCGCAGGTCCATCGAGCCGCAAACCAGGCGCAGCCGCTCGAGCACCGCCGCGGCGTTGCGCCGCACCTCGTCCGGCAGCTCGATGGCGTGGATGCGGTTCATGTAATCGGGATCGCGGCGGTAGTCGAGCTCTCCGGTGACGATGCGCGCCGCGGCGACGACCTCGCCTTCGATCAGATAGACGCGGATGTCCTCACCGGGCACGTACTCCTGGATGCCGATCGGGCAGTCGATCGCGGCGAAGGCGCGGACCATCTCGGAATCGATCTTCCGGACCAGCGCGCCGCCGGCCGGCGGCTTCATCACATACTCTCCCCCGTTCACCGCCGCAAACGCCTCGGCCGGTGAATTCGTGATGAACATCTTCGCCACGCGCCAGCCGCAGCTCGCCGCGACCTCGCCCTGTTTGTGCTTCATCCGCTCGCCCGAGGAGAAGGGATTGGCGAGGAAGCAGCCGCGGCGCTCGAAGAAGTCGAAGAACGCCTGCAGGAACGCGGCGTTGTTCTGCATCCGCACCGTCTCCAGCAGCCAGTCCACCGGATCCACCGCCTCGGCCTTGCGATGGATGAGGTCGAAGATCGGCACGTACGTCTGCCGCACGAAGAAGGCGGAGACGTGATCGAGACTCTTGTGTCCGTAAAAGTACCGCCCGTCGCGCCACGCGTAACGCCCCCACGGCATCGGCAGCAGCACCAGCGGCGTGGCGCCGCGCCGGCTGATCGCGTTGGAGAGCATGGAGATGTGGCCGTCGAGCGCAAACCCGCAGAGGCCGATGGTGAGGTCGCTCATGCGTGGGCGCGATTGCGCGTTTCGTTCCCGGCTTGAACCGAGTTCCTCGGAGTTCCTCGGTTCCTCGGAGTTCCTCGGGGTGGAGGGGGACTACTCCCTCCGAGGAACTCCGAGGAACTCCGAGGAACCCGAGGAACTCCGTCTAAAGCCGCTCGAGCAATCGCGTGCGGAACGTGCGGCTCACGGTCACCCGCCGGCCACTCGTGAGGACCAGCAACTGGTCGCCGTTGAAGAGAGGGTGCATCTCGCGGATGCGGGTGACGTTCACGATCGTCGAGCGGTGCACGCGCACGAAGACGTCGGGGTCGAGCTTCGCCTCGATGCTGCCGAGGCGGTCGCGGAGGAGGTGGGACGCGGTGCCGGTGTGGAGGCGGACGTAGTTGCCCGCGCCCTCGATCGACTCGATGTCTTCGACGGCCACGAAGACCAGCCGCTCGCGCGAGCGCACCGCCAGGCGGGTGACGTACTTTTTCCCGCCGCGCAGTCCGTCGAGAAGCGACGAGAGCTGCGCGGTGACGTTCTCCGAGGTGGCGAGGAGGCGTTTCACGCGCGCGACCGTGGCCGCGAGGCGCTCGGTGTCGAAGGGCTTGAGCACGTAGTCCAGGGCGTGGACCTCGAACGCCCGCAGCGCGAACTCGTCGTACGCGGTGACGAACACCACCGCGGGCACGGCATCCGGCCCGACTGCCTCCAGCACCTCGAAGCCGTCCAGGCCGGGCATCTGGATGTCGAGGAAGAGGAGCTGCGGCGCGAGCGTGTGGATGCGCTCGATGGCCTCGGTGCCGTTCTTCGCCTCGCCCACGATCTCGATCTCCGGATCGGACGCGAGGTGCCGGCGCAGGCGGCCGCGGGCCAGGGGCATGTCGTCGACGATGAGCGTGCGCAGCTTCATCGCAGCGGCAGCCTCACGGCCACGGACGCGCCGCCGCCGGCCGGGGCGCTCATCTCGAAGCGGTACGCGTCGCCGTACAGGTAGCGCAGCCGGGACTGCGTGTTCGTCAGGCCGATGCCCGCGCGCGCGGGGACGTCCTTCATTCCGACGCCGTCGTCCTCCACGGTCAGGCAGAGGAACCCGCCGTCGCGGCGCGCGCTGACGCCGACCGTGCCGCCGCTCTCGCGCGGCGCGATGCCGTGGCGGATGGCGTTCTCCACCAGCGGCTGCAGGATCATGGTCGGGACGCGGGCGTCGAGGGCCTGGTCGTCGATGGACCAGCGGACGCGCAGGCGGTCCTGCAGGAGGGTCTGGTAGATCGCCACGTGCTTCCGCAGCAGGTCGAGCTCCTCGGCCAGCGTGATCTCGTGCGCCTGATCGTGCTGCAGCGTGAGCCGCAGCACGTCGCTGAGCGCCGTCACCGTCTCCTCGGCCCGCCGCGTGTCCTGATACATCAGCTCGGCGATGGCGTTGAGCGTGTTGAAGAGGAAGTGCGGCTGCAGCCGGTTGCGCAGCGACTGGAGCTGCGCCTGCACCAGCGCCAGGTCGCGCTCCTGGTCGCGGCGGAAGTACGCGACCGCCGTCGCCACCGCCACGATGCTCCAGTACAGCATCACATTCGTAGCGGCGATGCTGACCAGCATCAACTGCGGCGGGATCGGCGGCACGAAGTCCCTGGGCACGGGCAGCAGTGACTGGAAGCCACCCACGGCGGCCATCTGCAGCGCGGCGACTCCGAACGACAAGGCGATGTGCTGCAGGGTGGAGATGAAGATGCGCCCGCGGCGGAACGGAAAGCGCTTCGCCAGCCACACCACGAGCGGAGTCAGGGCGGCCCACACGTAGAAGATCGAGGCCGACGCGACGATCGCCACCCAAGCCGGCAGCGGCTTCGGCGAGAGCCGGTTGGCGATGTAGTTCTGCGGCGCGAACAGCAGCGCGATGCAGGTCCAGCCGCCGAGGATCACGGCGGTGCGGAAGAGACGCCCGCGGGTCATGCGCGGCATTGTGCGCGAAGAAAGCACGCCCGCGGCAACGGTTCGCGTACACGTCGATACGGCTCGTCACATTCGCGTTTCCCGTGCAACTCAGGGTCAGTACGTTCACTCGCGAAAGGACCCATTCCATGACACGCACACTGATTCCGTTGTTTCTGCTGTTGTTCGTCGGGGCGGCCAGCCCGCAGAAGACCGTCATCCACAAGGCCGACGAGCTGCCGCGCCGGTCGTATCAGATCGAAGGCACCGCGGCGCAGCTCCTCGACGACCGCAAACAGCTCGACCGCCTGGCCGCGGAGCTGACCCGCAATCTCGAGGCGGACCTCGAGAAGTACGACATCCGCGACGACGCCACCCTCAAGGGCTACTACGCCGCGCTGCACATGCTGTACTTCCGCGCCGGCGAGTACGACAAGGCCCTGGAGCTCGTCCCGAAGCTGCGCGAGCTGGAGAGCAAGCCCGCGCTGCGGCACACCACCGGCCTCTTCGCGCTCGCGTACGTCGACGCGCTGGGCAAGGTCAAAGACCCGTCCACCCCCGAGTTCCGGGCCGCGTTCGAGAACAGCTACGCCGCGCTCTACGCCCGGCTGCCGTGGGCGGAAGTCGAGGACCAGATCGAGGCGCAGAAGGGGCAGCTCGCGATGATGAGCCGCGAGGTCATGCTGGGCGGTTTCCAGAGCGCGTTCCAGCAGCTCCTCGACAACACCAAAGGCACGGTGCCCGAGGGCGTAGTGGGCGGCATCCTGACGACGTCGTACACCCTGACGCACCGGCTGCCGCTGCGCGACGAGTCCGTACGCGTGCTGACGAAGCTATGGGAGGCGAACCACAAGAGCGTCGCGGCCGCGGACATCTGGAAGCCGCGCAGCGTCTCGCTCGAAGGCGTGGCCGGCCTGAAGCCGGTCGTCGTCGCGGTGTGGGACTCGGGGACGGACGTGCCCGCGCTCCCCGCCACGAACCGCTTCGTCAACAAACGCGAGACGCTCGACGGCAAGGACAACGACGGCAACGGCTACATCGACGACGTCCACGGCATCGGCTACGACCTCGGCGCCTCCCGCAAGTCCGCCGGCACGCTCGCCGATCCGGCCGGGAAGATCAAAGGCGACGTGAAGCGCCTGCAGCGGCTGACCAAGGGCAGCATCGACCTGCAGGCGTCCATCCAGAGCGAAGAGGCCGCGGAGCTGCAGAAGACCATCGCCTCGCTGCAACGCGACCAGGTCAAGGAGTTCGCCGAGGAGCTGGGCTTCTACACGCAGTACTTCCACGGCACGCACGTCGCCGGCATCGTCGCCGAGGGCAACCCCGCCGCGAAGATCCTCGGCGCGCGCATGACCTATCCTCACACCCAGCTCCCGCCTCCATACACGATGGAGCAGTCGCGGTTCATGGCGCAGATGTACCGCGACACCGTCGACTACTTCAAAAAGCAGAACGTGCGCGTGGTCAACATGAGCTGGCGCTACAACGCGGCGTCCATCGAAGGCACCCTCGCCGTCAACGGCCAGGGCGGCGACGACAAGCAGCGCAAGGAGCTCGCGCGGCAGATGTTCGAGATCGAGAAGCGCGCGCTGTATGAAGCGATCCAGGGCGCGCCGGGCATCCTCTTCGTCTGCGGCTCGGGCAACGAGAACAACAGCGCCGACTTTTCGGAGTACATCCCGGCCAGCCTGAACCTGCCCAACCTGGTCACCGTCGGCGCGGTGGACGGCGCGGGCCGCAAGACGGCGTTCACGACCGAAGGGGCCAGCGTGGACTTTTACGCGAACGGGTTCGAGGTGGAGAGCTACGTGCCGGGCGGCGACCGGATGAAGGTGTCGGGCACGTCGATGTCGTCCCCGCAGGTGGCGAACCTCGCGGCGAAGTTGCTGGCGGTGGACCCGTCGCTCACGCCGGCAAAAGTGCTGGCGCTGATCCGGGAGGGGGCGGAGGAGAAGCTGATCCACCCCGCGCGGACGATGGCTCTGGCGAGGAGGTGAGCGCCGGTTTGAGTGCGGAGGCAATCGATCGCCTCCGCACTCCATCGCGATCCGAGGTGATGGAGCGCTGGCGTCCCGCCGGCTGGCGTGGCGGCGTCCCGCGCCGCCACCTGGGTGGGTGGAGGAGCGTGGCACCGGGCAAGAAGCTCCGTCCTCCCGAGTCCCCGGGCGGCGGGACGCCGCCCGGCCAGCCGGCGGGACGCCGGCGCTCCAACAGCGAGGCGTTCCCGACGGAACTCTCAACAGCGTTTCCCAACGGTTGCATAATGACGGACATGCTTCCCGGCGCTTCCGAGCAGGAACGCATCCCCATCCGGGACGACGTCTCGCGGCTCTATCGTTCCGAGGCCATCGAGCATTACCAGCGGGGGCGGACGGACGAGGCACATCTGCTGGAGCTCGAGCCGCGATGGACGCGTTACGCGTATCGCGTCGTCCTGGTGCTGTTGACGGCGGCGGTGCTCGCCGGGGTGTGGTGGGTGCGCCGTGGCTAAGCGGATCCCGGTCGTACGGCAGACCGCGGAGACCGACTGCGGGGCCGCGTGTCTGGCCATGGTGCTGGCCTGGTACGGCAAGAGCGTGCGCCTCGACGACGTCCGCCAGCTCCTCGGCATCGGCCGCGACGGCGCGGACGCGCTCTCGCTGCTGAAGGGCGCGCGTTTCCACGGCCTGCGCGCGCGCGGCGTGAAGGTGGCGGAGGTGGCGGACCTGCGCTTCCTGGCGCCCGGCTCGGTGCTGCACTGGGGCTTCCATCACTACGTCGTGTTCGAGTCGATGGACGGCGGCCACGTGCGCATCGTCGATCCGGGGACGGGACGGCGGACCATCACGCTCGCGGACGTCGGGAAGAACTTCACCGGCGTGGCGCTGGTGTTCGAGCCGGGCGAAAACTTCACGCCCGGCGAGGCGCCGCGCCGCGGGATGATGCGCTACGTGCGCGAGCTGCTCGCGCAGTCGGCGCTGCTGCGGCGGATCCTGGCCCTGTCGCTCGTGTTGCGCGCGCTGGCGCTGGCGACGCCGCTGCTCATGGGGCTGATCGTGGACCGCGTCGTCCCCGGCCGCGACTACTCGCTCCTCACGATCCTGGGCATCGGCCTCGCGGCGATCGCGGCGTTCGATTTCCTCTCGGCATTCGTGCGCGCGCATCTCATGCTGCACCTGCGCACGAAGCTGGACTCGAAGATCACGTCCGATTTCGTGGAGCACCTGGTCTCCCTCCCCTACGCGTTCTTCCATCAGCGCTCGGCCGGCGATCTGATGATGCGCCTCAACGCCAACACGACCATCCGGGAGATCCTCACCTCGGGCACGCTCACGGGACTGCTCGACGGCGCGCTGGCGTGTCTCTATCTGGTCCTGCTCTTCCTGGCGAACACCACCATCGCGTTCCTCGTGATCGGACTGGGACTGCTGCGCGTGGGACTGTTCTTCCTCACCCGCCACCGGCACGCGGACCTGATGTCGCGGACGCTGCAGGTGCAGGCCCGCGCGCGGACGTATCAGGTGCAGATGCTGTCCGGCATCGCCACGCTGAAGGCCCTGGGCGCGGAGTCGCACGCGGTCGAGCGCTGGTCGAACTACTTCGTGGACGAGCTGAACGTCTCGCTCGCGCGGGGACGCCTGGACGCGTTCTTCGACGCCGCCATCAACACGCTGACGACGGCATCGCCCTTCGTCGTCCTGGCCTTCGGCGCCTCCGCGGTGCTGGCGGGCGACCTCTCGCTCGGCACGATGCTCGCGGCGAACGCGCTCGCGCTGGGCGTGCTCACGCCGCTGACGTCCCTGGTGGCGACGGCGGTGCAACTGCAGTTGCTGGCGAGCTACATGGACCGCATGGACGACGTCATGGAAGCGGAGCCGGAGCAGGATCGCCAGCGGGTCGTCCCCGCGCCGCCGCTCAGCGGCCGCATCGCGCTCGAAGACGTCAGCTTCCGCTATTCGGCGATGCGGCCGGAGGCGGTGCGCCACGTGTCGTTGGAGATCGAGCCCGGCACCTTCGTGGCGCTGGTGGGCAGCTCGGGCGCGGGGAAGTCGACGCTGGCGATGCTGCTCATGGGTCTCTACCGTCCGACCTCGGGCCGCGTGCTCTACGACGGTCACGACCTGGCGGCGCTGGACCTCACCAGCCTCCGCCGGCAGCTCGGGATCGTGCTGCAGCAGCCGTATGTCTTCGCCGACTCGATCCGCAACAACATCGCCCTCGGCGACGAGGACCTGCCGCTGCCGCAGATCATGGAGGCGGCGAAGAAGGCGCACATCCACGACTTCGTGATGTCCCTCCCCCTCGGCTACGACACCGCGCTCGGCGAAGGCGGCTCCGCGCTGTCCGGCGGACAACGCCAGCGCATCGCCCTCGCGCGCGCGCTGGTGCGCCGGCCCTCCATCCTGCTGCTCGACGAAGCGACGAGCCATCTCGATACGGAGTCCGAGCACGAAGTGCTCGAGGAGCTGGAGCGGCTGCGCGCGACACGGCTCGTCATCGCCCACCGGTTGTCGACGGTCGTCCGCGCGGATCGCATCCTGGTGATGGAGGACGGCGTGATCGTCGAGCAGGGGCGCCACGACGATCTCGTGGGGCGGGATGGCCGCTACGCGGAGCTGGTCCGCGCGCAGCAGATGTGAGACGGGGGAGAGGTTCCTCGGTTCCTCGGAGTTCCTCGGGTTCCTCGGAGGGGTGAAAAGCTTCCTCCCCCGAGGAACTCCGAGGAACTCCGAGGAACCCGAGGAACTCCGAAAAGGGAGTGCGGCGTCCGGACACCGCACTCCGTTTCGAGAACCGGCGCGCCTAGTAGCAGTGCTTCGGCGGACAGGGCGAGCAGTACGCCGAGGTGGGGCAGTTCTCCAGGATGGAGCAGCCGCCGGTGACGTTGGCGAGGACTTCGTCGTTCAGCTCGATCACCGAGGCCGGGCTCTCCGGCATGGACGCACGGGCTTCGCTCGACAGCGACGCGTAGAACTCCCCATCCCGCCACGCACGAATGACATCACTCTTCTTCATGACTAACCTTTTCCTTTTCATCGGCCGGACCTTTCAGTCGAACCGCGATCGCCGGCCGGTCGATCGCCGTTCCCTCCCTGCGACACGCAGGAAAGATTAGGATTCGAGAGTCAGCAGGCGCGGGAAGACGTCGGGCCGCGCGAGGCGCCCGAGGCCGTATCCGATGCCGGACAGCCCGGCCATCAGCCCCGGCGTCTCGATGTTGCCGGGCAGACCGCTCAGCCATCCGCCGCGGCGGATGTCGTCCACGATCCCGCCGGCGATGCTCCACGCCCGTTCTTCGAGCGCGCGGTCGCCGAGAACGTCCGCCGCGGCGAAGAGCAGCTCGAGGTTGCCGAGGTCCCCGTGGCAGAGCGTGTGGTTCTCCCCGAAGCCGTTCGCCAGCGTCGAGCGCAGGGCGACGTCGATCTCCCGCCGCACCTCGGCGTCGTCCAGCCACGGCAGTCCGGCAATGCGCGCCAGTCCGATTCCCGGCGCGCCGTGGCACCACGCCCACATGAAATGACCCGCGCTGCCATCGGCACCCTGGGCGCCGAGGCGCAGATCGGGCCAGTTCTGTTCGGCCTCGGCGAAGACGGAGCGCTCGAACGCGACGGCGCCGAGCGCGGCGTCGCGGAAGCGCGCGTCGCCCGTGCGGTCAAAGAGCCGCAGCAGCGCGAGGGCGATGCCTGCCGCGCCGTGGGAGATCCCCGCGAGCACGCGATTGCCCGCGAGCTGGATCCGCCAGCCGAGACCCGCGGCCTGCGGCTCCGCCGCGGCGAGCAGCCGCTCGCCGCACGCGAGCATCAGCTCGTCGACGAGCGGCGAAGGCCGGACTTGCGAGAGCGCGAGCAGGCTGAGGATGCAGCCCGCGGAGCCCATGATCACGTCGAGCCCCTGTTCCTCCGCGATGAGAGGCCGCAGCCGGCGCGCGTAGGACTCCGCTTCGTCGAGCAGCGCCTCGTCGTTCCAGAGACGGCCGAGGTGCGCGAGCGTGTAGATCACGCCGCCCCACCCGTTGAAGGCGCCGACCGCGGTGAGGGTCGCGGACGACGCGAGCTGCTGCCGCTGCGCGAACAGCGCCTTGCGGGCGACCTCCGTGTAACGCGCCCGGCCCGTGGCCGCGCCGAGGTGGCCGAGGAAGAAGGCGATGCCGGGGAGCCCGAGCCAGAGGTCCGGGTGCGCGGGCACGACCGTCCAGCCGTCCGGCTCGCGGTAGTCGAGGATCATCCAGTGCGCCTGCTCGCCGTTCTCGAACGCGCGCTCGACGACGCGGTCCGCGACCTCGCATGCGAGCGCGAGGAGCTCACCCTGTTCCGGCCGCGCCGCGCGCGGCACGAGCTCGTACGACGGACGCGTCACGCCCGGGCCGCTGATGCGCACCGCGTCGAACGTGTCGCGGATGAGGGCAACCTGGCGCTCGAGGTCGCGCGGCGAGAGACCGCGGATGCGGTCCGCCACGCGCTCCAGGCCGGTCTGTTCGAAGAAGCCGGCGAAGCGCCGGCCGCGCCAGTGGAACGCGTCGCTCGTGCCGGGACGCGAGAGAAACAGCGGGATGTCGCCGCGATGGAGGTCTTCGGACTCGGACGCGAAGAGCGCGCTCAGGTACGGGCGGCGCCGGACCGAGGTCCAGAGCGTGTCGAAGAGCCGGTCGCGCTCCAGCGCGTTGCCGAGCGCGTGCGGGTGCAGGCTCTCCAGCAGCACCGTGCCGTAGCTCATGGTGGTGCGGAAGAGGATGCGCACCTCGCAGTCCGCGAACGCCTGCAGCTCCGCGATCAGCTCTTCGCGATGCTGCGCGAGGAGCGCGTACATGCGGCGGAAGCCGGCTTCGATCGGAGCGGCCAGCTCGTGCGCGGCGAGCTCCGGGCCGTTCTCCACGCGGGCGCGGTTGTCGCCGACCGGGATGCGCATGCGGCGCCGCTCCATGCGCATCGTGTCGCGGCCTTCGTCGGCCGTCGCGAGCATCGGGCGCGGCGTGAGCTGACCTTCCGTCGCGGTCAGGCCGGAGAGGTCGACGCCGGCGTTGTCCTTGTCGCCGTACCAGCGCTCGGGCAGCAGGTTCGCGCGCAGAACGGTGGCCCGCAGCGGAGAGCCGGGCGCGCTCTCGACGTCCTGCAGGTCCGTCGTGTTGAGCCACGGCTGGAACAGCGTTTCGAGGTCGATGAGGATCGGATGCTCGCCCGAGGCGAGCAGGTTCTCGTGGTGAAAGTCGGTGCCGTCGAGCGCGTACAGCAGCGCGAGATAGGCCCCCTGCCGCTCGAGGAAGCGCCGCAGCGCCGCCTCGTCGGGACAGGGGCCGGTGCGGATCCTCTCCATCCAGCCGTAGTCGCCGCGGTCGAGCACGCGGGTCTGCCGGAACGAGGGCTCGATCCCCCGCGCGTTCAGCCAGCCGAGGAGCTGCTGAAACGCGGATTCGAGCGCGAGGGACTTCGGTTTGTAGACGATCTCGAAGCCGGACTCGAAGACCAGGAGGAACACCGAGCGGCCGCCGCGGTGGAAGTCGGAGATCGCGCCGTGGACCTCGCGGAGCCTGCCGATCGCCTCGCCGTCCGCGATCGCTTCCGCGTCGGCCGCCAGCCGCTGCAGCAGCTCGACGCATGCGGACAGCCACAGCTCCAGGCGCTGCACGGCCTGATGGGCGAGCACCGGATACTGCTCGAGGACTTCGAGCGCGTAGGTCTTCGTGCGCAGGTGCCGGATGAAATCGGCGAAACGCTCCTCCGGCGTCTCCCCCTGCAGGCGGTCGTCGATCTTGAGCACGTGCATCTCGACGACGAGCGTGCGGTTCAGCAGCGCGGCGAAGTGGTCGGGAAGATGCCCGGTGAGGACGCGCGCGATCTCCGGCGTGAACGGCGCCTCCGGGTGCGCGGCAAGGACCGCGCGCGCTTCGAGCTCGAGGCGGCTCCAGAAGTGCCACACCAGCGGCTCGATCAGCGGGAGGAAGCGGCAGCGGCCGAGATCGGCGCTCGCGGGCCAGGGAAACGCGGGGGTCGTGTCGCCCTCGCCGTACGCGGCGGCGATGGTCTCGAGCCACGCCGGACGTCCCTCCGGCGTCTCGCCGAGGAGCTCGCGCAGCTCGTCTTCGGTCAGGCCGAGCGCGGCGAGCTTCTCCTGCCACAGGTGCGGATCGTTCGCGAACGGGCCCGTCGCTTTCCAGCGCGCGAGGCGTTTCTCCGCCGTCGCGCCGTCGAACGAATGCGGACGGCGATTGGCGATCCGTTCCGCGAGCGTTTGCGCGAGCGCCCATCGCGGGCTGTCCAGTTTGCTCGCCCCGGGAAGTCCCACATTCTCCGGGAGAGCGGTGGAGGAAACCGACATCTTTCGACCTCCGGCAGTTTGAATCTGACGGTGACGATATGGTGCCGGGATGGAAGAACGTCAAGAGTGAAAAGCTGCACGTATGGCAACACGCACAGCTTTCATAATTTCTTCAGGGTTTCCTCAGAATATGAGCGGCCGCACGGAGCGCATTGGCCGCGATGGTGAGCGTCGTCGAGGCGCCGCCCGAGGTCGGCATGAACGAGCCGTCCACGACGTAGAGGTTGCGCAGCGCGTGCACGCGGCAGAAGGGATCGAGCACCGAAGCGCGCGGATCGGTGCCGGCGCGGCAGGTGCCGTGGACGAGATACGACGACGTGCCGCCGATGTCGGTCGTGACGCCCTCCGTCGCGCCGAGGTCTTCGTAGACGTCGAAGGCGCGGTCCGCGAGGTAGCGGCCCGCGCGCCGGTGATGCGCGGGCACGTCGAGGTGGATGCGGGCGACGGGAAGGCCCCAGCGGTCGGTCACGGAATCGTCGAGGGTGACGAACGTCTGCTCGTTCGGCAGGAAGTCGTGGAACGCCTCGAAGTACAGCACCTGCTGCCCTTCGCCCGGCGTGAAGTGGCGCGGCCCTTCGACCTGCGGAGCGAGGCCGAAACGAATCATCCCGCCCTTCGCCAGGTCCGATACCCCCTCGGGCAGGAAGTAGTGATCGGCGATCGAGCGCCCGAGGAACGGGGAATCGCCGGGCGGGACCTGGCCCGCGTCGAACAGCGCCTGCCCCATCGTCACGGCGTGGAACTGCAGGTTGCGCCCGACCTGCCCTTCCTCGTTGCCGAGATTCGAAAGCAGCAGCAGGCGCGCGGACTCGATCGCCGACGCGGACACGCAGACCACGCGCGCCGGCGCGAAGTGCTCGCGTCCCTCGGCGTCGAGATACACGCAGCCGGCGACGCGGTCGCCGTCCCCGCGCCGGATCTCCCGCACCATCGACAGCGGACGCACCTCGCAGCGTCCCGTGCCCTCCGCGTGCGCGATGAACGTCTCCTGCGCCGTACCACGCGCGCCGACGGGACAGCCGTACGACGCGCACAGGCGGCAGTACTCGCACGCGGGGCGGCCGTCGTACGGCTGCGAGTTGATCGCGCGCGGCGTCGGGAATGGATGCCACCCGCGCCGGCGGCAAGCCTCCTCGATCTGCCGCGCGAACGGATGCGCGACCAGCGGCGGCATCACCACCCCGCTCACGCCCATCATCCGCTCGGCCTCCGCGTAGTACGGCTCGAGCTCCGCGTAGCCGTAGGGCCAGTCCGCGAGACCGAGGTACTCGCCGAACCGCGAGCGCATCCGGAGATCGTCGGGATGGAAGCGGTAGAAGTACCCGCCCATGTGTACCGTGCCGCCGCCGACACACGTCGCAATCCAGCCGAGGTTCGTGCGGACCGGCGTCGTCGTGCGCAGCGTGACGACGGTGTGCGGATCGGCGTCGATCGAAGGAATGAACTGCGCCGGCCGCAGGCCGCCGTCCGCGTGGCGGTAATCCTCGCGCGCGTAGCGCGGCCCCTTCTCCAGCACCAGGACGCGCCAGCCGGCCGCAGCCAGCTTCCACGCGACGGCGCCGCCCCCGGCCCCGCTCCCGACGATCACGGCGTCGTGCATGAAGGAAGACTACATGCTCGGAGTGCAGAGGCAATCATGCTGTCACACGTCACGACGGCAGCGACATCTTCGCCAGCAGCGTTTCCGCTTCCTGCTTGCGCCGCTGCATCGTCTGCACGAACGGCTCGGGGTTGGGCAGGTCGAGCGAGTCCAGGGTCGCGGAGAGCGCGGCGAGGGTGGTCGTCTGCGCGTGGAGCGCGTACGCGAGCGCGCCGTCGCGGAGGAGCCAGAGCTGCGCTTCGCGCAGCGTTTCGCGACGCAGGAGCGTCGCCAGCTCCGCGCCGTTGGGGCCGGAGAGGGAGAACAGCATCAGCAGGTTGAGATGCGGCGTGCGCCAGTCGGTGGCGTGCTCGCCGAGGGCGTCGTTGCAGTCGTCGCTGATCTGGAGGAGACGGCCGAAGGGGACCGCCAGACGCGTGAGCGCCGCGGCCTGCGCGGGAGCCGCGCCCGCCGCGAGCGCGCCCAGCTCCAGCGCCGTGGCCACCAGAGGCGGTGTCTTGTGATCGACCACGCTCCAGAAGCTGTCGAAGTCCGCCGCCGCCTTCACCTTCAGCACCTGCTCCAACTGCTGGCCGATGGCGGTCTGCCGAATCCCGCGGGCGATCGCGGCCAGAGCCGCGCGCCACGCATCCTCGGGCAGCGGCAGCGCGGCCGCGCGATCGAGTCCGTGCGCCAGCGCCGCGTAAGCGGCGGCGAGCGCGCGCTCCTCGCCGATCCGTGTGGCCAGGCAGTCCGCCTCTTCATCCTGGATGTCGTCGATGATCTTGATGCCTTCGATCAGCGCGTCCAGGACGACACACACATCCGCGGCCGCATCGCGGCGCCCGAACGCCGCGGCCGCGTCGTGCGCGTAGTCCGAGAACACGGACGCCCCGCGGCGCGCGGTCTGCGCGCTTCCGGCGTCAAGGGCCTGGGCGGCGGCGTGCAGGATGCCGCGCGCGTCCTCCAGTCGCGCGATCCGATCCGCGACGCCGGCGATGGCGATCGCCGCCGCCCACCCGTCGTCAGCTCTGCGGAACGGAGACACGGTCGTCCCAGCGAATCCAGCCCGGCGACGCGCTGCCCTCGCGGAGGATCCCCTCCGCCGCGGCGTCGTCGCGGAGACCCTCGCGCTGCGCGCACAGCGCGTCGCTGTGGGAAGTGCGGAACTCGTCGAACGTCAGCAGCTGGTCGTGCATAGGAACAATATCGGACACCACCGGGCACGGAACCATGCACGAAGGCCAACGAACGGGTGAACTCGCGGGGCGCCTGCTGCAGGGCGCGGCTTCAGCCCGCCCCTCGGTGGGTGGGTGGCGTCCCCCTCCCCGTCCGAGGGGCGGGCTGAAGCC
>DASUSN010000096.1:0-36477 GCA_036375075.1 Thermoanaerobaculia bacterium | reverse complement strand
TTCCAAGAAACTCGTTGTTCGCGAGCCGCAAGCTGCTTGCAATCAACATCTTGCGATCTGCTATGAGTCCGACATACTCAAGCAGGTTTCTTTCTCTCAGGCGCGGCGCAGCGTGCCGTCACCTGCTCGGGATGACACCTCGCTCGAGTTGCGGGGGGTCAGACCTTCGTCCGGCGGCATTCGAGGGACGTACAATCGACGGATGGCCCTCCTCGACTTTTTCCGCAAAAAGAAGCCAGCGCCACCCGAGCCCCTTCCTTCCGCGCGCTGCATCATCCTCTCGCGGCTCCAGGAGCCGCCCGACGACGACACGGTGCGCAACGCGTGGCTGCGCTTCCCCGGGGCGTCCGTGCGGAAGGAGAACGGGGCCTGGCTGGTGGCGGGGCCGGACGTGCGCGCCGGTGTGCAATTCATCCCCGGGCCGGTGCCGGACGGCAAGGCGGAGCAGGCGGCGGCGACGCCGCTGTGGCCGAATGGCCCCGCCGAGGCGGCCCACCGTTCCCATGTGGCGGTGGGGTGCAAAGCGGAGGGAGGCCCGGTCCAGCAGGCGTTCCTCCTGACCGCCATCGCCTCGAAGATGCTCAACGTGTTCGACGGGATTGCGGTCTACTGGCCGGCCGGCGCCGTCACGGTGCCGCGCGAGAAATTCAACGCCATCTTCGCCTTCGCCACGCCCGCGCTGCTCCCGATCGAGCTGTGGTGCCGGTTCGGGCTCTTCCGCCTCGACGACCGGCACGGCGGCCTGCACACGATCGGCATGCGGCAGTTCGGGAGGATGGAGATCGAGATCGAGCGGTCGTCGTGGGGGCCGCCGGAGCTGTACGCCCTCGCCAAGGACGTCGCGAACTACATCCTCACCTCCGGCACCGAGGTGAAGCACGGCGACACGGTCGGCAAGGACGCCGAGCAGAAGATCGTCGTCCATCACGGCCGCAGCACGCACCTCAACGACGACGTCTACAAGATTCTCACCCCGTGACGCAACCTCTGCGCGGCGCACGGCGCGGCTGCGTGAATCGCGCACGAACTGCACGCTCTCAGGCGCCGCCGGCCGCGGATCGGATCGACGTCGCTTCCGGCAGCGGGGAGACGTGCTGCCGCTGTTCAGCGTCCCGCAGCAGCGGGATGCGGGCAGTGAACGTTGCCCCGTGACTCCGGCCGGCGCTGTAGGCGGAGACGGTGCCGCCATGCAGCTCGACGATGTGGCGCACGATCGAGAGGCCGAGGCCAAGGCCGCCTTTCCGCACGCTGTCCGTTCCCTGCGTGAAACGGTCGAAGATGTGCCGCAGCAAGTCGTTCGACATCCCTTCGCCGTCGTCCGCGACCTCGATGATCGCGTCACGATCATCGTGAAGAACGCGCACCCGGATCGTGCCTCCGTCGGGGGTGAACTTCACCGAATTCGACAGGAAGTTCCAGACGACCTGCTTGAGACGCTCGCGATCGCCACAGACGAGGACGGCCTCGTCCAATCCCCTGACGTAGATCGTCAAGTTCTTCGTCTCGGCCGCCGGCGTGACGACGGCCACGGCCTCACGCACCACGTCGCGCACGAAGAGCGGTTCGCGCTCGACGTGCAGCTTGCCGAGAACGATGCGCGAGGCGTCGAGCATGTCACTGACCAGCATGGCCTGTGTTTTCGCGCTCTGCTCGATGCTTTCCAGCGCGAGCTCCCGCGTCTCGTTGTCCAGGTCGCCGACGCGCAGGATCTTGAGCCAGCCGAGGATGCTCGTGAGCGGCGTGCGCAGCTCGTGGGAAACGGTGGCGATGAATTCGTCTTTCGATCGGTCGACCGCGGCGAGGTTTTCCAACGCCACGCGCAGTTCGCGCTCCGCGGCTTTGCGGGCGGCACTGATCGAGCTGATGACGAGGGCCGTGACCGTGAAGACGGCCAGACGAACGAGGTCGTCGAGTCCGAGGTCGAGCTTGTAGGTCGTCCCGAGATCGAACCAGGCGATGGCGAACGACGAGAGAAAGGTCGCGACGAGACCCGGCCCCGCGCCGGCGTATGCCGCAACGAGCATCACCGCCAGAAAATACGGGCCGGAAATGTGCGGCGCGATGTACGGGTCGAGCGCGCGCGCCACCAGGACGGCCGCAGCCACCGCGACGAACGCGAGTGCGTACCTCCGGATCTCAGGCAAGGCCATGGTCTCTCGCATAGTTCATCAGCGCGTATCGTCCGTCGATCCTGAGCTTCTCGTAGATGCCGTGAAGGTGGAACGCGTCGACCTCGACCTCCAGCCCCCACTCCAGCATGCACCCGGCGGCATCCGGTCGACGTGCAATCCGCCGTCATTCCAGATCGCGGTGGGGACCCACGGTTCTTCCGGCTCTTCCCACACCAGCGGCACGCGCCGCGCGCGCAGCACCGTGGCCGCGTGCCGAAGTGTCACGCCGAGAACGTCGTCGCGATCAGCAGCCAGCTCGCGCGGCCACGCGGCGAGTGACGCAAGCTCGGTGCGGAGCTGCTGCTGATACACGCCCAAATGAACGAGAAGCGCGGCCAGTACCCCGGGATACGCGATGCGGATGACGGCGCGGCTGGCCTCGAACTGCGGGTCGGTATAAGACGAGAGGACGGCCATCACGCCGTAGATCGCCATCGCCGCGATGCCGGTGGCGAGGATGCCGCGCCACGAGAATCGGAGCGTTGCGCAGAACAGCGAGAAGACGAAGTAGAGGAAGAACGGGCTGGCCGGGCCTTCGGTCAGGTAGACGAAGACCGTGAAGAGCACCAGGTCGAGCGCGTGGGACACGAGGCGCCATCGCGCTGACTGTGGGGCGTAATCCGGGCGGATGACGCCGTTGGTACTCGTGGTCACGCCGATTCCAACGCCCGCGCCGCTCGCGCCGTTCCATGCCTATCGAAAGATCAGGCTGACCTGACCCGGCCGCCGATGCGGGTGCGAAGGCCCGCTTTCTAGACTGGCCGTGGGCCGGTACCGCCGGCGATCTCTCCGCCGGCTCGCAGTTTTTGGACGGGGATGTGTGATGACGCCCGAAACCGTGGAGGGTGAGGTGCTCGCGCCGAATCAGCGCCAGTACCTCGCACGCTGTTTCGACCTCCTTCATATGGAGTTGGCGGCGGTGCGCCGCCATCTCGTCGAAATGGCCCGACCGTGAGCAGCAAACGTTGTTACGGAGTCGTGTGACTGAGAGCTGCCGCGCAATGTGTGCGTGTATGCGGCCGTTTCGGATGGACAGAAAGGCGACAGCGCCCATCGCGCATCATTCGCAACCGCGATCCGCCTGCCGTTCATGACGGTTCGATCATGCCCAGAGTGTTCTTGTGGATGTCCGTGTGTCTTGCGTCGCTGGTGGGCGGCGTGCGGTACTCGCCCCTCCCAACGCTGCCCGTTGTCCCGCCGCGCGCGAATCACGCGGTGCTGCCGCCGTTCGATCGAGTCATTCGCCTGAATGTCGAGTACGACGAAGTACTGGCGGAGCAGCACGGCGACCGGATCGAGGACTTCGTCCGCGAAACGATTGCGATCCACAACGTCGAGTGGCGACGCTACAGGCGCGAATGGTTTCAGCTCGGCCGCCTCACGCTGCGGGCGTCTATTCCCGATCTCGACGCGTCGTACGTGCTCGCGAAGTTCCTCCACCGCACGAGCGAGGAGCCGGACACCATTCACGTTCTCGTCACCGGACGTCCGCTGGAGGTCTATACGAGCGGTACGCACGCAATGCCGATCGGCGGGCTGGCGTACCGGGGATCCGATGCGTTGGTGGTCACTGCGACGCCAGGCGTGACGGTGGATCTGCTCGCGTACTACCTGTTCCATGAGCTGGGCCACTGCTGGGATGCCTACGACATTCCGTTCCACGGCGGCGATACGACGTTCGGCAGCAAGACCCGCATGACCTTCGATGTCGACGCGGGGAATGAAGAGCTCATGGAGGACTCAGCGGGCCCACTTCCGCGCGCCACTCCGAAACGTGCGCCGATGGTGATCCGCGAGAAGCTGGCGCGTGCGCGCGCCGTGACGCGCGAACTGCCGGTGTACACCGCGATTCACGATCTTCTGCTACACGAGCCCTCGCCGGCGAACCCTGCGTATATCGAGAAGAAGGGCGTGGTACTCGCGAGGGCGGGCGCGGATCGCGCGAAGGTCGCGGATCTGCTGCGGACGTACGAGATCACCCGCCGCCAATTGCGGGACGATGCCGAGGTGCGGCAGCAGATCGCGGAGCACTACTGGCGTGCGAACGACGCGATCCGCAATCGCGACTACGAGGCCGCCGACGCGGAGTTGCAGATGATCCGTTCTATCGGAGCATCGCCGGACGTGCACATGCTCGTCGGTGCGGCCGAGAAGAAGGTGAGACGACGGCGGTGAGGGCGTTCCCCCTCCCGCGCGCCGTCACGTCGGTTGCAGCGGGAGTCTTTCGTGTGGCGCCGCGTGCAGCGCGGGCAACCGCTGGTGGCGGGGCCGGACGTGCGCGCCGGCGCGCAATTCATCCCCGGGCCGGTGCCGGACGCCAAGGCGGAGCAGCCGGCAGTTCGGGAGAGGTCACGCTCGGGGGGCGGGCTCTCGCGCTGGATCGAGTCAACGCCTACAGCGCGCGCACGGCGCCATCGGATTCCGAGTGCTAACCTCCCGTGTGTACGTTCGCTCTGCGCACGCTCGAGCCGGCGTAACTAAGGAGTGAACCGAATGACACGCACGCAGCCGCTTCGCATGGTTCTCGTCGCTTCTCTCGCTCTTCTGCTCTCGTTCGCCTGGAGCTCCCCGGGCGCCGCTCAGGCGAGCCTGCCCTACTGGACCGAGATTGCGCAGGGCGGTGTCGTCCCCGCTCCCGTCTGGGACGGTTCGAGCGCCTATCACCAGGGCCGCTTCTACATCTTCGGCGGGTTGAACGGGACCTTCCCGAACGACGAGCCGGTGGCCGGTTTCAGCGCCTTCGACGTCGACACGCTGACCTGGTACGACCTCGGCCAGTACCCGGGCGGGCCGTCCGCCAGGGCCGAGGCGATGATGTGGTTTGTGGCCGAGGACGACGCGCTGATCGTCTCCGGCGGGAGAGGTCCTTTCCGGCGCGGGCTCGACCTCACGCACCATGACACGTTCCGGTTCGATCCGGGGCATGGGTGGACGGAGATCCCGCAGAGCGCGGCCGAGATCGGACGCGCCAACCGCTCCACGGAGGCGGTGGCCGTGCGGGAGAAGGGAAAGCACAAGACCGTCGCCTACGCCTTCTCGGGCTCGTCGTCGACGCTGCCGGCCTTCGTCAACCGTCCGGACGGCCTGCAGCACGACCTGGTCCGCTACAAGAACGGCTGGAAGCAGGTCGCGACCGGCGCGCCCGCCCCGCGCGCCCGGGCCCATCATCCGCTCGTCCATGCCGAGGAGTGGAACGCCCTGATCGTCTACGGCGGATACACGAACGACGCCGTGAACGGCACCGGCCTGTTCACGCCGGAGAACTACCTCGGCGACCTCTGGAAGTTCGACCTCGACACGGAGACCTGGGAGCAACTGCTCTTCGACGAGGCCGGCGGCCCGGGCCACCGCGACAACGCGAAGCTGATCGCCGACGAGCAGAACGGCCGCATCTGGCTCTTCGGGGGCAGCCTGTACGACGGGACCACCCTGTCCGACGTCTGGTATTTCGATCTCCACAGCGCGACCTGGACGCGCGTGGACACCGCGATGACGGGGCCGGCGCCGTCACCGCGGTTCGGCCAGTTCTATTTCTCGCGCAAGACCGCCACGGCCTACGAGCTCTACATCTTCGGGGGAGCGACCGCGGAGTTCGCGCCGGTGCTGCTCAACGACATGTGGAGATTGACGATCCCGTTTGCCTGCTGCAGTTGATCGTCGCAGGAAGAGCGAAAAGCGTGAAAACGCAGTGCCGATCGGACGACGATATCGCCGGCCTTCCAAACCTGCTCACTTTCTTGGTTTCGGCTGCGGCGAGGTAGGGATTTCCGCTCTTCCGTCACTCCTCCTGTAGAGATCGAGGTGACGGTCCACCTCACCCACGCAATCACCGTCGAGATGTGTGACGCAGTTGAACGAGATCCTTTCGGGGGGGGAACGATGCTTCGCCGTAATCGAGTCGCGCTGCTCACATTGGCCCTTTTGTCTCTCCTCCCTTCGATCGGCAATGCCGCCCCCGTACGGGGATCCATCCTGTTCCTCAATGGAACGCCCTATGACTGGCGGATCTCGGACGTGCGTAGCGACCGGATGAAGCAGTGGAATTTTCCGGCCGTGATCGGAGCGGGGACCAACGCCAGAGCGTACGTGGAGTATTTGGACAAGGACGGGTTCCCCTACGGGGAGGTGACCTATTCTTTCGGCGGAACGGGGCTCGCGTTCAAAGTCATTGGCCGACAGACGCTGACCAATTTCGATCTGAAAGTGGAGCTGACCAACCTCGCGCTGCCCGGGTATCCGCGAGGCAGCACCATGAACCTGGGATCGATTCCCGGCAATGAAGCCTGGTTCATGGTGGCTGGCAAATTCGGCAGCTTCACCTCCAACTTCGCTGGAACCGCGTGGATGCACGACAACCTGCACGTGCTCGGGAACCGGAGTCTGCGGCACCTGTGCATCCCTGGAGCCCACGACGCGGGGATGAGTATGGTCACAGGAGGTACCGCATACGCCAATTCCTGCAACACGATCACCCAGGTCCTGCCTGTGGCCGGGCAGTTGCGAATGGGAGTGCGCTACTTCGATCTCCGGCCCGTGATCAGTGGCGGCGAGTTCTATACCGGCCATTACACCGATACGTCCGACTACGGCTGGCAAGGCACCAACGGGCAGTCCCTGGCGTCGATCATCGACGGCGTGAACGCCTACACCCTGGTCAGCCCCGAATTGATTGTGCTCCACTTTTCGAACGACTTGAACACGGATGTCGGGCGACCCTACAGACGGTTCACGCAAGCCGAGTGGGATCGGCTGCTCTTCCAGCTGAGACGCCTCAATTATCGCGTCGACACATTCAATCACTCGGATGTGGACCTCACGACGGTGAAGCTGGCGGATCTGATCGGCAGCCAGGCCGCTGTCTTGATCGTGGCGGAGCCGGCAGATCCCCGCGTCAGCATTCGCAGCCTCACCACGGAGGGAATCTACACGACCCGGAACTTTCCCATTTACAACCAGTACGCAGCCACGGACAACGTGAAGAAGATGATGGAGGATCAGCTGGGCAAGCTTCAGGCGCAACGGCCCAATCCGGATGCCGGATACTTCCTGCTCTCGTGGACGCTCACGCAGAGCGATGGGGCGGCCGCTCGGTGCACGTTCTGGCTGGGCGGCAGCATCTTGCCCATGGCGCGCGAGGCCAATCGGCGCCTGGCCGATTCAGTGCTGCAGGCCAGCAGCAGCTGGACCTATCCCAACATCCTCTACATCGATGCCGTGGAGAGTTTCGACATCGCCGCGCTGGCCATGGCCGTGAACGGCAAAGCATCGCGCAGTCCACCGCAGGAGTATGTGATCTATAAAGGGTCCGGCGCCGACCCCGGAATCTACGTGGCGCACTCCCTGGACGGCAATCTCTCCAACGGAAGCGCCTGGAACCTGATCCGGACGAATGCCGCCATCAACACCAGCGACACGCCCGGGACCGTTTCTTTCGCCGGTCGCGTGTATGTGCTCTATAAGGGGGCGGGGAGCGATTCCAGGATCTACGTGGCACAATCAGGCGGCAACATCCTCGACGGCAACGCCTGGAGCGCGAATCCGCTGAATTCCGCGATCAACACCAGCACCGCGCCCGGCGTTGCGATCCTCAACGGCACTCCGTACATGCTTTACAAGGGAGCCGGCGCTGACACCAACGTGTATATTGCGCGGTCCGCGGGAAATCGCCTCGGCGACGGAAATAGCTGGAGCGCGCAGCGCCTGAACCCGGGCATCAACACCAACGACGCACCGGCGGTCGCCGCTTTCGGCGGCGTCCTGTACCTGCTCTACAAAGGGTCGGGGGACTCCAACATCTGGATCGCACGCTCCTCCGGTGACGTTTTCGACGGAAACACCTGGACCGCAAACCGCCTGAACCCGGGGATCAGCACCGACACCGCACCCGGCGTCGTCGTCTACGGAGGTTATCTGTACGTGTTCTACAAAGGGCCCGCCGGCGATACCAACATCTATATCGCGCGTTCCCGCGGCAGGGATGTCTTCGACGGAACGGCCTGGGATTATGCCCGCCTGAACCCGGGCATCAACACCACGGCCGCGCCGAAACCCGTAGTCGTGGGCGACTCACTGTATCTGTTCTACAAGGGGTCGGGGGACGACAACATCTGGATCGCCGAGCCCCAGAGCCCCGACGTCCTCGACGGAGAGGCCTGGCGCTGGGAGCGTTTGAATCCTGCGATCAACACCAGCACCGGGCCGGGGGCTGCGACTACGTGGTAAGGGCCTGGCCCCCGGCACGCCGCCGCAAGGTCCGCCGCCGGGCTTCTCCACCGCTGTAGCTGTGGCGCCCCTTGCAGGACGCGGCTGTCTGTCCGGCCGGGGGCGCTTCCTGTCGTGCCGCTCGTCGCGGGCGAGAGAATGGGGGCGGGGCAGCCGGGCCGCCCCGCCCCTCGGATCAGAAATCGATGGTGAACACTTCCCAGGTCACGACGCCGCGATAGCGTGCGGTGACCTCGCCGCCGCCCTCGTTCACCGCACTGACGTAGTAGCCGTACAGCGTCTTGAGGGCCACCGGGTCGCCGGGCACGATCTGTCCTGTGCCCCACGTCTTCTCGATGATGAAGCGCTCCCAGATGACGGGGGTGAAGTACACCGCCACGACGTCGCCGCCGCCGCCCTGGTCGGCGCTGATGTACTGGCCCTCGTGGACCTGCATGTAAACGGTGTCGCCGCTCATCAGACTCCCGCCGTTTTCATCGACCATGCTGAAGGTTTCGTACGTCGACGGCGCCGTGGCCTCGGCGTGGATGTAGTTGCCGCCGCCATACCGTGCGCTGAGGTAATGCACGCCGTCGTACGTCTTGAAGGTCACCTGGTAGTCGCTGAGGTCCGCTTCCAGATGGGGACGGGCATTCACCCAGTCCCTGGCGAGAGTGCCGTAGATCGCACGCCGTCCCGGACTCCAGAAGATGCAATCGGGATTGGCCGGGTTGTCGCAGAACAGATTGCTCTGAAAATCCGTGAAGTCGTAGTTGAACGCGAATGCCGTGATGCCCACCCTCTTGACCAGGAAGTCCCTCACCGGAAACATCTCCGGCTGGTAGCTCCCTCCGCCGAAATTTCCCGAGCAGTCATAGGTGGCCGTTCTCGTCATCGTCGTCCCGACCAGGCCGAACTTGTAACAGTTCTTCTTGAACACCGCCGAGCCGCTGGTCCATGTGGTGCGGTAGTCGCCGTTCAGGTAGAGAGCGGCGGCGACCGTTTTCTCATCGGCCGAGTAGACTTTCGGCCGGCGCGCGTAATCGAGGGCCACGTCCGCGTTGGCGATGCTGGTCAGCAGGCCGAGGCCATAGGGAACCGCCTCGCCGTCGTGCAGGCCTAACGCGAGCGCGACGTTCGAGTTGTTCAGATCGGCAACCTGGCCGGTACACGGACCGGCGGCCGGGGCGGGCGACGGCAGCGGCTCGTTGTACTTGTGCACGCACACGCTCTCGGTGATGTTCAGCGCGTTGGAGATCGCCGTTTTCGCCGCATCCGCCGCCGAATTGATCAACGTGGACGACTTCATCCGGGCATACCGCCACGCCGCGGTCCAGGCATGACCGCTGGCGGCGATGCTCCAGTCGTCCATGCAGCTGTTGTTCTGCGTCCAGGCGTTCGTCTGGCCTTTGCGGTTCGTCGTGAAACCGCAATCGGCATCGATGTTCCGGACGTATGAGATCTGATCGAGGAGATCGGCGAGCGGCTTGGTGAGCTTTCCGTTCGGGCCGAGCCGGAGGGCGCTGGCGTACACCAGCGCGACGTTGCCCCCTTCGAGCCATCCCTGGTACGGGCCGACGAGCTTGTTGTTCAGCCGGGGATCCTTGTAGTACGGATGGTTGAGCGTCGCGCGGACTTTCTTGTACAGCGCCACGGAGGCGAACCCGGCGCAGGACGGCTCGTTGGAGTCCTCGAAGATGATGCCGTAGTCGAACAGGTTGGCGTTGATGTCCGGCCTGGTGGAGCTGAGCTTCAGCGTCGAGACGTCATAGGTCGAAGTAGGATCGGTTCGACAGACGGCAAGAGCATTGGGAACAAGGACCACGGCCAAAGCCACGGCCACTACCCACGTGGTTCTACGCATAAATTCTCCCTCTCGAATTGGAAATCAGAAGCGGATGACGTCATGAGCGCGGCGGGCAACACCGGCCGCTGCACACACGGACGGATGAAAGGGCGCAGTTATTGGCGGGACGCGGCGCCGGTGTCGCCGATCAACACGAAAGCCGCCCAGTGAAACGGATGGGCCGTGGACGGCTGACGCAGAAGCGCGATCTGGGCCGCCCGCAACGCCTCCGCCTTCGCGAAAGGCGATGGCGGCGCGGGGCTCCGGAGCGCACGGTGAAAACGGATCATGAGGCGGGCGGTGCTGGCGCTGGCGACGTTCCACTGGCTGGCCACGGCCGACCGCGCGCCGGCGAGGAAGAAGGCCCAGGTCATCCCGATCGCCCCTTCGCCCGTGTAGACGGTCCCGGCCGCCGTTTCGCACGCCGAGAGCACGACCACGTCGGCGTTCAGATGCATGCGTGCGATCTCCCAGCTCTCCAGCCAGCCATCCTCCTCGCGCGAGCGGCCGGTCGCCAGGGCCAGCCGCGAATACATGGCGTTGCCATCGTCCACGATGCCGTGCGTCGCGAAGTGAATGACCGCGGCCTGTCCCAGCAGCGACTTCGCGCGCGCCTCCGTGGCCTCGTCGCCTTTCAGCACGACCGGATCGCGATACAGGCGCGCCACCGCGTCGACCTCGCGCTCGGCATCCGGCAGGGACACGAGCGTGACTCCCCGATAGAAGCTCCTCGCTTCCGACCTCGCGCCCGCGGCCAGCGTCGGATTCCCGATCGCCAGCAGCGACGTCGGGGCGGCTGCCGGCCGGCGCTCCTCCCGCATGACGGCGTACGCACCGAGGGACGGCGCATAGGCGATCGGCATCCGTTCGACGAAGTGCCGGCCACCGCCGTCCACGAGCGCGGCAAACGGCAGGTGCCACAGGATCTTGTCGGGGATGAGCAGCACCCCCGTCGCATTCGCGAGGTCCGCCTCGATCGGCGCGATCAGGAGATCGTACAGTTGCCGGGCCGCGCCGCCGGCCTTCAGATCGCGCGTGCTGAGCATGCCCACAAAGGCGCGGACCTTCGCTTCGACCGCACGCTGATCGACGTCGACGACCCGGTGCCGGATCCGGGCACCACCGCCACGGATGACGAAGAAGTGGAGCTGCCGCGGGAGCAGCAGGAGCTCCACGGCGACGATTCCCCGGGGCAGCCTGGCCGTGAGCTGCCCGATGGTCGCGGCGTCCACGCGCCGGTGCGTACTGGTCCGCCGGGCGGTGCGCGCCAGGCGGCCGTCGACGAACGACGCGTGCGCCGCGCGGGCCTGTTCCAGGCGCTTCTCCAGCGCGGTCACGGCAACCCTTCCGCCCCGGGCGCGGGCACGATCGAGATCGGCACTGATGGCCACCCGCTCGCGCTCGAGGCGCGCCTGTTCGCGCTCGAGATCGAGGTCCACTTCCGCCAGCGACGCCGGCCCGCCATGTTCGATGACCTGCGTGAGCACGCGCGCCCGGCCGTTCTCCAGAAAGGCGAACGCCTCCGGGACTCGTCCGCGATCGAGCAGGAGCCGGGCGGCCAGCTCGTACGAGTCGGCCAGGGGACGAGAGGCGCTGACACGTTGCCGTTCGTCACCCGCGACCCTTTCGCCGATCTCTTCGCGGAGGTCGATCGCCTCGATGGCGCAGGCCAGTCCGCGATCGGGCATGCCGAGGGCGCCGTAGGCGCGGCCGGCGGCAAGAAGAGCCTGCACCCGCTCCGTCGAGAAGAGCCGCGGTTCCGTGAGGCTCGCCAGTGCGAAGGAGAGAGCCTTTGCAGGATGGCCGCGCTCCAGGACCTTCGGGGCGATCCTGTACAGGTACGCTTCCGGCGTGGCACCGAAGTAAGTGCCGGCCTCACGGATGAGGCATTCGGCCTCGGCGAGATCGCCTTCATTCGCTTCCACCGCCGCGAGGCAGCGTAACGCCTCCGCGATGGCTGACCGGTAGACCCGGCCTACCTTCGTGGACACAGAACGGTCTCCCCGCTCCAGAAGGCTGTCGAACGCCGCGCGCGCTTCCTGGAAACGGCCGGCCGCCGCGAGCTCGCACCCGGAGCGCAGGAGCAACGTCGGGTAGGCAGTGTGTCCCAGCTCGCGCGCCAGTTCGAGTGCGCGGCCATGATGGAAAAGGCCGCGGTCCTGATCGCCCTGCTCGAAATACACGGTAGCCAGGACCGTCTCGCAGCTCATCTCGCCGGTGCGATCGCCGACCTCGCGCGCGACGGCGAGACAACGATCGATGTACCGGCGCGCCGAGACGTAGTCGGCTTGCGCGTTCGCCGTCAGGTTGCCCATGCTGGACAGCACTCGCACCAGGATGGTGGGGTCCTCGGCGCGCGCCGCGAAGACGCTCGCGGTGTGGAACCACTCCATCCGGTCCGAGACCTCGCGGTCCTTGCGCGCCTCCCAGAACCTCGACGCTTTCGCCCGCCCGCGGTCGTACCAGACGCGCGCCAGCACGTCCGGCTCGCGGATCCCCTCGAGGAGCGCGAAGCTCTCCTCCACCAGCGCCTCGATCGGCTGGGAAGGCTTCGGGATGTAGATCGAGGCCGCCAGCACCAGGGCCTCGCCACCCCGGTCGCCGGCACGGATCGCGATCTCGCGCGCCAGCCCGAAGGCGCCGGCGGCTTCGTCGAATTTGCCCTCATTGAGGAGACGAAGGCCGGCGGCGTAGACCGCCCGCCCCAGTCCTTTCGTGAGAGCCGCGGGATCGTCCTCGACCAGCCGGGCGCGCTCTGCAACCGGCACACTCAGAAGCCGCGCGGCAAACTCCTCGTCGAGGTCCACCACCCGCGAGACCAGCCAGCCACTCCCCTGCCGGACGAGGTGAACGCGCAGCGCGATCGTGTCGGCGATGGCGGGCAGGCCGGGGTCCTCGCGATCCGTCTTCCAGACGTGCAGACGCGCTTCGAACGCCGCTTCGGTCTCCCCCGCTTCCAGCGGCGTGAGACGCAGTTCCTCGATGGAGACGCAGCGGACGCGGAGCGTGTTGCCGAGCCGCCGTTCGAATTCGGCCGTCTGCGCGGATTGCGTCTTCGGCAGCCCGGCGAGCCGTCCCTCGTAGGCGAGAGTCAGGAAGCGTTGCGCCGCTTCTCCGGCGGCGTCCGCCCAGAGCGGGCAAGCGGCCAGAAGGAGGAACAGCATCGTGCCCCGGCGAGTGGAACGCATGGGCCGATGATACGTCTGGCGAATGTTATTCGGCGCGTTCGATGTTCGCGGCGCGGCGGTCGCCGGCGGCCGCGGCGCGCTGC
Organism: Thermoanaerobaculia bacterium; assembly: GCA_036375075.1. Taxonomy (GTDB): domain Bacteria; phylum Acidobacteriota; class Thermoanaerobaculia; order Gp7-AA8; family Gp7-AA8; genus QHVT01. The sequence continues at coordinate 22,988 of DASUSN010000096.1, read as the reverse complement.
AGCGCGGCATCGGCTTCGGCGGTGAGACCGGCACGCGCATACAGAACGGCGTGCAGCAGGTGATCGTTCGGATATTGCGACCGTGCGGCGTCGATCTGCGCGCGATCCGCGGCCGGCGCGATGCGGAACAGCGCGGGCGGCGCCGGCGGCGCGGGCATGATGAAGCGCTTCGCGCCGCTGGTGACTTCGACCTGCCAGGCGAGCGTGCGCCCCGCGGGCAGATCGGACGGCGGCGTCCACTCCGTCGTCCTCAACGGCTCACTCGCCGCGACCTCGGAACTGCCGTCGAAGACGGCCACACCGTACGTGGCCCTGCCGTCCGCCGCGGGCCAGCGGAATCGCGGACGCGCGGTGGCGACGACGACGCCTGCCGGCCAGAGCGGGGCGGCATCGCCGCTCCCGCCGCCCCGCAGCGGATCGGCGCCGGGACGCAGCTCCTCGAGCCCGCTCGCCACCGGCAGCCGGCGCGTGCGGACGGCGTCCGCGACGAGCGCGTTCCATTCGCCATTGGCGTAGGAAACCGGTGCAGGCGCGCGCGGCACCGTGCGCGCCTCCGGGTGCGGTGGCTGCGGTGCATCCGGCGGCGGCGGGCGGCGGCTCACGAGGACGGCGCCGGCGACGACGAGCGTGAGCGCGGCGGCGGCCGTCCACCATCGCTGCGCGAACCGCGGCCGCGGTGCGGACCGCCGCAAGCGCCGCAGGTCCTCCGCCTCGGCGCGACAGATCGGACAATCTTCCAGATGCGTCTCGACGATCTCGCGCCCTGCGGAATCGATCGTCCCGTCAACCCACGGGAAGAGCTGCGCTTCGGGATCGAGATGCTCCGGCTCGTCGCCGGCGTCGTCGTCGTCGTCGAGCGTCAGCCGCGACGGCACCCACGCGTCCGCCAGACGCGCGCAGGCGGAACAGCCGCCGAGATGGCGCACGACCTTCAGCAGCTCGGTGGAATCGAGCTCACGCCGTTGAAGGCGCTGCAGCATCTCAGCCGTCACGTGTGGTTCGCTCATGACTGAAGACGCTCGAATTGATGCAGTATTGCCATCATCACCTCGACATTCTCCGCTCCAGACGCTGGCGCGCCGACTTCCGAAGGTTGATGACCTGCTGTCGCGTGACCTGCAGCATCGACGCGATGCGCAGATCGTCCAGCGGCAGGTCGTTCCAGATCGCGGCGAGCGCCTCGGGCGACATCTCGAGGACTGCCGCGAGGTCATCGAAGAGGGCGATCCCGGTCAGGACGATCAGCGAGGCGACGTTCACGGTGTCGTTCGCGCGCAGGTTCAGCAGCAGCGCCTTGCGCTGCATCGGCCGCAGCTCCTGAATCTCGCGCCACAGGACGCGGAGATCCTGGCGCGTCTCGAGATGGCTCGCGCCGTTCACGGAATGCATCCCCGTCGCGCTCCGGCCGGCTTCCTCCGTTTCGGCCTCGGTGACGTGCCACAGCCGCGCGGTGAAGGACACGAGCGCATCGAAGATCACCGGCGACCGGGTCGCGCCAAAGATCGCCACGAGCGCGTCGCCGATCCGATCGCCCCGCCGCATCGCCGGAGAGCACGACGCGTCCGTGAGCATCACCTCCGAAGCGCTCGCCCTCGCACCCCGCCAATCGCTCGAGCCGGCGACGAGCAGCGCGTCGACCGGCCACAACGCCAGCCGCCTGTCGTGGGTGAGCGTGTAACGGAGACGATTCTTCAACCGCGCCCGCGCGGGAAAGACCCGCCGGAGATGATCGTTGACGGCGTTGTACGTCAGCGTGGCCACGTACTTCTCGAAGTCCGCGATCGGCTCGGCCGCGCCGGGGAGCGTCCGTAACTTCGCGACGAGGCGAAGATGAATGGTCGATGTGAGATCGTCGACGTCCTGCGGCGCCAGCCCCGCGCCGGGGCCCTTGTACCGGGAGAGGATCGACACGATCAGCGGTTGCGCCACGCGGAAGATCAGAAACTCGATCTCGCGGTCGACCCGCTCGCCCCGCGCAGCGGCCAGGCCCTCGAGACGCGGGTCGACGGGCCGGATGAGATGAGGGACGTCCGTCTCGGACATGCTGGAGTGGACCTGCTCGTCGCGATCTCCCACGGACACGGACGTCCGATCCGCCCCTGGATTACCAACCTGTCGCACGCGACGTCATCTTACGTTGGCGCGCCGAGATTCAGCACAGGGGTGGCGCCCGCTTCACCTGAAATCGACGGAGCCGACCGAGTCGTGGCAAACGATCGCGGCGAGGCCGTCATCCCGTACCTTGCGCCGGGCCGCTACCCGTTGGAGGTGGAGCTCGCCGGTCATCCCGTCCATGACGCCGGCGAAATCGAGATTCCGCCGCAGCGCAAGCGCCCGGACGGCACGCTCGAAGAGCGCGCCATGAAGTTACCGGACATCGTCCTGGAGCCCGGCAGCCAGGTCGCGGTCGAAGTGCTCGACACGACGGCCACTCCGATCCGGAAGGCTCGAACCGGAATTCTCCAGAAGAGCGCCGGCGACCCACAGCCCCTCGCGCTGGTGGAAGGGAGCGTCGACGACGAAGGACGCATCACCTTATCCGGCTTGGATCCGTTGCGGCCCGCAACCGTCACCTGCGTCGCTCCCGGTCATGCCCGCCAAGTCCTCGAATTCGAGACCTTGCCGGGCCTGATCACCTGCACGCTCGAAAACTCACCCGCGCCGCCGGCCACGTCGAGAACGAGTCCGGGGAACCGATCGCCTCGGCGCGCGTTCGCATCGCCGATCGCAGCGCGTCGACCGGCCAGGACGGCAAGTTCACGCTCGACGAGCTGCCTCCTGGCGAAGCCAGCGTCCGCGTCCGCGCCAGCGGCTACACGCAAGTGGAGCGAGCGATCCACCTGCCGTCCTCGGAGATCGCGGATCTGGGCACGTTCGTCCTCGAGCCAGGCTGGCAGGTCACGGGCCGCGTCGCGGACGCCCTTACCAGGGAACCGATCGCGGGTGCGTCCATCCGCCACGCCGACGCGGGCGGTGTCGAGACCACCAGCGCCGACGACGGCACCTACGCCCTGGATGCGGAGAACCTCGCGCTGCTCGAAGTCCGTGCTCCCGGTTACGCGAAAGCCGACCGCGTCGTGACGCAAAGCGATGGGAACGATTTCCTGCTGCAGCGGCCCGGCCGCCTCGCCGTCACCCTCTGGGACGAGCACGAGGATCGCGCCTGCGCCGGCTGCACGCTCGTCGCGAGCATGGGACGGCATGTAGTCAGTGCGATCACAGACGGCAGTGGCGAGGCCCTCCTGGCCGATCTGCCGCCCGGCGACTACGACGTCGTGCAGGAATCCGTGCGGGCCACGAGCGCCTACGTCACCGTCTCCGGCGGCAGCCACACGACCACGGCCACCGTGCGCCCCCTGGAAACGACGCGCGTCGCCATCGGCAGGAAACGCGATTCCGTCGAGATCGTCTTCGTGCCCCCAGTCTCCGACCGGCGCCAGCTCCGCGCGAGCGGCAGCGAAGGCGTCGAGATCGTCGATGCCTTGCCGTCGGGCTCCTACCGCGTGAAGCGGAAAAACCGCGGCGCAAACCTCGCTCTGGTCGCACCCGCGAGCGGCGTGGTCCTGGGGTCGATGCCGGAGAACTTCACGGGCTCGCGCATCGAGATGAGGCTCCATCCGACCACCACCCGCGTGCGGTGCGTGCGAGCGGGGCAAGCCGAGGCCGGGGTGACGGTCACGCTCCGCAACGTGCGCGGCGAGATCGCGGCGTGGGGCACCAGCAATTCCGACGGGGAGGTCCTGCTCGCAAACATCCCCGTCGGCACGTACTCAGTCACGGGGGAGGGACGGCCGACGGTCACGATCTCCGTCACGGACGGAGCGACCACGGTCGTGGATTTCTGAGCCGGAGCTTCCCGTAACGGTGACACCGACGCAGCTCCCAGCGCTGGCGGACAGACAGAACGATCTGTGTCCAAGTGAGTGTAGGAGAAGATTCAGGCGGCCGGGATACGCCTGCAATCCTGAGGCACTCTGCCGCGGCGTCTCGTGCGTCGGGGCGCCGCGGGACCCGCGTCAGATGAGGCCTGACTTCTCGAATCCCTGAAGCGGGAAGAGGTCGTACAGAGCCTTCACCGCGTCGGGCGTGAGATGTTGCGCCGCTGCCGGGTTGCACCAGAGCCACATTTTGTGCGGCTGATAGAAGTCGCACAAAACCACGGCACTCAGTGTGGTCGCGGCTCCGTCTTTCATCACCTCGGCGATCATCGCCTCCGCTTCTATGTCATGCAGCACGCTCGCGCCGAGACTGAAGAAGACCACCAGTGGTTCCGTCACTCCCGCATATTGCACAGCGTATTTTTCCTGCAACTTTCCGAAGAGCTTGAGGCCCATGTCCGTTGGGTCAAATCCGCCGCCGGGGCGCTCCTCGTCCATTTTTGCGCGTGCCTCGACGAAGACGTGTTGCGCCCCCAGGGTGACCCGAGCTTCACCTTTGCCTCCGCCTGGGAGGGCGGGTTCGTACTCATCGATGAGGCCCGCGACCGCAAACGTCCGTAGGACGAGCATCTCAAACGCGGTTGAGATGTAGCCGGGTCTCGCACCCGCAATCTCCTTCAGCTTCTGCTTGACCGAACCGTATCTCGCCAGCCGTTCGAAGGCGTCGTCGAGCACGTGGAGGAAGTCTCCTCGATAACACAGGACATCCGTGTTGTAGCCCATGAAGACGGTGTGCGTCGAAAGCTCGAAAGCCGATTCGGCGTCCCACCCGAGAACGATCGCGCGGAGCTCTTCGAACCAACGCGGGGTCAGCACGCGGCGGAGGAGAACGGTGGTCGCCACGATCTGCTCCATCTTGACGATGGAATCGAGCTTCGCGCTTTGTACGCTTGCAACGATTGGTGCGATTTCGATGGGCGGCCGCCGCGAAAGCCTGCCATTCGCCTGGCGAATCTGCGGAACCGTCCGCTGCATGACCGATCCGAGATCGCTCGTGATCGTTCGGATCACGCCTTGCGCGTCGATCGATGGTTCGGCGTCGAGCAGTTCCGCAAGTCGTGCGATGTCCTGCTCGCACTTCTCCTCGTCCGCGTCTTCGTCGAACAACAAGATCGCAGCAGTCAGCGGGTGCATGTCTCGGTGAACAAGCGCGACTCGAGGGGAATTCGACGCGCGATTCGCCCACCTGCCACGGCAGAAGCCGCGTCACCATCGACATCCCACGGCTTGCGGATCGATGTCCACGACCGCGCCCTCTGAAGCCTGCGTGGCGGTAATCGACCGGAGAGCCGGACCCGTGATCGAGTGGTTCTACGCCAATGACGTGATCACGAAGACGTGACGCTCGCGTTCCTCACGGCGCGGTGTCTGTACGTGTGGTTGGCTCGATGAAGAGAACGGCGGCGTCAGACTAGTAAACGAAGAGTCACCTCCTCTTCCAGGATTTCGTGCGGCTCGACCCACAGGCCGCAGCCGGCGCAGGGATCGGCCTCACGATCAGCCGCAGGCTCGCGCGTGCAGTCGGCGGCGACATCACGGTCGAAAGCGAAGTCGGTCGCGGCACCACATTCACCCTGTGGCTTCCTCCGGCGGCGGCGTAGTGTCGTGTCGCTTGAAAGCGGTGACGTCACGCACCGCTCGCCCTCGTTCGTTCCGCTTCGCGGCCCGTCTCATCGGCTATTACACGCTGATGCGCCCGAAGTATCGCCGATCTGCAGGCCTTCACGGAGACCGTTGCTCAATTCCGTGTAACGGAGCAGAAACGCTGGGATGCGTTTGAAGTTTTGCCAATCTCTTGAGAATCCGTTCTCTTGCTGGGTGGAGGCGCATGTGCGGAGCGTGCATGCCTGCCGTCGGCAGTGAAACAAGAAGTGGAGCGGTGACCAGTGAATGTGCAGCGGCTGTTTCAACAAGCGCCTCAATTAGGTAGAGCGACGTGGAGTCGTGCACACTTCGCATTAGAAAGGGGATGTCGATGTCATATTGGCGCCGAATACCGACCACCAGAGTGGCCGCCGCGACTGTCGCGTCAACGGCGGTCGAGTCGTGTATGACTGCCATCGACTGCCGCACCAGAGCGTCCGACCACGCCCGTTTTGCGAACCATCCCAACCCCCACACCAGCTTTCCCGGCGCCTGAGGGACCTGATAAATCCAGGGGATATCCTCTCCGAGATCGACGAACTGATCGTATTCGCATGTCGCATAGCCCAGCCAACCAAGGTTCAAGACCAGAGATGAGTCATCACCAACATAGCGATTGTTGCTGGTACGCTGAGGAAGCTCGGCCGCTTCGGAAATGAGCCGCTCTCCGAAGGTCGGTCGCCACGTTTTTAGTCCGATCAGCAGCCTTGCGAGTCGTTCCGCGTCGAGAACCGCCACGAGTCGCTGCGGTTGAAGAACAGCCAATGAGTCGAGGACGGAGTCTGCGGCGGAGAAACACTCGAGATTCCGCAACGCGCCGACGAGCGCCTCTACCCAGTCCAGATCATGTTTTGCCCCTGCCCTCAGACGTGAGGTGATCCGATCGATGGGAAGGTTGTGTGCAAGAGATGTCGTCCGATGCCAGTCCCATGCGGCGAGCGCGCGCAGGAGAACCACAAGGGCCGGAGGGCTGGTGATCGTGGCAATGCTGGCACGCCACCGGCCGAACACGTTATTAATCTGGTTAGCATCGGGGAATGCTCCTAGTCCTGCAAGCATCGAGAAGATCGTTCCCTGTTCGCGAGGATCCTGAAGATGCGCGATCTGCTGCATGGTGGCAGTCCAGGTGCGTGGTGCGCGTCTCAAATGCTCGATGAGTGTACGGCCGGTTCCGGGGGCCGCCGACTCTATCGAATCGAGGAGTTCGACTCCCACTTGCGGTTGCCGCCGGATCGCGTCCTGCACGCGGTCAGCGAGATGCCGTTCGATTTTCGCTACAGTGTGCTGCGCCAGTTCCATGTCGAGTTCCGCAAGGCCACGGATGCATTCCGCGAGATCGCCATCCGTGCGCGCCGTCTTCAGCCACCGAGCCCAGTTGCGATGAACCCCTTCGAGAGCATCATTGCCGCTGTCCACACCGCCGCCACGCCGCAACGTCTGGCTGACGGTTCTTGCGGCACGAATGACTTGTTCGGGTCTTTCAGCACGGTTCAGCTTTTCGTACAGCGCAGTCGGTTCGCTGCGAAAGGAGGTCACGAATTCGCGGGGGATGGATTGCTGGTGCAGGTAGGAGCCGAGTCGGTGAAACAGTTCTAGCGACTCAACGTTTGGCGCGTCCTGCATGCATTCGAGCAGCCGCTGCGCTGAGATGGAGCCGGACAACGCCGTGGAGATGGTCTGTCCAACACTCGACGCGTCCGCGAGAAGGAGCGCCAGCCGAGGTGCCCACGGGCGTTTCGACGTTTGAATCTGCCGCACGATCGCTTCGACCGCTGCATCGATTATGTCAGCGAGAAAAGGCGCGTCGACTGCGACAAGGCCTTCGATCATGTGGTAAAGCACAGACGTCCGCGGTTCCCACTCACATTGATTAAGAAAGAACACCTTCCCAAGGCGGGCGGTGAGTTTTCGAGCAAATCCTTCTTCGATTGAGGCAAAGCTCGAATCCACGTTGAACGCTGCGCGGATGAGACGTCCCGCTCCTTTTCCGTCGCCACGGCTCGTAATGGAGCGGTAGGCGATATTCATCGTCGACTGCCGCACCATCATGCGCACGGAAGTGGGGCCGCGGCTGTCTTCATACAGGAGGCGGCGCGCCGTCTCGAAATGCGCATGAGAAGTCAAGTCGAGGAGGGTCGCCATTTCGCCCGCAGACGTGAACCGGCCGATACTTGCGATGAGTGCACCCGCGAGCCGGCCGTTGTGCGCGTTAAAAAGTCCTGATGCCAGCGCACGATCGAACTTGCCGAGGATCGAAACGGTATTGCAGATCTGCCGTGGCGTGCCCTTAGCGAGGAGGCGTGCCAGTTCCGGCACGGTGACGGGAAAGAGGTTGGTTCCCCAGTCGAGGCGTTCGCTCGCGGAGCGGAGGACGAGTTGTGCGGCGTACACGTCGGGAGACGTCTCACTCGCGTCGGTGTCGATCAGCGACTCCACGCCGTCGAGGCGGAAGAGATTGAGCGGTGCCGGCAACTTGCGACTAATCTCGACAAATTCAAGCGCGAGTTTGTAGTCCTCAAAGGCATAGGGTTGATGAAATGTGAGGAAGCCGTCGGCGTTGGCGATGATTGCGGCGTAAGTGGCTGGGTCGTGCAGTCGCCACAGTCCGCGAAGCAATTCCAGTCTGGGCAGCGGGCTGCGCTCCCGAGCGATGACGGCCGGCAGGTCGATCTGCAACTGCCCCATCAGCTTTGACCAGGCCGACGAACCGTCTTCCAGCCGCTCGATGAACGGCTGGTGCGATTGCAGAAGATCGAGAATCAGAGCCAGATCCGCAGCGCGGCAGTTCTTCAAATCGCCGGACAGCAATCGCACCAGCCGATGCGCCCACTTGCCCCGATCGACAGGTTGGATGTGCTCCTTGATGGCGTGGAGCGCGCGACCCAGATGTTCCGGCCGGACAACGGTTTCCATCCATCGGTCAAGAGCACTTCTTCTGTCGCGACAGATCATCGCCAGCGTGTCCGGCGACTCGGCTGAAAGCCGCACAAGCACGCGCGTGACTTCCACGTCGTCTCGAGAGATGGCCTCAACGACAAACCGAGACAGGATCTGCGCCGCTTCGTCGCGAGCGCGCCTCGCTTCGTGCGTCAACAGCCCGATGGCGATGGTGCGGCTGGGAAGGAACCATCGACGCACTCCTCGCTCCCTCGCTCCGAGGCTGCGCAGAGGTTCCGGATCGTTGACGAACCAGTCCGGCGCATCGAGACCGACGTACGACAACGCGGCCAGTGCTCGCGCACTCTGACGCTCTGCCGTGGTCAAGTGCTCCAGCCGCGGCTTGATGAACTGCTGCACCGTAGGGGCGAACTCGCCGCCCTCGTAGGCAAGCTTGGCTAGGCGCACAACCCAAGCCAGATCTCCACCTTCGGCGATCTTACCGGCGAGCGGAGCGAGCCGTTTGCGCGCCTCGCCGAACGCATCATGATTGACGAGTTGCTCTACGAAGTCGCGCATGCGCCGGATCCCTACAACCGGAGCCAAGCCCTCGTTCGTCTTCCAGCCCGTCTCGTCGTCGGACCGCATGATCGCCAGGATGTTCACGTCGAGTTTCTCGGCCACGCTGCCCAATTGCTCTTCGAAGGCTTCAAGGCGCTCGTCCCACTCGATGTTGTCGATAATGACCAGCACCGGCCGTAGGTCCGCGCTGCGCAGATGCAGCGAGATCGCCGCGGTGAGGTTGTCTTGCGTCAAGCGAGTATCGGGACGCGGATTGAGAACGATCGTGGTCCATTGCTGCTCGTGTGCCCTGACCTCGAGTTGCTGAGCGATCCAGGTCTTCCCCGACTGCGGCGGACCACCGAGGAAGGCGGTTTTTCGCCGCGTGCGGAAGCGCTCCAAGAGTTCCTCGACTTGCCGCATCGGAACGATCACCGTTTCCCCGTTGATCGTGAGCGGGCTCGGCCAGAGACCTTCCAACCACCCGCGGTCGAATCCGAACTCCTTCAGGCGAGCGCGGGAATTCGTATCAACCCACTGCTCCCAGGCGGCTCCCCACAGCGCCCGCGCCGCATCGTGCAGCGTAGCGCCCTCGGCGAGCTTCAACCCCTCGAGAGGCGGTCGGCCGCTCGCAGCGTCAGGCGCGTATGCCAGCAGTGTGTGATTCACGCCGTCGGTGATCATCGCACGGTGCTTGGCCTCGATGTCTCGCATTGCGAGCGGCTCGAGGAGCAGCGTGTTCGGGTCGATGGAACCGGTGGGGATATAGCCGAAGGTGGAGAAGCCGCTCTTTTCGGCGAGAATGTGCAGCGCGAGAGGAAGTCCAGCCGACGCGTCGTGAATGGGAGCGGCCGGAGGGAGCGACCCGCGTTGCTCGAAGACGACGCTTAGGGTCTGGACCGGAATGCCGCACTCGCGCAGCAACTGCACAGCCGCCTTGCGTCCCGCCTCTAGTCCAGCATGGAAGGAGTCGTCGGCGACGTGCCAAGACTGGTTGCCCAGCCGCTCGGCGACATTCGCGCCCTTCAGCTTCACGGTCACGTGGTCGACGTTGCTGTTCCAGATGAGCTTGACGTCCGCGCCCAAGATCACCTCGATCGGTGTCTCGCGATCGATCACCGGGAAGTCGAGACGCCGGAGCCGCGAGGCGATCTCCCACCCAACCACTGTCGCCTCGTGCTCGTGCGTGGCCGCCCAATTGTGGACTTTCCGCCCCTGCAGAACCGTAGCGGCGGAGAGCGCGCCGGTGCCGAATGCGCTCCGGAATCGCCGCGCGTCGATCGGCAGCCGTTCCAGACTGCTCAAGATCGACGCGAGCTCGTCGTCGTAGTCTTCCCTATCCATCAGCTCGCGGGCTTGGCGCCAGGCGCTGTTGGAGGACTCGTGCGTGAGGATCTCACCGATACTCACCGCCAGTTGCTGGAGAAGAGCCGGCGACAGTCCGTAGCCGACCTGTTCGAGGACGTCCTCGCTGCAGAGCGCGCAGAGCTCGCCCACGATTTCGACGGTGGGATTCGCTGCGGTGGTGTCGTCTTTGTTGAGCGCTTGTACTGCCGCCGGCAGCGAGAATGCGCATGCGAGCAACACGTCGCGGTTCGTCCACCCCGTGAACTGGTGTCCAAGCCATCCGGTATGCATGTCAGTCCACCCATTCCAGTGCGGACGTGATCACGGTCTGCAGGTCGCTCTCCGCAGACGTGGCAATCTCCTCGAAGCGCTGACCCAGCGGCGCTGACCGGTCTTTCAGCCGAACTGGTTTTCCTTCCAGCCAGCGCACCAACAGCTTCCCGTCTCGCTCCTGCAACTCGATCGCAGTGCCGTCCTCCAGGGGGACCTGAATTCGCCCGCGGCCTAGAAACCGCCGCCCCTTCTCCGCCGGTCGCATGCCGCCGGAGGCGGCGGCGAGTTTGCCAGCTATGCGGATCGACCGATCGCGTTCCACGATCGTTACGACCGGCAGCACTTCCACGTCGTAGTCGTCAAGATCGCGCGAGAGCCACAAGCGGTTCGGCAGGTCGGATTCGATGATCACGTCTGCTCCACCGTTGCGCGCAAAGGCGGTCCAGCGTCCTATGGGATCACCGGCGAGCGACTCGATCGATCCGGACGACGACAGCGGCACCGAAGAGACGAACCGCACGGGACGCCCGGGTGCATCTTCGGCGAGTGTACTGGCGAGAGTGATCGAGGCAGTGAGCGCGTCGTACGGCGAGTGCGGTGCGGCGATGCGCAGTCGGCACGGAGCCTGAGGTGCGTTCAGCGCATCTCGGAGCGTCGGATGGTTCGCACCGCCGTCGACATAGGCCTGCCACTCACCGGGCAGGATGGTCACCGCGCATACAGCGCTCGCAAGCGCGGGTGCGGAGTCGGCGTCGAGCTCCACCTCGGCATGAAGGATGCTCGGCGAGAAGGTGAGCGCCGGCGTGCCGGAGGCCGACGGAAACGTCACTACGGTGGCCGCCCACTCGAGTTCCTCGCCCGCCGCCACCTCGAGCTCTCCCCTCAGACGGCCGTTCGCAATCAATAGCCTGATCGTCCAAGTGCTCTCCGGGAGCAACGGTGAGTCGGCGAACCAGCGCAGCTCTCCCCGCTCGCCGCGCAGCTCCCACGCGATCGGTGTGGTATCACTTGTCGCCGCAGTGGCGACGCCGCCGCTCATTCGCGCCGCGCACCCCCGGCATTCCTCGAGGTGCACGGCGATGGCAGGGAACGCCCGGAGAAGATCGGACGCGGCGGCGAGCGACGCGATCTCGTTGAGCGTGGCCGTGGCGACGTGCGGCCAGACGGCTGGATCCTCGTTGTCCAGAGTGGCATACAGAACGCGGCCGGCTGCAGCGAGGCGTGAGCGGCACGGCAGACACGATTTCACATGTGTGAGGTACTTCCATCGTTGCCGCGCGTCGAGGTCTCCCGTTCCCCAGCGTACAACCACGCGGTTCGTCAACTCGCACCAGACAGACATGTTCATTTCATTCACCTTCATCCATCTCGTCGATGAGATCAGCGGAGATCTCCGCGTCCTCGGCGTCAACTTCGGCGCCCTCGGCGGCGATGCGCGCCAGTTCGAGAAACATGGTTGGCTTCAGCGGGAACGCGTCGGGCAACTGATCGAATATGCCAGCCATCCACTTCGGCCATTTCGGAAGCATTCCGAGCGATATTCGGCGCGTTCGCGCCAGTTCGGAGAGGACGTCTTCCTGCTTTCGTTGTGCGGGCCCTATGGTCGCCACCCCACTGCTCGGCACGAGGTCGAAGCGGAGGATCCGATAATCCGAGTAGACGGCGGTGGCCGAGAACGGCCGCCGCTCCCAACGCTCCACTCCGTCCGACGCATCGACGAGCCGAAAGTCGACAAGCTGGCCGAGATCCCGGCGGCCTCTCCGCATCGCCTTGCGCACGGCCTCCTGCGCCTTCTCGACCCGCTGGGGAGCCGGACCGAACGTTCCGAAGAGGATGTGTTTCCGGAAGAACGTCGTGAGATTTGTGCGTCGGCCCCCGAAGAAGTACGCACCCGGGGACATCGGTTCGTTGCCGCCGGCGAGCGCCTCCTGCCGATACCCGAGGTAGTCAGCCAAGCCACCCGAAACGATGAAGTCCTGCAGCATACCGTCGATTTCGTCGTCGATGCGTTTAGCAAGCGTCCAGAACGTGCGACTGATCCGGCGGATCATGCGCGGGCGCATCCACGCAGTCACTTTCCGGAGCGCATACTCGAAGTGCGGAGGCGGGTTCGAAACCGTTCGCCAGCGCTCCACCGTCTCGATCCAGTCGAGCGGGTCGTCGGCATCGGCAACATTCGCGAGATCGGACATCGTTCTTCCTACTCCGATAAAGAGCGGACAAACGCGAACTGTGGGTTTTGGGAAGCTCCGTCCCTATTCTCCTCCATCGGACATGAAATATGGCAAGGCGTGTGGCCCGTCAGCGCCAGATACGCGTCCGTTGTCATGATGATGGAGCGTGTTAGCAGCCCGGCGTTGAAAGCGACGTCGGGTCCCTCGGCGACCGAGGCGTCGACGAAGAGTTCGAACAACAACACGGGCGATCCGAACGGCGGAACGGCTCCGGGTATCAGGCCGCCCGTGTGCGCGGCCAGTTCCTCGCGCGTGGCGAAACGGAGCTTGCGCGCGCCGAGGAGGCGCCGGGCCGCTCGAGAGTCCAGCTTCCGATCAGCCCGGAGCACCGCCAGCACGAAGCGATCGTCTGCTTTCAGCAGGAGCGCCTTCGCGCTCACCGCGAGCGGCAGCCCTCGGGCTGCCGCCGAGGCCGCGGAGTTGAGCGTCTCGCCGTGCTCGACGACTTCGTAGCGCATGCCGCGAGAGTCGAGCAGCGCGCGGATCCGCTCGAAGATGGCTTCGCTCATGCCGCCGCTCCTTGGAGCTCAACGGCGACCGCGCGACGGCCGTCGCTCAGGTGGCGCAGGGACCACAAGGTGGGCGTGACGTAGACGCGTTGGAGCCACCGATCCCGACCATCCCATCGCGGGGCGAAGGTCGTCCTACCGTGCACCGCACGCCGGTTAGCGATGACGACCAGGTCGCCGGGGACGATGTAGGTCCGCCGCAGGACATCTGGATGCGCCAGCACCTCGCCGAACGACTGCAGCGCTTCGGCCGCGGCCGCTGTTACCCCTCTCATCCGGTCCATGTTCACGATAACCTGCGGCGCGTCCTCGGGGCCGGTGATCACCGATGTCAGGCGAGAGTAGTTCACGCCGTTGTCCGAAAACGACTCGGGCGCCTGCAGTTCGTAAGCGCGAGAGCGGAGCTGACGGAGATGATCCGGCGCCAGCCGGCGCTGCGCGTCGCGGACATCGGCCGTCAGTGTGCACGCCAGCCGGTCGTGGTCCGCGCGCAAGCCGAACAGGAGGACGTACTCCGGCGCCGCGTCACCAAACGCGGCGGCTTCGGTGTGGAACCCGAGCGGCTCGAGCGAGCCGGCGTTCGAGTGCGCGTTCTCTTTCCCACGTACAGGAACGATGTCGTGGACGAGCCGTCCGCCTTTTTCTGCACGGAACGCGTACGGCTCGCCGATCAGGGTAGCGACGCCCAACGCGATCGCCTCGGAGACGTAAGTGCGTTTGTCTCCACTCGGCTCGCCGTCGGCCGGAGTCGCCGGCAGATCGTCGTCGATCGGCAGACCGCGAACGATCGCTACACCAGGAGCGTGCGGGTCGCTTCTGTATTGAATTAGTGTCAGCAGGGCGTCGTGTGAAAGGTGCTTGGTGATAGCCGCGACACCGACAGCCATCGCGCCGTCGGGATCGTAAACCGGGTTAGGTGCACGCAGAAGATCTCGATGGGCAGCTGCATAGGCTTGCTGAGGAATCTGAATCAGTACGGTTCGGGCGGTACTCATATCTGTCTCCTTCGCACGGTATAAGAGCGGACGGGACCGATCGTCCCTGACGCGGTCACCAGGACGTCGCGCAACGCGGCAAGCCTCCGGTTCGCTGCTCGGTGTCGTTACGAGTGATGGACGATACGCGTCGCAACCGCCAACAAGCACCACTTCAACTTCGGGCATGGCTTGCGCGGGAACTCGCGCCCGAATAGATGCGCCCCACCGTCCACTCTGTTGCGTCGCCGCCGCCGACCTTTGGAGCAACCCACTACCGAATTTGTGATCGCACGTCTCTCGCCAGCTGAGGCCAGCCGCGATTCGCGCCCCGCATCACTGCCGTGCAAGGTCGCCACGCCTCACATCCTCGGCTTGGGCACGCCCGTCAGCACTCGCTCTAACGCGTCCGTGACGCATTTCTTTGTGGAAGATTCGCGCCTACACCGGAAACAGTTCGTCGCTTCTGGTCGCAGGTTCGCGCAAATGGTCGCTTGCAAATTCGCGTCTTGCGAGCCAGCTTACGGGTCTCCAAAATCCGGGATCTCTGGCCGAGTGGCAGCTGGTGAATCATTTAGTTGGCGAGGCTGAGCGCGCTCGCACCCGCGATCTCCGGCGTGAGAGCCGGGAGTCTGACCATGGAGCAGCGCAACCACTCGTTGGTCGCTGAGTGGCCGGATGGCTTTCCACCCTCCCTCACGAGTACGCCCCACTGTCGAGCTTTTCGAGGATGCGGTCGGTGTCGTGGAAGGCGCGGTCGATGGAGGGCTGCATCCAGCGGAGGGGGCGGGCTTCGGGGGTGCGGAGTTGGACGCGGATCTCGGCGAGGAGGCAGAGGTGCGGCTGAGTTGCCACTCGATCTGGTCGGAGAGGTCGAGGGTGTCCCACCAGTCGCGGGAGGGGATTTCGTCGAGGGCGAGGCTGGGGGGTCGTGCGAAATCCTTCTCATTTTCTGACCTTCCGGAAGGCGGCGGGGGTGGTGCCGTGGGCCTCGTGAAGTGCCGGTAGAGGGTGGAGATGGTGCCGAAGCCGGCGCGGCGGGCGATCTTTTTGACGCCGAGGGTGGTGACGGTGATGAGGCGCTCGGCTTCTTCGAGCTGTTTGGCGCGGAGGTAGCCGAGGAGGGAGGCGCCGAGGATGACGGCGGCTTTGCGGGCGACGTAGTCGGGATGGCGGTCGAGGATGGCGGCGAGCTCGGCGACGGTGGCACGGGTGGCCCTGCGGAAGAGCTGCCCGGGCGTGGGAGTTGGCGCGCCGATGGGAGGCCCCTCTTGACGGACGTCCATGGGAATGTAAGGATGTCCGGAATCAGTCCACGGGCGAAAGCGAGGTCGTAATGCGCAAGTTCCTGGCCCTCGTCGTTCTGGTGCTCGTCTCCGGTGCCGCGTATGCCGCCCCCACGTGCTGGGATTGTCTGGCGCAGGCGTGCGAGCATTCCGTCGCCTATCCCCACAAGGAGTGCCTCGCCGGCTCGACGTGGTGCATTGCGACGGGCGAGTGCACGCTGATGGCCGCAAAGGATTCCGAGGAGCCGTGGCTGCTCGCGGAGTGGACGCTGGCCGAGGCCCGGATCACCGTCGACGCGAGCGCGGAACGGCCGGCCGCCCCTGCCGTGACGCGCACGGCCGCGATCGCGGTGCACGCCGAACACTGAACGGGGAATGGCAGGATCCCGCTCCGTTCTCCGCGCGTTGTTTCTGGGTGTCCTGATCGCGGCGGCGGCGCCGCTTCCGGCGGAGCCATCGCCCCTGCCGGGCGAGTCGGGCGAGTTGTGCGTCGACGGCCAGAAGCCGTGTCTCCGCTGGCCGTCGGAGCGTGAGCGCGTCGCGGCGAGCAGCGGCGGGCGCCCGTTCGTGTTCGCCGCCGACGGCGCCCGCACGCTGTTGTTCGGCGTCGTCCCCGCGGACCCCGCAACGCTGGATCCGGCGGCGACCGCGCGCGCGTCGGCAGTGGCCAGGCTCCGGATCGTGCCTGCGCGCCGCAGGCCCCCCGACGCGCCCGTCGTCGTGCAGCTGAAGCGCAAGGATCCCGAGGTCTCGTGGGCATATCCCATCGCGCCGCGCCAGGTGAGCGCACTGCGGGAGCTGCGCATGCCGGCCGGCGCATTCGAGCTGCGGGTGCTGGCCGGCGGCCACCTGCCGCTGACGCAAACCTTCGCCGTCCGCGACGCGGCCGTCGATCTCGGCAGCCTCACCCTGCGCGAGGCGCCCGTCCTCACCGGCCGCGTCATCGATCGGGACACGCATGAGCCCTTGCCCGCCGCGGTCATCCTCTCGCCGGATCTCCAGACCCTGGCGACGCCGGATGCGACGGGCTCGTTCTCGATCGCCATGACCGACGAAACGCTGCGCGCGCTCCGCGTCGAGGCCCCCGGCCGCGTTCCCCGGACCATTCCGGTCGAACCCTCGCCCGGCCCGCGGTCCCTCGGCGACATCGAGCTCTCGGAAGCGGGCGGCGCGATCGTCCGGCTCGCGTTTCCGGACTCCGCGCCCGAAAAAGTCACCGTCAGCATCGTCGATACGTCCAACCCGAACGAATCCGTCGTCCTCACGCGCCGCGTCGTGCAGCCGCACGAGACCGAGGCGCGGTTCGAGCAGCTGGAGCCCGGCCAGTACGCGGTGGTCGTCGAAGGCGACGGCGCGCTCGAACGGTTTGCGCTCCCGGTCGAGATCGAAGCCGCCGCCGTCGCCGAACAGACGGCCACCATCCGTCCCCGCGCCATCGTCGTGAAGACGATGCTCGGCGCGAAGCCGCTGCCGGCCGCCAACGTCCAGGTCAGCCACATGGGCAACCGCTGGAGGACGGACTTGCGGACCGATGCCGACGGCGAGCTCAGTGGCGCGTTGTGGCAGGGCGGGCGCCTGCTGGCGGCGGTGAGCACGGCGGCGATCCCGCAGCCGCATATCGTCATCGACGACGTCGACGCCGCCGTGCAGACGTGGGAGCTCGTCGTTCCCGATCGCCGCATCGTCGGAGTGGTCGTCGACCAGAAGACCGCGCGCCCCATTCCCGACGCGCATCTCCAGTTGCGCACGCGCTCGGGGGATTCGTCGCTGAGCTTCAGCGCGACGACGCGGGAAGACGGGACGTTCGAGTTCACCGCGGTTCGGCCCGGCCAGCAGACGCTGTCCGTCAGCGCGAACGGATACCTCCGCCCGCAGCCGGTCGAGTTCCTGGTCGGATCCACCGACGAGCGCGTGGAGCGCCTGGTGGAACTGACGGCGGGCCGGAACCAGCGCCTGTCCGTGCAGACGGCGCAGGGCGTTCCGATCGCCGGTGCCGACGTTTACGCGGCGGCCGGCGCGTATGTCGTGTCGAGCGCTTCGACCGACCCGATGGGCGTTGTGGACCTTGCCGTGCCGCCCGACGTTCCGGCGGTCGCATACGTCTTTCCGCGGGAAGGCTCGTTCGCCATCGCCAGACTGCCGCAGAGCGAATCGGCAGCGGCGCCCACCGTGGTGCGCGTTCCGCCTGCCCAGGCCGGCCTTCATGCGGAAGTGAAGGACCCCGAGGGCGCGCCCATCCCGGGCGTCCAATTCCTCATGCGGTACGAAGGCGAGTTCCTGCCCCTGCTGCTCGTCCGCCAGCGGCGCCTCCTGCAGCCGGATGGAAACCCCGCCCCGCCGCGGCTCCCGGTCGGGTATTACGAACTGTGGCCGGTGCGCACCGAACAGGAGGCGCTCGCGATCATCGCCGCGGACGGCCAGTCGCCCGTGCGGCTCGGTCTCCACGTCGTTCCGGGGATGAACCGCGCGACGCTGGAGCTGAAGCCGCGGCAGTGACGTATGGAGTGCGGAGCGCGACTGGAAGGGCGCCTCGACACCCTGCACGCGCTGGACCGGATTTACCCGCATTTTCGTGCGAGCCAAGTGCTGTGGAGTGCGGCGACGGCAAGTCGCCGCTGTTCTTCGAGCGCCGTGTGTGCTGCCGGAAGGACAGCGGCAACTCGCCGTTGCCGCACTCCACACTTGCTGTTCGGGGTGCAATCTGTTGCTTCGCGCTCCCTCACGAGTACGCGCCGCGCTCCAGCTTCTCCAGGATGCGGTCGGTGTCGTGGAAGGCGCGGTCGATGGAGGGCTGCATCCAGTGGAGGGGGCGGGCTTCGGGGGTGCGGAGTTGGACGCGGATCTCGGCCAGGAGGCAGAGGGTGCGGCTGAGTTGCCACTCGATCTGGTCGGTGAGGTCGAGGGTGTCCCACCAGTCGCAGGAGGGGATTTCGTCGAGGGCGGGGCACGGGGGGCCGTGCGAAATCCTTCTCATTTTCTGACCTTCCGGAAGGCGGCGGGGGTGGTGCCATGTGCCTCGTGGAAGTGCCGGTAGAAGGTGGAGACGGTGCCGAAGCCGGCGCGGAGGGCGATTTCTTTCATGCCGAGGGTGGTGACGGTGATGAGGCGCTCGGCTTCTTCGAGCTGTCTGGCGCGGAGGTAGCCGAGGAGGGAGGCGCCGAGGATGGCGGCGGCTTTACGGGCGAGGTAGTCGGGGTGGCGGTCGAGGATGGCGGCGAATTCGGTGACGGTGGCGCGGGTGGCGTTGCGGAAGCAGTCGTGGAGATAGAGCTCGGCGGCGCGGTCGAGGCACTGGCGGTGGATGTGGGTGAAGGTGCGGGGGGACGCGGCTCTCGCGGTCATCGTCGATGGGGAGGAGCGGCGACGCCGGGAGTTTTCCAGGGGAGAGAGAGCACTATGCGCGTGTTGTCCGTCCGGGACGGTCATCGCCAACTCCTCCGGAAAGGGAGTGTGCGAAGGGCATGGCTCTCCTACCGCCTCGGCGGGGGAAATTTGAAGGAAATGTCCGCGATGGGTCGAATCTCGACCCATCGCGGCCGATGTCAGCCGATGGGTGGCCTGATCTTGGCTTGCGCCTGCAGCCACCGCCAGAACAGTTCGAGCTGGCTTGGCGCGGGAGCAGGCCCGCCGATGGGAGGCAAGATTCGATTCTGTGATGTGACCGGTGCGCCGATGGGCGGGCTCACACGAACCTGTGATTGATCGCCTGCGGCCGGTGCGCCGATGGGTGGCCGAATGCGATTCTCCAGCGGTCCAGGTTCGTCTGCGTGTGCGGCAGTTGCGGGAAGCCCCGCCAAGAGCGTAACTACCGCTCCCGCTCGCATGACTCTGGTAGACATGCTTCGCATAAACGTCCTCCAGCTGTTCCCTCGTTCGGACTGATCAGCCGATGGGTGGACTGATCTTGACTTGAGCCTGAAGCCACAGCCAGAACAGGTCGAGAGGACTGAGTGCGGGAGCGGGCGTGCCGATGGGAGGCAAGATTCGGTTCTGTGATGTGACCGGTGCGCCGCTGGGAGGCAAGATCCGAACCTGTGATTGTTCGCCGGCGGCCGGTGCGCCGATGGGTGGTCCAATCTTGGCTTGCGGATCCGGATTCAGTTCGCCCGCGTAGACCGGCAATACCGCCACCGTGGCTGCGAGCATGAATATGGCTCCGCCACGAACGACTCCACTAAGCACACGTTGCATAAGCCCTCCTGGGACCGTGTCTCAGGTCGATATATCTGGAGGGCACCCTCACCCAGAAGAGTGAGGGAGGACGGGAGACTCTATACGGAATCTTCTGGACGCGGTCGTGGCCGGACAAATTGGAGATACGGCTGTCGCTCCGCTCTTCGGAGGAACGAGCGAACTTCTTCGAGTCCGGCCAATGTCAGTTCAGCAGTCGTCGCCGCCTCTTTGAGGTATGCAAGCGCAGAAAGCGCTCCGGTAAGCATCCCGGCGTTGGTGAAAACGGTGAAGAGATGCTGAGCCAATGCGACGATGCTGCGAGGCTTTCCGAGCACCAAGAATGCCTCGATGATATCCAATCCTACGAGTGCGGCGTCGGTGACCATGCCGCGCTGCTCGAATGCCGTCGACAGAGCCCGGAGACGAATGATCGCGTCGGCATACTTTCCTCCGCGGAGAACGACGCGCGCGATGCCCCACTCCGTCGCCAGGCGGTCACGTTCCGGCCCCGCTTCTCGGAAGATGACGAGCGCGCGATGGTAGTACACGGTTGCCTCGGCGAGATTGCCCAAGGCCAGTTGGCAGTCGCCGATTGCGTACGACCCACGGGCAATCAAACGAACGTTACGGGTCTCTTCGCCATAGTCGATCACTTGACGGAACAACGGAACAGCTTCGGCAGCACGTCCAGCTTCGAACAAGATCGCGCCTCGCAGGAAGACCGCGTCCATCCGCCGTTTGTCGTCGACTGCGTGAGCAAATCCGACCTCCGCCTGCTCCGCGAGCGGCATCGCGTCCTGCAACCGTTCCTGTTGGTAGAACACACCGGCACGAACCAGCGCCACGATCGCAAGCCCGCGGGTGTTCGGGACGCACCGGCGGTAATACCGGTCGGCGCTGTCCAACGACAGGTGCGCCGCGGGCAACCGCCCGAGAAGCATCTCCGCGTTCGCCTGCTCCTTGCACGCAGTTCCACGGAGCTGGTCGGCGGCCGAACCGAGATACCGCTCGTCGTCGAGAACCTCGGCGATGGCCACGGCGTTCTCCGCGAACACCAGCGCCACGAGGGGTTTGGACTCGCAGGTCGCGTGCGCCGCGTCGATGAGCGCGCGGACCACTCCCGCGGTCCGGAAGTCCGGTTTGGTCACCAGCCCCTCCCACGCGGCGTTGATCGGGTTCGCGAGGTACGGCTTCAACAGGTCAGCCGCGTCGCGGTCCTCCTGCTCGATCAGCGCGTGGTACTCGGTGAGCGAGCTGTGCGTCTCGGAGCCGACGATGGGCTCCCAGGTCATCGGGTCGCGGAGCTCGGCTTCGAGCGCTTCCTCGCTGAGGTCGAAGGCGGCGTGAGTCCGCCGGCAGGCGGCGCATTCGGCGAGGTGGGCGGCGATCCCGGCGCGGCGCTCGGCGCTCAGCGAGCCGGGCATGAGCGCGATGACCGCCAGTTCGGTCTCCGGGATGTGGCTCACGCCCGCACCCCCCTCATGTCGTGGTACGCCGAGAGGGCGCGCTTGCGGCACTTGCTGAGGAAGATGAGCACCGTGGTGGGCTTGAACTGCAGCTCGCCGGCGATGGCGCTGGTGGTCTCGCCGTTCATGTAGTAGCGGTGCAACAGGTCGCGGCAGCGGCTGCCGATGCGGGACAGGAGGCGGCCGATGAGGATCTTGCGCTCGACTTCGAGGAGGATCGAGTCCGTGGGCGCGGCGGCGCACGGCTCTTCGCCGCAGAACAACTCGCTGGCGGCGGCCCCGCGCCGGAGGTAGTGGCGGGAGGCGTTGCAGATCCCGCCGACGAGGTAGCCCTCCAGGTGCTCGACCTGGTCGGCATGGGTGAGGTAGGTGGCGAAGACGTCGTGGACCAGGGGCTCGGCGTCGGCGGGCGGGATGCCGAACTTCCGGACGGCGATCTTCCGGAGCAGTGGCGCGAAACGCAGGTACGCCTCCTCGAAAGCCATGGGCTCGGGGCGGGGCGTCGCGAGCCTCGCGTCCCTCCCGGGCGCCGTCTCACTGCGGGGCTGTTCCATCTCTCGCTCTCCTCTCAGGAGTGACGGCAATGCTGCCTTCCCTACCCTACGTCAGAAAATGAGAAGCGCGTTTCGCGGCGAAGGTCAGGAAATGCGATGCGGCCCGGTGCGGTGCTGCCTGTAGAACGGTCGCACCGAGGTCATGACCGCCCGACGCCTTCCTCCGCCGCACGCCATCGTGACGCGTTTTTTTCGCGAGCGCCACCCTCGGCCCGCGGACGAGGTCGCGGAGCTGCTGGGGTGGCCTCTCGCGGAGGTGCGCCGGGCGGCCGAAGATCGGGGGGCGCTGACCGCGGAGGGGCTGGTGCGGTGGGACGCGGCGGCGGTGTGGGTGCTGGAAGCCTGGCCTCTGGCGACGCTGCTGCGCACCCTCGGCCGGGACGCCGCCCTGCTGCCCGCGGGGCTGCATCCCGTCCCCCTGCCGCTGGAGCTGCCGGCCTACCTCGTCCAGGCGCTGCGGACGCAGTCGCGGATCGAGCGGATGCCGCACCGGGTCGTGCCGCCGGCGGACTTCACCGAGTACATGACCGACCTCGTGCACCGGGCCATCGCGCCGGAGACCGTGGAGGCGTTGCGCGACGACGTGGAGTTCGTCCGGGCCTGGAACTTCGCCGGAGAGGGAGACGACGATGCGTGATTTTTTTTGCGGGTTGAAGACTCTTCTTATTGTCTTCGTCGCGCGGTGAGCACATAGGCGATGGCCACGCGGCGCATCATCCGGTCCGAGGAGTTCGTGGAGGCGTCGCGGGGGCTGGCGTGCGCGGAAACGGAGCGGATGGTGGAGCAGTTGGCCGAGCTGCTGGCGGCCCGCCCGCACTGGGCGCCGGCGATCGCCGGGAGCACGCTGCGCATCCTTCACACCGGGCCGTACGGCAAGTTTCCGGCGCTGCGGCTGTGTTACCGGTTCGACGAGGAGACGCTGCACCTGCTGCTCGTGGAGGTGTACGACCCGTTGCGGCCGGAGAGGTGATCGGGAGGGCTTCTACGCGGCATGCCGGCTGGAAGCCGGCGTAGCGGCCGGCAAGGATGCCGGCGCTCCGCAGCAGCTCTGCGTGTTTGGGGTGCGGAGGCATTCGGAGGCTGTCTCAAATGTAGGGCGTGGCTTCAGCCCGCCCCTCTCGTGGGCGGGGCGTTCCCGGGGCATTCCCCCCT
>DASUSN010000095.1:0-13062 GCA_036375075.1 Thermoanaerobaculia bacterium | reverse complement strand
TAAGCTTTGGAGTGCGGAGGCAACGCCTCCGCTGTCATCCCGACAGGCAAATGTAGGGCGCGGCTTCAGCCCGCCCCTGGGCGGGGAGGGGGAACGCCCCCACCCACGAGAGGGGCGGGCTGAAGCCACGCCCTACATTTGCCTAGACAGAGATCACACAGAATCTCGCGCCGTTGCACATTTTTGCCACAATTGACGCGCATGCTGCGTGGCATGGAACGCAACGACTACCGTCTCGAGCGCTGGCTGGCGATCATTCTCTCGCTGCTGTTCCTGCTCCCGTTCCTCGCGCGCTGAGCCACTCCTCGCGGAGGATGCCGTAGTAGCTCACGTCGAGGTACTCGCCCCACTTCTTCACGTGCTGCCGCAGCGTCCCCTCGAACGTCATCCCCACCTTCTGCATGACCTTTCCCGACGCCGGGTTGCGCGTGAAGTGGCCGGCGAAGATGCGGTGCAGCCCGCACTCCTCGAACCCGTAGCGGATGATCTCCCCCGCGGCCTCGCTCGCGTAGCCACGGTTCCAGTACGGCACGCCGATCCAGTATCCGATTTCCGCGATCTCGTCGCCCTTCATGACCAGCCCGACCGCGCCGACGAGCTGTCCGTCGTCGATGGCGAACGTGTGCGGGCCGGCATTGGCGATCCACCCCTCGGCCGCGCCCTCGGGATAGGGATGCGGAATCATCAGCGTGTTCAACGCGACTTCGTACGCGCTCGCAAGCGCGTGCACGGCAGGTGCGTCGGCGAGGGTGAGCGGGCGCAGGGTGATCGGCATGAGCGCATTTTACGGATGCGCTCTCCTCACGCGGAGGGATCGAGACACAGCCTGTCATCCCGAGCGTCGAGCTCGGGATGACACATGTCCCGGAGGGACAGAAGAAGGTAGCCGGTGGCAAGCCGCGAAGCGGCGCAGCCACCGGGTAGGATCGCGAAGATTACGCGCCCCGGAGGGGCGCCAGACGCCTTCTGCGGCCCCTCCGGGGCCGGCTACCTTCTGTCGCGCCTCCGGCGCAGAGGCAGTGTCATCTCCTCATCGACGGCGCGCACCGTGCCGTTTTCCGGCTCGGGATGACAAGGGATCAGCTCTGACGCCGGCTGTCCAGGGACGCGAGCACCTCGCGGACCCTCCGCACGAGCTCCGCCTCGGCGTCGACGGCGATGTCGCGCTCGCGCTCCGCGGCGTCGAGGAGGGAGCGCAGCGCGCGCCAGGCGTCGCCGCGGTCCGAGGCTTCGTCGAGGGGGATCTTCACCCGCTGCTCCATGCGCGCGCGGATCTCGGCGGGCGTCGCGTCGCGGACGATCGCTCGCGCCTCGCGCCGCAGCCGGAGCTCGCGCGACACGCGCGGGAAACCGAGGAACAGCGCGAGCAACAACGCCGCGCCGCCGGCCAGCCACGGCCACGGAAGCGGCCGGCGCGCCTCCGCCGGCGGCGCCGCCGCACCCTCGGGCAACGGCGTGGCCACGACCGGCAGGAAGGTCGCCGCACAGCGCAGCTCGCGCCGCGCGCCCAGGCGCGGATCGAAAACGAGCATCGTCAGGGCCGGCACTTCGAGCGTGCCGGTCTTCGACGGGAAGATCAGGTACTCCCACCGCCGCGTCATCTCCGCCGTCCCTTCGTCGCGCGCCACGGTCACCGCGCCGCCTTCGATCTGCAGCGTCCCGGCGACGCCGCGCTCGAACCGGGGCGGCGTCGTCGCGCGGATGTTGCCGAGGCCCGACAGCGAGACGCGGAGCACGGCCGGCCCGCTCCCCCGCTGCATCGGCGACTCGCACGCGAGCGCCAGCTCCCCCACGACATCCACCGGCGCCCCGGGAGGGATGGGCTTCACGTCGATCTCCACCGGCGCGGACGTGAAGGTCGTCTCCACCAGCTCGCCGTCGAACATCGAGAACGGCCCGCTGCGGATGCGCCGCATGATCGCGCCCTCGACCGTGAGCCCTTCGATGCGCAGGCGCCCGCTGCGCAGCGGATAGAGCGCCACGCGGCGCACCGGCAGCTTCTGCACCATCACGTCGCCGAGGTATTCGCGCTCCGGCGTGTCCTTGCGGGTGAGGTCCTCGCTCCAGAAGTCCGCCAGCTTCGGCACGTTCACCACCTGCCACTGCTGGATGGCGGTGGCGTTGTACATCAGCCACGTGATCACCACCGGCTCGCCGACGTAGACCGACTGCTTGTCGACCTGGGCGACGACGAAGAACGGATCGCGCCTCAGCGCGAGCAGCTCGCGCAGCACGGCCTCGGGGTCGTTCGACGCGCCCGCGCGGTCCGGCAGCACCTGCAGCTCGACCGCGTTCAGCCGGTCGACCTGCCCGTCTTCCGCGCGCAGCTCGATCGGACCGATCTTCGCGGGCCCGGGCGCGATCGGCCGCAGGCGGTAGCGGAAGACCTTCCGCCGCACGACCTCCCCGTTGATCCAGGCGAACTCGGACGCGACGTTCGGCTCACCGACGAAGTCCAGGTTCTGCAGCGGCATCTCGACGAAGTCGTTCGACGCGAAGGCCCCGGTGAGCGACACCGTGACGGTCGCGAGGTCGTTCATGTCGAGCGTGCGGGTGTCGACGACGATCTCATTGGCACTCGCGGAGAAGGCAAGGGCCAGGAGAAGAAGAAGTCGCAAAGTCGCAAAGTCGCAAAGCCGCAAAGTCGTCTCTCTTTGAGACTTTGCGACTCTGAGACTTTGAGACTTCCCCGCGCTCACCACCCGACCCGCGCCTCTCCCGCCTTCCCTTTCATGCGCCGCAGCTCGTCGGCCTCCTGCTGCTGGACGCTGCGGAGCAGCGCGTCCATGTCGAGCTGGCCCTTCGGCTGCTGCTGCTGGCCGGGCGCCGGCGTCTGCTGTTGCTGCTGTTGCCCCTGGCCCTGCTGGTTCTGCTGGTTCGACGACGAGTTGCGCCGCTGCTGCTCGCGGCGCTGCAGCGCGATCTCGAGGTTGCGCTTCGCCGCCGCGTGGCGCGGATCGGCGCGCAGCGCGTCCGCGTAGTCGCGGACGGCGTGATCGAGCGCTTTCGCCGCGAGGGCGCTGTTGCCGCGGTTGTACAGGGCGTCCGCGCGCAGCTTCGGGTCCTTCAGCGCCTCGGCCAGCGTCGCCGAGCCCTGCTCGCGATGCCCCGCCGCGATCTGCGCCGTGCCGAGGTTGAAGGCGTTCTGCGGCGACGGCGCCAGCTCCTGCGCGCGGCGGAAGTGCTCCTCCGCCTTCGCATACTCCTTCTTCTCGAACGCGTCCGCGCCGCGCGCGCTGGCGACGCGCGAGCCCACCTCGCCCCACAACGACGCGAGCACCAGCAGCGCCGCGACGGTCCTCATTCCGCACCCCGATGCAGCAGGGAACCGCCGAGGAACGCGAAGAACGCCAGCGCCAGCGGCCACTGGAAGCGGTCCACCGGTACGCGCGCGTGCGTCTCCCGCCGCGTCGCCGCGCCGCTGCCGAGCAGCGGATCGAGGGCCCGGTCGGCGAACGGGTTCTCCAGGAACTTCCCGCCGGTCGCGCGCGCGATGTCGCCGAGGACGTCGCCGCGCGCGTAGGTGGTCACGACCTCGCCCGCCGCGTCGCGCAGCGGGCCGCGATCCGTCGGGATCGTGCTCCCCGAGGAGCTGCCGACCACGATCGTCGAGACCTGCATCCCCCGCGACTTCGCGCGCTGGACCGCCTCCGGCAGACGCGAGCCCTGGTCCTCGCCGTCGCTGATGACGACCAGGTCCGCCTTCTGCTCGACGTCGCCTTCGACCAGGCGCAGGGCCGCGATCATCGCGGCGCCGACGTCCGAGCCCGGCGCGCCGAGCTCCCCGGGCTGCAGCGTGTCGATCAGCGCGGCCACCGCTTCCCCGTCCGTCGTCAGCGGCGACACGACTTCCGCCTGCGCCTCGAACACGACCAGCGCGATGCGGCCTTCCTGCGCGCGAGCCAGCCGCACCGCGAGCGCTTTCGCCGCGCTCAGCCGCGAGGTCCCCACGTCCTGGGCCGCCATGCTGTGGGAGGCGTCCATGACGATGACGCGGTTCGCCTCGCGGGCCACGATCGGCACGAGCGTGAAGCCCGCGTACGGCCCGGCCAGCGCGAGCAGCGCCGCGGCGATGCCGAGGCCGAGGAGCCACGGACGCAGCGCACGCGCGCCGTTCGCCACGCCGCGCAGCCGCTCCGAGGCGAAGCGCCGCGCGACGCGGGTACGGGCGCGCTCGCGGATCAGCAGGAAGATCAGCGCCAGCGGCACCGCCGCGATCGTCCACAGCATCGTGACGTTCCGGAAGCTCATGCCGGCACCTTCATCCACAGCGTCTCGCCCGCGAGCAGCGCCAGCGCGAGGAGCGCCAGGCCGTACGCGAGCGGGATCGCGTACAGCTCGTCGATCTGCTCGCGCTTCGGCGCGGTCAGGCGCGTCTTCTCCAGCGCGTCGATGCGGCGCAGCACGTTGCTCAGCGCCCGCGCATCCGTGGCGCGGAAGTACTCGCCGCCGGTCGTCTCCGCGATGGCGGAGAGCGTCGGCTC
The DNA here is from genome assembly GCA_036375075.1 of Thermoanaerobaculia bacterium. Classification (GTDB taxonomy): domain Bacteria; phylum Acidobacteriota; class Thermoanaerobaculia; order Gp7-AA8; family Gp7-AA8; genus QHVT01. Next base: position 8,578 of record DASUSN010000095.1, on the reverse strand, counting down.
ATCGAGCTCGCCGCGGATGTGCGTGTAGACCGTGTCCGTCACCCCGGTAAACGGATTCTGCCGCTGCACCGGCAGCGGCACCGGCCCTTCGCTGCCGACGCCGATGGTGTAGACCTTGATCCCGTTCTGCGCCGCGAGCTGCGCCGCCACGCGCGGGTCGATCGAGCCCGCGCTGTTCACGCCGTCCGTCACCAGGATGATCACGCGGCTGCGCGTCTTCGACGTGCGGAGCCGGTTGACCGCGGTGGCGAGCGCGTGGCCGATGGCCGTCCCCTGCCCGTGCTCGCCGATCTCCGCCCGGTCCAGGATCCCCTCGGTGATCCGCCGGTCGTACGTGATGGGCACGCGCGTCGCGGCGCGGCTGCCGAACGTGACCAGGCCGATGCGGTCGTCCTGGCGCCCGCGGATGAAGTCGGCGATGAGCTCCCTCGCCACGGTGAACCGGTTCCGCGGGCGGAAGTCCTCGGCCGCCATGCTCCCGGAGGAGTCGAGGGCGATGACGATGTCGATGCCGAAGCGGTCGCTGGTGGCGAGCCGCGTGACGCGTTGGGGCCGCGCGAGGGCCACGACGATCAACAGCAGCGCGATCGTCTCGACGAAGAACGGCAGCAGCGCGGTGCGGACGCGGAGGACGCGCGCGGAGTCGACGAGGGAGAGCGACGAGAAGCCGAACGCTCCGACGCGCGCGCGGCGGTCGCGCCAGAGCAGGACCGCGCGCCCGAGGACGAGCAGCGCCAGGGCGAGCCACAGCGGATGCGCGAGGCGGATCATGATGCCAGCTCCAGAGCCCGATCCGCCAGCGCATCGAACTCCCGCTCGGCCGGACCACGGCGCGAGAACTTCTCCAGATCGCCCTGCCGCAGGATCTCCTCGACGACGCGCTGGCGGTCGTCGAGCCGCGGGACGAGCTCCGTCGTGGTCAGCTCGCTGCCGAGCTGCGGACGCGTGGCCGCGAGATACCGGCGCGTCTCGTCCGCGAGCGCTGCCCAGCGCAGGTGGCGCGACGGGTCCGCCCGCAACGCGAGCACCGCGGCGCGGAATCGCTCCTCGGCCGTGAGCTGCGGGACCGCCTCGGCCTTCGGCTTCTTCCGCCGCAGCCGGATCCAGAGGAAGGCGACGAGCGCCAGGGCGAGCAACACCGCGAGGGCGACGGCGAGCCACTGCAGCCACGTGATCTCCGCCGGCCGCGGCGGCGCGAGCGGCGCGGGCGCGAGGTCGTCGCCCTTCCGGAGCACCGAGGCCATCGGGACCTTCAGATTGCGGAAGCGGACGTTGCCCATGGTGCCGTTCAGCGCGAATTCCCGCGGCTCGAACGTGCGCAGGACGACGACGTTCCCCTTCCGCGCGACGACCTCGTACTCGCGCGAGGCGTCGAGCACGACCGGCTCCGGAAACGTGACCGTGATCAGGTCGCCGACCTTCGGCTGCGGCGGCGACAGGGACACGGTGAGAGCGGCGAGAACGGCCAGGATCATTGGGGTCGTCGTACGCGGCCCGCGCGGTCCTTGAAGAACCGCAGAAGCGCGTGATCGTAGGGTACCGCGGTCGACACCAAGAGGTGATCGATCGCCGCGGAGCGGAAGCGCCGTTCGAGGATCTCCCGGCGCTGCGCCGCACGGCGGGCGACGTCGGCGCGGCCGAGGTCGACGAGACGGGCCTTGCCGGACTCGAGGTCGACCAGGCGCGCCAGCCCGCCCACGGGGAAGCGCTCCTCGCGCGGATCGACGATCGGGATGGCGATCACGTCGTGCTTGCGGTTGAGCCGGTGCAGCGGGCGCTCGAAGGCGAGGTCGAGGAAGTCGGAGAGGACCAGCACCACCGCGCGCTTGACCGCCACGCGCTCGAGGTAGCGGATGGCGTGGTCGAGGTCCGCGTCGCCGTGCGGCCCGCGCATCGCCGCGTCGACGGCGGCACGGACAATGACCTGCGCGTGCGTCCGCCCGCGGCGCGGCGGGATGAACGTGCGGACGCTGTCGGAGAAGAGGAGGATGCCCACGCGATCCGAATTCTCGACGGCGGAGAACGCGAACACCGCCGCGAGCTCGGCCGCGATGTCGCACTTGCGCCAGTCGACCGAGCCGAAGGCCATCGAGCCGGAGACGTCCAGGGCGATGAGCACGGTGAGGTCCCGCTCCTCGATGAACTCCTTCACGTGCGGCACGCCGCTCCGCGCGGTGACGTTCCAGTCGATCGTGCGGATGTCGTCGCCGGGCATGTACTCCCGCACCTGCGAGAACTCGATGCCCCGCCCGTGGAAGGCGGAGTGGTAGTCGCCGGCGAAGCCCGCGCGGATCAGCCGGGAGCTGGCCAGCTCGAGGTCTTTCACGCGGCGGATGACCGGTTCGCGGAGGTCGGGAGGGCGGCGGCGGAAGAGCATAGGTTCGAGTCGTCGAGTCGTCGAGTCGTCTAGTCGTCTAGGTTGCTCGACGACTGGACGGCTTGACGACTCGAAGACTATGGCACGGGGACCGCCCCGAGAATCTGATCCACGATCCGATCCGCCGTAAGACTCTCCGCCGCGGCTTCATACGACAGCACGAGCCGGTGCCGCAGCACGTCGTGGGCCACGGCCTTGATGTCCTCGGGGACGACGTATTCGCGGCCTTCGAGGAAGGCGTGGGCCTTGGCGACGTGCGCGAGGGCGAGCGTTGCGCGCGGGGAGGCGCCGAAGGCGATGTGGTTGGTCAGGGACGGGAGGCGGAAGTCGGCGGGCTTGCGGGTGGCGGCGACGAGCTGGACGATGTAGCGGCCGATGCGCTCGTCGGTGTGGACGCGCGCGGCGAGATGGGCGATCGACCGGATCTCGTCGAGCGTGAGCACGCGCTGCACGGCCGTGGCCTCGCGCATCGGATCGAGGTACATTCCCAGCATCCGCAGCTCCTCCGCCGCCGTCGGGTAGTCCACCCGCAGCTTCATGACGAACCGGTCCACCTGCGCCTCGGGCAGGTTGTACGTCCCCTCGTGCTCGATGGGGTTCTGCGTGGCGATGACGACGAAGGGGTCGGGCAAGGCGTACGAGGTGTCGCCGATCGTCACCTGCCGCTCCTGCATCGCCTCCAGCAGGGCACTCTGGACCTTCGCCGGCGCGCGGTTGATCTCGTCGGCGAGGATGAAGTTCGCGAAGATCGGCCCCAGCCGGGCGTTGAAGGTGCGGCCGGCGGGGTCGAAGATCTGCGTGCCCGTGATGTCCGCCGGCAGCAGGTCGGGCGTGAACTGGATGCGCTTGAACGTCCCGTCGATGGCCTGGGAGAGGGTCTTCACCAGCAGCGTCTTGGCCAGCCCCGGCAGCCCCTCGACCAGCACGTGCCCGCGGATCAGCAGCGCGATCAACAGGCGGTTGACGACGGCGTCCTGCCCGATGACGACGCGGGCGACCTCCTTGCGGAGGCGGGTCAGGGTATCGTGGGCGTGTTCCGTGCTCAGCGTCATCGCGGGGGAGTTTACGTTACGTGACGAAGCCTAAGAAAAAATGGGGCCAGAACTTCCTGCGCAACCGCGGGGCGGTCGACCGGATCGTCGCCGCGGTCGATGCGGCGCCGGACGAGATCGTCGTGGAGATCGGCCCCGGCGAGGGCGCGCTGACGGAGAAGCTGGTGGCGCTGCCGAACCGGGTGATCGCCGTGGAGATCGATCCGGACCTGGAGAGGAAGCTGCGGGCGAAGTTCGGCGACCGGCTGGAACTGCGGAACGAGGACGCGCTCGAGGCGCCGCTGCCGGATACGCCGTTCCGCGCGGTGGGCAACCTCCCCTACAACGTCGGGACGCCCATCCTGCGCCGCGTGATCGCCGACCCGAACTGCCGCCGCGCGGTGTTCATGCTGCAGAAGGAAGTGGCGGACCGGGTGGTGGCGAAGCCGGGCACCGAGCCGTACGGCTATCTCACGCTGTACGTGGAGGCGTTCGCGAGCGCGAAGTCGATCATGACGCTCGAGCCGAAGTCGTTCTACCCGCCGCCGAAGGTGCGCAGCGCGGTGGTGGTGCTCGACCCGCGAGACCCGGGGCTGCAGGCGCCGCGGGAGAAGGTGCTGGATCTCGTCAGCACGTCGTTCCGCATGCGGAGAAAGAAGCTGGTCAACAACTTGACCGGCTGGCGGGAGCTGACCCGGGAGCAGGTGCTCGAGGCGATGCAGCGCGCGGGGATCGACGAGAACGCGCGCGCCGAGACGCTGTCCCTCGCCGACTTCGACCGGCTGTCTGTGGCGTGCGGCAACAGCACGACAATGTAGGGCGCGGCTTCAGCCCGCCCCCCGGGCGGGGAGGGGGAACTCCCCCACCCACGAGGGGGGCGGGCTGAAGCCACGCCCTACATTTCACGTCAGAACAGAAACGCGTAGCCCAGCTTCACGAAGACCGCCCGCTCCGTCCGCGTCAGGTCGCGCTCGCCCTGGTAGTCGTCCGAGTACCCGGCCAGGAACACCGTCTGCGCGTTCAGGCGATACGAGAACAGCAACTGCGTGAGCAGCTCGCGCTCGTCGATGCCCGCGGATACCGCCTGGTATTGCACGATCGTCCGCACGTACGCCCGGCGGTTGAAGTGCCACAGCAGCCGCGCCTGCGGGAGGTGCACGTCGAACAGGCGTGCGCCGCCGTTCGTCTCGAACATCTGATACGCATACGCGAGCTCCGCGCTCACGTGCCGCCCGATGTTGACGTCCGCCTCGGGCGTGATCTCGAGGAACTTCGCCTGCTGTTCGGTGTCGAAGTGGATCGCCTCGCCCCCGCGGATGCCGATCCCCGCGGAGAGATCGCGCGAGAGCTGCATCGAGCCGGAGATGCTCCCGCGCATGTTGTGGTACGTCCTGCCCGCGTAGTGCTCCTGGTTCGGCGCGATGTTGATGCTGATCTCGCTCTGCCGCGGCCCCTCGTACGTCGCGTTGAGGTCCATGCCCCATTCCGTCCACTCGCCGTCGTAGTGGCGCGTGGAGTCGATGCCGGCGCCGAGGTAGAGATTGCGGAACCAGCGATCGGCGCCGCCGCGGAATCGCCGCTCGATGGCGGCCTGGCCGTAGCGGACGCCCACCTGATTGACGAAGCCGCTGTCCGCGCGAAACTCCGGCGCGAGCTCCTCGTAGTGCGCGGACCACGTCCACGTGCGGTCTGCATGGTTGTAGCTGGCGACGAGCGCGTGGCCGTCGAACGCACCCTGTGGCTGCCCGGCACCCGCCGCGAACGCATCGGGGTACGTCGTGCGGGAGCCCGCGAGCTGCACGCGCACCGAGTCGCTGTCCGTCATGCGGTAGTACGAGTCGGCGGCGAGCACCGTGTTCTCGTAGTCCTCGCCGCGGCGCGAGGAGAGCAGCCCGCCGAGGGTCGCCGACTTTCCGAGCTCGCGGCGGTAGCGGCCGAATGCGGACGTGGACTTGCCCCCGAGCGTCGCGAGGAACGACCCCTGGTCCCCCGGCACGAGCACGTTCGTGATCTCGTCGCGCGCGAACAGCGCGCCGTACAACTGCGGCCCGCTCTTGCCGGTGATCTTCGCGCCGGCGGCGGGATCGGCGATCGTACGCGTGAACACCAGGGGCAGACGGGTCTCGAAGTAGTCCGCGCCCTCGCTGAAGAACGGACGCTTCTCGGGGAAGAACAGCGCGAACCGGGTGTTCACGTCGAGCTGCGCCGCGTCGGCCTCGACCTGCGAGAAATCGGGGTTGAGCGTGGCCTGCAACGACGTGCCCGGCGTGATCGCCCAGCGCGACGAGACACCCGCGTCGAACGCATCGTCGTCGGTGCTGGTGATGGTGGGCGTCACCTCGATACCGCGGCCGCTCGTACGCGTCTCGAAGCCGCGCAGGTCCTGGAACTGGCAGACCAGGCAGTCGCGGTCCTGGTCCGTCTCCACGGACCGCAGGCGGTGCGCGACGTCGCGCGGCCACTCGCGCACGGCGAGAAAGCCCCACGTCTGCGCGCCCGCCCGCGACGGGATGCGCAGTTGCTGGAGCGGCACCGCGATCTCGACGACGTAACCGTCCGGCGTGAGCCGCCCCGCCGAGTCCCAGATCGCGTCCCACGAGAAGTCCTCGCTCCCCTCGACGTCGGAGTTGATCGCGTCGATCTGGACGCCGAGGGGGTTCACGCGGAACTGATAGGCGAGCTTGTCGTCGTTGAACGGGTCGACGTAGAAGCCGACCACGTCGTCCTCCTGGCCGCCGTCGCGCTCCTCGTGCCGCGCGCGGATGAGCGCGGGCTTCGGGTCCTTCGCGCGGAACGCTACATACAGGTTCCGCTCGTCGTACGTCACCAGCGCCTCCGTCTCCACCGGCGCGGGCGTGTTGTCGCCTGGATACCACTCGTACGACACGGGCACCGGCACGGCGCTCGCCCACGCGGGCTCGTCGAGCTGCGCGTCGACGCGGATCGGGCCTTCGGCTCTGCGGACTTCGACCGGGGCCGCGGCGATCGCCGCGGCCAGGATGATGGACAGCATTCGTCGTTCTCCCCTACTCTTTCGCGCCCGCGGCGAGCAGCATCCGTTCGATCTCGGTGTGACCGCCGCGCCGCGCCATGCGCAGCGGCGTGCGCCACGTCGGCGCGTCGTCCGAGTCGAGGACCAGGACCCGCGCGTTCACGTCCGCGCCTCGGTTGATCAGCAGCTCCACGACTTTCGTGCGGCCGAAACGTGCGGCGGTGATCAGAGCGTTCTCGTCGCCGGGGACGACGTCGTCGATGCGCGCCCCGCGGTCCAGCAACAGTTGCACGGTGAGCGCATGCCCGTGGGCCGCCGCGGCGATGAGCGGATTGCCGTCGCCGGGGCACGCCAGGTTCGGGTCGGCGTTGCGGTCGAGCAGGTAGTTCACCATCGCGAGCTGGCCGCCGCGCGCCGCGCCGATGAGCGCGGTGCCGTCGCCGTCCTGGAGCGTGTCCACGTCCATGCCGCTGTCGAGGAGGCCGCGGACAGCCTCGAGGTCGCCGTATTGCGCCGCGGCGACGAGCGCCTCGCCGAGGGGGGTGCGCTCCGGGATCTGGTCGGCGATGGCGGCCGCGACGAAGTGGGCGGGCGCGACGGAGACGAGCAGCGCGAGCGCGACGGCGAACGCGGCGGCCGTGGCCGCGCGCGAATGCGGTCCGCGGCGCTGCGCGGGGTCGAGGATGGCCTGGATGCGATGCCCGAGCCGGCTGCGCTGGGCCATGCCCAGGGCGGGCATCGCGTTCAACCCGCGCACGGACCGCGCGAGGGACACGAGCTGGCCCGCGTACACCTCCGGCTCCGCGCAGCGCACGACGGCGTCGTCACAGGCGCGCTCCGCTTCCAGGCAGAAGCGCCGCCACGCCAGCCACACCAGCGGCACGGGCCAGTACAGCGCGCAGGCCGTGCGGGCGACGAGCTGGAGGAGCCAGTCCTCGCGCCGCACGTGCTCCAGCTCGTGGCGCAGGGCGAGCACGAGCTCCGCGTCCGGCCACAGTTTCGCCGCTGCGGGAAGCACGATCGTCGAGCGGCGGAAGCCGAAGGTCATCGGGACCTGGACGTCGCGCGAGATGACGACCAGCGCGGGACGGCGGATGCCGGCCTCGTGTGCGATCTCATTCATCCGCGCCGTCCCCTCGAGCCACACGTCGGAGTCCGCCTCCAGCTTGCGCAGGCGGAAGACGCCGAGGGCCAGCCAGCCCAGGAGGAGCGACGCGCCGGCGGCGTAGGCGTGGAACCAGGTGAACGGAAATGCAGGACGGGCTGCAGCCCGATCCTCGGCCTGGTCCGCGATCAGCGCGAGTGCGGGACGGGCTGAAGCCCATCCTCCATTCGCGACGGTTTCGTTCTTTACCGCAATCTCCCAGCGTGGCGCGAGCCGCTCCGCCACCGGGAGCAGCAGCAGGAACCCGAACAGCGCGGCCAGCACGAGGTGGCGCACGGACGCCTTGGCGCGCCGCAGAGCCACCACGAGCAGCAGGCCGATCAGCATCGCCAGGGTTGCTTTGAGTACCAGAGTAGTCATCGTCCGCTCCTCTCTTTCCGCCGCGCCGCGATCTGCTCGGCCAGCGCGTCCAGTTCGTCTTCGCTCCACTTCTCGTCGTCCAGCAGCGCCGTGACGACCTGTTCCTTCGAGCCCTCGAAGAAGACGTCGACGAGCTTGCGCAGCGCGGACTTGCGCGCCGTCTTCCGCGGCGTGGTCGGCGAATACACGTAGCGCAGCCCCTTCTCTTTGTGTTTTACGGCGCCCTTGGCTTCGAGTTTGGCGAGCATGGCCCGCACGGCCGAATAGCTCGGCGGATCGGACAGCTTCTCCCGGATCTCTTCCGCCGAAGCCTCCCCGCCGATGGCGAAGATGACGTCGAGGATCTCCCGTTCCCTGCGCGACAGCGTCATGTGGACGCCCTCCTTGTCTGCTACGGGAGTAGCATAGTGCTACGTTTGTAGCATGTCCAGTGACGGGACGGAAAACAGGGGACAGGGGACAGGGCGCGGGGGGCAGGAGAAGAACCACGAGTGCCCGCTGCGCCCAGGATGTCATCCCGAGCAGGTGACGGCACGCTGCGCCGCGCCTGAGAGAAAGAAACCTGCTTGAGTATGTCGGACTCATAGCAGATCGCAAGATGTTGATTGCAAGCAGCTTGCGGCTCGCGAACAACGAGTTTCTTGGAAGCGTCG
>DASUSN010000094.1:0-11081 GCA_036375075.1 Thermoanaerobaculia bacterium | reverse complement strand
TTCCAAGAAACTCGTTGTTCGCGAGCCGCAAGCTGCTTGCAATCAACATCTTGCGATCTGCTATGAGTCCGACATACTCAAGCAGGTTTCTTTCTCTCAGGCGCGGCGCAGCGTGCCGTCACCTGCTCGGGATGACAGCATGTCGCTTCGATCCCTGCGCGAGAGAAATGCGTTCTAGGAGTGCGGTGGCGAGGGTGGTGGACGGGGTGGGAGCTACCGCTCTGGTATCGCCACCGCGTGGCCCATCCGCACGACCAGAGCGGTGGCTCCCACCACCCACCACCTCGCCACCGCACTCCTGGAACCAGCTAGGTTAGTGCGTATGGGGCCAAGCCCGGGCCACAATTGGAATGCGCGCCTTCGCGCAATCATCGAGTGCCGAGAGCGAGCGGCCGTCGCGCGGGATGAATTGGCGGGCGGGGGTTCTCCCGCCAACCGCCAACTGTCAACCGCCAACTACACCAGCTCGAGGATGTGCCCGAGCTTCGTCTTCTTCGCCTCGAGATACTTGCGCGTCGTCTGCGACGGCGCGATCTCGAGCGGGACGCGCTCCACGATCTGCAGGCCGAACCCCTCGATGGCCACGTACTTGGCGGGGTTGTTGGTCATCAGCCGGATCTTCCGGACGCCGAGGTCGCGGAGGATCTGCGATCCGGTCCCGTACTCGCGGATGTCCGGCGCGAAGCCGAGCTGCGCGTTCGCCTCGATCGTGTCCGCGCCCTTGTCCTGCAGCTCGTACGCGCGCAGCTTGTTGATCAAACCGATGCCGCGGCCTTCCTGGAGGAGATAGAGGATGACCCCCTTCCCTTCCCTTTCGATCAGCTCGAACGCGCGCTCGAGCTGGTCGCCGCAGTCGCAGCGGCTGGAGTGGAAGACGTCGCCGGTCAGACAGGAGGAGTGCACGCGCACGAGCACTTCGTCGTCCTCGCCGATCTCCCCTTTCACCAGCGCGACGTGCTCCTCGCCGGTGATGTCGCTCTGGTAGGCGTGCACGCGGAACTCGCCGTGCTCGGTCGGAAGCACGGGCGCCGCGAGGCAGTGCACGTGCTTCTCGTTCTGCATCCTGTATTTGATGATGTCGGCGACCGAGATGATCTTCAGGCCGTGGCGGACGGCGAACTCGCGCAGGTCCGGCAGGCGGGCCATGGTGCCGTCTTCGTTCATGATCTCGCAGATGACCGCCGCGGGCGTCATGCCGGAGATGGTCGCGAGATCGACGGAAGCCTCGGTCTGCCCGGCGCGCTTGAGCACCCCGCCCTTGCGGGCGCGCAGCGGGAAGACGTGGCCCGGACGCGCGAGGTCGTGCGGGCGGGTCTTCGGGTCGATCGCCACCCGGACAGTCTCCGCGCGATCCCGCGCGGAGATGCCCGTGGTGACGCGGCCGCGTGCCTCGATCGACACCGTGAACGCGGTGCCGAAGTTCGTCGTGTTGTGCTCGACCATCAGCGGCAGGTCGAGCTCCTTGCAACGCTCCTCGGTCAGCGCGAGGCAGATCAGGCCCCGCCCGAACTTCGCCATGAAGTTGACGGTCTCGGGGGTGACCCGCTCCGCCGCGATGCAGAGGTCTCCCTCGTTCTCGCGGTCTTCGTCATCGACGATGATGACGAATTCCCCACGGCGATACAGCTCGGCGGCTTCCTGAACGGTGGCGAACGGCATATTTGATTCAGGGCGCAGGGCGCAGGGGGCGGGGCGCAGAAGAAACGTCGCTCTCCTGTGCCCTGTCCCCTGCGCCCTGTCCCCTCCTGTTTTACGGGATGACTTTGAACTTGTCGCTCAACGTATACGACGTCTTCTTGAGCGTGTCGATGACTTTGACGGTGAAGGTGTAGTCGCCCGGCTTGAAGGAGGCCAGCGGAATGGCGTTGCCGACGGCGTAGTGGCCCGCGACGCCCTTCATCTCGATGGCGGTCACCTCGGACGGCGGCGCGGCCATCTTGACCGGCTTGCCGTCGGCGGCGGTGCCGGCGACGTCGATCTTCACCTGGATCTTCGGCAGCCGCTCGACGCCTTCCGCGGCCTCGGGGAGACCGGGGTTGCGAAGCTCGAAGAAGTACCAGAGCTCATCGGAGGTGCGGAAGGTGTGGTCGGCCTTCGGCACGACGCGCACTCCGCCGAACGAAAACGGGTCGTCGGCCTTCTGGGCCTCGGTGAGCGGAAAGACGTTGTTCGAGAGGATGAGCTGGGAGATCGCGGTGGCGTCCTTGTCGAGGTTGCCGGCGAGCTGCAGCTCGGTCGACGCGAGCGCCACGACCTTGCCGTTCTGGGCCAGGCCGAACACGCCGCGGTGCTTGCCGGCGGGCAGGGTGAGCGACTTGTCGATGAAGAAGTCGTCCTTCGACGCGACGAGCGTCGCCGGCTGCTCGAACGCGAGGACGCTCTTGCCCGAGGCGTCTTCGACGACGCCGAAGAAAGTGGCGTCGCCGCTGATGCCGGCGGACTTCGGAACGTAGAGGCCGACCGGGACGAAGGTCGTCCCGGCGCCGGTGACGTACTCGCCCCAGGTGACGAAGGCCTTGTTCTCGTACGGATTCTTCGCGGCGGCCTTGAGGTCGGCGATCGCGCTGCGGAGCGCGTCCGTCGTCAGCTCGGTGACGACCGCCGGAGCGGCCGGGGCCGCAGCGACGGGCGCCGCGGCCGGCGCGGCAGGCGCCGCGGCGACGGTGGCCGGTGCGGAGGTGAGGTTCGGCTGCGTGATCGCCTTGGCGACGGCGCGGGCCTGCGCGGCGTTCAGGTCGAAGCCGCTGCGGTCGAACTTGTACTCATTGCTGTTGAAGCGGTCCGAGAAACGGAGTCCGGCGCGGGTCACGCCGAAGATCTCCCTCGTCGAGGCGTCCTCGTAGACCCACGTGATGGACGGGATCTCGGTGACGGCATCGGCCGCGTCGTTGTTGTTGCCGATCTCCGGCGCTTCCGACGTGCCCGAGCGCTCCATGCGCTTCGGCTGGCCGTACAGGAGGAGGGCCTTGCCGCGGTCCGTCATGGAGCCCTTCACGCGGCGCTCCGAGAAGTTCTTGTCGGCGGCGGCGATGCGCGCCTCGATCTCGGCGCGGTACTCGTTCGCCGGGGTGCCCGGCGTCGGGTCGCGGCGGGCCCAGAACAGATCGACGAAGGCCTTGGCGGCTTCATCGGTCTGGATGCTCTTCCAGGCCGCGGCTTCTTCTTTGGTCATGAGGAACTGGTACGGCCCCTTGCCCCAGTCCGCGTACTGCGAGGAAACGGCGGCGAACGACGTCGCCGCAAGGCAGACCAGGAGGGCTGCCGTCACAATCAAGCGCAATTTCATGGATTCTCCACTCTGGAAATGTCCCGTCCGTAGCCGGATTCTGGCCGTCGGAACAGAGCTACTGCTGCTCGAAATTCTCCATCTGGTCGTACAGGCGGTCCATCTCCGAGTCGATCTCTTCCTGGGTCAGCACGCCCTTGCGAACGAGCAGCGCCGCGAGACTGTGCAGCAGGATCCCGTTCTCGATGATCATCTGTTCGATCTGTTCGTCGTCTTCGTCGTACTCGGCGTCGTTGCTGCGATCGATGTCGTCCATGTTTGCTCCCTCCTTCATCAGGGCGCAGGGGGCAGGGCGCAGGGCGCAGGAAGACCGTCCTCCTGTGCCCTGCGCCCTGTGCCCTGCGCCCTGACCCGTGTACCACTGGCTACCGCCAGCTGGCAACCCGTAAAATCCGCGCCACGATGAAACGGGCTCTACTTGTTTTCTGCTTCTTTGCTGCCGCCTCGTGCCAGCAGCGCGAGACGGCCGCTCCGGCGGCGACCGGCACCGCGCAGGCGTCGAAGCCGTTGCGCGTCGGCCTCCTCACTCCCGGCTCGATCAACGACGGCGGATGGAACGCCATCGCGTACGAAGGCCTGCAGCGCGCGAAGGCGGAAATGGGCGCGGAGATCTCGAACCAGGAGACGAAGTCGCCCGCGGAGAATCTGGAAGGCTTCCGCGCGTACGGCGCGAAGGGCTTCGACGTGGTGTTCGGCCACGGGTTCGAATACCAGGACCCCGCCAGGCAGGCCGGCGCGGAGTATCCGAAGACGGTGTTCATCACCACCTCCGGCACGACCATCGCGCCGAACGTGGCCCCGATGCGCTTCGAGCTCGAGGAAGCGACCTATCTCCTCGGCGTGATCGCCGCGCGCGAGTCGAAGACGGGCAAGGCCGGCATGGTCGGCGGCGTCAACTTCCCGTCCATCGCCTCGACGTTCCTGGCGTTCAAGGCAGGCGCGCAGTCGGTGAATCCGAAGTTCGACGTGCGCGAGATCTACACCGGCAACTTCGACGACCTCGGCGCCGCGAAGCTGGCCACCCTGTCGCTGATCAACGCCGGCGCGGACTTCATCCTCCATCAGGCCAATGAGGCAGGACGCGGCGTGTTCCAGGCGTGCAGCGAGCGCAAGGTGCGCTGCTTCGGGTCGAACAAGAACCAGACCGACCTGGCCCCCGACGTCATCGTCGCCAACGCCGTGCTGGACGTGCCGGGCGCGATCGTGAAGATGGTGCGCACGGTGCGCGACGGCCGGTTCAAGCCGGAGATCCAGTACTTCGGCATGAACGAAGGGGTGGTGACGCTGGAATGGAACGACGCGCTCAAGGCACAGGTCTCGCCGGAGACGGTCGCGGAAGTGACGCGGCTGGAGCAGGAGATCAAGGCCGGACGGCTGAAAGTCCCGACCGGATTCTGACGTGCGCCTGTCGCACATCACGAAGTCTTTCGGCGTCACGCGCGCGGTCGACGACGTCTCGCTGACCATCGAGCCCGGCGAGGTGCTGGCCGTGATCGGCGAGAACGGCGCGGGAAAGACGACGCTGATGCGCATCGCGGCGGGCGAGCTCGCGCCCGACGCCGGCACGATCGAGGACGCGGCGTCGATCGGCTTCGTGCACCAGCACTTCCTGCTGGTTCCGGAGCTGACGATCGCGGAGAACCTCGCGCTGCTGCGCCCGCGCTTCCGCTTCGCCACGCGGCGGACGCTGGAGCGCGAGGCGGCGGAGACGATCGCCGCGAGCGGCATCGAGCTGCGCGACGTGGCCCGCCGCGTGGCCGAGCTCTCGGTCGGCGAGAAGTCGAAGCTCGAGCTGATCAAGGCCATCTCGAAGAGACCGTCGACGCTGATCCTCGACGAGCCGACGTCCGTCCTCACCCCTCATGAATCGGAGGAGCTGTTCGCCGTGATGCGCGCGCTCGCGTCGCACGGCACGGCCATCGTCTTCATCAGCCACAAACTCCCCGAGGTGCTGGCGGTGGCGCAGCGCATCGCCGTGATGCGCGCGGGGAAACTCGTGCTCGAGACCCGTTCCGCATCCGCCGAGTCGCTCGCCCTCGCGATGACGCCCCAACAGTCCCCTCTCCCCGGCCGCGAGGCCGGGGAGAGGGCCAGGGTGAGGGGCGCTCTCGCGCTGCAGCACGCCAACCTCACGCTCCACCACAACGAGATCCTCGCCCTCCTCGGCGTGGCCGGCAACGGCCAGTCCCAGCTCGCCGAGGAGCTTCGCCGGCAGCTCCCCCACGCCGGCCACATCCCCGAAGACCGCACGCGCGACGGCGTCATCGCCCAGATGACCATCGCCGAGAACCTCGCCCTGCGCGGCGTTGGCGACGCCGCGCAGAGAATCGGCCGCTACTCCATCCGCGCCACCGGCCCGAAGCAGCTCGCCGGCGACCTCTCCGGAGGCAACCAGCAGAAGGTCGTCCTCGCCCGCGAGCTCGATCGCCGCCCGGAGATCATCGTCGCGGCCGAGCCGACGCGCGGGCTCGACCTCGAAGCGACGCGCTTCGTGCACGAGCGTCTCCGCGACGCCGCGGATGCCGGCGCGGCGATCCTGCTGATCACGTCCGACCTCGACGAAGCCTTCGCGCTCGCGGACGCGATGCAGGTGATCTACCGCGGAACGCTGTCCGAGCGCATGACGCCCGAGGAGGCGTCGACGCGCGTGGCGAACCTCATGGCAGGTGTCGCGTGACCGACCCGCGGAGCGCCGGCTCCAGCCGGCCGCTACGCCGCCTTCCAGGCGGCATGCGTCGCGCGAGAGCGGCCGGCAGGATGCCGGCGGAGCGGCCGGCTGGAAGCCGGCGCTCCGCGGTGCGCTCGCTGCGCTCGTCGCCATTCTCCTCCTGGCCCTGTCCGGACTCGCCTTCGGCCACTCGCCGCGCGAGCTGCTCACCATCCTCATCACCGGCTCGGTCGGCAGCGCGTTCGCGCTGCAGGGCACGCTCCTCAAGTCCGTGCCCCTGCTGCTGACGGGCCTCAGCGTCGTCCTCGCCTTTCGCGCGGGCGTCTGGAACATCGGCGGCGAGGGACAGTTCATCGTCGGGGCGCTGGCCGCGCTGCTCGCGTCGCGCTTCGGCCTCGCCGCATCCCTCCTCGCCGCCATGCTCGCCGGCGCGGCGTGGGCCTCCCTCGCGTCGCTGATGCGCCTGTGGCGGAACGCGCCCGAGGTGCTGACGACCATCCTGCTGAACTTCACGGCCATCCACCTGCTCGGCTGGTGCGTCAACGGCCCGCTGCGCGAGCGCGCGGCCATGTATCCGCAGACCGATGCCGCGCAGTCGACGCTGCCGCGCCTGGGCGGGCTGCACGCCGGCATCCCCATCGCGATCGCCGCGGCGATCGCCGCATGGTGGCTGCTGTATCGCACCCGCGAAGGGCTGCGGCTGCGCGCGACGGGCTTCAACGCGTCCGCGGCGCAATGGGCGGGCGTGAACGTGCGCGCGCAGCTCGTGCGGGCGATGGCGGTCTCCGGCGCCGCCGCGGGTCTCGCGGGGGGCATCGAGCTCCTCGGCGTCACGCACCGCCTCTTCGAGCGCTTCGCGGCGGGCTACGGCTACTCCGGCATCGCCGTCGCGCTGCTCGCGCAGCTCCACCCTCTCGGCGCGCTCGCATCCTCGTTCTTCTTCGGCGCGCTGGTCACCGGCGCGGGCGAGCTGCAGCGCGCGGCGAACATCTCCGCCGCGGTGGCGACCCTCGGACAGGCCGTGGTGATCCTCGTGCTCATCGGATACGAACATGCTCGATCTCGTCGTTGACTCGATTCCGCTGGCAATCCTCGCCGCGACGCCGCTGCTCCTCGCGGTGGAGGGAGAGCTCGTCGTCCAGCGCAGCGGCATCATCAACCTCGGCATCGAAGGGATGATGCTGGTGGCCGCGATGACCGCGGTCCTGGCCGCGCAGGCGACGAAGAGCGTCGCGCTGGGATTCGCCGGCGGCGTCGCGGGCGCCCTGCTCGTGGCCGCGGTCTTCGGCTTCTTCGTGATCGCGCTGAAGACCGACCAGATCGTCACCGGCACGGCCATCAATCTCCTCGCCGCGGGCGGGACGAGCTTCGTCTACCGCGAGCTGCAGCAGGGCGCGATCTTCGTGCAGTCCGTGCCGCAGTTGAAGACGGACGTCGTCGCGCCGCTGGCGTGGATCGTCTTCCCGATCGTGCTGGCGGTCATGCTCTGGAGCACGTCCTTCGGCCTGCGCCTCCGCGCCTGCGGCGAGAGCCCGGAGGTCATCGCCGCGGATGTGGCCCGCCACCGCGCCGCGGCGCTGGCGATCGAAGCGCTGCTCGCGGGCATCGCCGGCGCCTACCTCACCCTCGCCCTCTCCAGCGGCTTCGCCGAGAACATGACCGCCGGCCGCGGCTTCATCGCCCTCTCGATCGTCATCTTCGGGCGCTGGAAGCTCAAAGGAGCGATCGTCGGCACCGCGATCTTCGGCCTCGCCACCGCGCTGCAGTACGCCATGCAGGCGTCCGAGGGCGGCGTGCCGTATCATCTGCTTCTCGCGGTCCCATACATCGTCACATTGCTGATCCTGTGCGGCGTCGCCGGCAAGGTACGCGCACCGGAATCGCTGGGGAGGTAGAACATGATCGACGCCGTCATCGACGTCAGCCACTTCGACGGATCGCCCGACTGGGCGAAAGTCCGCGCCGCGGGCATCCTGGGCGTGATCCACAAAGCGACGCAGGGGAAGTCGTACGTCGACCCGACGTTCGCCGCCGCGAAGAAGGACGTGCCCGCGGCCGGGATGCTGTGGGGCGCGTATCACTTCGGCACCGGCGACGAGCCGGGCAAGGATCAGGCGCAGTTCTTCCTCGACACCGTGCAGCCCGACGCGCAGACGCTCTGCGCGATCGACTTCGAGACCAACCCCAGCGGCACGCAGATGACGCTGCAGGAGATGCTCGACTGGATCACGACCGTGCAGGCGGCCACCGGCCGCGCGCCGGTCGTCTACGGCGGCAAGTCGCTCCTCTTCACCGACATCGCGTCCAACCCCGAGCCGATTCTCGCGCAATGCCCGCTCTGGATCGCGCAGTACACCAGCGCCGCCGCGCCGTCCGGCATCCCCCAGCAGGTCTGGAAGACGTGGGCGCTCTGGCAGTACACCGAGACCGGCCAGGTCGACGGCATCACCGTCAACGTCGACCGGGAACGCTTCAACGGCACCGCCGAGGAGCTCGCGGCGTGGTGGAAGGGAACGCCGTAACGAGTCTGGAGTGCGGAGGCAATCGCCTCACGCTGCCGGTTGGAGGGCGCCTTCCTCGATCCAGCGGGCCACGAGGCGCCGCACGCGGTAGCAGTCCACCGCGACCTGCTGCTCCCAGTCGCCTAACCGCGCGCCGGACGACGCTTTCACCCACACGTCGCGCACGATGGCCGGATCGGTTTCCTCCGGGTCGGGCGTCGGCTTGGTCGCCGTCGCGCGCAGCGTGAGGTCGTCCGGCACGAAGAGCACGAGCTGGCGGTATTCGTCGTGGCGGCGGATCCCTTCGAAGAGCAAACCCATCACGTCGTGAACGTCGCCCCTCGGCTTCGCCGCGGGATTCGGCACGAACGCGAAGACCCCCGTCAGCGGCCGCTCCAGGAGCTGATACAACGCCTCGACCCCGCGCAGGTGCGCCGTCTGCGCGTCGGCGAACTTGCCGTTCACGAACAACAGCTTCCCCGCGGTCTGTCCCGAGTGCCGCCCCGTCAGCGTGACGATGCCCGTCGCCTGCTGGTCGGCCAGAGACTGCAGGAGCGACGGCAAGCCGAAGAAGTCGAGATCGCCCGTGAGCGTCGCCGCCGTCGCCTGGCGCGCCGTCGCCGCGGCCGTGCTGGTCAGGTTGTACAGCGCCGCGGCCGCCGCGCGCCCGACCTCGTGCTCCGGAAACTTCTCCGCGATCTCCCCGAACAGCACCTCCACCCGCTCCGCGCGCGTGCTCGACAGCGCCTCGATCAGCCGCAGCGGCGGCGGATTGCGCGACGGGAGCACGCGGCCGAGGAGCTTCGTGGGGAGGTCCTCACGGATCGCGCCGATGAGGATGTCCACGGTCTGCTCGTCGAACGACAGGTCGTGCGACGACAACACCGCCAGCCGCGCGCGCGTGTCGCCGAGGAGCGGGTTCGGCTTCATCCCGTGCCGCGCGACGGTCAATAGCGCCGCGGGCGTGGCGATGCGCCCGAGGGCGCTGGTGATGCGGTCGAGGACCTTCTGCATCTCGTCGAGCGGATAGAGGGAGATGTCCTTCCGCAGGAGCATGGCCTCGATCTCCGCCAGCCGCATGGTCAACACCTTCGCCGCGGCTTCGGACTTCATGTGCCCGAGGGGGATGATCGCTTCCTTGATGACGTAGATGTTCTGGCCGCGGACGGTGGCCCGGGTCAGCAGCTCGAGCTCCTTCTCCATCGGCTCGTCCGCCTCGCGGGGGACGCGATGGAGCAGATAGATGACGTTGCGGAGGTAGTACGTGTCGATCTCCGCGGGCTCGCGGTTCAGCTCCGCCTCCAGTTCCTCGGTCGCCGCGGCGCGCGCTTCGCGTCCGTAGGCTTCGAGCAGCGAGAGGAGCGCGCGGCGGCGCTCGGGGCGCTGCTCGCCGCGCAGTTGCTGGAACAGGCTCGCTTTGGTGAGCGTCGGGAAGTGGCTCAGCGCCGCGCGCAGCAGCGCGTGCTTGGTCTTGTTCTCGGTGTACTTCTTCAGCCGCTCGGAGCTGATGGACTCGACGGCCGTGCCGCGGATGCGCTCGACGGCGATCGGATCGATCTTCTTCTCGACCACCACGCGCGCGGCCAGCTCGAGCATCGACACCGCCGGCCCGAGGGCCCCGTTGTTGAACTGTTCCACCGCCTCGGTCATCAGATCGCGGAAGCGTTGCGTGCTCTCGCTGCTGCTCGAGGTGAGGGTGATGATCTTGTGCATCGCCTCGATGGCCGCGGGCTGTTTCGCGTCCGGAGGCAGGGCCACTTCCCACTGCGGCACGTCGGCGGCGAGGACGTGGAGGAGCTTCGCGGGATCGCTCTCGCCGCCGGTGTACGGCTTCAACTCGCGCACGTACGCCTGCAGCTCCGCCTCGGACGTGGCACTGGCCGCGGCCATGGTCACGAGCTGGGCGGCGGGCCGCGGCTGGGCCTGCGGCTCGGGCGACGCGGAGGTGAACGGCAGGTGCTTGGCCAGGCGCTCGACGACCAGCGACAGCCGGCGCGCGGTCTTCGCCGCCGCCTCCGAGATCGCGCCCTTCGGCGCTGCCTCCGCCTTCTTCTCGCGCGAGACCGGCACCACGGTGGACGTGCTGCCGCCGAGGATCATGGAGTCGCGCATGCCCTGAAGGCTCATGCGCAACGTCTCCCGCTCCTCCGACGGACAGACCTGCAGCGCCAGCGGCACGACGCGGTCGAGATAGCGCTCCACCTCCGCGCGGTCGATGAGCTTCAGGACGCTGAAGAGATAGACCTTCTTGAGCGCGTGGAAGAGGAAGTCGGACTGCGCGGCGGACTGGTGCCGGGACTGCTCCAGCGTCCAGGCGTGGATCTGCTTGATCAACACCTCGGGCGGCTGCGCCATCAGGATCTCGATGGCGTCACTCGCCGTCAGCGGCGGAATCTGGTCCAGCAGATAGCGCTGGAAATCGAAGAGGGCCGATTGCAGCTCGACGTCCACGTGTCCTCGGGGGGCATTGTACGCGTGAGTGACGGCTGACAGACGCTACGTTGACACCGGAAAGGGGCGGGAATGTGCCCATTTGGAGCGCGGAGGCAATCGCTCGCCTCCGCACTCCAAATGGCGCGAAGACGCGCGACGCGGAGCGCCGGCTTCCCAGCCGGCCGCTACGCCG
>DASUSN010000093.1:0-46299 GCA_036375075.1 Thermoanaerobaculia bacterium | reverse complement strand
GTTTGGAGTGCGGAGGCAACCGGAGGCCGTCTCAAAACCCCATGGGACCGCCGGCGTCCCGCCGGCTGCCGGGGCGGCGTCTCGCCGCCCCGGGTGGGAGGTGGAGCGTGCCACGTGGCGAGAGGCTTCGTCCTCCCGAGTCCGCGCCGGCGGGACGCCGCCGCACAGCCGGCGGGACGCCGGCGGTCCGATGGGTTTTGGGACACCCTCCGGTTGCCTCCGCACTCCAAAGCGTCAGGCTGTGGTTCTCTGGGCGAAGAACTCCGGCAGGTTCGGCCACGCGCGGTCGTCGAATAGCGACGCGCCCGAGATGAACCCGAGCCGGCGGTAGCTCTCGAATTGCTGCTCGTCGAACCATTGGTCGGCGGTCGACTGCTGGGGGAAGGCGTCGTTGTCGAAGCCGTACTGGAGGACGTCCGCCGAGGCTCCCGCCGCGCGGTTCGGCTTGACGACGATCAGGATTCCGTCGCGCTCCTCCTCGGTGAGGCCGAGCGACCGCGCGTGGACCGCGGCGTAGTGGATCGTGCCGACGGCGTAGTGTTGGGCCGGCTCTTTCGCGAGCAGCGGCGACAGGTCGATCTCGATCTCCGCGCCGAAGTCGATGCGCGCCTTGCGTACGAGCTCGCCCACGTCCGCGAACGACGGGCGCGGGTCGGCGCCGCAGTCGCCGATGAGGATGTACCGGCAGCCGCGCTGGATGAGGGCGTACGCGCCGGTGTTGTCGAAGTGACCTCCGTCCGTGAGATACGAGAACGGCTGCAGGTCGGTGGTCTGGGACAGCAGCTCCTGGATCGTATAGACCGGCCAGAGGCGGGGGGATGCGGCGCGCCAGTAGCTCTGGTTCGGCGTCGGCGCCCAGAAGCCGAGGCGGACGTTGAAGAGCGTGAGCAGCATGGCCAGCGCGGCGGACGGCGTCTGCGCGCCCATGTTCGGGCTGGCCGCGGCCCCCGACACCGCGACGGCGGTGCCGAGGGAGACCGTCCCGCACGAATACTCGCGCGTCGGCCGGTAGCCGGTGCGCAGCGAGCCGCAGTGCTGCTTGGCCAGGACGAACGAGTCGGACACGCGCTGCACCGTGGCCAGGTCCCGCGCGCCGACGAGATTGAGCGTGGTGTTGACCAGGTGATAGGGCGCGCCGTGCATGGTGTTGCTCAGACTCGCCAGGGGTACGTCGTCGCCCGGCACCGCCTCCGTGATCTCGGCGTCGCGCGCGTCGCGGCGCGCGTCGTTCGACGCGCCCATGTACGCGCGCACGAGCCGCGCCCTGTAGAACGCGTGGACGGTCAGCATGTTCGGGTTGGCCAGCCAGCCGAGGGAGAGCACCCAGCCCATGATCGTGGAGATGCAGCCGAACATGGCCAGCGCGCGCCACGCGTGCTCGGTCGGCGCGAACGCGCACACCGCGAGCAGCACGAACATCAGGAACCCGATGGTCATCAGCGCGAACGAGCGCGTGTTGCTCCCCTCGCCCCACGCCAGCTCATAGAGCAAAAGAGAGACGGAGAAGAGCGTGCCGACGATGATCAGATACGGCAGATGCCCCATCGGCGCGGCCGTCATCCGTTCGCCGAGGTCGCGCCAGTCGATGAGCAGCCAGGTGGCGATTCCGAGCGCGCCGCACACCGCGATGGCCCGCCAGTTGCGCTTCCCCGCCGGACCGCGCAGCACCAGCGCCAGCACGATGAACACCGTGGCGCCGGCGGCCACGGAGAACACGTTCCGGGTCAGGGGCGCGTGCGGGATGAGATACGCGCCCCCCGCGATGGCGCCCCACGTGCCGATCAGCAGCAGCATGCGCATCGGCGAGCGTGGGCGGAACTCGTACAGCGCGAGGGAGAGCAGAAGAAACGCGGAGATCACGGTGGCGATCGTGATCAGGCGCAGCTCGCCGTGGGCGTCTTCGTAGACCGCGGTGTACCAGCGGTGCCCGATCCACGCCAGCCACAGGCCGAGCACGAGGAGCATCAGCGGCGGAACGATGGCGAAGATGATCCGGTCGGCCAGGCCGGGCTGCTTCTTCTTCGCCTCGTCGCCGCCGCTCGGCGAAGCCTGCAGCGCCGTGTACGCGGAGCCGAGGAGGGCCATGACGATCGCGCCCCAGCCGCCGGCCTTCACCACCCCCGCGCCCACCCAGTCGTGAAACGGCGCGTCGTACAGCAGGAACTCGATGACCTCGTGGCCGAAGCCGGCGAAGAGGAGGATCACCGCGGAGATCACCGACCACTGCAGAAACCGGGTCTGCATGCCGGCGATGTGATTGCGCCAGAAATCGAGCTCGCTCAGCCGCGCGCCGAACGTCTTGCGCCGCCGCACTCCGGCGATGGCCAGCACCACGAGGAACACGCCGCCGATCGCGAGCAGCGTCCAGACGACCGACGGCGGCGGCATCGACTGCGTCGCCTCGAGCGCGATGACCGTCAACGCCGTGAACGCGATCGCGGTGACGAGGTAGACCAGGACGTCGCGCAGCTTCCAGCACTTGCGCGTGGCCACCATCCAGGCCGTCACGCACACCACCACCCCGATGAGGAGAAAGCCGCTTGGGATCAAGGCCACGCTGAGGCGCTTCAGGAGCCGCTCGCGCTGCGTGCTCGGCGGGTCGGGCGCGTTGGCCGCGCTGCGCACCGCCGCCTCTCCCCTCCGCTCCGCGTCCAACGTCGGCGCGTCGACCGAGGACGCCGTGGTGTCGACGTCCTCCTGCGCGGTGCCCTTCGCGTTGATGCGGTACTCGAACTCGTCGCCCGTGAGCAGCGCGAAGTAGGCCTGCCCGCCCATGATCGCCGCGAGCAGCAGCGGCAACAGCACCAGCCAGGTGAGCACGAGGTTGCGGCCGATCGTGGCGACCGCTCGCCAGGTGTCGTTGCTCAGCAATCCCTTGCGCGGCGTGAGGAAGTTCGAGAAGAGGCGGAGGTGATGGATGGGATCGACGCCCGCGTTCATCGCGCTGTCCGACATCTGCTTCCGGTCGTGGAGCGCGTCCTTCTCCTGCTGTTTCTGCGCATCGCGGTGCCGCACCTCGTGCCGCTCCGGCTCGATGCGCTCCTCGGGCGGGAAGAAGTCCCGCTCCGCTCGCGAGCTCCGCGCCAGCCACGCGCTCCACCATCCGCCGCAATACC
Source organism: Thermoanaerobaculia bacterium (assembly GCA_036375075.1). Lineage (GTDB taxonomy): Bacteria > Acidobacteriota > Thermoanaerobaculia > Gp7-AA8 > Gp7-AA8 > QHVT01. The sequence goes on along the minus strand of DASUSN010000093.1, from coordinate 43,183 downwards.
CGCCGCCGGAGACGGTGGAGAGGTAATCGAAGTGCTGCAGCAGCCCCCGCTTGTACAGCGCCTGCAGCAGGCCGAGGTTGAAGGTCGCGCTGCGGATGCCGCCGCCGGAGAGCGTGATGCCCGCCAGATTGCGCGGCCGTCCGCTGCCCCGCGGGATGCCGTGCCCGGCGAAACGGCGCTCGTGGAGCTCCGGATACTCCGCCGCCAGCACGCGGTCGAACGGCTCGGCGACGGAGAAATCGAGCTCGTCGCAGCGATCGTCGCACTCGCCCGCACCCGCGAGCACGGCCTCTTCGCCGCCGGAGACACGCTTGTCCATGAGCTCTCCCTCCAGTGTGGATCCATTCTAAGGAGAGGCGCAGCCGAACCAGGTCCCTACCTCCGTCCCACTCTGTGCCTCTGTGTCTCTGTGGTGAATACACACTCGCCTCAAGTCCGCAACCGTACGCCTTGGATCGCGCTCGTATTCACCACAGAGACACAGAGGCACAGAGTGGGACGGAGGAAGTACGATAGCGGCATATGAGAAAAGGTGGCGCGGTGCTCTTCGTTCTGCTGCTGCTCTGCGTGGCGCCGGCGGGCGCGGAGCAGTTCCTCTCCGTCTCGGACATCCACTTCGATCCGTTCGCCGATCCGTCCCTCGTGCCGCAGCTGGAGGCGGCGGATGTGGCGCAGTGGGGGGCGATTCTCGCGAGCTCGGGGCAGACGTCGTTCAGCACGTACGGGCACGACATCAACGACGCGCTGCTGCGGTCGTCGGTCGCGGAGATGAAGAAGCAGATCCCCGCGCCGGAGTTCGTGCTGATCTCCGGCGACTTTCTCGCGCACAAGTTCGAGCAGACCTACCAGCAGTACGCCACCGACAAGAGCCAGGCGGCGTATACGGCGTTCGTGACGAAGACCATCGCCTACGTGGCCGGGCTGTTGCGCGATGCGTATCCGGGCGTGCCGCTGTATCCGACGCTCGGCAACAACGACTCCGATTGCGGCGACTACGCGGTCACGCCGAACAGTCAGTTCCTCGCGAACTTCCGCGACGTCTGGCGGCCGATGGTCGGCTCGCGCTCGTTCGACCGCCGCTTTCCGACCGGCGGCTATTACCACGCCGACGTGCCGTCGCTGCGGCACGTGCGCATCATCGCCCTGAACACCAACTTCTTCTCGTCGAACTATCAGGACCCGTGCGGCACGCCGGGCGGGCCGGACCCGGGCCTGCTCCAGCTCACGTGGTTCGAGGACGAGCTGCGGCTGGCGCGGGACGAGGGGAAGCGCGTGTGGCTGCTGTTCCACATCCCGCCGGGCATGGACGTGTACGACACCGAGGAGTATGGGGGCGCGTGCCCGGACGCGAAGCCGGAGACGTTCTGGAAGGACGAGTACCAGCAGAAGTACCTGGCCATCACGAAGGCATACCGCAAGACCATCGTGGGGTCGTTCGCCGGCCACACCCACCAGGACGAGTTCCGCTTCGCGAGCGACGACTTCATCCACATCAACCCCTCGGTCTCCCCGATCTTCGGCAACAACCCGGCGTTCGAGGTGGTGGAGGTGACGCGGCGCGGGGATATCAAAAACTACGTGGCCCATCACCTGCCGAACGTGACGCTGCCGTGGGCGCGCGAGTATTCGTGGGGGGACGCGTATGCGAAGCCGCGGTACGACGCCGGCACGCTGACGCAGTTGGAGGCGGCGATCGCGGCCGACACGGCCACGCGCGAGACGTACTTCACCCACTTCTCGTCCGGTTCCCCGAAGAGCTCCGCCGGAGCGCTGGCCGGGTGGCGGGGGTACTGGTGCGGGTTCCGGATGCGGACGGCCACGGCGTTCGCGTCGTGTTACTGCGGCACGCAGTAAGGCGTCCCTCCGAATGTAGGGCGTGGCTTCAGCCCGCCTCCCCGGTGGAGCATGACAGGTTCGAAAAGCCCCCACCCCGCCCGAGAGGCGGGCTGAAGCCACGCCCTACATTCGCTTGTTCGCACCGCTTTTCGAGACACAGAGGCACAGAGTGGGACGGAGGGGAGCCGCTATCATGTCCCGCATGCGCCGCTGGTGGGCTCTCACGTTCGGCATCGCCGTCTTTTTCCTGGCGATCTTCCTCGCCGCGAACGCCAGCGGGATCTCGTGGCTCGAGGATCCGATGCCCGTGATGAAGGCCGCGCGGCCGATCGCCGCGGCGGCGGGCGTGGTGCTGCTGACCCTCGACGTCGTGCTGCCGGTGCCGTCCATCCCGGTGATGGTGGCCCTCGGCGCGTTGTTCGGCGTCCCCACCGGCACGCTGCTCTCGCTGGCCGGATCGCTCGGCTGCGCGCTGACCGGATTCGCCATCGGCCGCGCGGGCAATGGCCTCATCCGGCGCTTCGTCACGCCGGAGGAGCACGAGCGCGCGGGCGCGTTGCTGCGGCGCTGGGGCGTCGTGGCCATCGCCCTGACCCGCGGCATCCCCATCGTCGCGGAGACGGTGGTCATCCTCGCCGGCGGCTCGCCGGTGACCTGGACGCAGGTCATCCTGGCGACGCTCGCCGGCTCCATCGTGCCGTGCGCGATCTACGCGTGGGCCGGCGCCTCCGCCCAGGCCGTCGGCATGCAGAGCGTCATCTTCCTCGGCGTCATGGCCATGACCGCGCTGCTCTTCTTCGCCGGACGGCGGAAACCGTCCGAGGGGTAGGGTTCGTGGCGCGAGGATCACTCCTCTGCTGAGGGCCCCGATCCGCATGCCGATTCTCACGTGGGTAGCGCTGTGCCTCGCGGCAACGACGGCGACGGCACAGGTGCCGGCCGTGCAGCAAGAGATCGTCGTCACCGCGGCGCGCGACGAGCAGCCGCGCGACCAGGCCTCGGCGGCCGTGACGGTGCTGGACCGCGAGGCGGTGGAACGGCTGCCGGCGGATTCGCTGGCCGAGGTGCTGTCGTTCGTGCCCGGGCTGACGATGATGTTCGACGGCGGCGCGAGCGGCCTGCCGATGATCACGTCGCGCGGCTTCTTCGGCGGCGGCGAGGTGGAGTACGTGAAGCTGCTGGTGGACGGGGTGCCGGCCGGCGACGCGGAGTCGGGCAACGTCGACTGGCAGCGCTTCCGGCTCGCGAACGTCGACCGCATCGAGGTCCTGCACGGTCCCGGCTCCGCGCTCTACGGCGACACCGCCCTGGGCGGCGTGGTCCAGCTCTTCACCTCCCCCGATGCGGAGACGAGCGGCACGCTGCACGCCGCCGGCGGGAGCTTCGGCGCGAGGGACTTCGACGCAAGCTACCGCGCACCGCTCGCCGGCGGCTTCCGCCTCGGCGCCGAGGGCGGCACGTGGCGCACGGGAGGATTTCGCGAGCACGCCGAGGCCGAGGGACGGCAGGGGCGGCTGATGCTGGACCGCGCGAGCGAGCGCGCGCTCTGCCGCTTCGACGTCGGTGCCGAGGCGCAGGAGCGGCAGCAGCCGGGCGCGCTGACGCGGGCGGAGGCGGCGGAAGACCGCGAGCAATCGAACGCGCTGTTCCGCTTCGACCTCCAGACCACGACCCGCGGCCGCATCGGCGCGGCGTGCGACTCGTTCGGCGCGATGCCGATGCGGGCCACGCTCTACGGCGTGCGCCGCAGCGACGACAACCTGCGCACGCTCCTCCTCGCGCCCGGCTTCGGCACGAGCGCGGCGCGCGCGCTGACCACCACCACCGGCGGCGGCACGTTCGAGATCTCGCGCCAGACCGCGCTCGGTCTCGTGCGCGCGGGCACGGATCTCGAGCGGGCCGCTCTCGACGCCCGCTACGACGCCGTCGCGTTCGAAGACGGCCACCGCGATCGCGTGGGGCTGTTCCTCACCGCGGCCCGGTCGGTCGGGAACCGTTTCCACTTCAGCGCCGGAGTGCGGCGCGACGAGATCCGCGACGACGTCACGTCGACGACCACGGGTGGCGTGCGGCGGAAGGAGACGTCCTCCGCCTGGTCGCCGCGCGCGGGCGTGAACGTGCACCTCGGCCACGGCCCCACGCCCGTGTCGCTGTTCGTGCAGGTCTCGAGCGCCTTCAAGGCGCCGACCATCGACCAGCTCTTCGACGCCCGCCCCTATCCCGACGGCAACGGCGGCACGTTCTTCATCTCCAACGCGGACCTCCGCCCGCAGCGCGCGCAGAACTTCGAGGCCGGCCTGTCGCGGACGACGCCGTGGAGCGACTGGTCGGTGGTGGGCTATCGCATGAACGTCCGCGACGAGATCGACTTCGACCCGCAGACGTTCCGCTACCGCAACATCGGCACGAGCCTCCATCGCGGCGTGGAGCTGAGCGCGGCGGTGGCGAAGACCGCGCGGATCTCGCCGCGCGTGACGTACGCGTGGACGCGCGTGGCGGACGGCGAGACGCCGGACGTGCAGTTGAAGAACATCCCCGAGCACACCGCGCAGTTGCTGCTGCACGCACGGGTGAGCGAGCGGACGACCGCGGATGTCGTTTACCGGCGCCGGAGCGGGTTGACGCTGGACGACGCGGGAGCGTTCGCGCTGCCGGCGCTGTCGCGCGTAGACCTACGCGTGGCGCACGACTTCGGCCGCGTGCGGGTGGGGGCGGACGTGTTGAACGCGCTCGACGAGCGGTACAACGAGCTGGGATACGTACTGCTCGACTTCACCGGCACCCCCACGGCGCTGGAGTACCCGGCGCCGGGGCGGGCGGTGCGGCTCTCGGTGAGGTGGAGGTTCGCCGGAAGGTAGTTCGTCGGGTTCCTCGGGGGGGTAGTTCCTCGGGTTCCTCGGGTTCCTCGGAGTTCCTCGGAGGGGGAGACGGGAGACCTCTTGTCTCCGAGGAACTCCGAGGAACTCCGAGGAACCCGAGGAACCCCAGATCGCTACCCGAACGACGCCACGCGCTTGAACGTGCGGATGTAGCTGGACGGGTCGCCGATCACCAGGACGTTGTTGTCGTCCTCCAGCTTGAACGGGCGCACCTGTACGGTGCCGGTGTAGGCGCGGAGCACGTCGGTGACGACGTTGTGGTAGACGTCGCCCTTCTCGTAGTCGACGAGGTACGTGCCGAAGTAGGCGAAGTAGTTGTCGAACGACGCGGTCATGTCGCTGGTCAGCGTCTGGCCGACGTCCCACCAGGAGTTGTCGCCCACGTCGACCGTGACCAGCGGCAGCGGCGGGTTGATCGAGATCTGCAGCGCGAAGTTGCCGTGCGGGTCGTAGACCCAGTAGCCGAGGGGCGGCTGGCCCCAGGGATAGGACTTCTGGCCGTTGCTGATGTTGTACGCGTCGGTCATCTGCCAGCAGCCGACGATCGGGCCGTAGTTGGTTTCGGGCATGACTTCTCCCCCTTTCCTGCGCAGTCTAGCCCCGAGCGAAGTCGAGGGGTCAAGTTAGCAGCAACGCGGAAGGAGCCGGTCGTCGCTGCACGTGCAGTCGCTCATCGGCTCATGCTGCGTTGCTGCTAACCTGACCCCTCGACTTCGCTCGGGGCTAACGGGAGCCGGGGTAGGGATTCCCCCGCCTCGCGACACTCCTTGGGTGCGCGACCCCGCTTCCCGGTCACAATCCAAGAATGAAGGAGTGCCCCATGACTCTCGTGCGCATGCTCGCTCTGGCCGCTCTGGTGCTGATGCTCGGGTGCAAGGGGGAAGCGCCGGTCACTGCGTCCTCGTCGACGACCGACACCGCGCCCGTGCCGGCGACCGACACGACCCTCACCGGCACGGTGACGTCGGTGCCGCCCGACCCGTGCAACCAGAGCGTCACGCCGGGCGGGGTGGTGCAGATGCCGGCCATCGCCGTCAGCGGCAACATCCCCGTCGTCGTGCCGCTGCCGCAGACGGTCAACTCGCCGCTGCAGGTGCGGCCGAACTTCGACTGGTTCTCGTGGACGGAGTTCATCGCCCTGAACTGGCCCGCCTCCTCCCAGGGGCGCGGCAATCCGCTGAACCCGAACGACATCTCCACCTTCAAGAACGCGAAGAACGGCACGCCCACGGTGTGGGGCACGTACAAGGCGAACTGGGAGCTGTTCGACCAGGGCAACCAGCGGCCCACGCCGTTCGACTCGTGGGCCGTGCCGGTGCCGACGCAGTGTCCGACGCAGCAGGGACAGAAGGCGCTGGTCATGACCTCGAAGACGACCGTCCTCGACGACGGCCTGGAGGCGTTCTCCTATCCGCTGGTGGACGCGAAGCAGAACTACCTGATGTACGAGGTCCGCTACGGCCGCGCGGCGTACGACTTCATGCGCGGTCCGGACAACGATCCGTCGAAGTGGCTGTATCTGGCGAAGAACCTCACCCCGCCAACGCAGCAGTCGATGCCCTCGTCTTCCGAGAATCCGAACGTGCCGGGCGCGATCATGACCAAGGCCGCGTGGCGGCTGATGTCCGAGCTGCCGCAGGACCAGTGGAACCGCTACTACGTGGTCGACGCGCAGGTGTACGACGCGACGACCGGGCAGTGCAGCGCGCAGCCGGTCGGACTGGTCGGACTGCACATCGCCCAGAAGGTGGCCACGCTGCCGGAGTGGGTGTGGTCGACGTTCGAGCACGTGGACGTGCTGACCACGCAGTCGCAGCCGGGGCTCCTCGCGCCGTGTGAGGCCGGCGACACGAACTGCAGCCAGGTGCAGGGATTCGCGAACCGGCCCACGTCGACGACGCTCATCGCCGACAAGTCGCAGCGCGTGCCGGTGAACGTGGCCCGCATCAACCCGATCCCCACCACGCCCACCGGCGCCGGCACGGACGCGGTCAACGCCGCGTTCCAGCAGGCGCTGGCCGGCACGCCGTGGGCGTACTACCAGCTCATCGTCACCCAGTGGCCGTTCAACCCCAACACGTTCAAGGCGCCCGACAACGGCGGGACGTATCCCTGCTGGTCGGGCGATCCGTTCCCCACCGCGCAGGCGGTCAACCTGACGATGGAGACGTACTTCCAGAACGCGCAGGACACGCTCTTCACCGCGACCTCCGGCGGCAACGGCTGCATGGGCTGTCACTATGGCGCCGCGCTCTACGACTTCAGTTGGGGCCTCAAGCGCCGCCCCCACGCATAGCAGGAAGGAGACGAACCATGTCCAGCACGACTCCGGCTCCGCCGTCCTCCAACCCGGGCTGGTGGATGTTCCACGGCGATCCCGCCCACACCGGCGAGATCACCGACAGCGGCATCAACAGCACCACCGTCAAGAACCTGAAGAACACGTTCTCCATCGACGTGCCGGGCTCGATCCTCTCCACGCCCGCCATCGTCAACGGCTACGTCTACGTGGGGCTGTCGAACACGCAGGCCCCCGAGGTGCCGACCGGCATCGGCGGGACGCTGCTGAAGATCGACCTCGAGACCGGGGCGCAGCAGAGCTACTCCTGGTCCATCCAGCTCGACCAGCGCGACTCGCACAGCTTCGCCGGCATGGGCTGCACGCCCGCGGTCACGGGCGGCTTCATCTACTTCATGGGCTTCGACGGCGTGCTGCGCTGCGTCTCGGACGCCACCATGACTCTGGTCTGGTCGACGAACCTCCGCTACAACGACCCGGCCCAGAACCAGCCGGTGAAGAACGTCTTTCCGAACCCGGACGGCACGCCCGCCACTCCGCAGGCGGCGGGCTGGTCGTCGCCGGTGGTGATCGGCGACAACCTCTACGTCGGCATCGGCGAGGGGGAGAATCCGAACCTCTACTCGTTCGTCTACTGCATCGACACGGCGAGCGGGAAAGTGAAGTGGATCTTCTGCTCGAACAAGTTCTCGACGACCGAGGACAACGAGCCGAACGTGCTTCCCGCGGCGTACGTGCCGGACCCGGTCCAGCCGCCCTTCACGACGACCACCGCCACGCCCGCCTACCTCGGCTGCTCGATCTGGGCCGGCATCGCGTACGACGAAGGCATCCTGTACATCTCCACCGGCAACCCGCAGTCGACGACGCCGAACGACCCGACGCCCGACCCGGGCATCCCGACGCCGAACAGCTACTCCTACGGCATCCTCGCCCTCGACGCCGCGAGTGGCAAGTTCATCGCGTTCACCCAGTTCCCGGCGGGTTCGAGCTACCGGCCGACCGATCTCGACGTCGACGTCGGCGGTGCGCCGACCTTGTACACGTTGAACGGACGGCGCGTGGTCGGCGCCGGCTGCAAGAACGGCTCGTACATGATCTGCGACGCGAAGACGCTGGAGATCATCACCTGGCGGCAGATGCTGCCCTCCGTCGGCAATCACATGCAGGAGGTCCCCGACGGCTGGATCGAGACCGTCGACGCCCACGGGCCGGACATCCCCGAGAATCCGCGCCCGCCGATGACGAACCAGCAGTCGAATCAGCTCCCCCGTACGACCGACGCGACCTGGAGCTACGAAAACTATCAGGGGACGTACAGCACGGCCGCGCTCTGCTCGTCGCAGCAGAAGCTCTTCATCGGCATCGGCGGAAACAACTACCACTACCTGGCGCCGGGCATCGACTCGAACAACGTGCCGTTCATCCGGGCCATGCATTGGGACACGCTGGCCGACGCCTGGCCCATCAGCGGCAATCCGGCGAAGTACACGAACGGCTCGCCGCCGCTGTACACGAACGCGGGGGAGAGCGGCATCAGCGTGCCGGCGGTGATCAACGACGTGGTGTTCATGGCCACGACGCTGGTGGCGCTCTACGCCTTCAGCGCGACCGACGGCACGCTGCTCTGGAGCGACACGATGAACTTCGGCGGGCAGACCGGCGGCTTCTCCGGCGGCTACGGCTACTGCATGGGGCCCGCGGTGTGGGGCGACTACGTGGTGGCGGGAGCGCTGGTGCAGGGACCGACGGGCGGCGTGTTGAACATCTACAAACTGCAGTCATGAACCTGATTCTTCTGGGGCTCCTGGCGGGGCTGGACAACGTGCAGGTGGCGGCGGCGCTGGGCGTGGCCGGCCTCGCGCCGCGCCGGCGCGCGCTGCTCGCGGCGATGTTCGCGCTGACGGAATCGCTCTCGCCCATCCTCGGCGTCGTGCTGGCCGACCAGTTGGGCACGCGGCTCGGCTTCTCGTTCGCGGGGATCGGGCCGTACGTGGTGCTGGGGTGCGGCGCGGCGATCGTGCTGCTGGCGCTGTTCGGCGGCGACGACGCTGACGACAATGCGGCGAAGAGGCTCGCCAACAGCCGCTGGACGCTGTTCGGGCTGCCGCTGTCGCTGTCCATCGACAACGTGTTCGTCGGCATCAGCGCCGGGACGCTGGGCTATCCGCCGCTCCTCGCGGCCGCCGCGATCGGCGGCATCAGCGCACTGCTCTGCGTGGCCGGGATCGCCTTCGGCGACCGCCTCCACCGTCTGGTTCCCCGGCGCCCCGAGCTGGTCAGCGGGGGCGCGCTCATCGCCATCGCCGCATCGATGTGGATTCGCAACTGATTTTCGGGAGGCTCGAATGCCGGTTTCCTTTCAGAACGACGTCGCTCCGATGTTCTCGCCCTTCCAGGCGGCCATGCGCTGGCGCTTCAACCTGCTCGACTACGACAACGTGAAGGCCAACGCCACCATCATCTACGCCCGCATCAGCGTGACCGAGTCGCCCACCGGCCAGATCCCCATGCCGCCCCCGCCCTTCACGCCCCTGACGTCCGCGCAAGTGGCGACGTTCAGGCAGTGGATGGAGGAAGGCTTTCCGCCATGACGAGTTCCTCGGGTTCCTCGGAGTTCCTCGGGGTTCCTCGGGGGAGCTTCGCGGCCGAGGGCCCTCGACGTCCCCCCCGAGGAACTCCGAGGAACCGAGGAACTCCGAGGAACTCCGTCCCCCGGACGTATGATCCTCGTCGAGGGAGGGTGCCCATGGATCCGATCAGCATTGCCGCCGGGACGATCGGCGCGAAGTTTCTCGAGGAAGCGGTCAAGTTCCTCTGGTCCGAGGCGGGGAAGATCCTCGACCGGTACCACAAGGCGAAAGAGAAGAAAGAGGAAGTGATCGAGGAGCCGGCGCCGCCGGAGCTGAAGCTTCCGGCGCGGCGGGTCATCGACTTCGACGCGGTGCGCAAGCGGGAGGACGACCTCCTCGACGCGCGCGACCGGCTGACCCGCTATTACCAGGGCCACCGTCCGATCGCCGCCGATGACGAGCGCCTCGTCGTGGGGGTGCAGACGCTGCTCGACCTCGTGGGCGAGGTCTATCGGCAGGAGACGCCCCGGCTCCTCCTGGAGAACCGTCAGAAGATCGACGAGGTCGAAGCCGGCGGGTCGGTCACCGGCATCCGCACGAACATGAAGGAAGGAAAAGCCACCTCGGAGCAGGAGATCGGGATCGTGAAAGGCGACGTCACGGGCATCGACTACAAGAGTTGACCGGGTGCGGCTCGACTTCTCCAGCTACGTGGCCGAGCGCCGCGAGGGCTACACCCCGCGGCCGTGGCTGATGGAGCGGATCGCCGCGTGGTACGCCGATCCGGCCCGGCCGCGCTTCTTCAGCATCGTCGGCGAGCCGGGCAGCGGTAAGACGGCCGTGGCCGCGCAGCTCATCACCGGCAGCGCGCCGCCGGTCGCGGCATATCACTTCTGCTCCGCCCGCAAACCGAACTGGCAGGAGCCGTCCGCGTTCGTGAGCTCGATGTCCGGACAGCTCGTCGACAACGTCCCCGGATTCCGCGACGCGCTGCTGGCCTCCTCGCAGCAGCGCTTCACCCTGAACATCGACGCCAAGGTGCATGCCGAGGTGGCGATGCCGGGATCGACGCAGAACGCGGTGAACATCCCCATCACCGCGGGGTCGGCGCAGTCGCAGTTCGGCACCGCCATCCGCGATCCGCTGCAGCGTCTGTACGACGGAGGATTCGACGGCGACGTCGTGCTCCTGGTGGACGCGCTGGACGAGGGCGATCTCGCGCCCGGCCCCGAGAAGATCGGCGACCTGCTCGCGGCGCTGAACGACTTGCCCGCGCGCGTCCGCGCGATCGTGACCTCCCGCCCCGCCCTTCCCACCGCGCGCCTCGGCGACGCCGGCGACGTCGTGCGCCTGCAGCTCGGCGCCGCGGAGCTCGCGGTCACGATCGGCGACGACGTCGAGCGCCACGTCCGCCGCAGCCTCGCCGCCGCGCCCGACCTGGTGAAGCGCCTCGCGCTGCCCGAGCCGCAGTTCGTGCGCCAGTTCCGCGAGCGCGCGGCCGGCAATTTCCTCTGGGCCGGCTTCGCCCTGGGCATGCTGCGCCAGGGCACCGGCCCCATCGACGCGGCGGCGCTGCAGGCCCTCCCGTCCGGCCTCCCCGACCTCTACGGCCAGTTCCTCGACCGGATCGTCCGCGGCGACATGGCCCGCTGGCGCGCGGAGCACTCCGTGGTCCTCGGCACGCTGGCCGTGACGCAGGAAGAGCTGACCGTCGAGCAGCTCGCGCACTACACCGGCCTGGCGGAGGCGGTCATCCATCAGGTCCTCGACGAGGCCGATCAACTGCTCGAGCCGACCACGACGGAGCCCGTCGCCTATCGCGTCTACCACCAGTCGTTCCTCGACTACATCCTCGACGCGAAGGCGGCGAAGCGCTACGCCTGCCGGCCCGGCGAGCAGCACGCGCGTTTCGCCGAGGCGTGGGCGCGGGACACGGAGCTGCGGAACTGGAAGAAGTCGGACGATTACGCGATCCGCCGCATCGCCACGCACCTGGCCGGACTCGCCGATCAGGAGCGGTGGCGCGAGGCGCTCTTCGCCCTCCTCTCGCGCGAATGGATGGAGGCGAAGCGCGAACGGCTGATCACGGACGTCTCGTTCGCGGCCGACGTCGCGCTGATCGCCGAGACCGCCGCGGCGATGCAGCCGCGCCGGGTGGTCGAGGAGTTGACGGCGCGCTGCATCCTGGCGACGCTGCGCTCCCGCGTGCAGTCGATCCCCGAGGCCGCGCTGGCGCTGATGGCCCGGCTCGGCGATTCCGCGCGCGCGATCAGTTGGTGCTCGCTGGTCGACGACCGCTCGCGTCCCACGGCGCTCCTCGCGATCGCGCAGGCGCTCTCCCAGCACGACCCGGAGCGTGAGGAAGGCCTGCTGCGCGAGGTCCTCGCCAGCGGCGCGCAGACGGAGCACGCGAGCGACCTGCTGGTGGCGAATCTGACGCGACGCGGGCGTTTCGAGGAAGCCCTGGAGGCCGTGCGCGGCATGACTCCGATCCGCGGGTACGCCCCGGGGGTGGTCCAGTTGTCGACAGCGCTGCTGGCCGCGCATCGCTTCGATGGCGCGCGCGAGCTCGCCGGCATGATCGACGATGAGCACTGGCGGCAGTCGCTGCTCACCGACGTCGCGGCGGCGCTGGCCGGCGCCGGCCGGATCGACGAGACGCTGCCGCTGCTCGGCCAGGCCGACGTCGCGCGCGTGCTGCCGCACGTCGCCTCGGTCGACGCCGTGCGGGCGCTGCAGCTCGCGGGAGATTCGTGGCATCTCATCGAGCAGGTGCTGCGCGTGTCGTCCCCGCGCGCCGCGGTGGCGGCGGCCGAGCAGGCCGGCCTGCTCGAGAACGACGCGGTGCAGTACACCCTCGGCGCGATGGCCCTGGAGGGGAGCCTCGAGGAAACGCGGCTCCTCAAACCCAGGCTGCGCGATGCCTGGAGGCGCCGGCAGGTCACGGCGCATGAGGCAGTGCTGCGCGTCGCGGAGGAAGGCATCGAGGCGGCGGAGCAGATCGTGCGCGAGACCGCCGAAGACGAAGCCGACGCGGTGCGCGCGGCCCTCGCCGCGGAAGCGGCGGCACGCGGCCGGCTCGACATCGCCACCGCCCTGATCGCCGCGATCGCCGAACAGTACGCGCGCGTCGATGCCGCCGGCGCGGCCATGCGCAAGATCCTCTCGCGCGAGCGCGATGCGCAAGCTGCCTTTCCGCTCATCGACGCCCTCTCCCCGGATCGAAAGGAACTGCTCCCGCGCCTCGTCGCGGAGCTCGGCGAGACCGGCCTTTCCGGCCAGTGGCCGGCGGTCCTCGCGGCCGCGCGCGACGAGGACGAGCGCGCGCACACCGGCGCGGCAGCCGGCGCGGCGGCGCTGGAAGCCCACGGCCCGGCAGCCGCGCTCGCGATCTGGCACGCGACGCAGCCCTGGCCGTCCGCCGAGGCGTCGTCGATGGCCGCGGCGCTGGTCCAGTCCGGACACATCGACGAGGCACTGGAGGTCCTGCCCGGCGTGCAGTGGCTCGACGCCGCCGCGTTGCGCGCGCTGACCATCGCGCTCTCCCGGCGAGGCGAGTGGGAGCACGCCGGCGGGATCGCCGTGCGGTTCCACGCCGATACCCGTCTTCGCGCCGTCCTGCTCGCCGACCGCGCCCAATCGCCGGAGCAGGAGCCGCCGCTGCGGGACGTCGCCCGCTGGCTCGACGCCGGCGCCGACGCCGTCTATGAGGCCATCGACATCCTCCGCCGCCGCAACTGCCACGACGCGGCCGCCCGCCTCTCCGGAGAAGAGCTGGATGCCATGCCCGAGCGCGCCGTTCCGGATATCGAGGCCACGCCGGCGCCGGGAAGCGGGGACGCCGGCCGCCTGATCGAGAGGCTCGCCGAGGAGCACGACTGGAACGGGGCGGCCCGCCTCCTCCCCTTCATCACGTACGACCACGACCGGTTGAAGGCGGCGGGTGCGATCGCGACCCGTGCCGTCGAGGACGCGGCCGCCGGCCTGACCCGCGAGCCGTACACCGCCTGCATCGCGGCGCTGCGCGAAGCCGGCATGGACCTCGACGCGATCGCCGGCGATCGCGACCTGCCGCCCGCCGCCGGCGCGGCCATCGTCCTGGCGGTGCCCGAAGTGGTCTCCCGCCATCACGTCGAGCGCATCGCGGTCGCACTCGCGGAGAAGGGCGACGCCGCTCGCGCGTGGGAGCTCATCGCAACGATCGACGTCAACCTGCGAGGCTCCACCGCCGTCGCCGTGGCCCGTGCCATCTTCGCCTCCGGCGATGCGAAGGCCCGGTCGACCGTGCGCTCGCTCGATCCGCCCCTGCTCGAGGAGGTCGCGGCGGCGCTCGCAGGCGACCTGCTGGAGAAAGACCCCGCCGCCGCGGCCGGTCTCTTTCGCGAGCTCACGGCGGGCATTCCGCGGACGTGGACCTCGCGGCAGTTCGCGAGCGAGCTCGCACGCGCGGGCAGGCTCTGGGATGCGGTAGAGATCGTCGACGACGCCAGGCCGGAGGAGCGCGACTGGCAGCGCGGCTGGCTGGCCGAGCAGGCTGCCGGCCACGTCGGTGTGGATGAGCTCTTCGACGTCGCACCGCGCGACGCGGTGGCCAGAATCGTCGCCCGGCTGGTCGAGACGGACGGTCCCCGCTTCGCACGCAGCATGTGGGAAGCCTGGCGCAGGCGCGAGGAGTCGCCGGAGAACCTCACCACCGCCGCCGCGGCTTTCCTCCGGGCAGGCGACGAAGAGACGGCGCGCTCGTTGATGGACGAGCTGTTCGCCGTCGTCGAGGGCGCCGAAGACACGTACCAGCGCAACTACGCGCTGCTCGAATTCCTGCGCGTGTTTCTGCAGGGCCAGGACGAGGACGCCGCACGGCGCACGCTCGCCCAGATCCCGCCGGGCGCTTACGCGCGCGCCCTGGCGCTGGAAGATCTCGCGGTCTTCGCCGCGCGGCGCGGGGAAAGCGATCGCGCGAGAGACCTCGTCGACAAAGGAATGGACGAGGCTCTCGGCAAGCACAACGAGATTGCGGCACGTCTTGCCGTGCTCGATCTCGACCTCGGCGGCACCGAGGCGTTGCAACGGTATCTGTCTGGCGAAGAGCAGGAACTGCTCGCGCTGTCCGATGCGCTCGCCGGCGGCGACCGCGGGAGCCGCTGGAAGCGGTGGAGCAAGGACCGGCGGCGGCGCCAGCTCCTGAAGGACGCGCTGGAGCTTGCAAAGGATGACGCCGACGCACTCTCCAGGGTCGCCGTCGCGGCGGCGGCGATCGACCCGGGCACGGCGAGGAAGGCGCTGCAGCGCGCCGCGGCCACGGGAAGCGACGATCTCACCGTCACCGGCCGGCTGGCCGTGGCCCGCTTCCGCCTCGGCGATCGCGAAGAGGGCGACGACGCGGAGCTTGCGGCGGCCGTCGTCGACCGCGCGCTCCTCCTCGACGACTACGCCGCGCTCGACGCGCTGCGCTCCGCGGTGAGCGGCTTCTCCGAGTCCCGGGAGATGCTCCTGACCGTCGCCCGGCACCTCCGCACCCGCCTCGGCGGCGACAAGCAGGCGGTCGTCGCCCGGGCGATGGCCGACTGCGCCATCCGCGCGAGAGATGGCGGCCTCCTCGCCGAGGCGCTGGCGGCGCTGCAGAGCATCGAGTACGACATCAGCCCGACCATCGGCGAAACGCTGCGGCAGCTCGCCGGCGCCGATCCGAAAGCGGAGACGATCGACCCCTGGATCGCCGCGACCGAGCGCGAGATCGCCCGCAACCCGAACCCTGATTCCGTCGTCGCCCAGCGCGCCGACCTGGCGCCGATCCTCCTCCGCCGCGGCCGGCGCGACGACGCCTTCGCCACCATGTGGGCCGCCTTCGAAAGCCCCCACCTCCCCCGCCCGGCATTCTTCCACGTCCTCGACCGCTCCATCCCCCTGCTGCGCTCCCTCGACCCCGACGGCCGCACCTGGCGCGCCCTCGCGGAGCGCATCCTCGACGTGGAGACCTGGTGGGTGCACCGCGCGTCCGCGCATTCGTAGCCGGCGCGCTTCCTCCGTCCCACTCTGTGCCTCTGTGTCTCTGTGGTGAATACCAGCGTGCGTCGAGTGGCAACGCTTGCATCTTGGGCCACGGTTGCATTCACCACAGAGACACAGAGGCACAGAGTGGGACGGAGGAACAAAGCCATGAGAGGATGCGCGTCCGGAGGGAACGCGATGACGGCGGGAACGGAACAGCGGCTGGTGGAGCGGCGGGACCGCGGGGTGATCCGGCACGCGAGCTCGGTTTACGGCGCGTCGGCCGAGGGAGTGCCGCTCACCGTCTACCTGCCGGAATCGGGCGGCGCCGAGATCGTGATCCTGGCCGCCATTCACGGCGACGAGCCGGAGACCACGGTCGCCGTTTCGGAAGCGCTGCGCTGTCTGCCCACGGGCGATCTGCAGGCCGCGGTGATTCTGTGCGGGAACCCGGACGGTACCATCCGCGGGACTCGCGGCAACGCGCGGGGCGTGGACCTGAACCGCAACTTCCCGACCTCGAACTGGGCACCCGAGCCGGTCTTCTACAAGAGCCGCGCGAACGACGCGCGCGACATCGCCCTGAGTCCCGGGCCGGCGCCGGCATCGGAGCCGGAGACGCGAGCACTGCTCTCGCTCATCGAGCGGCTCCAGCCGCGCGCGGTGGTCAGCCTGCATTCCGCGCTGGCCTGTATCGACGACTCCGGCGCCTCGCACCTCGGCCGCCAGCTCGCGGACCGCTGCGCGCTGCCCTTCCTGACGGAGATCGGCTACCCGACCCCCGGCTCGATGGGGACCTGGGCCAGCGAGCGGGGGCTGAACCTCGTGACGCTGGAGCTGGAGGACGCGTCGCTCTACACGCTCAAGGATCGCCACGTGCCGATCCTGATCGACCTCATGACCGGCAGGTTCGAGCTCTAGGCATGCACATCCTCATCACCGATTCCGGAGTGGGCGGCCTGTCCGTCGTCGCGTACGCGGAGCGGTTCGTGCGCACGCACGGCTTCGCGGAACCGGTCCGCCTGACGTTCGCCAACGCCGCGCCCGCGAACGACTACGGCTACAACTCCATGCCCTCGCGGCAGGCCAAGGTCGAAACCTTCGACCGCTTCCTCCGCAGCGTCACGGAACGGTTCGCACCGGACCTCATCTACGTCGCCTGCAACACGCTGTCGGTGCTGCTGCCGGAGAGTTCCTCGGGTTCCTCGGAGTTCCTCGGAGTTCCTCGGGGGACCCCCTCGTCCGGCCCCTCCGAGGAACCCGAGGAACTCCGAGGAACCCGAGGAACTCCGGTCAAAGGCATCGTCGAGACCGCGGCCGGGCTGCTCCTGCGCGAGCTTCAGGCCGATCCCGGGCGCGTGGCCATGATCTTCGGCACGCAGACGACGATCGACGCCGGCACGTATCCGCGGCTGCTCGAGGAGCAGGGCATCGAGCCGTCCCGCATCGTGAGCCAGGCCTGCCCCGGCCTCGCCGACACGATCTCCGAGGACCGCGAGGGAACGAAAACGCGCGCGGAGATCGAAGGCTGGGTCCGCGCCGCGATCCAAAAGATGCAACAGCCCGGCGCGCCGGTGGTGGCCTGTCTGGCCTGCACCCATTACGGCTACCGGAAGGACGTCTTCGCCGCCGCGCTCGCGGCCGCGGGCATCGACGCGAAGGTCGTCAACCCGAACGAGAGCGCCGTGGACGATCTCTTCCCGCCGTCACGCGGCGAAGGAGCCCATCGCGAGGCCGAGGTGCAGTTCGTGACGCGCTACGCCATCCCCCCGGCGACCATAGACGCCCTCACCTGGTTCCTGAGCGACATCTCCCCCCGCACCGTCGCCGCGATGCAGAACTTCGTGCATCTGCCCGATCTGTTCTGACGCCGGCGAAGGCCCCGCCTCCTCCTTGCGCTCGCGACGCGGTACGATCTCCGCGGTGAGCAACGCAGACAACCACCGCGCACGGGGGCATCGGCGCTCCCTCACCGCCTCGCGCGACGACATCGTTCGGGAAGAGGTCGCCGACGCGCTGGCGGCGACTCCGGCCGAGCGCATGGAAGCACTCATCGCCCTGCTGGACGGCGCCTACGGGCTGTGGATCGCCAGGGGATTGAATCGTGACGAAGGACTTTGCCGATTTCCTCACGTCTCTCAACACAGAAGGCGTGGCCTATGTAGTGATCGGGGGGATTGCGGTTCTGTCGCACGTGCCGTACCGGACGACGCGTGACCTCGACGTGCTCATCGAGCCGACGCTGGCGAATGCTGAGAAGGCCCGGCGCGCAGTGGCGGTTTGGGGAGCGTTCGAGCCGGAGTACGGCGCCGCCGACTTCATCTCCGGAGACATCCTCTCCTTCGGCGGCTTGTTGCGAGTCGAGTTCCACAGCCGCGTACCCGGCGTGACCTGGGACGATGTCTGGAACGGATGTGTCGAGGGCGTGTTTCTCGGAGTGCCTACACGGTTCGCCGGCATCGATGAGCTCATCCGGATGAAGCGGGCCACGGGAAACGCGGAGAAAGATCTACCGGACCTGCAACGGCTGGAAGCGATTCGGAAGAGTCTGTAACGGTCGCGGCCTCGGGGTGAAGAGGTCTGGATCTGGAAGAAAGAGGAGCTCCGAGCGTACGCGCTGCGGGGCGACGCGTATGTCGAGATCGCGCAGAGCGTCGTCATCCCCGGACCTCACCCCGTCGTTCATCCGAGGCTTCCTCGATTGCGAGACGCAAACCGAGGCGGTGCGGAAGCTGAGAGCCACGCTGCGGAAGAATCCGTGACTCCATAACCACGCCGCTGGAGCTCCCCGGGAGTGATCTCCCGAGGAGCTCCGAGGAACCGAGGAACCCGAGGAACCGTCTACGGGCAGGCGAAGTAGCGGCACGACTCCTTGATCTCGGTCATCGTGTCCGTTCCGCCCTCGTTGTCCGTCACGGTCATGGTCATGATCCACGTGCCGTACGGGAACTGGTGCGTGGTGAACGGCTCGGTCGTCGTGTACGGCGGGGTGCCGTCGCCGAAGTCCCAGGTGTAGCTCACGATGGTGCCGTCCGGGTCGAAGCTGGTCTCCGCGTCGAACTCGTAGTAGGAGCCGTAGCCGCTCGAGAAGAAGTCGGCGAACGGCAGGAGGTTGCAGTTCGGGCCCGGGTCGTAGGTCAGCACCTGGACGTTCAGGATCCCGGCGTAGTTGATGGCCATGTAGATCGCGTCGTTCGGATCGTCCGCCGGGGCGCCCTGGTGGATGCCGTAGGCGAGGGTGCCGACGAACCACGGCGCGCCGCTGTCGCCGGGCGCGCGCAGGTCGAGGCCGTTGACGCGGATGAACGTCGAGTGGAAGCCCGGCCCGAGGTCGAAGTTCTTGCTCTGGATCGTGCCGCACCGGTAGCCGTTGCCGCCGCCGTTCTTGCAGACCAGCGCGCCGATGGTCTGGTTGTCGCGGTAGACCACGCCGCTGGCGGACCGGATGCCCGTGCCGCTGTCGAACCGGTTGCTGACGTGCACGAGGTCGCACGTCGAGTTCCACTGCACGTCGTAATGCTCGTTGACGCGCTGGTTGCGCAGCGGCAGCGCGACGCCCTGGTAGTACTGCGTGTCCGCGCAGTGCCCGGCGGTGAGCACTCCGAGCTCGCCGCTGAAGGCATGCCGCACGCCGAAGGCCGAGCTGCAGTTGCCCATCAGGACGCCGCCGATCAGCTCATCGGCGACGGAGTGCTGCTTCACGCGCTTCACTCCCGCGCTTTCCGGCAGGCGCGTCTTCGCCGCGGCGAGCTTCGCGCTCAGCTTTTCCGGCTCGGTCGTGTAGACCTCGACCTTGTTGTCGAACACGTTGATGTCCGACTCCAGCCGCATGTCGAGCTGCTCCGCGTGCGCGCGGACCTCCTGCTGCTGCTTCCCGAGCTCGGCCAGCGACCAGCGCGCGCCGCGCGTCTCGACCAGCTTCTCGAGCGGCCCGCCCGCGACCCGCGCCTTCAGCCGCGCCGCGGCCGCGCGATTGGTGAAGCGCACGACGATCCGGTAGTCCGGCTCGTGCTGGATCCACAGGCCGGCGAACGCCGCGGACTCCTCCGCGAGCAGCGCGCCTTCCAGCTCGGACACCGCGGGCTGCAACTGCAGGCGGCGGACGCCCTCGTCGACGCTCACGCCGAACTGCGCGGCGTACGACTCGGCATCCTTCACGAGTCCGTCGTCCGCGAACGACGACACCGCGACCAACAAGGTAAGAACGAGACACTGCAACCATCGGGACTGTTTCATTCGATCCTCCGAAGCACTGACGAATTCACGGCTTTCTGCCGCGTCAGTCCCGATGGATGCGAAAACCCGGGCGATGTACCTACCGGAGAAAAAATCTCGGCCGGGCCGTGGCGTCAGTCCTTCGGCTCGGGCGTCTCGCCCTTTGCCTTCCGGCGCTTGCGGTTCTTCATGTAGGCGCTCCGCATGTTGTCGAAGTAGGGCTGGAGGAGGTTGTCGGATTCGCGCCGCGGGCCGCCCAGGGAGAGCTCCAGGCCCTTGTAGAGGGACAGGATGGCCTTGCCGCGGCGATGCTTGCGCACGCGGTTGGCGCCGATCATCCCCTCCAGGAGAATCTTCATCTCCCGGATCACCTCATCGGACTCCCGGATGGCCGTGTCCAGCTCCCGCAGCTCCGCGGACGTCATGTGCATCCAGCGCTGGGCACCTTCCCAGACGTCCGCGGCCACGATGCCCGCGGCGATCATCTCCGGATCGAGCTCCGAGGCGCGGATCATCGAGCGCGTTTCGCTCGGCGAGAGGTGCCGGAAGCCGGGGATCCGCTCCGCGAGGAGACGGAAGCCGCGGATCAGCGTCGCGGGCTCGGGAATGACGGGAGGAAGGGCTTCGTCGCGGGTGGCGAGCTCCGCGCCGGGTTCGGCGGAGACGATTTCGTCGCCGGGGACGTCGTCTTCTGTCTGCATGGCGCATGATGCCATGCCGCCGAGGTCGATTTTGGGAACGATGATGCCGCGATCGACGTCCGCGACATCGAAGTCAGGTCCGAAAATCACAACATCGACGTCCGCGACATCGAAGCCAGGTCCGAAAATCACAGCATCGACGTCCGCGACGTCGATTCTGGAAACAATGATGTCGCAATCGATGTCCGCGACATCGATCCTGGGTCGAAAAACCGTACGATCGACGTCCGCGACATCGAAGCCGGGTCGAAAAAACCCAACATTGATGTCCGCGACGTCGATTTTGGCTCCGATGATTCCAACATCGATGTGTGCGACGTCGATCCCGGGATCCAGATCCCCGACATCGACGCCGGCGACGTCGATGTTGCGACCGGCGGAGCACCGCGTGACTCCCGTTCGATCGAAAAACCCGCCGATGTTGCTCCCGTAGAGAAATTCAATGCCGATCCTGGCCGCCGTCCTCTTCTCCCTCACGCTCGCCGCTTCTTCCCCGCTCGAAACGGAGCTCCTGGCCGCGTTCCAGGCCAGCGACGTCGGCCGCCTGATGCGTCTCTGGGATCCCGCCTCGCCGACGCGTCACACCGATCGCCTGATCTTCACCGATCTCATCACCGACGGCGCGGCTCCCCGCATCGTCACGAGCGAGGGCAAGCTCCTGCTGGAGCTGCACGATCGCCAAGGGGTCCTGATCGACCGCTACGAGCTGCAGGTCCGCGACTCCCGCGTCTGGTCGCTGGTGCCCGTGGAGCCGGCGGATCCGGTCGTCGCCGCGCACGTGCTGCTGCACCGCGGATATGCGCACTTCGAGTCCGGCGCGCTCGACGAAGCGCAGCCGCTGTTTCAGCGCGCCGCGGAGCTCGCCGATCCCACCGCCCACCTCCCCACCCGCGCAGCCGCGCAGCGCGCCCTCGGCTACGTCGCGTCGAATCGCGGCGACGTCGACGCCGCGATCCGGCACTTCGAGACCGCGATGACGCACTCCCGCGCGACGAACGACCGCCGCGAGATCGCGAGATCGATCGACCGCCTCGCGCTCATCGACCGCATGAAAGGCGACAACGCGCGGGCCGAGGAGCAGTGGCTCCAGGTGCTGCAGACCTTCCGCGACACCGGCGACGTCATTCTCACGGCGCGCACGCTCAACGTGCTGGGCAACCTGCACGGCTCCCAGGGCGACTATCCCGCGGCGATCCGCTACTTCGAGGACAGCCTGCGGATGTTCGAGACCATCGGCGATCCGATGGGCATGGCGATGGTGCTGAACAACCTCGCCACGGACATTCGCGGCCAAGGCGACTATCGGAGGGCGACCGCGGTCTTCCGCCGCGCCATCGAGCTGAGCCGGTCGATCGGCGACGATCTGACGGTCGCATACGCGCTCGGGAACCTCGGGAACACGCTGGCGCTGCAGGGCCAGCACGTCGAGGCGCTGAACACGCTCCGCGAGTCGCTCGAGCTGCTCCAGCGCATCGGCGGCGGCCCGGACGCGCTCGCGACGCTCTACGTCGGCCTGGGCGAGCTGTATCGCGGGCTGGGCGACGTCGAGCAGGCGCGCGCGCACGCCGAGGCGGGGCTGGCGTACTCCGAGCAGTCGGGGTGGAAGGACAACCTCCCCGTCGCGCTGCATTCGCTGGCGAACACGTACCTGCGCTCCGAGCCGAAGCGCGCCATCGAGCTGTACGAGAAGGCGATGGCCATCGACACGGAGCTCGGCAATCGCGCCGGCGTGGCGTTCGATCTCCACAGCATCGGTCTCGCGCGGATCCGCGCCGGCGATCCCGCCGCCGCGCGGCGCTCGTTCGAGCAGAGCCTGGCCGTGGCCGAAGAGATCGGCAGCCGCGAGACGAAGGTCCTCTCCCTCGGCGAGCTCGCGGACCTCGTGACCGACCCCGTCGAAGCGCTCGCGTTCGCGCAGCGCACGCACGCGCTGGCGACCGAGTTCGGCATCGACGACTGGCTGTGGGCGTCGCACACGATCCTCGCGCGCGTGCACCGCCGGGCGGGCCGGCTCGACGAGGCGCGGCGCGAGGCCGAGCGGGGCGTGGCGCTGGTGGAGAAGATCCGCCGCGACCTGCCCGGCGAAAACCTCACCCAGCACAAGTTCGAGAGCCTGGTGCGCGCGCACCACGAGCTGGTCCACATCGCCGTCGAGCAGCGGGACTTCACCACGGCCCTCGAGAACGCGGAGCGCGCGAAGGCGCGCGTGCTGCTCGACGTGCTGCAGAACGGCCGTCCCGACCTGCACGCGGTCATCACCGCGGCGGAGCGCGAGCGCGAGGCGGCGCTCGCCGCGCAGGTCGTGCAGGCGAACAACGCCGTGGCCGGAGGGAACGCGGATGCGGCCGCGCTCGAGCACCGGCGCAGGGCGCGGCTCGAGTACGACGCGTACCTGGCCACGCTCTACGCGGCGCATCCGCAACTGCGCAGGGAGCGCGGCGAGATGACCCCCGTGCGCGCGGACGAGATCGAAGCGCTGCTCGCCGGCGGGGCCGCGGATGCGGTGCTCGAGTACGTGGTGGCCGAGGAGCAGACGTTCGTGTTCAGCATCACGCGCGCGAGGCAGGGACTGGACGTGCGCGTGCAGACGATCGGCATGACCGCGGAGGCGCTGGAGGCGGAGGTCCGCCGCTTCCGCGAGCTGCTCGCCGGCCGCAACGTCGCGTACGCCGCGGCGGCACGCGCGCTGTACGACAAGCTCGTCGCGCCCGTGGCGGCGCAGCTTCGCGGACGGGGGACGATCTGCATCGTGCCCGACGGGCCGTTGTGGGAGCTGCCGTTCCAGGCGCTGCAGGCCGCGGCGGGGGAGTTCCTGCTCGACCGCCACACGCTCTACTCCGTGCCGTCGCTGACGGTGCTGCGCGACGTCGCGCGCCGCGGCGAGACCGCGCCGCCGGCGACGGCGCGGCTGCTCGCGTTCGGCAATCCGCTCGTGCCCGATACGCCGCTGCCGCAGAGCGAAACGGAGGTCCGCCGCATCGCCGCGCTCTACGGCGCCGCCCGCAGCCGCGTGCACGTCGGCGCCGACGCGCGCGAGGAAGCGGTGAAAGCCGAGGCCGGGGGATACGACGTGCTGCACTTCGCGACGCACGGGGTGCTCGACGACCACAACGCGCTCTACTCGCGGCTCGTCTTCTCGCCGCCGCGCTCGCAGGGGGAAGACGGCCAGCTCGAGGCCCGCGAGATCATGCGACTGGACCTGCAGGCGCGTCTGGCCGTGCTGTCCGCGTGCGACACCGCGCGCGGACGCGTCGGTTCCGGCGAAGGCATGATCGGCATGACGTGGGCGCTGTTCGTCGCCGGCGTTCCGACGAGCGTGGTCAGCCAGTGGAAGGTCGACTCGCAGAGCACCGCGGAGCTGATGGTCGAGCTGCACCGCGCGCTGCGCTCCTCGCGCGGCACGAGCGTCGCGCAGGCGCTGCGGCGCGCCGCCCTGGCGACGCGCGCGAATCCGCGGTACCGCCACCCGTTCTACTGGGCGCCGTTCGTCGTGGTCGGCAGTCCCTGAGAAGGCGTGCGCCACGAGCGCACTTCTTTCAGGAGCCCGGCCGCGCGCGCGTCGTTGCTCTCCGCCAGCGCGCGCTCGGCATCGTCGAGCGCGCCGAGGTTCGCGAGCGCGACGCCGCGCGCGAGCGGGTCCGCCGGCAGCGCGGCCGTCTTCCCGAGGACGTGGAAGAGCGCTTCCGGATCATCCGGCCCGGGAGCGACGACCGTCGCGCCGGCCGCGGTGTGCGCCGTGACCTGCCACGTGTACGTGCTGCCGCGCGCGAGCGGCTGGTCCGGACGCCACCGCGCGGTACTGCTCGCGCCGCTCGCGGCGAGGGTGCCGGCCGGATCCGCGATCGCGATGTCGTATGACGTCGCGTCCGGAGCCGGCTTCCACTGGAATTCGGGGCGCTCGTCGAGGACCGCCGTGCCCACCGGCGCGAGGAGCGCGAACGCCGGCGCGGACGGTCCGCGCAGCACGCCCTCTTCGCGCACGAGCGTGTCGACGAGGGCCGGCTTCTCCAGCACGAGAGCCTGCACCGACTCGGGCTCGCGCGGCGGCGCGACCTCCGGCGGGACGGCGCGCGGCTGCTGCGGACGGTGTACCTCGCGCTCGATGGCCTTGTCGTCGCGGCTGGCGAGCCACAGCCAACCCCCGATGGCCATGAGGGCGATCGCCGCGGCCGCCGCGAGCAGCCAGCGCGTCCGCGAGCGCCGCGGCGCGGGCGGCGCCTCGAGCATGTCGGCGTTCACGGCCTCCAGGTGCATCACCTCGTCGCGGCAGAGCGCGCATTGCGCGAGGTGCTCGCTCACGATCGCGCGGTCGTCGGCGTCCGCGCGGCCGTCGACGTACGCCTCGATCTCGTCGTACGTGAGGTGCTCGAAGGGGAGCCCGATGGTCGGATCCTGCGTGCTGTTCATCGCGCCTTCCTCGTCAACGGAAGCTCTTCGTGGCCACTGCGCTGCCGCTTGTCCGCGATGCGGCGGAGGCGCTCGCGCGCGAGCCGCCGCCATTTGATCACCTGCCGCGGCGTCGCGCCGAGCAGCGCCGCGATCGCGGCGTCGGTCAGCGGCAGGTCGTTCCACAACACCGCGAAGCGCTCGAACGGAATCCCCACTGCCTCCGCGATCTCCTCGACCGTCGCCGCGCGCGTGAGCGGCAGGAGGCTCAGACACTCCCGCCCCTGCACGTCGCGGAGGTTGAGCAGCAGCGCCGCGCGCTGATTCGGCGCGAGCTGCCGCACGTCCTGCCACAGCTCGCGCAGCGAGAGCCGTACCTCGAGGGCTTCGTCCGCCGCCACGCCGCCGCCGGCCACCGCCGCCAGCGGCACTTCGATGCGGCGCTGCTCCAGGCCGATCAGCCGGCCGATCGTGTTGGCCAGCGCCTCCAGCGCCAGCGGCGCACCCACCGCGCGGAAGACCTCGAACAACAGCGCCGTGATCTGCGCGCGGTTCTCCGCCGTGGGATCGCTCCGCGCCGGAAGCGAGAGCTGCTCCGCGCGCGCGTCATCGGCCGCGGGGCGCCCGTCCCATTCGCGCAGACCGCACACGAGCACACCGTCCGCGGTCCGCCAGCGCGCGAGGCGCGGGTCGTGGCCGCAGAGATACTGCAACTGGTTGCGCAGCCGGTTGCGCGCCGGACTGCGCTCGCGCAGCCGCTCGTGGCAGCGGTTGTACGCGGAGGTGACGATGTAACCGCCGAGGTCGTGGATCGGGTGCGACGGATCCGTCCGCAGCTCGCGCAGCCGGCGCAGGAGCTCCGTCAGCGTGTCGGAGACGAGATCGTCCGCGTCCGAGAGGTTCGCCGGTGCGCGAAAGACCGACGCCACGATGCGCCGCACGATGGGCTTGGCGATCTCGTCCAGGATCGCCCCGAGGTGCCGGTCCGCATCCCCCTCGGACGCGGCGGACAGATACGCCTCGAGCTGCTGCTGGGCGTCCTCGCGCATGGCGGAGTGTCACGCTAGCACAGTGTAGGGCGTGGCATCAGCCCGCCTCCCGGGCGGGGCGGGGGAACGCCCCCGCCCACGAGAGGGGCGGGCTGAAGCCACGCCCTACATCGTTTCGCGCTGACATCCTGAGGGCGGGAAGTTAATATTGCCGTCTCGCAGTCAACTCGTCGCGGCTCTCAAGGAGGCTTCATGTCGAAGGTAGTGTCCTGGTGTGCGGCAGTGCTGGTGTCTGTTTCCCCCGCTGTTTTCGCGAAGCAACCGATCGATTTCAGCTCCAAAGGCGCACGCATCCATCGCGCGGAGGGCAATGCGTCGCTCACGCCGCCGTCGCGCGGCGCGCGTGCCGACGCGGTGCGCAGCTTCCTCTCCGCGAAGGGACGCGGGCCGGCCGCGCAGTCGCTGCACGCCGCCGGTGAGAACGCCCGCGGCGCGGTGACGCACCTGCGCTTCGAGCAGCGCGTGGCCGGGCTGCCGGTCTACGGCACGTACGTCAAAGCCTCCGTCGACGATCGCGGGCGGCTCCGCAGCCTGATCGAGAACGTCGTCGATCCCGGTCCCGTAGCTCCCGCACAGATCAGCGGCGATGAGGCCGTCGCCCGCGCGATCGGCTTCCACCATCCCGCGCGCGCGCTCCACGCGTCGAGCGCCTTCTGGTTCCGCACGCCGGCCGCCACCCGCGTGGCCGTGCCGCTCGAGGACGGAACGCTCGCCGAGGGCTTCCTGGTCGAGACGTGGGAAGACGCGTCGAACAACCTGTGGCACACGGTCGTCGCCGGCGACGGCAAGGTCGTGTACACGGAGCTGCGCACCGCATCCGACACCTACAAGATCTACGCGGTGCACCCGGGCGTGTCCGCGCAGACGGTCGTCAGCGGACCGGGCGCGGGCAACACGCAGTCGCCGGCGGGCTGGGTGACCAACAACACCACCATCGGCAACAACGTCGACGCGTATCTCGACCGCGACAACAACAACGCCGCGGACACGAACGGCCGGCCGGTGTCGTCCACGAAGACGTTCGAGTACACGGCCGACCTGGCGCAGGCGCCGACGCTCTCGGTCAATCAGATGGCGGCGGTGACGAACCTCTTCTATCTGAACAACGTCATCCACGACAAACTGTACCGGCACGGCTTCAACGAGGCCGCGGGCAACTTCCAGACGAACAACTTCGGCAAGGGCGGCCTGGGCAACGACGCCGTGCTGGCCGAGGCGCAGGACGGCGGCGGAACGAACAACGCGAACTTCGCCACGCCCGCCGACGGCAGCAAGCCGCGCATGCAGATGTACCTCTGGAACTTCTCCACGCCCAACCGCGATGGCGACCTCGACTCCGACGTCATCTGGCACGAGTACGGGCACGGCCTGACGTGGCGCATGATCGGCACGATGAGCGGCCCGCTCGCCGGCGCGATCGGCGAAGGGATGAGCGACGTGCTCGCGCTGTACATCAACCGCAACGACGTGGTGGGCGAGTACTCGCGCAATACCGCCAACGGCATCCGCCGCTTCCCGTACACCAACTACCCGAACACCTACAGCGACGTCGCCGGCTCCAGCGTCCACGCCGACGGCGAGATCTACGCCGCGACCATGTGGCGCCTGCTCGCGCTGTGGGAAGCGGCCGGCTACACCCAGGACCAGCTCTTCGACTACGTGATCGACGGCATGAACTACACGCCGGCGCGCCCGGCGTACGAAGACATGCGCGACGGCATCCTGGCCGCGGTTCCGACCCAGGCGCAGGACTGCCTCGTGTGGAACGCGTTCTCCCAGTTCGGCATCGGCCAAGGCGCCGACGGCCGCGTCACCTGCTACTTCGGCATCTTCTGCTCCGCGCCCGTGATCGTCGAGTCGTTCGCGAAGCCGTCCACCTGCCTGTAAGCGGATTCCGATGACGTGGAAGGGCGACGCGCCCTTCCACGTCGTTCGCGTTCCGACCTTCGCACCTCCCGCGAGAGAACAGCGCGCGCATCGCCGCAAGCCGAAGTCATCCCGAGCTGATTCACAGCACGGGCGCTGCACCTGAAGAAAAGAAACGATGCCGTGATGGAGCGCCGGCGTCCCGCCGGCTGGCGTGGCGGCGTCCCGCGCCGCCACTTGGGCGGGCGGGGGAGCGCGGCACCAGGCGAGAGGCTCCGTCCTCCCGAGTACCGGCCGGCGGGACGCCAGCCGGACAGCCGGCGAGACGCCGGCGCTCCGAGAACCGACGTGAGCTCGAAGATCGAGTTTCTTGGAAGCGTAGCGAGGGACCTGGGCGGGCGGGGCGGCAGGCCTGTGTGTTTCGCGCCCCACCCGCCCGGGTCCCTCGCTCGACGCCCGGGATGACCTGTGTGTTTCCTCTCCTGTCAACTGCCAACCGCCGACTGTCCACTAAACTACCGCGCGTTTGAAACGCTACCTCACCCTCGCCCGGCCGTTCACCCTCCTCCCGCCCCTCCTCGGCATCGTCTCCGGCGCCGTCTGCGCGTGGGGCTCCGCCCACAACCCCGACCCCACCCGCGCCGTCACCACCTCGGTCATCCTCACCGTCACCCTCGGCTCCCTCTGCGCCGCGTTCCTCAACGCCGCGAACAACACCCTCAACCAGATCTACGACCTCGAGATCGACCGCATCAACAAGCCCGGCCGCCCCCTCGTCACCGGCGAGGTCTCGATCCGCAACGCCTGGATCTACACCTGGGTCATGTACGCCCTCGGCACCATCCCCACGTGGCTCGTGGTCGTCTATCCCTACACCACCTGGACCCAGAAGCTCTTCGCGCCCCTCGCGTGGCACGAGTGCTTCTTCATCTATCTCATCGCCCTCGTCTCCACCTTCGTCTACTCCGTCCCCGCCCTCGGCCGCACCAAGGCGCATCCCATCGGCGCGAACCTCACCATCGCCATCCCCCGAGGCCTGCTGCTGAAGGTCGCCGGCTGGACCATGGTCGCGCGCGCTCTCTCCTTCGAGCCGTGGTTCATCGGCGCCATCTTCATGTTCTTCCTCCTCGGCGCCGCATCCACCAAAGACTTCAGCGACATGAAAGGCGACGCCGCCGGCGGCTGCCGCACCCTGCCCATCGCCTTCGGCGTCCGCAAGGCCGCCTGGATGATCGCGCCGTTCTTCGTCCTGCCCTGGCTGCTCATGCCCATCGGCGCCGCCACCGGCATCCTCACCGGCAACACCACCTTCATCTCCATCCTCGGCATCGCGCTGGCGCTGTGGGGCGCCTACACGGTCTGGCTGATCGTCCGCAACCCCGACGAGCTCACCGCCACCGAAAACCACCCCAGCTGGCGCCACATGTACCTGATGATGATGGCCGCCCAGATCGGCTTCGCCGTGGCCTACCTGGTCTAAAAACCCTCCGTCCCACTCTGTGCCTCTGTGTCTCTGTGGTGAATACGAACGCGTTTCGAGCCGCACGGTTGCATCTCGGGGCACGGGGGTATTCACCACAGAGACACAGAGGCACAGAGTGGGACGGAGGGGCATACACTGAGGCGAGTGCTCTCCCTCGAACCGGAAATCCAGGCCCTCCGCCCGCGCCTCGGCGACGTGCGCGCCGACGCCCTCATCGCCCGCGAGCGCCGCGAGGTCTTTTCCGTCTACCCCGAGCTCCGCATCGCCGGATGGCTCGGCGCGACGCTCCTCGCCGCGGCCGCGGGCGTCCTCCTCGAGGACAACCTCGAGCGCATCGGCCCTCTCGCTCTCGCCATCGGCATCGCCGTCGCCGCCCTCGCGTGCTACGCCTGGACCTGGTGGCGCCGCCGCCGGGCCTCCGTCGTCGACGACTACGTCCTCCTCCTCGGCGCCCTCCTCGTCAGCGCCGACGTCGCCTTCGTCGAGTCGCAGTTCCACGTCTTCGGCGAGGCCTGGAAACGCCACCTCCTGCTCCTGGCCGTCCTCCACGCCATCGGCGCGTACGCCTACCGCTCCCGCGTCCTCCTCTCCCTCGCCATCACCGCCCTCGGCGGCTACCTCGGCTTCGACAAAGAGACCGGCTTCGAAGACGCCACCATCCCGGCCTTCGAGCTCGCCGCCCTCCTCATCGCCTGGCGTGCGGTCGACAAGAGGCTCCGGGCAACGACCTTCTCCCGCATCTTCGAGCACTTCGCCGCCAACGCCGCCCTCCTCGGCGGCCTCTCCCTCATGGACGACAACCGCATCGCCGGCGGCTTGCTCACCATCGCCATCGCCGCCGTCGTCATCGCCTGGGGCTTCCGTACGAAGCACGAGCCCTTCGTCCTCTACGCCTTCGTCTACGCCGTCATCGCCGCCGACGCCATGCTCCTGGACGGCGTCAACGCGCTGCCCCCGGCCGCCTTCATCATCCTCGTCTCCATGATCGCCGCCGTCGCCGGCCTGCTCTTCCTCCACGCCCGCTTCAAGGAGCTGAAATGAAGGTCGAGCACGAGCGCGCCCTCATGCTCGAGAGCATCGACGCCGAGGCGGGGAAGGTGCCGCATCGGACGCACGGGATCCTGCTGCGGGCGACGCTCTTCGTCCTCACCGCCATCGGCGTCTTCGCCCTGACGGTCCTCTGGAACGTGGGCATCGCGGGAGTCCTCTCCATCGCTCTCGCCGAATATCTGATCCTCGCCCGGCGCTGGTGGTGGACCGGCGTCGAAGAAGCGCTCTGGATCGGCGGCGTGATGTCGCTGATCTCCGAGCTCCCCAACACCGGCGCGGACGAGTCGCTGCTCGTCATCGCCGCCGGCGCGGGCCTCGCCGGCGCGCGCGTGCGCAACCCGCTCTTCGGCGCGGTGGCCGCGAGCTTCGTCGCCGCCTACTTCGAGAAGCGCTTCGACCTCGGCGTCGTGACCGCCCTGGTCATCGCCCTGGCCGCCGCCTTCGCCCTGCTGCGCACCTGGCGCCGCCCGTCGAACGAGTTCCTCTGCATCGCCATCGCGGCCATCCTGCCGCTCGTCGGCTACTCCCAGGCCGACGCCAACTGGCGCAACGCAACCATCGCCCTCTATCTCGCCTTCGGCCTCGTGACGTTCTTCCTGGCGTTACGCTACCGCCACCACGCCCTCTTCCTCTGCGGCGCGATCGGCACCGGCGTGGCAGCCGTCGAATTCGCCCGCACCCTCACCGTCCCCCTCGAAGCCAAGCTCGCCCTCGGCGGCGCCGTGCTCCTCGCCGGCGCCTGGCTCGTCTCCCGCGCCCTCCGCGACAAGACCACCGGCATCGTCTCCACCCCGGCGAGCCTCACCCCCTTCGACGACGACCTCGAGATCGCCGCCACCGTCGCTCTACCCCGTGCAGATTTCGACCAGAAATCCACAGGCGGTGGCGAATTCGGCGGTGCAGGCGCAACCGGCAAGTACTAGTTCATCACTCATCACTTCATCACTCGTCACTCCTTGAGTGTTCCACGTGCCACATTCTGTGTGCACCGCCTTCCACAACCCCAACATCTAGTGGTCGAGGCCGCTAAATAAAGATTTCCGCAGATTATGGATTCCGCTTGCTTTTCGCCCTTTTTCCGCGAGGAAAAAACACGAAAAAGCTGATGAAAATGCATCCCCGCAATCTGCTGGTAATGCGCACCAGAATCATGCGTAAAAGCTACGCAAAACTCGCGGATTTGCTGAGGATTCCTTGAAAACACCCCTGTGCAAAAGCCTGTGGAATTCCTGGGGGAAACTCGCGGATAAGCAGTGGAGGAATGGCGGAAAAGCCCCCTTTCCCCTGAAGCTGACACAGCCATGTAACATACTGGAAATGGGCCACTTCCGCGAGATGTTGTGTTCCTTGTGCAGCGGACCACTAGATATTGTGGTGGGCACTTGACTTCACCCACTCCCGGGCGTAGCTTGTGCGCATCCGAAAATCTGGTTGGTAGTGAGGGAGGAACATGAAGGATTTGAAGCAATCGACACGTCCTGAAACCCGCTCTCCTGTCCGCTCGGTATCGCTGCAGATTCGCGATTATCAGGTGACTGTGAAAGTGAGATCGTCGGTGCCTCAAACCCCTTCCACCCGCTTCGCTCGTCCGTCGTTTCGGTAATCGTTCGTCGCCGCGAACGCGCTCGTTCGCGGCAGTGTTGGGGGAGGTAGGGGACGGAAGTTCGATTGAGGGACACCGGGCATCCGGCGGCGTTCTGAACAAGGATCCGCAGAGCTCCAGCCGGCCGGCTTCCTTCGTACCGCATCGAACTACCTTCCTCTACTTTTTTTGTTCTACATCCGTGTGAGTGTGTGAAGAGAGAAGGAGAGTTCCAATGACGTCCATCGATTTGCCGGTCCGCTCGCGTACCGCCCCGGCTCGGAAGTCGGGCAAGAAGGAGACGAAGACCGGCGGCATCGAGATCGACCGCTATTTCACCAGGCCCGGAGTCGACGTCTACGACACCTGCGAGTGGGAGCTCCGCAACGCGGCCATCTCCAATGAGAGCGGCGGCGTCGTGTTCGAGCAGAAAGACGTCGAGATGCCGAAGTTCTGGTCCCAGATGGCCACCAACGTCGTCGTCTCGAAGTACTTCCGCGGCCACATCGGCACCCCCGACCGCGAGACTTCCGTCCGCCAGCTCATCGGCCGCGTCGTCCGCACCATCACCGCCTGGGGCCGCGAGGGCGGCTACTTCGCGTCCGAGGGTGACGGCGACACCTTCCGCGACGAGCTGACCCACATCCTTCTCTACCAGATGGCCTCCTTCAACTCGCCGGTGTGGTTCAACGTCGGCATCGAAGAGAAGCCGCAGTGCTCCGCCTGCTTCATCAACTCCGTCCAGGACACCATGGACTCCATCCTCGGCCTGGCCAAGACCGAGGGCATGCTCTTCAAGTACGGCTCGGGCACGGGCTCGAACCTCTCCAACATCCGCTCCTCGAGAGAGCTCCTCGCCGGCGGCGGCACCGCCTCCGGCCCCGTCTCCTTCATGCGCGGCTATGACTCCTTCGCCGGCGTGATCAAGTCCGGCGGCAAGACCCGCCGCGCCGCCAAGATGGTCATCCTCAACGCCGACCATCCCGACGTCGTCGACTTCATCGAATCCAAAGAGAAAGAAGAGCGGAAGGCCTGGGCCCTCATCGAGGCCGGCTACGACGGCGCCTTCAACGCCCCCGGCGGCGCGTACGACTCCGTCCACTTCCAGAACGCCAACCATTCCGTCCGCGTCACCGACGAGTTCATGCGCGCCTACGAGAAGGACGGCGACTGGCAGACCCGCGCCGTCACCGACAAGAACCGCGTCATGGGCACCTACAAGGCCCGCGACCTGATGCGGCGCATGGCCCAGTCGGCCTGGGTCTGCGGCGATCCGGGCCTCCAGTTCGACACCACCGTCAACGACTGGCACCCGTGCCCCAACACCGCCCGCATCAACGCCTCCAACCCCTGCTCGGAGTACATGTTCCTCGACGACTCCGCGTGCAACCTGGCCTCACTGAACCTGATGAAGTTCTACAGCGAGGCCGGCGGCTTCGACGTCGAGGCCTACCGCGCCGCGCTGCGCGTCGTCATCACCGCCCAGGAGATCACGGTCGACCGCGCCTCCTATCCGACCAAGGCCATCGAGACCAACTCGCACAAGTTCCGCCCCTTGGGCATCGGCTACGCCAACCTCGGCGCCCTGCTCATGGCCCGCGGCGTTCCCTATGATTCCGAGGAAGGGCGCCACTACGCCGCCGCCATCACCTCCATCCTCTCCGGCGAGTCCTACTCACAGTCCGCGCGCATCGCCGAGAAGCTCGGGCCGTTCGAGGGCTACGTCGAAAACCAGGAGCCCTTCCTGCGCGTGATCGACAAGCATCGCCGCAGCGCCTACCGCATCGACGTCCGCTCGCTCCCGGCCGACCTGGCCCAGGCCGCCTGCGACGTCTGGGACGAGGCCTACGCCCTCGGCCAGCAGCACGGCTACAAGAACGCCCAGATCTCGGTGCTCGCGCCCACCGGCACCATCGCCTTCATGATGGACTGCGACACCACCGGCATCGAGCCCGACATCGCCCTGGTCAAGTACAAGAAGCTCGTCGGCGGCGGGATGCTGAAGATCGTCAACAACACCGTCCCCGTGGCCCTCAAGCGCCTCGGCTACGACGCCAAGCAGGTCAAAGAGATCGTCGAGTACATCACCGAGAACGACACCATCGAGGGCGCGCCGCACCTCCTCGACCAGCACCTGACCGTCTTCGACTGCGCCTTCAAGCCCGCCAACGGCACCCGCTCCATCCACTACCTCGGCCACCTCAAGATGATGGGCGCCGTGCAGCCCTTCATCAGCGGCGCGATCTCCAAGACCATCAACATGCCCAGCAGCGCCACGGTCGAAGAGATCGAGGGTGCGTACTACGAGGCCTGGAAGCTCGGCCTCAAAGCCGTCGCCGTCTACCGCGACGGCTGCAAGCGCTCCCAGCCCCTCTCCACCGCCCGCGACAAGACCGCGACCTTCGAGCAGCTCGGCGTCGCCCCCAGCGCGGTGCGCCGCAAGCTCCCCGACGAGCGCGAGTCCATCACCCACAAGTTCTCCATCGGCGGCCACGAGGGCTACATCACCGTCGGCAAATACGAAGACGGAACGCCGGGCGAGATCTTCATCACCATGGCCAAGGAAGGCTCGACCATCTCCGGCCTGATGGACAGCTTCGCCACCATGACCTCCATGGCCCTCCAGCACGGCGTGCCCCTCCAGCTCCTGGTGGACAAATTCACCCACCTCCGCTTCGAGCCGTCCGGCTTCACCAAGAACCCCGAGATCCCGATGGCCAAGTCCATCATGGACTACATCTTCAAATGGCTCGCGATCAAGTTCCTGAGCCGCGACGCCCAGGAGCACGCCGGCGTCATCCTCCGCGACGACCTCCCGATGGCGCCCTCCGCGCCGTCCGTCCCCACGCCAAAGGCCTCGGTGGCAGCCAACGTGACCACCCCCTCGGCCTCGGACCTGTCCTTCCTCGAGAAGGTCTCCACCGCCACCCCGACCACGATCGCCGCGGATACGACGAAGGTCGTTGGTTTCGTGATGCCGGCCAAGAACGCGGACGGCGCGAACCCGACGAAGACGGGGACGTTCCTGTATCAGCAGGACGCGCCGAGCTGCTCGGATTGCGGGGAGATCATGGTGCGGAATGGGGCTTGTTATAAATGCCTCAATTGCGGTTCCACGAGCGGATGCTCGTAGTGCGCACACGATTGAATCTAACAAGGGCGGCCGACAGGCCGCCCTTGTTGTAGGATGGATCTTACACTGTGCGCCGAAGCGGGAGCCCCCTCGTGATGAGTGCGACTTCGAAGCAGATTGACAGTCAAGCAATCCTTCAGTGGTTTCGTTCGGACATCGCACCGGAGTTGCAGGAGATTCTGAACTTCGAAATGGAGGATCGACTGGCAGAGCACTCGCCGGCTGAACACGAGGCGCTATTGCGTTGGTTTGCGAGGCGAGTCTCTCTAGGCAACATCAGGGGTTTGCGGTTCCCAGATGGGCCAGCCGACGGCAAAATCGATATCTATGTACGTCATGAAAACGAAGCGCGAATTGACTTCCACATCGTTCAATTGCACGCACCAAGCTTCGAGAATCTCACCCGCGGGCGGTTTGGTCCTGACCGCGACGAGAAACTGAGTGCAGACATCTCAGAGTTCTATCGGCATGTTCGCGGTGATGCGTCTGGACTCAACCCAACAGCACGTCTATGTTTCATCGAGCTTAAGGACGCCATAAGGCGAGTGGATGGTGGTGACGAAGACCGCGAAGTTTGGGTTCACATCCGCCCTTACTCTCTGAAGCGGATCGCAGCGGCCGAGCGTCAGCGAATTGAGGACCTGGCAGCCGCCGCATTGCAAGATTGGTCCACTGCGCGGGTTCATTTTCGCGTGTCGAAGCCGCACTCGGCGGAGGACCTGTACGCGGACTACCTTCGTGTTTCAGATGACACCGCACTTCCTGATGAAATTGAGCTGGCAATCGTTGGCAAGACCGGCCAAACTGGACCGAATGGTCCCTATATCTGCTTTGTTCGGGCGCACGATGTCGTTGCGGCGTATCGAACCCACAAAGCTGCGCTGCTCCATGCGAACACCCGCAATGCTCTCGGCAATACAAAAGTAAATCTGAAATTGGAGAGCGCGCTGACGCATCTGTCAGCGCTCAAGGATTTTCACGAAAGAAACAATGGCCTGGTGGTCACGTGCTTCAGCGTCGCCCCTGTTCGCAGACATCAGGCAGCGTCAAAGCGTGGACGCCAAGGCGACGAGATCACTCATCTCAAGTTGCGGCGCCCGCAACTAGTCAATGGTGGTCAGACAATCCATACGATCACTCAGGTGCTGGACCGCCTGCTGCTTGAAGCGCGCGATGACGATGAGAAGACGATTCTCAGGTTCATACATGACGACTTGGTACTTTCCGCAAAGATCATCGCGACCGAGCGACCTAACGATCAAGACGCGATTGCCATTGCAAGTAACACTCAGAATAGCTTGAGCGATAGGAGTTTAGCATTCTCGCATTCTGCGAATGGTCGGCTGCGGCGGGCTTTGTGCTCAATCGATCCGCCATGGTTCTTGGAAGTAAAGGACAAGGAGTGGGAAGCGTTTGCAGCGGCCACTCCGCAGTACCAGAAGGCGCTGACGGGCGGTAGACGACCGGCCGACTTCAAAGTCGTTCAACAGGCTAAGTCGTACCGAAAGATTCCCAATGATCAGCTGGGACAGGCTCTGCTGGCGTTCTATGGCTTCATCCAAGAAGCCAAAGTCTCGAAGGTTTTTGATGAAACCCACTTCCCATCTCTTTTCGAGTGGCGACCGAGCGTCGAAGGGTGGCGTCGCTTGGCATCAGGCGGCCGATCATGGAAACCAGACACCGAGGCCTTTCTCGATAGCTTTGATGGCCGCCCGCCCGATGCTTCCGTCGCCGTATTGGCGTTTGGTGTGTTGCAGTATTGGAAAAACATGACTCTTACCGAGAAAGAGGTGGAGTCGGTTCTTCTAGTCCGTGCACGTACTGCATACGCCGATCTCGAGGCATATGATTCGTGGCTGGCGGTGCCGGACGCGCGGCGGGCGGATCTCTTAAAAGACGAATCTTTAGCGGATTTCGCGGCTCGAGAGCGAATCGCCAAGAGCGCATATCTGGTTTTGGTTTATCAAACGATGCGTGTCCTGCTGAAGGTGTATGGACCGCTGACCTCAGCTGTTGGCGAAAAAGTTTTGAGGCTGCCTGAGTTCAAGGAGCTCGCTGACGGACAGTTGGGTGGGACGCTTGACTTTAGAGCCATTCCGATTGGACGTTCGCCCCTTTCGAGTATTGCGCAGTTGCTAATGATCGCTGTCAATCAGTTGTGGCAGGAGTTCGGTTCACAAATTAGCAAGATGGGATCTCCCCAACAGACGCTCCTGCAAGCAGAGTGGGTAGCACGTTTGAGCGCCAAAGTCGATCAGGTCTGCGACAAGCCGACGCTTTGGTACCTGCTCGACGATTTTGCACCGGAGACTGCCATTACTAAGCTGTCGGAGGCCTTTCCGACCCTAGGCGAACATTCCACGGGTTAGTGGGGTGTCCTTTCCGGGCGAAGTCGTCAACAGACTCTACGCCGCGTAGCCACTTGCAACGATCAAAGCTCGGGCGCGGGAGGCGAATACACCATTGCGGCCTGTCCAAACAGCAACTACCACCAACCGAGGTAAACTTGCATCGGTCATGAAGAGCGCGGATCTTCCTCAGTTACGGCTCATTCGTACGAAGCGTTCGTCCGCCGATGAATTATGCGGAAATCGCGTGGCTCCGCTGGCGACAGTTGGCCTTTTTGCCGGGATCGGTGGTATCGAGCTCGGGCTGTCGCGCGCCGGTCATGAAGCGGTGCTGCTTTGCGAGCTCGATCCATCCGCTGCGGCGGTTCTTGAGCAGCGGTTTCCCAGGACCAAGCGGGCGAGTGATGTTCGAGACTTACGGTCACTGCCGATGAGCACTGCCATGCTCGCGGCGGGTTTTCCTTGTCAGGATTTGAGTCAAGCGGGGAAGACGGCTGGTATCAGCGGCGCACGTTCGGGCCTTGTCGGAGAGGTGTTTCGGCTCTTGGATAGGAAGCGCGTCGAATGGGTGCTCCTTGAGAATGTCTCATTCATGTTGCAGTTAGGACGCGGACGTGCCGTCGACCTTATCTTCGGCGAGCTTGAGCGACTCGGATATAAATGGGCCTACCGCGTTGTCAACAGCCGAGCGTTCGGCGTGCCGCAGCGCCGGGAACGCGTGTACGTCCTCGCGTCGAGGAATCATGATCCCCGTGATGTGCTATTCGTCGACAATGTTCCTGAACCGCACGACCGCCGCTCGTTCCGCGAAGTTGCATGCGGTTTCTACTGGACTGAGGGACTTCGCGGCCTCGGTTGGGCAGTCGATTCCGTCCCGACGCTCAAAGGCGGATCTACGATCGGTATTCCATCGCCCCCGGCGATCGTGCTTCCGAACGGCCGGATCGTGAAGCCAGACTTGCGCGATGCCGAACGGATGCAGGGATTCGATGCAGACTGGACGAGGCCGGCGGAAGCGGTGGCGAAGCGTGGCGCACGGTGGAAACTCGTTGGCAACGCCGTAACTGTGAATGCAGCCGAGTGGATCGGGAAGCGCCTGCGATCGCCCGGCACTTATGACCCGACAGGTGATGTGGCGCTGGCGCGCACGTCCTCTTGGCCGACGGCTGCGTACAACGTGTCGGGCATCCGGGTGGCAGCGGAACTTTCGAAGTGGCCGATGTGCGTTCCGGCCATGCCGCTGCAGGCATTCTTGCAGTTCGAACCCGAAGATCTTTCGGCGAAGGCTACGGCTGGTTTTCTCTCTCGCGCCTACCAAGCCAAGCTTCGCTTTCCGGCTGGGTTCCTCGAAACGCTGGAGGCGCATCTTGCGCGGATGCGCGGCGAATCGTTGCGTGCGATCATCTGAGGTGTGTTACGCCCGTCGCGCAGTTTGCCTCGGAAGCCCCGGCCTTCTAACCTCGTCGTGGATGTCGCGACATCCGTGCGGTTGTCCAAGATTCGCCAGCACGGCACCTCGGCTGAGCTGAAGGTTCGAAAGTATCTCCATGCGCTGGGCCACCGGTATCGCGTTCGCAACCGTGACCTTCCGGGGTCTCCCGACATTGCAAATCGCACGCGGAAGTGGGCGGTATTCGTTAACGGCTGCTTTTGGCATCGCCACGCGGGCTGTAGCCGCACGACCACGCCGACGCGGAATCGACAGTTCTGGGTCGACAAGTTTGAGGCGAACGTACGACGCGACGAGCGAGTACAAAGTGAACTGCGGCGACTTGGTTTCCGCGTGGTTGTCATCTGGGAATGCGAGTGTGAGGACGGTACGCGTCTCCGACGACTTCGTCGAGCTCTGGAGTCGGTGCCATGACGCGGTTTGGATGTGCAGGCGGCGCCGCTCTGTAGGTCGTGGGATGTGAGGCGGCCGATAACGTCGGCGCTAGGGTAGATGTCTACGTAGCTTTGCTCCAGAATG
Organism: Thermoanaerobaculia bacterium; assembly: GCA_036375075.1. Classification (GTDB taxonomy): domain Bacteria; phylum Acidobacteriota; class Thermoanaerobaculia; order Gp7-AA8; family Gp7-AA8; genus QHVT01. The sequence goes on along the minus strand of DASUSN010000093.1, from coordinate 3,826 downwards.
TCGCGAATGGTCAAGAAGAAACCAGGGTTCGAAGAGGCATTTGCCAACGCAGGGGTGAAGCCCCCCAATGCTGCGACGCGCGCCCAGAAGAAGAACTATGCCGAAGCGCTATCTCGTCAGATTGCACGAGTTTTTGCGGACCAGTTAAGGGTGAGATACAAGGGAATCCTTCCGGATGCAGAAGGGAAGGGGCAGGAGTCACGCGCCCGCACGTCTAAGGGATTCAAGAAGCTTGACGTTAATTACTCTACGATCGACTTGGGCTTGGCTTTGGGCATTTCGATCAAGACGATTAACTATGCGGACGCCGCATCGAAGCGTTTCACCAAGAACTACTCACGAAACGAGAACGAGCTTCGCGCGGAAGCGACCGACTACCACAAGAGACAGCCGTGGGCGGTTCTCATCGCGATAATTTTTCTGCCGATGAGTAGTTGCGACGACGGAAACTCCGCAGCAAAGGGTGAGCAGGGCGCGTCGTCGTTCGGTAGCGCCGCAAGGTTCTTCCGCAATATTGCTGGGCGACAGCGCACGGACGGGCCGCTAGATCAGTTCGAAAAAGTGTTCATCGCCCTTCACGATGACCAGCAGAGAGTTGTGTTCTTTGACGTCGAGAAGAACCCACCGAAGGCGAGACGTCCGCGAACGGACGAGACGCTGACTTTCGAGAAGCTGATTGATGCGATCGAGGCGACCTACGATGAACGGAATAGCCCACCGTTCAAGTGGGCGGATGACGATACTCCAGTTACGGAACCTCTCGATTTGCCGGACGAGCCGGAGGATTGAGTTACACGCGCTCCGCCGGCGCATGCTGAGTCTCAAGTCTGTGTACTCGATCCGCACATCTCCCTGTCAAGCCGGCCTGCCACGCCGCCTCGCAAGATCTGCGAAGGTCTTGGAGACGGTCGCACTCCCTTAGCTGCCACCACGCGCGTCACCTCGGCACCGCCACATACTGCGCGGGCATCACCCTGCACGTCACATCCACCCGCCCGGCCAGCGAGAACATCCGCGGATCCGTCGCGAAATCGTAGACCCGGTACAGCGAGTAACTCTCTTCGTGCTCGCCGGAGAACGACATCTCTCCCGCCGTCACATAGAACGGCGTCAACGGGCCGAGTTGGGTGGTCTTCACCTCGATGAAGTGCTCGCGGCCGGCGGGGGAGAACGAGAGCACGTCGTACCCCAGGCCATCGCCACGGGTCACGGACACGTGCTCGACGCGGTCCGCGAGGTTGTCGAGGCCGAGGGAGCTGAGGCGGGCGCGCTCGTAGGAGACGACCAGCGTCTCACCGCTCGTCCCGAGCGCCCGGTTGCGCGCTTCACGGGCGAGGTAGTCGATGCGTCGCGCGTACCGGCGGTGGAGGTTTGTCGCGATCGCGGAGCGGACGGACTCGAGGACTGCCGGCGGTGACGTCATGAGGCCGAGGATGTTGCTCGGCTGCACCGGTCCGGCGGTCGCTTCTGCAAATGCGAGCGCCAGCTGGCTCAGAACGGCATCCTCCTCGATGTGCTCGAAGACGACGTCGGCCAGCAATCCCTGGTACTGCGAGAGCGGCTTGTAGCCGCGGATGTACGGGAAACCGGCTTCGATGAGGATGGCGGTGATGTTCTGGTGTTTCCGCTCGATCGCGGGGTCGGAGCGGTTGGAGAGAAGCGGGCGCAAGGCCCGGCGGTGCTCGGTCTTGTTGTAGGGGATGCCCCGGAGCTCCTTCTCGAGCATCGCGAAGTAGTCGGCGACGACCGCCTCCACCTCGGCCCGCGACCACGAGGGACCTCTCAGCACATGGCCAGGATAGCCGACGTCACTCCGCGCGGCTGGTGTCCGCGTCCGGGGTGTCGTCCTCCTCCGGCAGCTCGCCGTCCTCCTCCTCCTCCTCCGGAAACTTCAGCCTGTCCAGCCTCTGCAGCCCGTTCTCGGCCAGCTCGGCCATGCTGCTGAAGAACCGCTTCAATTGCTCTTCGGTCATCGGCGGCTGTGGTGGCCTCGGCTGGTGGCGGCGGGCGACCTCCTCGGGGCTGAGGCCGATTCTCTCGTCGAGGATCTGGTTGACCTCACGGACCTGCTGGCGCGCGCGCTCGTCGGGAGGCTGGCCGGTGTCGAGACTTTGGAGGAGCGACTGCAACGCCGTCCCCAGCAACTGCAGGGCGGATCGCATCGCCTGAGCCTTCTCGGCCGGCGGAATCTCCCGCTTCACCGTCGCCGAGACGGCGTCCAGGGTGAAGCTCTCCAGGTTGGGAAGCTGGGCCAGGACTTTCCGGAGCGTGGCCAGCGTGACGTTGCCTCCCGCCTCCAGCTTCGCCAGTTGCCGGCGCTGGATGCCCGCCAGCTCGGACAGCTTGTCCTGACTCAGCCCCAGGTCTTTTCGGGCGTTCTTAACTGCTTCATGGAGCAACACGTTGTGCCTATTTTAGCACGACCGTGTATTTAAGTGCGCGATTTTTGTTGACTCCGGTAAGCGCTTCGTGTACTTTAATACGCGATATGGGCCGGAAAGACACGATCTCGAGAGCGAAACGCGGCAGCACGGGACATCCGTCCTGCACGCGGGACCGCCGTCCTCAGCGGCCGTCAGCGCGCGGCAACGTCTCTCGCCGGTTGAAAAGCATTCCTCCCCGGTTGAAAAGCATTCCGCGCCGGTCTGAAAGCATTTCTCCCCGGTTTGAAAGCATTTCCGCCCGGTTGAAAAGCATTTGTCCCCGGTTTGAAAGCATTTCTGCCCGGTTTCAAAGCATTTCCCGCCGGTTGAAAAGCATCCCGCGCCGGTTGAAAAGCATTTGTCCCCGGTTTGAAAGCATTTCCGGCCGGTTTGAAAGCATTTCTCGCCGGTTGAAAAGCATTCATGGCCGGTTTTCGAGCATTTCCGGCCGGTTTTCACGTATTCCGGTCCGCTTCGGGGTCGCACCGGAGGTCTCCGGTCATCTGCGGCGGATGAGGGGGCGGGCACCGCCGAGGGCAGGGGCCGTCCTTTCGTCTCCGGTCCGCGCCTCACGAAACCATCAAAAACAGAAAGGATCTTGTCATGTTGCCTAAAGCATCCGCCGGGCCCTCGCCGCATGCGGAAGCGGCGAAGGCACTCATCGGTAAGTTCCGCGCTCTCCGAGAGGAGATCCTGTACTTCACGACCGATCTGACCGACAGCCGTGCCCTGAACGGTGGAGCCGTCCCCGAGAGCTTTGTGGAAGCGGTGAGTGCCGCCGTCCAGCAATCGACCCGTCTCGAGCAGGCAGGAGGCGCCGACGCGACGATGCTGCGCGACGCCTGGGCCTACACGGTCGCGTACGAGCCGGTCGTGCAGGAGCTGCTCGCGATGGCGAAGTTTCTCTCGCACTCCATCCGCGTGCAGCGCAACGCTGCGGGACTGAGCGCGCTCGACGTCTACACCCTCGCCAAACGTCTCAGTAAACGGCAGGACGGCGCCGAGCTCCGGCCGTTCGTCGCCGACATGCGCGTCAAGCTCGGCAAAAAGGGCCGCCCGCGGAAGGCGAATTCTGACCCCGCTCCCGCGACGGCTCCGGTTCTCCCGGCACCGCCCGCGAAAGAATAACCCGGAATCCCCGAAGGGCGGCCGCAAGGCCGCCCTTCACTTTCCTGCACTCCAAACGTCCGCTAATCCCTTTCCTCGCGCAGCGTTCCCATGCGAGCGGCGTTGAATGTCGATCGCGTAGACATCCCTGCCGTGTCCGCCAGGAGAGTGATCTGGAATGCGGAGGCGATTGGAGGCTGTCTCAAACCCCGGACCGCCGCCGTCCCGGCGGCTGATGTGGCGGCGTCCCGCGCCGCCACCCCGGGCGGGTGGAGCGCGCCACGTGACGAGAGGCT
>DASUSN010000092.1:0-10397 GCA_036375075.1 Thermoanaerobaculia bacterium | reverse complement strand
TCGTACTTCGCGCCGAGGGTCTCGTCCTTGAAGACGAGGGCCTTCATCTGCACGAGGTCGATGACGCCCTTGAACTTGTCCTCGGCGCCGATCGGGAGCTGCAGGGGAACGGCGTTCTTGCCGAGCTTGGTGCGGATCTGGTTGACGACCGACTCGAAGTTCGCGCCGATGCGGTCCATCTTGTTGATGAACGCGATGCGGGGAACGCCGTACTTGTCGGCCTGGCGCCACACGGTCTCGGACTGCGGCTCGACACCGCCGACCGCGCAGAAGACGCCGACGGCGCCGTCGAGGACGCGGAGCGAGCGCTCCACCTCGACGGTGAAGTCGACGTGACCGGGCGTGTCGATGATGTTGATGCGCGTGTCGCCCCACTTGGCCGTCGTTGCGGCCGAAGTGATGGTGATGCCGCGCTCCTGCTCCTGGACCATCCAGTCCATCGTCGCAGTACCCTCGTGCACTTCACCGATCTTGTGGGTGATGCCGGTGTAGTAGAGGATGCGCTCGGTGGTCGTCGTCTTCCCGGCATCGATGTGAGCCATGATGCCGATGTTGCGAGTCTTCTCGAGAGGGGTCGAACGTGCCATTTTGTTCTCAGTAACCACAGACAAACAGACAGACGGCAACGCGAGTCGCCGCAGGTCGAGTGAGATCGGTTGTATGTTTCCCGTTGCTCGGTCCGGAACCGCAGAACCCGTTCTGTGTTATCCGGTCGAGACGGAGCTACGGAAAGCTGCTAAGTAGCCTCGGGACTGGCCCGAGGGGTCTGCCGGATTCAGGCATCCGGCTCGAGTTCCCGCCACCATCAGGGGCGGCGGGGGATTCTACACGCTTTTTACCAGCGGTAGTGCGCGAACGCCTTGTTGGCCTCGGCCATCTTGTGCGTGTCTTCGCGCTTCTTGATCGCGTTGCCGCGGTTGTTGGCGGCGTCGAGGATCTCGCCCGCCAGCTTGTCCTGCATGGTCTTCTCGCCGCGCGAGTTGGCGTACTGGATCATCCAGCGGATGGCCAGGGCCGTACGGCGGGTCGGACGGACCTCGATGGGAACCTGGTAGTTCGAGCCGCCGACGCGGCGGCTCTTGACCTCGAGGGCCGGCTTGACGTTGTCGATCGCCTTCTTGAAGACCTTGAGCGGATCGTCCTTGGCGCGATCCTCGACCTTCTTGAGGGCGCTGTAGAACACGCGCTCGGCGACGGACTTCTTGCCGTCGGACATCAACGAGTTGATGAACTTGGTGACGAGCTGGCTGTTGTAGACCGGATCCGGCAGGATCTCGCGCTTGGGAACTTCTCTTCTTCTCGGCATGGTGACTTACGCCTTCTTGGGTCGCTTGGCCCCGTACTTGGAGCGGCTCTGGTTGCGCTTGGCGACGCCGACGGCGTCCAGCGTTCCGCGGACGACGTGGTAACGCACGCCCGGGAGGTCCTTCACACGGCCCCCGCGAATGAGCACGATCGAGTGCTCCTGGAGGTTGTGGCCCACGCCCGGGATGTAGGTCGTGACTTCGACACCATTGGTGAGGCGCACGCGGGCGACTTTGCGGAGAGCCGAGTTCGGCTTCTTCGGCGTCGAGGTGTAGACGCGCGTGCAGACGCCGCGCTTCTGCGGGCTCGACTGGAGGGCAGGCGACTTCGTCTTGTACTTGACGCTCTCGCGGCCCTTCGCAACAAGCTGATTGATCGTTGGCATTCGGTGCTTATCCTTCTGAAGACACGTACAGCTGAAATCTGCTCCCGCAAGGGAAAACCCGCGCACTTTAGGCGTGGGAATGAGCTTTGTCAAGCCCGGACCAGCGCTAACTGCGGGGGTTGCGGGCTTATTCCGCAAGGAGTTAAGCCCCTCCCGCCCGGCCGCCCGCAGCCTCAAAGTCGCAGAGTCTCAAAGGAGAAGGGGCGACGGGATGTTCCCGAAAGTGTTCTAGGAGTGCGGTGGCGTGGGTGGGCGGATGGGTGGGAGCCACCGCTCTGGTACAGCCGAGGCATCCCCGCCCGCCCTACCAGAGCGGCGGCTCCCACCCACCCGCCGACCTCGCCACCGCACTCCTAGAACGCCGGAGCTAAGGTCATCCGGTCAGGCGCGCTGCTCGGCCCGCTCCAGGGTTTCGAGGAGGAGGATCTCCGCGGCCATCGAATAGTTCAGGTCGGGATTATCGGCGAGGGTGCGGTCGCGGCGCCGGTTCCGGCGAGCAGAGCTTCAGTTACAGCAAGGCAAAGACGACCATCGGGATTGTGGTTCTGGTGCTGCTTGCCGACCCACCTGGACTGCAACGAGTCGGGACTGACCACCACGACATACGCCAACGCGCTCTCGATGGCCGCTTGGATCTCCGGCCAGAGCGGATCGCCCCCGCGCAGCTCGCGCGAATCGATCCACGCATCCTGATCGTGGTACGCGAGCGACTCGCGGAGCTCGCGCACGAAGCCGTCGTCCTTCGAGCTGCGCGAAATGAAGACCTTGCTCATGCCTGGCCCGATGCCGGAGATCCGCCTCTCTGCGTTCTGTGATGTTACGCGAGGAGGACTGTCCTCTTTAAATGAACAGAGTGTCCTAAAGAAATGTCTGATGACCTCAAAGAAGAGGTCTGAGACCTCATCCGAGGGTTTGTTGTTCCCACAGTTGGGGTGTTCCGGGTCGAAGATGAGGTTCCGGAAGTCAAAGATGAGGTCTAAAACCTCAACGTTGAGGTGTGATCGTCTTTTTCATAGGACAGTCACACCCTATCTTTGAGGTTCTAGACCCTTTCTTTGGGATCGCAAGACCTGGCTTCGGGATGCATTGTCATTTCTTTATGGCGGTCACACCTCATCTTTGGCTTTCCGGAACTCATTCGAGCCTTCCATGACCTGTTTCTGGAAAAGAAAAGGGGCGAGCGCTGAAAGCGCATGGCTCTCTTCGAGTCATCGCGGAGGCAATCGCAGGGCGTCTCAAAACCCATCGGACCGCCGGCGTCCCGCCGGCGCGTACTCGGGAGGACGGAGCCTCTCGCCACGTGGCACGCTCCACCTCCCACCCGGGGCGGCGAGACGCCGCCCCGGCAGCCGGCGGGGACGCCGGCGGTCCCATGGGGTTTTGAGACAGCCTCCAATCGCCTCCGCACTCCAAATGCGAGATCGGGTTAGCGGCTCTTTCGTCGGCCTCCCTCAGGCCGCGGTGGCCTTCTCCTCGAGGTCGACGGAGATCTGGCGCCACTTTCCCTGCCGGAAGCGGAGCACGCTCAGCACGGCGCGGGTGAGATGGCCGAGGACGATGGCCAGCCAGACGTCGCTGGCGCGCAGGCCGCGCGTCGCCTGCAGCGCGAAACAGATCCCGATCGGCACGCCGATCTGCGAGACGATGGAGATGTACAGCGGACCGCGCGTGTCGCCGGCGCCCTGCAGCCCGCCGGTGTAGGTGAGCGCGATGGCGACGAGGAACCCGGAGACCGCCAGGTAGCGGAGGAGCTGGGTCCCGATCTGCGTCACCAGCGGCTCGGTCATGCCGAAGATGCCGAGGAGGAGCCCCGGGATGGCGAGGAACGCGGCTCCGACGATCGCCGCCACCGCCAGGCCTCCGCGCGAGGCCAGCGCGACGCCGCGGGCCGCGCGGTCCGGCCGGCCCGCGCCGAGGTTCTGGCCGACGATGGTCGACGCGGCGCCCATCAGGCCGACGGACGTCCAGGTGATGAGGGAGAACAGCTCCGTGTACGCGACCGCGTAGGCCGCCTGCGCCACCGCGCTCTGCTCGAGGGAGCCGATGAACCGCACCAGCAGCACGCCGGCGACGTTCATCGCGATTCCCTGCAGGCCCGCGGGCAGTCCGAAACGGAACAGGGAACGGATGATGGCGAAGTCCGGCGAGAGGTCCATGCCGCGGCGGAACTGGATCACCGAGCCGCGCGCGAACAGCTTCCACAGCCCGTACGCCGCGACCACGACGCTGCTCGCCACCGTGCCGAACGCCGCGCCGCGCGTGCCCAGCCGCGGGATGAGGACGAGGTTGAACGCGATCGTCAGCGCCGTCAGGGCGACGCCGAGGCGCAGCGGAGTGCGCGCGTCGCCGGCCGCGCGGAACGCGGCGCCGAGCATGAAGAAGAGCATCATGCCGCCGATGCCCGCGAACATCGTCCGCAGGAACGGCAGCGCCTCGGCCTGCACCTCCGGCGCGGCGCGGACGACGTCCAGCAGCGCCGGCGCGCTGACCCAGCCGATCGCGCCCATCAGCGCCGACAGCGCCAGCGCCGTCAGCAGCGCCTGATACACGACCCGGTTGACCTTCTCCGGCTCGTTCGCACCCGCGAAGCGCGTCACCAGCGCGACCATGCCGGTGAAGAGAGAGCTGATGAAGACGATCACCACGATGATGATCTGCCAGCTCACACCGATGGCCGCGTTCGCGGTGTAGCCGACGTAGCGGCCCACCATCACGTGGTCGATGATCCCCTGCACGCCGGCGATGGCGTTCTGCAGCATGGTCGGCCAGGCGATGCGCCACACCGCCCGGCCGAGGGGACCGTCAACGATCGATCGGTCGAAGGATTGCGTCTTCGTCACATCTGCGCCATTCCGCCGTCTACCGCGAGCTCGGTCCCGGTGATGAACGACGAGTCTCGCGAAGCCAGGAACGCGGCGGCGCTCGCGACTTCATCCGCGGTCCCGATCCTGCCGAGCGGAATGTGTGCCACGGCGTTGGTCAGGAACTCGTTCAGCGATTCCTCCGGCATCCCCAGCTTGCCGAAGATCGGCGTCTCGATGGGTCCGGGGCTGATGGCGTTGACGCGCACGTTGCGGCCGGCGAGCTCCCGCGCGGCGATCCGCACGATCGAGCGGAGTGCCGCCTTGGTCGCGCCATACGCCGATGACGCTTCGAACCCCTTCTGATTGACGACCGACGTGTTCACGATCACCGCCGCGCCGTCCGCGAGGAGCGGAATGGCATGCTGGAGCGCCAGCCACAAGCCGCGCACGTTGACGTTCCACATGTCGTCGAAGTCGGAGACGGACGCGTCGGCCAGTGGAGCGAACCTCGCGATGCCGGCATTGAGGAAGAGGATATCGAGACGCCCGTGCTCGCGCTCGATGCTCTCGAAGAGACGGGCGACGCTCTCCGCGTTCGCCGCGTCGGACTCGACGACCTTCACGCGGCCGCCCAGCTCCCGGCGCGCGGCCTCGAGCGTCTCCGGGTTGCGTCCGGTCACGATGACCTCCGCCCCCTCGGCCGCAAAGCGTTTGGCGGTGGCGAGCCCGATGCCTGTCGTCCCGCCGGTGATGAGTGCGATTCTGTTGCTCAGTCGGTTGTCGTTCATGGCGGAGAAGATTGCGCTTCGCCGCCGCGACGAACAATCGGGCGGGAGTGCCATGGTGGGCGGCAACAAAGGACGCAGGCGTTTCTCGTACCTTTGGCGTAGCCAAGCCACGGATGTGCAGTGCTGCAACGGCGAGTCGCCGCACGCCACATGCGCTTCAGAAGTCGATCCACGTCCCGCGGTGCTCGCGCCGGGCTTTTTCGTAGAGGAAGGCGGCGGACGCCAGGTCTTCCACCGCCAGTCCCAACGACTTGAACAGCGTGATCTCCTCGGCGGACGTGCGGCCGGGGGCGGCGCCGGTGAGGAGCTCGCCGAGCTCGGCGCGGATGTGGTCGTCGCCGACGGCGCCGTCGCGTCTGGCGAAGAGGAAGTCGCCACTCTCGTTGAGCGTCGACTCGCGGCGGTCGACGAAGAGCGACGCGGCGGCTACGGTCGCGGTGTCGAGCTCGCGCGCGGCGGCGATGCTGGAGCCGACGGCGTTGATGTGCACGCCCGGGCTGAGCCATTCGCGGCGGAGGATGGGCTCGCGGGCGCTGGTGGCGGTGACGATGATGTCGGCGCCGCGCACGGCCTCTTCCACGCTGCCGGCACGGCCGCACATCCGGATCTCGCGGATCGAGCGCACGAGGGGGATGGCCTGGCGGTGGCTCTGCCCCTGGACACCGGTGCCGATGATGGCCAGCACGGCCGCGTCGTCACGGGCGAGGAGCTTCGTGGCCACGGCGGAGACGGCCGCGGTGCGGATGGCGGTGATGGCGGAGGCGTTCATGAAGGCGAGCGGCTCGCCGGTCTCGCCGCTGTGCAGGATCACGGCGCCGAGGTGGGTGTCGAGGCCGCGCCTGGGGTTCTCCGGGAAGACGCAGACCTCCTTGAGACCGTAGTACGGCGTCCCGCTCCCCCGCCACGCGGGCATGAGGCCGAGGAGGCCGGGGGCGCCGGGCGCGCGGATGGCCTGGCGCAGGGGGTTGTGCACCTCGCCGCGCGCCAGAGCGGCCAGCGCGTCTTCCATGACGGCGATGCACTCCGCCATCGTCAGGAGCTCGTGCACGTCATGCTCGGAGAGGACGAGGACTTTCATCAGAACTGGAACTCCTCCGCGGGCGCGGCCGCGAGCGTCTGGATTCCGGCGGGCACGAGGAGCACGCCGACGGGGCGATCTTCGCGCGAAAGGACTTCGACGCGCGCACCTTTCCGCAAGCTCACGGTCTGGTGCGGGACGAGCCGGCCGTCGACGCGCCATTCGACGCGCGCGATGGGGAGCTGCGACAGCGGAATGGCGTACTGCGTGGCGCGCGGTCCCTGCAGCTTCGCCAGGTCGAGGGGCTTGGTGAACCAGGGGTGGCGGACGAGCGGCTCGCTGGCGTGGAGCGTGTAGCGGCCGGCGACGGGCACGGTCCACTGGTAAGAGGCGCCGGGCTTCAGCGCCACGGTCATCCCGGGCAGCCAGAGGTCGCGCGTAACGGGCACGTAGTGCTGCACCGCGTACGCGGCGGTGCGCGGGAAGATCTCGAACCAGCGCTGCATGCGCAGGTTGTGGATGACGGCCGCGGGCGGATCTTTGGCGATGTCGTACGGCTCGACCGTGCCTCGCTCGGCGAGGAAGCGCAGGCCGTACGGGAGGAACCAGTAGCGGTAGGCAGGCTTGCGCCGGAGGGCGTAGCCGGTGCCGTCGAAGACCGTGTCGTCCGGCGTCGTGCGGCGGTCGACCTCGCGCATGACGTAGTCCTGATAGCGCATCGGCTCACCCCACGACGGCGATGTCAGGGGCAGGAGGTTGATGACCAGCGCGACGGCGGCGACGGCGAGCGCCACCCACTCCCAGCGCTGCAGGCGCTCCAGCGCCAGGGCCGCGAGCGGCACCATGAGCAGGTAGGTGGTCTGGAAGTGATAGACGTACTGCACTTCCATGATGGCGATGGCGAGGATCGACGCGACGAAAACGATCGCCACGATCTGGATCTCGCCGGGAGCGCGGATCACGCGCAACGCCAGGACGCAGCCGCCGATGGCCGCGCCCCACAGCGCGATGGCCGCGGGATCGAGCAGCCAGACCGGCCCGAGGAACTGGTCCCAGAAGGTGTTCAGGCCGAGGAGGCCGGCGTGGGCGGTGTTGTAGCCGAGGATCTCTTTCAGGAACGGATCCCAGGCACGCGTGAAGAACAGCCAGGCGACGAAGGGGATGGCGACCATCGCCACACCCGCGGCCATCCACAGCGCGCGCGGGTTGAACCGCCAGCGGTTCTCCTTCCAGACCAGGAGGAGCGCGGCGGTGAAGACGACCAGCGGCGCCAGACGCATGTTCGCCAGCACGGCCAGCGACATGAGCGCGCCGAACGCGATCCAGCGTCCGCGTAGCGCCACCACCAGCGCGGCGATGAAGCCGAGGTTGCCGAGGACGTCGACGCGGTACTCGATGGCGGAGGTGACGAAGAGCGGCGCGCAGAGGAGCAGGACGAGCGCCCACCAGCGCGACGGGCCGCGCGTCAGGCGCATGGTCAGGAACAGGATCGCGATCCACGCCAGCGCCTGCGCCCAGCGCAGGACGACGACGGACGCCGCCCCCGGGCCGCCCGCGAAGAGGCGCCCCACGGGCGCGAAGACCAGCCACTGGAGCGGCGTGTGGTGCTCCCAGAAGTCGCGGAAGGGCACGAGGCCCTCGCCGGTCCACTTCGTGGCGCGGAAGAACTCGACCTCATCCCAGCCCAGCGGCTGCCCGCGATGGAGCTGCGCCGCGATCCAGGCGAGGGCGAGCCCGAAGAGGACGCCCCACGCTTTTCTCATTCACATGCGCTCACGCATCGCGATGGACCGAGTCCATCGAGAACGCCGGCAGGCAGATGGCCACGTACTCCGCCCCTTCCGCGCCGGGCGTGGAGTACTGGACCCACTCGCCCTTGTGCGTGACCACGGCCTGTCCGGCGTGGACGTCCATGGAGCCGGTCTTGGTGGTGACACGCAGCGTGCCGCGGAGGACGACGGTGTACTCGTCGAACTCCGGCGTCTGGCCGGGCTCGACCCAGCCGCTGGGACTCTTCATGCGCGCGATGGAGACCGATTCGGTCTTCGAGTTCACGCGGCCGATGTACTCCTCGATGATCTTGGGCTTGTTGCCGGCCGCCTGGACGATGGACGGCTGCTGAATGAGTGTTGCCATGGGGCGAGTTTATCGCGCAAACGCGCGTTGTAGCGCCCGCCTGTCATCCTGAGCTGCGGAGACAGCGAAGGACCCCGTGGCTTGTGCGCGTCGCGTGCTGTCGGCAGGGGGTCCTTCGCCGCGCTTCGCCGGCTCAGGATGACAGCGCGGCAGCGAGCCAGCGCTCGATCGCGCGGAGGACGTGCGTCATCTCCTCCGCGTCCAGCGCGTGGCCCTTGGGGATCTCGTGCACCTTCTCCAGGCATCCGCGGCAGCACGTCGCGGTGGCGTGCTGGGCGACGAAGACCGGGTGGTTCCGCCAGGGGGTCTGGCGTCCGTCGTTCGGGATCACCTCCGGGGCCACGCGCCTGCGGATCAGATCCTCGGCCTGCTTCATGACGTGCGGCAGGCCCCAGGTCTGGAGGTAGGCCAGCTCGCGTCCCTGCAGCCGGAACTTCCGGCGGAACGCGGAGCGGGACAGACGGCGGAAGGCTTCGTCGAGGTCGATCATCGCGTAGCCCTATCGAGTAGCCACGACGAAGCGGCCGATCTGCGTGCGGTTCGGGTACGTGACGTCGATCCAGCGGGCGAGCTCGGGAACGCGGTCCTGGTTCGGGACGCCGTCGAAGGTCGCGACGTTGGGGTCGCCGCCGAGGATCACGGCGACGGGCGGCCGGGCCTGCAACTCGAGCATCGCTTCATTCAGCAGCGGATGGGCGGAGAGCATGGGGATGTCGAAACAGCGCGCCGGGGACTCACGCCGCAACAGGAAGTACAGCGCGCGCTCGTTGGTGAAATCGAGAATCGTGCCGGGGCCGGCGGAGTCGACGAAGTTCTTCAGGGTCAGGAGCTGCGTGGCGTTGTCCGGCGACGTGTAGACGCCGAGGGCGCGGACGAGCCCTGCCCGGCTCTGCCGCTCCGGCCACGCGGCGGCGAGCTTTGCGCCGGCCATGACGTTCTGCGGGACCTCGAAGTAGAAGACCGCGGCGAGCGCGAGGAGGGCGGCGGCGACGCGGTTCCGCAGCGGCTCGAGGACGAAGGCCACGAAGGCGATGCCGAGGAGCGGGGTGGCGAAGCGGGTGTGGCTCCAGCTCACGCGCCCGGCGGCGGTGCGGAAGAGGAGGACGGAGAGCACGGCCACGATGAGAATGCGCGGATCGCGGCGCTTCCACGCGATCGCGAGGAGGAGTCCGTAGAAGACGGGCGGGAGGTAGTAGCGCAGGCCCGCGGCGGAGAAGACCTTCGGCGCGGGGAGCGCCCACACGGCGTCGATGGCTCCGGGAATGACGACGAAGGAGTCGTGGAGGAAGCGGGGGATGTCCGCGCGGAGAGCGAGGAGGACGGCGAACGGAAGCGCGAGGGCGATCGCGGCGAGGAGCAGCGTCTTGCGCAGCGGCGGTTTGTTGGGAAGGAGCACGAAGGCGATGGCCGTGCCGGCGAGGGCGTAGGTGCCGGTGTCGAGGCTCCAGAGGACGCCCAGCGTCGCGCTCGCGAAGGCCAGGAAGTAGCGGGAGCGCAGGAGGAAGAGGGCCGCGAGCAGGATCGGCGCGAGGCGGTAGTACGGGAACACCGGCACCCACAGCGCGGCCGCACCGCAGAGCGAGAGCGCGACCGCGGCGAGCATGCCCCACAGCGTGGCCGTCACCTCCGCCGCGATGGGCACGAGCAGCGCGAGCGTCGCGGCGTCGAGGACGGTCTGGAGGCGCCGCGTGTACAGCGGGTTTCCGCCAACGAGCGCGTCGAGGCCGCCGTCGGCACCGAGGCCATGGAGGAGGAAGACGTCGCCAAAGGGACGGGCGCCGTCGAGCATGAGGAAGGCGGGCGTGAGGTGCTCGCCTTCGTGGAAGGGGTCCATGGGGGCGTAGGGGTGGTCGTGGATCAAGAGCATCAGCACGAAGACCACGACCGCGGCGATCCAGGTCAACGTAGGGCGTGGCTTCAGCCCGCCTCCCCCGGGGGTGGGCGGGCTGAGCCGCGCCCTA
>DASUSN010000091.1:0-20147 GCA_036375075.1 Thermoanaerobaculia bacterium | reverse complement strand
GAGGGACCTGGGTGGGCGGGGCGGCAGGCACGTGCTTCGCGCCCCGCCCGCCCAGGTCCCTCGCTCGACGCTCGGGATGACAAAGCTTCTGCCGCCTGGAAGGCGGCGGAGCGCCGGCATCCTGCCGGCCGCTACGCCGGCTTCCAGCCGGCATCCCGCCGGGGGAGGACGGCGCCCTAAAACACTTCCCGGAAAACCACCACCAACAGCGCGAGCACGAGGAACCCGATCGCTTCCGCGATCACGCAGCCCGGGCCCATCCGCCCGCCCACCACCAGCGCCTGCGCGCGCGCCAGCGGGCCGCGCGCCGCGTAGAGGGCGACGGCGATGGCGACGAACAACACGGCGGCGAGCCAGGCGAGCATGCGGCGCGCGTACTCTAGCTCACGGGTACGCCGAAACCGAGCAGCCGAACGTCAGGCCTCCCGGAAGGTGATGGAGGTGGCAGAGACCGTCCTCGTCCGTCACTGTGCGCATGTCGGGGTGCAGGACGGGCCGGAGGATCATGCCCGCGGGCGGCGTCCAGGTGGTCACGAAGTAGTGCAGGAGAAAGTCCGCGTCGTGGTCGCCGGACTCGCCGATGTTCAGGACGAAGACGTGGGCCGGCCGGTCGCCTTTCAGGTAGATGCGCGTCGTCCTCTGATCCCAGATCCGCGTCACCACCAGCTGAGGCATCTCGTCGGTCGTCGTGATCGTCACCCGGGCCGTCATGGCGTCGTGCGAGCCCGGGACCTTGTAGGCGTCGAAGGCGCCGCCGTAGATCTCGAACTGGCAGGCGGCGCGGCCGTCCATGACCACGCGCGGGTCGAGCTCGAGACTCAGCTCCCCGGACGTGTCGGTGAGGCTGGGGAGGCGCTGGAAATGCGGCGAGAACGAGAGGCCCGGCACCGCGTTGGCGACGTAGAGGCGGATCCCGTTCATCGACCACCATCCGTTCGACGGCGACGCGAGGCTCTCCAGTCCCGCCATGGCATCGTCCGACTGATGGGAGATGTACTCGGGCGGAATGTGCAGGTGCTGCACGTGCGGCGGGATGGCGTGGTTCGCCAGGCGCGCGCCGAAGCGCCCGTTCACGGCGACGAAGCGCGAGTAATGCCCGACCGCGGTCGAGGGCGGAGAGAGCGCGTCCTCGGGCGGCTCCATGTGCTGCCGGCCGAGGTGCGTGCAGATTCCGACGAACGTGACGATCACTTGAGCCATCTGTCCTCCTATGTCCGGTGCCTGGGGATCTCCCTGGTGAGGATGGCGATCGAGCTCCACGCCGGGACCCCCGCGCGCGGCTCGCGGGCGAGCGCGGCGATCTGCACGCGCCGCACGGCCTCGGATGCCGCAACGCCGGACGCGAGCTCGCGGTGGATGGCGCGGAAGAGCTCGCGCGCCTCCCGGTCACCGATCGGGCGGATCGTGCCGATCACGTTCGCGGCGCCGGCGGAGAGAAACGCGCCGCCGAGGCTCGGAGCGCGGGCGCCGGCGAGCCGCGGAGCGCGCAGCGTGTCGCACGCCGCGAGCACCGCCACCTGCAGCCGCGGAAACGACGAGGAGGCGATCGACCTCCACGGCACGCGCTCGCGCGTCCCGTCCGGCCCGGCGAAGAACAACGCCGCCGTCCCGCTTTCGCCGTCTCCCTCGGTGTGGCCGCTGACGTGGATCACGTCCGCCCCGCGCGCGGCCGCGGCGAACGACGTGAACGTCGACGGCGGCAGCGACACCCCGTCCGCGTACGAGGCGGCGACCTCCCCTGCCTCACCCGCGGACTCCGCGAGATTGCGCGACCCGGCTCCTGCACCCGCCGGCAGCGCGATCGCCAGCGCGCGCGCCGGCGCGCCGGCGGCGTCCGCGCTCCGTAATGACGCGGCACTCTCCGCCATGAGGACCGGCAACTGCTCGATGAGATGACGCCCCGAGCGACGGTCCCGCAGCGCCGCGAACGGCACGTCGTCGAGCAGCGAGCCGGCGACGACGATCAGCGACCGCGTATCCCGCGGCATGGACAGCGGCGCGATGACCAGGTCGTACAGCTCCTCCGCCGCGGCGCCGTCGCCGGCTGCGCAGCGCCGGGCGAGCTCGGCGAGCCGCTCTCGCGCCACCGGCCGCCGTACGACGGAAACACCGTCCGCGTGGACGAGAAACGCAACCAGCTCGCCGTGCAGCGCCACCAGCTCGAGCAGCGCCGCGCCGCTGCCCGCCAGCCGCGACCGGACCCGGGCCGCGAGCTCCGCCGCCGGAGGCAGCTCCGTCCCGGCGACCTGCCGCAGCGCGCGGTCCGCGTAGCCGAACGCGAGCGCGACGTCGCCGCGGTCGAGGCTCAGCCGGATCGCCTCCTCGGCGAGCGCGCTGCCCGAGTCGAGGACGCCCGGCTGACTCGCGCCGCCCTCCGCCGGCCCGCCGAAGCGCGCGAAGACGTCGAGCCCCGCATCGATCTCCCGCGCCGCGGCGGCCGGATCGCGCAGTTGCGCGGCGGCGCGCGCGAGGAGGAGGTGACAGTCCACCTCCAGCGCGCGCTGGCCCATCTCCCGGTACGCGGCCAGCGCGACGCCGAGGCTGTCCGAGGCGCGGCGCGGGTCGTCGCGCAGCAGGGCCGCGCCGCGCGCGAGCTCCACGTGCGCCGCGAGCATCGCCCGGAAGGCCGGATCGGTGATGCGCCCCGCCATGTCCGACGCCTCCTCCACCACTCCCGCCGCCCCGGCATCGTCGCGGACCTCCGCACTGAGGAGCGCCATGCGCGTCAGCGTGCTCGCGAGCAGCACGTCGTTACGGGCCTCGCGTCCGATCTCGCGCTCCACGGCCAGCAGCGCCAGCGCGGCCTCGCGCCGGCCCGCGCGCCGCTCCGCCGTCCCGGCACTGGCGAGATCGGCGAGCAGGCTGTGGTCCTTCCCCGCGGCGCTGAGCACCTCGAACGACCGGATGCGCGCCGCCCACGAGTCCGCGGGCCTGCCGGCGACGGCCAGGGCGTCCGCGAGGAGGGCCTCGAGGAAGCCGAGGTGGTTGCGCTCGTCGAGGCGCCGCATCGTGGCCGCCGCCTCGGCCAGGAGCTCCAGCGCCTCTTCGGCGTCGCCCTCCACCGTGTGGCAGAGCGAGAGCTGCCAGCGCACGAGGGCGCCGGACGCGCGATAGGAAGGATGGCCGGCCTCCTCGGCCAGCAGGGCCTCCAGCTCGGCGCGGGCGCCGGCGATGTCGTTCTGGTCGTACCGGGTGTTGGCCGCGTACTGGCGCGCCATCCGCGCCATGGGGCTGCCGGCGCGCGCGAACAACAGTGCGGCGCGCCGCAGCTCCGGCTCCGCGGCCGACGGCTGCTGGCGGCCGTAGGCCATGCGCCCGCGGCGGTAGACGACGTGCGCCTCCGCGAGCGTGGCCCGCGTCGCGGCATCGGCGCGGTCGATCGCCGCCACGGCGTCGGCGAGCAACGCCTCGCCGCTCTGCCGCCGCAGCGCCGTCCCGAGTGCCCGGGCGATGGCAAGCGCCCGCTCCGCCCCGGCCGCGTCGCCGCGCTGGGCCGCCTCGGCCCACTGTCCGAGAAACTCCGCCTCGCCCCAGGCCCGGCTCTGCTCGCGCCAGCGGCTGACGATCGAGTCGATGGCCGGGGCGTCGCCGGCCGCAGCGGCGGCGGCGAGTTGCGGCAGCGTCTCGCGGAACTGCAGGTCGGCATTAGCGCCCGGCAGCGCGGCCAGACGCGCGCGCGCTTCGACGGCCCAGGCCGAGGTACCGTCCA
Organism: Thermoanaerobaculia bacterium; assembly: GCA_036375075.1. Classification (GTDB taxonomy): domain Bacteria; phylum Acidobacteriota; class Thermoanaerobaculia; order Gp7-AA8; family Gp7-AA8; genus QHVT01. The sequence continues at coordinate 16,438 of DASUSN010000091.1, read as the reverse complement.
CGGCCAGATACCGCTCCCACGCCTCGCGCGCCGGACCGGTCAGCCCGAGACGCTCGAGGATGAGCGCGCGGTTGAAGAGCGCCTCGCGATGCGCCGCGTCGATGCGCAGGGCGCGGTCCGCCGAGGCCAGCGCCTGCGGCAGCAGGGCCGGATTGGGCAGGCGCAGCGCCGCCGCGTATTGCGCCGCGGCCAGGTCGCTCCACGCATTCGCGTTGCCGGGCGCGCGCTCCGTCGCGGTGCGGAGCCGCTCCACCCCCTGGTCCGGCTGTTCGACCAGCAGATAGGCCAGACCGGCGGCGTGCTGCGCTTCCGCCGAGGGGTCGCCGGCCGCGCGCTTGATCACCGCGCCGGCGGCGCCGGCCAGCTCGAGCCGCTCGGCATCGGCCGCCGGATCGCTCGCGCGCATCACCCCGCGATACGGGGCCCACGCGAACCCGCCGGAGAGGCGCGGCTCGACGACGCGCGCCGACCTCGGCGCCAGCTCCGCCAGCCTGGCAATGGACGGCCGTCGCAGCACGGGCGTGAGGAAGAAGACGCCCGCGAGCACGGCCGCCGCCGCGAGGCCGATCCACCATGCCGTCCGCGTCCGCATCCGCGCCGGAGGCTTCACCTCGAGCTCCTCTTCATGCACCGCCGCGTTCGCGGCGCGCAGGTCCGCGCGGCAGCTCGCGCAGCCTTCGAGGTGCAGCAGCAGCGGCGCCGCCTCCGTCTCGCTCAGCTTCCCTTCGGCGAATGCGGCGAGGCGCTCGGGCGGCGGGCAGTGCGTCGTGGTCATGAACCGGCCTCGGTCGATTTTTCGTCTCCATGAGAGCTGGACCGCGATGGGTCCTCGGTTTTCCCGTTCGCCAGGCCGTTCCCCAGCCCGAAATCGAGCGAGTGGAGCGGCGATTCGATCACGCTCCCCGCGGTGGAGGCGTCGATGCCCGCGTCCTGAAACGCCCGCCGGAGCTGCGACAGCACCGACTCCACCGTCCGGTAGAGCGGCCGCTGGGGCAGGTCCAGCATGCGCGAGATGTCGGCGATGCTCATGGTCATCCCGAAACGGAGGCGGACGATCATCCGCTCCTGCAACGGCAGCGCGGCCAGCGTGTCGCGCACGACCTCATTGGCCGTGGCGGAGACGCGGCCCACCTCCGCCGCGACCAGCGCCGCGTCGGCGTCGAGCACGGAGCGCGCGCTCGCTTCCGCCTCGTCGAGCGGCACGCCGCGGGGGCGCGGCACCCGCTCCGGCAGCCGCGCCAGCATGGCCTCCACGTCCTCGCGGCGCAGCGCCGGGTCGATGGCCGCCACGTGCGGCAACGCCTCCTCGATGGACCGGCCGTCGCGGCGGACCAGCGTCTCGACCGCGATTCCCGCCTTGCCGATCCTCCGCGCCTCGGCCGACGGCTCCCACCGCCCGCGCGTCCGGCTCCGCTCGTCCGAGAGCAGGCGCCGCACGACGATGGTCAGGTACGTCGCCAGCGACGAGCGCCGCTGCCACGCGCGCAGGACCGCGTAGTCGTTCTCGATCAGCGCGAGCTTCACGCTCGACCCGAAATCATCGGCATCCGCGGGCTGCAGACGGGCGTCCCGGCAGACACGGGAGATGACCCTCTCGATGAGCGCGAGGTTGGCGGAGAAGAGCCGCTCGGGAGACTGGTCGTCGACAGTCATGCCGCATGCCGTTGTGTCGCGGAGCGAGGGTCATTTTAACCGTCGCGCCGCCCCCCTGCTCTACCTCCCGCAATTGCCTCCGCACTCCAAACGTCACAACGCGTGCCGTTCCGGCGCCGGGGCGAACAGCCGCCCCCTCCCGCCCTGCCCTCTTCACCGTCGCGCTGCGGGCGATCCTTATCAGGAAAGGTGGAACGCCGGAAGTGCTCGGGGTGTCTTTTCCAGTGCTAACATCGTCCGCCTGCATGGCTAAGGGACTCGTGCCGGACCTCGGCGATCTGCGCCGGCGTTTTCTTCGGCCTCTCGAAGCGTTGATGACGCGAAGCCTGGTGCTGCAGGGGCGCGTCGCCTCGCTTTCCGTGCGGGGCATGGCACAGATTGCCTCGCTTGCCGATGTGGAGTTCCGGGTCTTCTCCCAGTGGGGTGACGACGGCATCATCGACTGGCTGATCGAGCGCCTGGAGATCTCCACGCATTCTTTCATCGAGTTCGGCGTCGAGGACTACAGCGAGGCGAACACGCGCTTCCTCCTGGTCCATCGCAACTGGCGGGGACTGGTGATGGACAGCAGCGCGGACAAAATCGCGCGGGTGATGGCGGACGACCTCTCGTGGCGGCACGATCTCCAGGCGCGAACGGCGTTCATTACCCGCGACAACATCGACGCGCTCATCCGGGCGGCCGGGTTCTCCGGAGAGATCGGCCTGCTCAGCATCGATATCGACGGCAATGACTACTGGATCTGGGAACGGATCGAGTCCGTGAACCCGATCATCTGCGTCTGCGAATACAACGCCGTCTTCGGCGATGTCGCCCCCGTCTCCATTCCCTATGACGAGACGTTCGACCGGACGAAGGCACACCACAGCAATCTCTATTTCGGCGCGTCCATCGCAGCGCTGCGATCGCTGGCGTCGAAAAAGGGGTACACCTGTCTCGGCACGAATTCGTCCGGCAACAACGCATTTTTCGTCAGGAACGACTATGCGTCGCGGCTCGAGGGGAAAGTGCGGTGCCGTGCCCCGTGGCCTTCCCGGCTGCGCGAGTCGCGCGACGCGAACGGGCGGCTGACCTATACGGGTGGCTCGAAGCGCCTCGACCTCATCGCGCACCTTCCAGTCGTGAACGTGGAGACCGGGCAGACTCTGGCGCTGCGGGAAATTCCGGAGGTCTACAGCGAGACGTGGCGGGCGATGTCCTGAGTGCCCGCGGACTGGCGCGATCTGGAGTGCGGAGGCAGGCGATTGCCTCCGCACTCCAGGCCCTCTGCGATCGCCTACGGGGGATCGAGGATGATCTCGGGATCCGGGGATTCCACGGGCTCTCCGTGGTCGATCACCTTGAGGCGGAAGCCGATGTCTCCTGGGATGTGCGGCGATGAGCACCTCGGCGATGGCGACCGCGATCCGGAGCTTCTCCGCGCGAGGCAACCCTTTTCCCATGGCCTCGCTGAGCGTCGTTCCCTCGATGTACTCGAGGACGAGCAGATCGACGTCGTCTCCCTCGATGTAATCGTGGATGCGGCAGATGTTGGGGTGATCGAGCTGGGAGAGGGATCGCGCTTCACGGACGAGGCGTGCGCGCGCCTCGGGGTCGAGGCGGTGGTGGTCCTGGAGGACTTTCAACGCGACGCGCCGGCGCAGCGTTTCATCGAATCCGGCGTAAACGGTTCCCATCCCGCCCTCGCCGAGAGGCTCATTGACGCGAATGTGCCCAAACCGCTTTCCGGAAAGGTGCATGGCAACGCCGCCATCACGACACGGATCAATGAACTGCAGGCACGTCGTACGACGTGCATGCACCTTCGCTCGTTCTCGATTGGTTTGAACCCGCGTGCAGTATAGCGGTTTCAGAGGAATTACGGAATGGTGCAGAGCGTCGCCTCGCGGAACGTCCATTCCGGACCGCCGTCACACGGACGCATAGGTGACGACCTGTCCGTCCTGGAGCTGCGTCCGGTCGGGCCAACCTAAGGCCATCAACCGGCCGCGAGTTTACCTTGACGAATTGCGTCGTCGAATGCATATTGATTGCGTTCAGCAATTCCAATAATCCATAAACAGACCCTCAGATCCTCGCGTGAGGGCGTCTCTGAATTGCCGTGCGACGAGCGCGACACCCCGAAGTGTGTTCACGATCGGGCGGCCGTGCAGCAATTCCTCGATCAACCGACTCAGGAATCCACCGGCTCCATGCCGGCGGAGGAGATCGCACTATGGAACTGTTCAGTGACCGGGCCGAGCTCAAGCAACGGGATCCACAGCAAAAAGCGACGGACAAGGCCGCACTGCAGGCGATCGCGCAGGCCGCGGTCAACGTCGAGCTGTTCACCATCCCGCTCTACATGGTGTCGATGTATTCGATCCACGGGATGCACCAGATCACCAGCAAGGGCAACGACTTCTATCAGGGCCGGTTGTGGCCCGGCCGCGCTCCCTCGCCAGATCCCGACCAGGATCCGAAACCGGGAAACGCCCGCGCGTTCAACCTTCTCTTCAGCGTCTTCATCGACGAGATGCTGCATCTGCAGCTCGCAGCCAACATCGCCAAGGCACTCGGCGTGACGCCCTCGTTCACCAGCCCCGCCCTGATGAACGATCATTACGGTTGGACCTGTTACGGCCGCAGTGAGACGGTGATTCCGCACATCCTCGACTTCGCAGACACCAGGGAACCCGACATGCGGGTGATGCTCGGCGCCCTCACGGAAGAGCAGAACCACCTTTTCCTGGCCATCGAGGAGAACGACGCGGACGCGGCGGGAATCATCGAATCCGATAAGCGGAAGAAGTACTTCCCCACGGTGCCGTTCAAGAACTGGCACGCGACCTCCACCGAGGCCAATCTGCCGATGTTCGGAACCATCGGCCACATGTACAAGTGCCTCTGGGAGTACATGGAGATTGAGTACACCGACAAAACGAAGCTCTTCGACAGCGTCTTCGACGCCGGCGCGCTCGAGCGCGACCTCTTCAACGCCACCAGTGACCATCACGCTCCCGAGTATCCGAACATGCCCACCATGGTCTCGCCCGCGACTGACGCCGACGCTGCGCGCGAGCGCATCCTCGGGATGATCAGCGCCATCACCGATCAGGGAGAAGGCCAGGGCGTGGGGGACTGGATCAAGGAACGTCTCGGCCTCCTGCAGTACGCGCCGGTCGACAAGCATTTCCTGCCCGACGGGAAGGCTCTGGACATCGATTATCCGAATTACACCGACACTGGCGTCAAGCAGAACCCGTCCGGGAATACCGTGGCCCGCCGCGACAACGGGGGCCTCGATCATCACGACCGCTTCGCCGAAATCGGCGAGCTGCTGCGGCGCAACGAAGTCATGACGTGGGTTCAGTGGCACGCCGACAAAAATAAATGGACGGCGAACATGCTCACGACCACCGGCTACGAGAAGAACAACCATCCCATTCCGAAGCCGGAGGAGGTGGCTGCCGCACTCAATAGTCTCAAAGACGATGACCAAGCCCGCGTGAACGATCACGTTCCCAATCACAAGATCTTCAGCTGGATCGCTGCAGGTGCGATCGCCGGCATCACCCGCGTCCTCAACGACTTCTGGACCACTGAAAACTCCGCCTTCCCGTACCCGTCGATGTACGGCTCGGGCGACCGCGTGTCAATCTACTGGGCGATCTTCGGCGGGGCTCCCGACCTGGCCGCCGGGATCGACTTCAAAAATCCGAAGACTCCTCTGTACCACGCCTGCCAGGGACTCTCCATCACCAGCGCTGATGTCGATCGGGACAAGTGCGCACCCATCCCCGTCGCCCACAGTTGCAAAGGGTCGAACACGTGCAAGGCGGAAGGCGGCTGCGGTTTCGTGCAGCTCATCGGTGGGTATACCAATTGCGGCGGCAAGGTCCTGCGGGAACAGCTCCAGACGATGCAAGCCCCCCCGACGCCCACCTTCTACAGCGCGCCGTCCGACAACACGTGCGCCGGTGCCGGTGGCTGCGCGGTTCCGATCTCGGCGTCGCAGATGTTTCCTCCCCCGGACGCCGCGAACCCGAAGGAAGGCGGCACGATGGCGCTCTACGACGTCGTGGCAGAGGCCGCGGAGAATCCATTCGGGCAGATCGAGTACAAAGTGGGCGACCTGGTGTACGACGTGGCGTGGAAGGCGTACCTCGAGGTCCTGCAGCAGCGCGGCGTCACGCCTCTCGAAAAACCGAAAGCCAGCCTGATTCGCGTGGCGCTGCCGCCTTCGACCTGACATGACGAACCTCGGTCTGGGCGTCGGCCTCAGGAACCAGCACTTTGCGTATCTCCTGCGCCACGACCCGCAGGTCGATTGGTTCGAGATCATCAGCGAGAACTTTCTCGACGACTTCGGCTACGCGCGTCACGTGCTGGAGCGGATGGCCGAGATCCGCCCCATCGTCATGCACGGCGTGTCGCTGTCGATCGGAAGCACCGATCCTCTCGACCGGACCTATCTCCGGCGTCTGAAGGAGCTCGCCGCGTTCGTGCAGCCGAGGTGGATCTCCGATCACCTCTGCTTCACGGGCGTGATGGGAGTGAATACGCACGACCTGCTGCCGATGCCGCTCACCGAGGAGAGCCTCGCGCACGTGGCGGCGCGCGTCGAGGAGGTGCAGGAGTTTCTCGGCAGGCCTCTCGTGCTCGAGAATCCGTCGACGTATCTCGAGTTCGAGCGCTCCACGATTCCGGAGTGGGAGTTCCTGTCCGAGCTGGCCCGCCGCACGGGGTGCGGGATCCTGCTCGACGTGAACAACGTCTATGTATCGGCTTACAACCACGGCTTCGACGCGGAGTATTACATCCGCAGCCTGTCCGCGGACCGCATCATGCAGATCCATCTCGCCGGGCCGAGCGATTGCGGCCGGTACCTGATCGACACACACGATGGTCCCGTTCCCGCACCGGTCTGGCGCTTGTACAAGCTGGCGCAGGAGCGGACCGGCGGCGTCTCGACGCTGCTGGAGTGGGACGCGAACATCCCCGATTTTCCGGAGCTCGTCGCGGAATTGCAGAAGGCGAACGCCGCGCTCGCGGGAGCGATCGACGACGCGCCGCTCGCTTCGCTCGCCGCTATGGAGGCGGTGTCGGATTCGCTCGGGCTCCCAGCTGGCCGCGACGCATGACCGAGCACTCTCTCGGCGTTCTGCAGCAGTGGCTGACGTCGGTTGTCACCGCGCCCGGCGACCTGCCTGCGAAGTTGCAGACGGCGCGCGAGCTTCATGGTGTTGCCCTCGGCGAGGCGGTCGCGGAACGCCGTGGCCTCTCCGCCGAGGAGCGCGTCGGCATCTACGCGCGGGGCTACGTGCTCCGGCTGCTGGAATGCATGCGTACGGATTTTCCGGCGCTGCGCAGTTTCACCGGCGATGCCGTGTTCGACGCGTTCGCCCGCGCGTACATCATCAGCAGGCCGCCCGCCTCACGGAGCCTGTCCGACCTCGGCGCCGGTTTCCCGCAATTCCTGGAGGAGACGAAGCCGAACGCCGTGAGCGGGGAACTGCGCGCGCTGCTCGACCTGCCGCCGGATCTCGCTCGGCTCGAGCGCGCGCGTGCCGAGGTGCACCGCGCGCCGGGGACGGAGCGCGACGGCAGCTGGGTTGAAGCGTTTTCGCCGCTGGCGGTCTTCGAGGAAACCATCCAGGCAGCACCGTGCCTCCGCCTGCTCGAACTGCGATTTCCGCTCGTCGCGTTTCTGAAGGCCTCCGATCGCGGCGAACGGCCCGCTGCGCCGGCGCCGCTGCCGTCGCACGTGGCGGTCGGCCGCTCGAACTATCGCATCCACATCGAAGAACTGGCCCCGTGGCAGCACGCCTTTCTGCAGGCGTGCGAACGCCCCGTGCCGGTATACGCGGCCGCCCGCAGTGCCGCGTTGGCCAGTGGCAGAGAGATCGGCAAAGTGCTCGCCGAAGCCGCACTCTGGCTGATGGCCGCCGCGGATCTGGGCTTTGTCCGGCTGTGCTCCCCGTGTGCCACGTGAGGTGTCGCAGAGGGAAGATCATCAGCGACAGCCGGCCTCTCCACGGTCGTCACGCGCGGGATGCGCACGCGCTCGAAGCGGCGTGGAGTGTGGTGACCGCAGGAGGATTACGGAATGGCGCAGAGCGTCGCCTCGCGGAACGTCCATTCCGGACCGCCGTCACACGGACGCACGAAGCGAAGGGCAGCATCACCACAACCTGACAGTGCGGAATCCGATGGTTTCTGCGATGCTGGTCCGGAGAGGTTCGGCAATGCCATACCATGGATGGGGAATGAGGGCCGGGGCACGGTGGCGAGAGCCGGGCAGGCCGCGCGAGCGCTCGGCGGCACACCGGCTGCGCCCCTGTTTGCCGGCGGCGGTCGCAGTGGCCCTGCTGGCCGTCATCCCGGCCTCGCTGTCCGGTCAGGAGCAGGTTGCATCCACGCAGGACCTCGGGCGGCTCTCGATCGAAGAGCTCGCGCAGATCCAGGTCACCTCCGTCTCGAAGGTGGCCGAGCCGCTGAACCGGGCCGCGGCTGCCGTCTTCGTCATCACGAACGACGCGATCCGCCGTTCGGGCGCCAACAGCATTCCCGAGGCTCTCCGGCTGGCCCCGAACCTTCACGTCGCCCGGTTGGACGCGAACACGTATGCGATCACCGCACGCGGCTTCAATCAGCCGGGAGGCACCGCCAACAAGCTCCTCGTGCTGATCGACGGACGGGCCATCTATTCGCCGCTGTTCTCCGGAACGTTCTGGGACGCGCAGCGCACCTTTCTCGATGACATCGAGCGCATCGAGGTCATCAGCGGCCCGGGCGGCACGCTCTGGGGTGCGAACGCCGTCAACGGCGTCATCAACATCATCACGAAGGACTCGGCCGGCACGGACGACTGGATGGTGGATGCCCGTCTCGGCTCGCTCGATCGCCAGCTGGGCGTGCGCTACGGCGGCAGTCTCGGGCCCCGGACCCGCTTCCGTGTTTACGGTCTCGGCCTCAGGCAGGGCGCGATGGTGCGGGCGGACGGCGCGAGTGCCGATGATTCCTGGAACCACGTCCAGGGTGGCTTCCGCGCGGACCGCAGTCAAGGCGCCGACACCTTCACCCTGCAGGGCGACTTCTATCGAGGCACCGGAATCGGACGGCCGGCGGTTCTGCCCAGTGGAACCATCAGCGGCGGCAACATCTCCGGCATCTGGACCCGCAGACTCGCCGGCGGTTCCACCTTCAGCATGCAGACGTACTTCGATCGCGCGCGCCGGGTCCTGGTCAGCGGCATCGACGCCACGGTCGATCAATACGACCTCGAAATGCAGTACGACTTCGCCCGCCGCTCCGGACACGCGCTCGTCGTCGGCGCGGGGTATCGCCTGACCGAGGATCGCTTCGAGCGCGGGCCGGGAACGTCTTTCCTCTCACCAGCCCGGCGCACTCTCCATTTCGCCAACGTCTTCGCGCAGGATGCGGTCGCCCTCAGCGAGCGCCTGGAGCTCGCGGTCGGCATCAAGCTCGAGGACAACAGCTACACGGGCCTCGAGTTCATGCCCGACGCACGGCTCTCCTGGTCGGTCTCGGAGCGGACGATGCTGTGGACGTCGGTTGCACGCGCGGTGCGGACGCCGTCGCGCTTCGACACCGACCTGATCAACTCCGGCGTCCTCGCCGGCTCACCCGATTTTCGGTCCGAAGAGCTGCTCGCCTACGAGGCCGGCTATCGCGGCCTGCTCTCGCCGTCGTTTTCGCTGTCGGTGTCCGCGTTCTACAACTCTTACGATCGCCTCCGGACCGTCGAGGCATCGGGCCCGGCCGTGTTCCCTCTCGTCGTGCGCAACAACATGGAGGGCCATACCCAGGGCCTGGAGACATGGGGAAACTTGGCCGTGCGCGACTGGTGGCATCTCAGCGCCGGCTTCACCGCGCTGCGCAAAAATCTGCGCCTCGCGCCCGGCCACCGCGACGTGTTCGGCGTTGCCTTCGCCGGGAACGATCCGCGTCATCAGACGCAGCTCCGTTCCAGCATGGATCTCCCCGGGGGGCTCGCGGTCGATCTCTGGCTGCGCAACGTCGGCGGCCTCGAGAGCCCCGAGGTGCCCTCGTATCTCGAAGCCGACGTGCGAATCGCGTGGCGAGCGACGGAGGAGCTCGACCTGTCTCTCGACGGGCAGAATCTGCTGCACGAGCGGCACCTCGAGTTCGTGAATCCTTCGATCGTGCCGGGCCAGGTTCCGCGGTCGCTCACGCTGACCGCCCGCTGGATTCCCTGAAATGCCGCTCCTCACGCTCACGCGGCGGTTCGTCCGCCCGATCGCGCTGGCGATGCTCCTCGCCGCGATTCCGGCTCGCGGCGCCGATCGTTCGCTCGAATACGCCGTCAAGGCCACGTTCCTCTACAAGTTCGCCTCCTTCGTCGAATGGCCGCAAGGCTCGTTCGCTCACGAGTCTTCGCCGTTCCACCTCTGCGTGGCCGGTCCCGATCCCTTCGCCGGCCGCATTCAGCAAGCGGTCTCCGGTCAGAGCGTAGGAAGGCACCCGATCGTCCTGCGGCACCTCGCGAAGGCGGAGCCACAGTCCGATTGCCACGTGATGTTCGTGTCGGATTCGGCGGCGCAATCGGCTGCCGAGGCGCTCGCGGCGGTGAGCGGGACACCGACCCTCACGGTCACCGATTCGGCCATCGGCGCCACCGCCGGCATCATGCACTTCGTCATTGCCGGCGGCCGGGTGAGCTTCGACATCGACACCGTTGCGGCGGCGAGAAATCGCCTGGTCATCCGCTCCAAGCTGCTCGAGCTCGCGCGCCGGGTCAACGCCGCGCGGCCGGGAAACAGGCCATGACCGCCGTGGACCGCGTGCGCCGCCCGCGCCGGTTCGCTCCGGCGTACGCGATGACGGCCGCCATCGCCCTGCTGGCCGCCGGCATCGCGATCTCGGCCTATCAGGATCGAGTGTTCCATGCCCAGCAGGTCCGCGAGGTGACGGTCCAGGGCGAGATTCTTGCCGCGAGCGTCACGGCCGCGCTCATGTTCGGAGACGCGAAGACCGTGCAGGAGCACGTCAGTGCGTTGCAGGTCAATCCGGAGATCGAGGCTGCCGGCGTGTACGACGAGCGGCAGGCCCTGGTCGCAACCTTCGCCCGGAAAGGTCAGGAGCCGCTGCCGCGCCTGGCCCCCGATCCGAACATGCGCGTCCGCGGCGGCAGAGCGATGGTCGTTCTTCCCGCCCTGCAGGACGGCATCCGTCTCGGCACCGTCTGCATCCGCACGATCGACGAGCCGCTCGGCCGGCGGCTGACGCGCCACGCCGCCGTCATGCTGCTCGCTGTCATGGCGGCCGTACTGATGGCGTTCATGGGCGCGGCGCAGCGCACGCTGAAAGAGGCGAACCTCCAGCTCGAGGCCCGGGCGGTTGCGCTCGCGGAGACGAACCAATTGCTCCAGAACGAAATGGAAGAACGCAGCAAAGCGGAGGACGCGCTGCGTCAGAGTCAGAAGATGGAGGCGGTGGGGCAGCTCTCCGGCGGCATCGCCCACGACTTCAACAACCTGCTCGCGATCATCCAGGGGAACCTGCACCTTCTCAAGACCCTCGGCGGCGACGATCCGTCCGCCGCGCAACCCTATCTGGATGGGGCCAGCGAGGCCGTCGATCGCGCCGGCCAGCTGGTGCGGCGTCTTCTTGCGTTCTCCCGGCGTCAGCCGCTCTCGCCGCGTTCGGTGAGCCTCAGCGAGCTGGCCAGGGACATGGAGGACCTGATCGTCCACTCGGTCGGAAATCGTGTTCGCATCGAATGGGACCTGAAGGCGGAATGGAAGACGCTTTGCGACGGGAACCAGATGGAGAACGTCATCCTCAACCTAGCCATCAACGCGCGTGATGCCATGCCCGATGGAGGCACGCTCACCATCGGGACGAAGGACGTCTCTTTCGCCGGAGGCGCTCTCGGCGGGGAAGTGCCGCCGGGCGAGTATGTCGAAGTGAGGGTGTGCGACACAGGAACAGGCATGACCGAGGAAGTGCGCAAGCGTGCCGTCGATCCGTTCTTCACCACCAAGCCTCACGGCAAGGGCACCGGCCTCGGCCTGAGCATGGCCTTCGGATTCATCCGCCAATCCAATGGCCATCTGCACATGGAAACGGCCCCCGGCAAGGGGACCGCGATCGTCATCCTTCTCCCCCGTCATCACGCGTTGGATTCGCGAGAGGCCGTATGATTTCCCCGGCCGTGACTGAACAGAGCCCGTTGACCGTTCTTCTCGTGGAAGACGAACCGATGCTCCGCCGTGTCGTCGGCATCACGCTGCGGCACGGGGGGTTCGCTGTCCTCGAGGCCGCTGACGGAACGGCCGGTCTCGAAACTCTGCAGTCGGACGCATCGATCGACGTGCTGCTCACGGACGTCAAGATGCCCGGCCTCAACGGCTATCAGCTCGCCGAAGCGAGCCTCTCGATCAGGCCCGGGGTGAAAGTGATGCTGATGACCGGCTTCGCGGACGAGGCCATCCCGCGCGCGATTCTCGAAGCGTCGATTCCGATCCTCCGAAAACCATTCAACTTCGAGAACCTCGCCAGCTCCGTGCGCGAGCTCCTCGCCCGCTGAACGCCGCCTGCTCCTCGCGGCCCGCGCGGCCGTTGCACGGCGAACCGGTCGCCTCAGCGCGCGAACGTGCGAATTCGAAAGCGGAGGCGATTGGAGGCTGTCTCAAAACCCCATGGGACCGCCGGCGTCCCGCCGGCTGCCGGGGCGGCGTCTCGCCGCCCCGGGTGGGAGGTGGAGCGTGCCACGTGGCGAGAGGCTCCGGCCTCCCGAGTACGCGCCGGCGGGACGCCGCCGCACAGCCGGCGGGACGCCGGCGGTCCGATGAGTTTTGAGACAGCCTCCGATTGCCTCCGCACTCCAAAACGCGCGAATGCGCCCTTCCGCCGCCTCCCCGCCGGAAAAACGATCGGGCGCCGCGGTCCATGGAGACAACGACGCACAACCACCGCTGTCACGAAAGAAAAGGAGAGAGGGTCATGTCCGAGGTGCAATCCATCCCCAGAACTTCCCGTCCGCGTGGGAAAGCCAAAACCGTCTGTGCTCCCACCGCCACCGACGCGCTGCCCGAGCTGAGCCAGGCCGCGCTGGCCGGCCAGGCAATCGACATCTTTTCCACGTATCGCCTGCCCGACGCGCTGCTGACGAACCTGCTCGACGCGGACACCGCGCCGAAGCAGGTCTTCCAGTTCCTCGGGACCGACTACACGATCCCGGTCTACGTCCAGGGAATCGAGGCCACCAGCGCGAAGGAGGTCGAGGACAGCGTCGAGAACCGCGACGCGTACCAGAACTCCATCGCCGCGCACGCCGAGGCCCATGCGAGCATCGGCGCGTTCAGCGCGCAGATGTCGGCCTCCTACGGCAGCGAGTTCGCCACCGCCAGCGACTACTCGTACGCCTACCGCAACTTCTATCTCTCGTGCGCGACGCTGCAGGTGAACATCGACGACGCGCTCGCGTACCGCTCGCAGGAATTCGTCAACGCCATCAACGCCCTTCCGGAGTACCCGGAGCCCGGCAACCTCCGGCCCTTCGCCGAGTTCTTCGAGCGCTTCGGTTTCTACTTCTCGAGCGTCGTCAACCTCGGCGGCATGCTCGAGTACAGCGTCGCCGTGGACAAGAACTCCCAGCAGAGCACCACCGAGATCGCCACGGCGATGAAGGCGGAGTACCGCGGCCTGTTCGCCAGCGGCGGCGTGTCGGCCGACTATGCGAGCACGACGTCGTGGCAGAAGTACCGGGAGAACCGCCACGTCCGCATCAACATGCTCGGTGGAGATCCGGTGACCATCGCCCAGGTGGCCAAGCTGGCCGAGACGGCGCCGGACGCGTCGTCGGTCGACGCCTATGACCGCTGGGTGGCGAGCGTGACCACCGCCCCGGCCGCGACCGACTTCAAGGTCCAGCCGATCTGGAACCTGGCGCCCGAACGGCGCGGCGCGCTCACCGACGCGTTCGACATGCTCCGGGAAGGCCTGCGTCCGACGATGACCATCGAATGCGGCGTCACGCCCGGAAGCGTTCCCACCATCATCCTCGGCCAGCCGATCGTCCCGGACGAGCCGCCGGCGTACGAGATGGGCTTCCAGGTGGTGGTCCTCAATCGCGAGAACATCTCTCCGTCCGGGGTGGTCTTCAACCGGTACTACAGCCTCCGGGAGGTACTGGCCGATTACCGGCCCTACGGCGAGCTGTGGGAGCGCATGGTCCGCGACGTGAAGCAGCGCGGATTCAATACCCCGAAGTACTTCCTGATCGTGGCGACGTTCAACTGGGGCTTCAACGCGGCGCCGGTCCAGCAGGCCCCGGAGTTCACGTCGTACAGCTTCCTCCGCTCGTGCGGGGGCGGCGAGCGGCTCCTGTTCTGGAACTCGCATTCCGATCCGGGCAGCAGCGTCGCCTCGTACATCATGAGCTACCTGCTCGTGGGCATCATGGGGGTCGGCGCCGACACGGGGGTGGAAGGTCTCGCGGACAAATATCCGCTGGTACCGGCGCGCCGGCAGGTGTTCTTCTACCGCGAGCACAACACCAAGGCCCACTCCCTCGGCGACGGCGGCAGCTTCGGCGCGGAAGCCGCGCCGAACCTGCGCCGCGTGCTGAACGTCAGCCCCCGGGGCGGGATCCTGGTGGCGTGAGATGAGGTCCGCCGGTCGCGTGCCCCTTCTGGCCATCGGTCAGGCCGTGCACGCGACCGGCTACGCCCGCGTGACGCGGGAGATCCTCGGCCACCTCGATGCGCGGTTCGAGATCCATCAGTTCGGGATCAACTACCGCGGCCCGCACCTGCACGAGCCGTGGGAGGTGCACCCGAACCTCACCGAGGGCGATCCGCACGGCGTGACGTGCCTGCGCCGCCTGCTGCGCGAGGTGCGGCCGCGGGTCCTGCTGATCGTCTACGACACGTATGCCTGGCCGCGCGTCGAGCGCGTCCTCGCGGATGCAGGGCGGGCTTTCCCCCGCCCGCGGGTGGTGCTCTACAGCCCGATCGAGGGCACGCACGTGAAGCCGCACCGGATCGCGGAGGTGGCCGCGGCCGATCGCTTCGTGCTCTTTCACGACCGCGCGCGGACCTCGGTCGAAGAGGCGTTCTCCCGTCTCGGCTTCGCTCCGCCTCCGCTGGCGGTGATTCCGCACGGCGTCGACGTGTCGCGCTTCCGCCCGCTGCACGACCGCCGCGCGGCGCGGCGCGCGCTCTTTCCGGACCGGCCGGAGCTCGACGAGGCGTTCCTCGTGCTCAACGCGAACCGCAACACGCTGCGCAAACGGGTCGACATCACCCTCGAGGCGTTCGCCCGCTTCGCCGCGGGCAAGCCGGACGCGTGGCTCTACCTGCACATGGGCATGCACGACATCGGCTATCCCGTCCGCGAGCTCGCGGCGCGGCTCGGCATCGCGGACCGCCTGCTGGTCACGCATGATGCAGACGCCCATCCGCAAGTCGACGACGAGCATCTGAACCTGATCTACAACGCCTGCGACGCCGGCCTGAACACGTCGACGGCGGAAGGCTGGGGATTGATCGCCTTCGAGCACGCGGCCACCGGCGCGGCGCAGGTGCTGCCGCGTCACAGCGCGTGCGAGGCGCTGTGGGACGGCGCGGCGACGCTCGTCGAGCCTCGCGAGACCGGGGATCATCCGATGGACATCGTCTTCCACGAGATCGTGGCGGCCGAGGACGTAGCCGCCGCGCTGGAGCCGCTCTACCGCGACCGCGGGCTGCTCGAGGAGCAGGGCCGGCGCGCGTACGCGAGGGCGCACCAGGAGGCCTGGCGCTGGCCGCGGATCGGACAGCAGTGGAACCGGTTGTTGTCTGAGGTCAGCCGATCTGCACCGACAGCATCGAGACCGAGCCGCCGTCCACGCCTTCGACCGGAAACGTGACCGCGTCGCCCTCTCGCTGGGCGCCGAGGACGTAGAGCAGCGGCAGGTAGTGGTCCGGCGTCGGCGCGGAGAGCGCCGCGTCGCGGCCGAGGTGCTCGTAGCCGATCAGCGGCGCATGATCGCCCGCGAGCATCCACTCGCGCGCCGAGGTCTCGAAGCGCACCGCCCAGTCGTACGGCTCCGGCACGTGCCTCCCCCACCCGTACGCGTGCAGGTTGTGCACGAGGTTCCCGCTGCCCACGATCAGCACGCCCTCGTCCCGCAGCGGCGCGAGCTTGCGCCCGAGGTCGTAGTGAAACGACGCCGGCTGCGTCTCGTCGATGCTCAACTGCACCACCGGCACGTCCGCATCGGGGAACACGTGAACCAGCACCGACCACGTCCCGTGATCCAGCCCCCATCGATGGTCGAGCCGTGCGCCCACCAGTTCCGCCACCCGCGCACAGAGATCGAGGTCCCCCGGCGCCGGATACTGCACCGCGAACAGCTCGGGCGGAAAGCCGCCGAAGTCGTGGATCGTCCGCGGCCGCTCGACCGCCGTGACCAAGGTCGCCGGCGGATACCAATGCGCCGAGACGCACAGCACCGCCTTCGGCTTCGGAATCGACTGCCCGATGCGCCGCCACGCTTCGGTGTAGGCGTTGGAGGTGATGGCGTTCATCGGATTGCCATGCCCGAAGAAGATCGCAGGGATGGGGGCGGCCATGGAGGGAACGATATCGCAGGTAGGCGCCGGCGGCGGAGCGCCGGCTTCCAGCCGGCCGCTACGCCGCCTTCCAGGCGGCACGACTCGCGAGGAACCCTGCCGGCTGGAAGCCGGCGTAGCGGCCGGCTCGGAAGCCGGCGCTCCGCGCGAATGTCATCCCGAGCGTCGAGCGAGGGACCTGGGTGGGCGGGGCGCGAAGC
>DASUSN010000090.1:0-48491 GCA_036375075.1 Thermoanaerobaculia bacterium | reverse complement strand
GTAGTAGAGATCCTCGCGGAAGCGTCCGTTGCGGATCTCCTCTTCGAGGTTCTTGTTCGTCGCGGCGATGACGCGCACGTCGACCTTGACCACGCTCGCCGAGCCGACCGTCTCGACCTCCCCTTCCTGCAGCACGCGCAGGACCTTGGCCTGCGCGCTCATCGACATGTCGCCGATCTCGTCGAGGAAGATCGTGCCTTCGTCCGCGGCCACGAACTTGCCGACCTGATCGCGCACGGCGCCGGTGAAAGAGCCTTTCTTGTGCCCGAAGAGCTCGGACTCGATCAGCTCGTTCGGGATGGCCGCGCAGTTGACCTGGATGAACGGGCGGTGCGCGCGCGACGAGCGGCGATGGATCTCGCGGGCCACCAGCTCCTTGCCCGTGCCCGACTCGCCGGTGATGAGCACGGTCGCTTTGGTCGGCGCGGCGCGCTCGATCTGCGACTTGAGCTCGGCCATGAGCTGCGACTTGCCGACGAGCTGATACTCCTTCTCGGCTTTCTCCTTGAGCCCCGTGTTCTCTTCTTCGAGCGAGCGCTGGCGGACGGCGTTGCGCACCGTGAGCAGCAGCTTGTCGCGGTTGAGCGGCTTCTCGAGGAAGTCGAACGCGCCGCGCTTGGTGCACTCGACGGCGGTGTGCACGTCGCCATGGCCGGAGACCATGACCACGGGCGAGGAGATGCGCTGCTCCTTGAGGTTCTCGAGCACCTCGATGCCGTCGAGGACAGGCATCTTGATGTCGAGCAGGATGGCGTCGTACGGGACCTTCCCCGCTTTGTCGAGCCCCTCCTGCCCGGAACGTGCCTCGTCGATCTTGTATCCCTCGTACTCGAGGGTCATCCGGATCGCCTCGCGGATCCCCGTCTCGTCGTCGATCACCAGAACTCGATACGGCATCAAAGCCTCACTTCGTGCATGAGTCCGGCCAGTTGGCCGGCGCGCCGCGGATTCTAGCGGACCGGGGGCCTCCGGCGGGCCGACGCGGTCGGCAGCGCTGGTTGGATAGCCGGGCCGTACGCTTGTCGCCTGAATCACGCGTGTTGTGAGCGCACGTGCTTCGAAGGCGCTGCCGGCCGCGCCGGCCCGCGTTGTCATCCTGAGCCGCGTAGACGGCGAAGGACCCCCTCCGGCTGGACGCTGCTCGTGCTGCGGCAGGGGGTCCTTCGCTGCCGCTCAGGATGACAGGTGTGGCGTCGTCGTCCGAGGTATCCTCGAGCGGCATCACGGAAAGCGTCCGCGGCGAGCGGACGACGACACCCTTACTCCCTGACCCACAACCCCTCGTACTCAATCACCAGCCCCTCCTCATCCACCTCCATCCTGGCCGTGAACCCGTCGCTCGCGTACTGCCACGTGCGCTCGCCGAGCCGGGTGTAAGTCTGCGCCAGCGGCTCCAGCGTCATTTCCGGGAAGCGGAGCCAGGCGACGGTGAGTGAGGCGCTTTCGCCCACCGCGAGGTTCAGGCGGCGGATCGGTAACGTGTTGGTCGACGGGCTGAAGTTGAGGTCGACGTCGAGGCAGCCGAGGGAGCGGGGGTCGATGGTCAGGTCGATGGAGCGAGCTCCGATGCAGCCGGTCACGTGAGCGAATTGCGTGCGCCACGAGGCGTCGCAGACGACGCGATACGTCAGGGCAGCAGGAGGATCCGTGATGACGGCGCCTCCTTCGAGCGTCTGTCCGACGATGCGACAGGCCTCATGGCCGGGTGTGTCAAGACGGCGCCAGACAATCATCAAGAGCACTGTAGCGCTATGATCCGGCGCGCATGCAAGTCGACATCGCCCGCGACCTGAAACTCTCGAAGATCGATCACCTCTTTGTCCTCCTCGCCGAGGGCGCCCCCGACGTCCCCGAGGCGGTCGCGAAGATCGTCAAGGACGCAAAGTTCGAGGGGCGTTCGGATGAAACGCTCACCGTCCTCGCCGGCGAGCCGCGCAAGGTCACGCTGATCGGCCTCGGCAAGCCGGACGCGATCACGCATCGCAACGTCCGCGCGGCCGTGACCACCGCGGGCCGCACCGCGAAAAAACATCGCGACGCGAAGATCGCGCTGATCTTCCCCTACACCCTCCCCCGCATGGACGACGACGGGACGGCCATCGCCATCGCCGACGCGCTCGCGCAGAGCGACTACAAGTACGACCCGTACATCACGGTCAAGAAAGAGCAGAAGCGCATCGCCATCCACGGCACGCTCATCGCGCCGAAGGCGGACGCGAAGAAACTCAGTCCGCAGGCCCGGGCCATGGCCGAGGCGGTGCAGACCGTGCGCGACCTCGGCAACATGCCGTCGAACATCCTCACGCCGACCGAGCTCGCCAACCGCGCCGAGGAAGTGTGTAAGCGCGTCGGCGTCAAGTGCACGGTCTACGGCAAGCGCGAGATCGAGCGCATGAAGATGGGCGGGCTCATCGCCGTCAACCGCGGCTCGGCCGAGGAGCCGCGCTTCGTGGTCATGGAGTACGCGCCGCGCAAGGCGAAAAAGCACGTGGCCCTGGTCGGCAAAGGGATCACCTTCGACTCCGGCGGCATCTCCATCAAGCCGGCCGAGAAGATGGAGGAGATGAAGTTCGACATGTGCGGCGCGGCGGCGGTCATCGGCCTGATGGAAGCCGTTGCGAAGCTGGAGCTGCCGGTGAAAGTCACGGGCATCTTCGCGACCACCGACAACCTCCCCAGCGGCAGCGCCTACAAGCCCGGCGAGATCATCACCATGATGAACGGCAAGACCGTGGAGGTCGTGAACACGGACGCCGAGGGGCGGATGATCCTCGCCGACGCGCTGCATTACGCGTCGGGACTGAAGCCCGATCACATCATCGACTTCGCGACGCTCACGGGCGCCTGCGTGGTGGCGCTCGGTGCCGACGCGGCGGGGCTTTTCTCGAACGATGACGAGCTGGCGCAGAAGTTGATTGAGTCGGGTGAGCGCGCCGGAGAACGCCTCTGGCGACTTCCCGCCTGGGACGAGTACAAAGATCTGATCCGCAGCGAATGGGCGGACATGAAGAATTCGGGCGGCCGGTGGGGCGGCGCGATCACGGCCGCGGTATTTCTGAAGGAGTTCGTCGATTGTCCGTCATGGGCGCATCTGGATATAGCGGGGACGGCTTACGCCGAGAGCGAGAACGCGCGCGAGGCGCGCGGAGCGAACGGAGCGGGCGTACGCGTCACCATCGAGTTTCTGCGCTCGCTCTGAAGGATAACGACCGGGGGGCCTCCGGCGGGCCGGCCCGGCCGGCAGCGCTGCGGGCGATGATCCTCTGCGTCGTGCTGCTCACCCTCGTCGCCTGCGGCGGCTCCGCGAAGAAGGCGGCTGTACCGCCGCGCGCCGCCGAGCCGGAAGTCGACTTCACCACCATCGACTCGCCGAGCCTGCAGTTCCTCCCCCGCGCGCAGGAAGCGCAGGGATGGCGGCTCGAGGAAGACCCGATGGTCATCCCCGGCGAGAACCTCGGCACGTACCTCGGCGCGGACGGGCAGCACTTCCTCCGCTATGAAGTGGTCGACGTCACGGCCGGCAAATACATCGCGCAGGACGGCCGCGGCTTCGCCACGGTCGAGATCTTCCGCTTCCCCGATTTCGTGAAGGCGTTCGGCGCGTACTCGATGCGCAAGGAGGCGGCGCGCCGCTTCCTCCCGATCGAGAACGAGGCGTACGTGAGCAAGTTCGCCGTGCATCTCTGGCGCGGGCCGTTCTACGTGCGCGTGAGCGGCGGCGCGCAGAACGCGTTCCAGGCGCTGACCGGCCTGGCGGCGTTCGTCGCCGAGCGCATGCCGCCGGCGCCGTCGAAGCCGGCCGTGTTCAACTTCTTCCCGAACGACGTGCGCGTCGCGAACAGCGAGCGCTACTCCGCCGACGAGGGCTTCGGCCAGCGCTTCCTCGGCAACTCGTTCCAGGCGAAGTTCAACATCGCGGGCGAGGTGCAGGAGGGGCTGATCATCCCCGCCGCGAACCGCGCCGCCGCGACGAAGATCCTCGACGCGTACAAGGATCTCTACCTCCGCAACGGCAAGCTGCTCGACCCGATCCCGAACCTCGGCGAGGACAACTTCACGGCCGAGGATCGCTACCTCGGGCGGGCCGTGGCCTTCCGCATCGACCGCTTCGTGATCGCCTTCAACGGCTACAAGGAACGGCAGAAGCTCGTCGACCTCGCCATCGCCACCGACGCACGCATGCTCGGCTCGATCCGCAAGCAGCTCGTCGCGGCGGAAGAACAAGCGGAGCGCGCGAACGAGCCGCCGGCGGAGAACGATCGACGGCCGCCGTGGCAGAGGGGAAATTAGGAATTGAAAATTGAAATTTGAAAATTGAAAAAGAAGAGAGCCTGCACAGGCTGCTCGTCCCCTTTTTTCAATTTTCAATTTTCAATTCATTCATCTCTCCCAAGTCCCCGACTTCCCCCCGCTCTTCCGCACCAGTTGCAGCGCGTCGATGACGATCCCCTTCTCCGCGCTCTTGCACATGTCGTAGATCGTCAGCGCGGCGACGGCGCAGGCGGTCATCGCCTCCATCTCCACGCCGGTCTTGCCTTCGCAGCGGACGATGGACCGCACCTCGATCGTCCCTCCCTCGGCGTCGATGTCGAAAGTGACGTCGACGGACTCGAGGGCCAGCGGATGCGCGAGGGGGATCAGGGACGGGGTCTGTTTCGCGGCAAGGACGCCGGCGATCTTGGCGGTGGTGAGGACGTCCCCTTTCGGCAGCGCGCGCTCGATGAGCTTCTGCAGCGTGGCCGGCGTCATGCGCACGGTGGCGGCGGCGACGGCCTCGCGCTGCGTGACCTTCTTCGCGCCGACGTGGACCATGGAGATCCCTCCGGTCTCATCGAGATGCGAGAAATCTTTGGGCACGTTCCCACTCCTCCGGCGTGTTGACGTTCAGCAGCGGCTCGCCGGGAAACCGCGAGCGCAACTCGGACTCGGGGATGATCTCCGTTTCGACGGCGCCGCGCAAATCGAGCGCGCCGCGCGCGATGCGCTCCTCGATGCGCGGCAGCCACGCGGCGTCCCAGACGGTGCAGAGCGGCTGCGGCCGGCCGTTCCACTCGGGCATGCGCCCGTCGTCGCGGAGGAAGCGGAGGATGTCCGACGTGATCAGCGGATAGTCGACGGCGAGGACGAAGCACTTCGCGCGGGCGTCCTGCAGCGCGCGCACGACGCCGAAGATGGCGCCCTCGCCGTCATGGGGCTCCTCATGAATCGTTCGCCTGTCATCCTGAGCCGCGTAGACGGCGAAGGACCCCCTGCCGATAGCACGATCAGCGCGCGAATCAGGGGGTCCTTCGCCGTCTACGCGGCTCAGGATGACAGGAGGCATGCGCTCCACGGCGACGACCTCATCGAACACCGGCCGCGCCGCGCGCACCACACGCTCGAGGAACAGCCCCGCCTTCGACTCCCCCATCCGCCGCGAGCGCCCGCCGACGAGCACGTAAGCATTCACGCAACCGAGGTTATCGCATCGGCAAACCGCTCCGCGGACTCGGCGTCGAGGAACAGCGACGGCTCCGCCGCCTCCAGCTCCATCAGCAGCAGCCGCCCGTCGCGCACGACGCAGTCGATGCGCGCGTACAGCCACGCGTCGCCCAGCGTCCCGGCGATGCGCGCCGCCTGCTCGATCAGGTCCGCCGAGGGCGCGAACGGCTCCGCGCTCCCGCCGAACTCCGACTGCACGCGGAAGTCTCCGCTGGCGGCGCGCTTGCGCACGGCATGGCTGAACTTCTTTCCGAGGAACACGAACGACAGCTCGCCGTCCGTGACGACCTCGGGGACGAACGGCTGCACGAGCACGTCGCTCTCCGTCTCGTGTCGCTCGGTGCGGAACGCCGTCGCCGAGACCGCCGGCTTCACGATGAAGCCCTGGCCGCCCGGCACGAGCAGCGTCGGCACGATGTCGATGCCGCGCTGCTGCAGGTCGAGCAGATAGGACTTGTGCGTGTTCCACCGCAGCACGGACGCCGGATTCCACAGCGGCAGGCCGTCCATACGCTCGAGCCACGCCCGGAACTCGTCGATCCGCTTGTGGTAGTCCCAGGTCGAGCGGACGACGATCGCGTCGAATGCGCGCCAGTCGACGTCCGGATCGTCCCAGATCACCGCGCGCGCATCGACGCCGCGGCGGACGAGCGCATCGCGCAAGAGACGATCGTCCGCCGCCAGCTCCGGCAGGCCGCGCCACGTCACCAGCGCGATCAGCATCCGCACGCCACCGCATGCGCTGCCGTCTCGCCGCCGTGCACCGGCAGCCCGTCGCGCCGCCACCAGTCCATGCCGCCGATCATCTCTTTGACACGGTAGCCGAGCCGCGAGAGCTTGACCGCCGCTTTCGTGGAGGCATTGCAGCCGATGCCGTCGCAGTACGTCACGAGCACGGCGTCCTTCGGGAACGGCGCGGTCTCCGCGGTGATGGTCCGGTGCGGCAGGTTGATCGCCCCGGGCACGTGGCCGGTCGCGAAGACCTCGGGCGTCCGCGCGTCGATGACGATGTACGCGTTCGGGTTCGCGTGCAGGTCCGCGGCGTCGATCTCCCACTCCAGCCGGCTTTCGAAATGTGCGAGCGCAGTGTTGGTTTCCATGCTTCGAATGGTGCGACAATGATGGTCCCCCGATGGAGACCATTTCCGACACCGACAGGAGACCACTTCACCGGCAGCTCTTCGGCGAGATCCGCCAGGCGATCGTGGGCGGAATTCTGCGGGGCGGCTCGCGCCTGCCGTCGACGCGCGAGCTCGCGGCGCAGCGCGGCGTCTCCCGCAAGACTGCCGAGGAGGCATACGCGCAGCTCGAGCGCGAGGGATACGTCGAGCGGCGCGTCGGCTCGGGGACGTACGTCTGCGAGCTGCCGCTCCCGAAGAAACGCACGGCGCGCCTGGAGGGCCGCCGCGCCCTGTCCGGACGGGGACGCACGGCCGGCGCGTCGATGGCCTGCGTCGAGCCGCTGGTCGTGAAGCCGTTCGCCGCGGGACTGCCCGCGCTGGAGCACTTCCCTCTGGGAACGTGGCAGCGGCTCCTCTCTTCGCACGCACGGCGGCTCGATCACGCATCGCTCGTCTACGGCGATCCGGCGGGCGAGCCGTCGCTGCGCGAGAACGTGGCGACGTACCTCAACACCGCGCGCGGCGTGCACTGCGACGCCTCGCAGGTCGTCATCGTCAGCAGCTCGCAGGAGGCGCTGTATCTTCTCGCCCAGCTCCTCGTCGATCCCGGCGAGGCGGCGTGGATCGAGGAGCCGGGCTACTACGGCGCGCGCGCCGCGCTGACCGCCGCGGGAGCGCGCGTGGTGCCGGTGCCGGTGGATCGCGAGGGTCTGGACGTCGCGCAGGGCATCGCCCTCGCGCCGCACGCCCGCGTCGCGTACGTGACGCCGTCGAATCACTACCCTCTCGGCGCGGCGATGTCGCTCGATCGCCGCCTGGCGCTGCTGGAGTGGGCGCGCCGCAATGACGCGTGGGTCGTCGAGGACGACTATGACGGCGAGTTCCGCTACGACGGACGCCCGCTGACGGCCATCCAGGGCCTCGACTCCGCGGGGCGGGTGATCTACGTCGGCACGTTCACGAAGTCGCTCTACCCCGCCCTGCGCCTCGCCTACGTCGTACTGCCGCCGGATCTCGTCGGCTCGTTCGTCACCGCACGTACGCAGGTGGACGGGCACCCGCCGCCGTTCCTCCAGCGCGTGGTCGCGGACTTCATCGGCTTCGGCCACTTCGACGCGCACCTCAAGCGGATGCGCGCGCTGTACCGCGAGCGCCGGGACACCGCGGTGCGCCTGTTCGAGCGCCATCTCGACGTGGAGCTCGGCCCTGCGAACGCGGGCTTCCGCGTTGTCGCATTCCTGGAGACGAGCGATCGCGACGTGGCCGCGCGCGCCGCACGCGAGGGGCTCGACCTGCCCGTGCTCTCCCGCCTCTACGCCGGCCGCCCGCGGAACGGTCTGGTCCTCGGCTACATGGGCCTGACTCCCGGCGCGCTCGCGCAGGGCGTGAAAGCATTGGCGCGGCTTTTATGAAGGGGGCAGGGGACAGGGCGCAGGGCGCAGGAGAAACCGGGGGTCAGCTCCTGCCCCCTGCGCCCTGCGCCCTGCCCCCTGCCTGCCGCGTCAGCGTCATCATTCCCACCCTCAACGAGGAGGCCCGCATCGCCGCGACGATCGAGGCCGCGCGCACGGCGGGCGCGCACGAGGTCATCGTCGCCGACGGCGGGAGCACGGACGCGACAACGGCCATCGCTTCGTCGCACGGCGCACGGGTCATCCTCGGCGAGCGCATTCGGGCGCGGCAGCTCAACCGCGGCGCGGCCGCGGCGACCGGCGACCTGCTGATCTTCCTGCACGCCGACACGCTCCTGCCCCCCGGCGCGGCCGACGCCGCGATCCAGGCAGGCCGCGACTGCGGAGGGTTCCTCGTCGAGTTCATCGAGCCCGGTTTCCGGCTGCGCTGCGTCGCGTTCATGATCAACGCCCGCACGCGGCTGACCCGCGCGCCGTGGGGCGACCAGGCCCAGTTCTTCCGCCGCGACGCCTTCCCCGGCTATCCCGAAATGCCATTGATGGAGGACTACGTCCTCTCGCGGTCGATGAAGCGCGCGGCCATCGTGCCGCTGAAAGTACGGACGTCCGGCCGCCGCTTCCTGACCAAGGGCGTGATCCGAACGTCCGCCATCAACTGGCTCATCATCGCCGGTTACCACCTCGGCATCGCGCCCGAGCGCTTGGCG
Source organism: Thermoanaerobaculia bacterium (assembly GCA_036375075.1). Classification (GTDB taxonomy): domain Bacteria; phylum Acidobacteriota; class Thermoanaerobaculia; order Gp7-AA8; family Gp7-AA8; genus QHVT01. The sequence continues at coordinate 39,770 of DASUSN010000090.1, read as the reverse complement.
GCGTGGTACCGGCGCTAGCCGAGTTGCGCCAATGTAGGGCGTGGCTTCAGCCCGCCTCCCTGGTGTGAACGCGGCGAATTCATGAGCCCACCCCGCCCGAGAGGCGGGCTGAAGCCACGCCCTACATTTGGGCGCCAACCAGGGGTCACCCTGCGCGCCGGATTACGCGCTTCATGTGGGCGATCCGTTTCTTCACCATCGGCTCGCGCGGCGCGCCGAAGCGCAGTGACTCGTTGTAGAGGTCGACCGCGTTCTCGAGGGTATCCGTCAGCGCGACGATGTTGCCCCAGTCGAAGAAGAGGTCTGCGACGTATGGGTCCGGCGGGTTGACGAACTGGCGGCGCTCCAGCATCTGGTAGTAGAGCGCGTCTCGCAGCGCCTTCGCCGTCACCGGTTTGCCGTCGTTGCCGGCCGGCAGCCGCTTCGGCATGCGCGGTACGGCATCGGGGCCGAAGTCGACGCCGAGCAGCGAGTGCGTCGCCAGCCACTTCGGATCGCGCGCCTGCGCCAGCTTCGCTTCGAGGATCGCGACGTGCAGCCACTCGGTGCCCTCGTGCGACTTCGGGTTACGCCTGATGCCTTCCCGGATCCAGCGCAGCGCGTCGGCGTTGCGCCCCGCGAGCTCGTAGGCGGTGCCGAGGTTCGCGGCGGTCCGGTAGACGCCGGGACGCTCGCGCTCCAGCGCCTCGAGAATCGGGATCGCCTGCGCGCCGCGCCCGAGGTGGATCAGGGCGACGGCCAAGTCATTGCGCGACTGGAAATCCTTCGCGGCAGCCCGCTTCTGCGACTCGATCTCCCAGAACGCGCGCCGGCTCGCCGGCGGCTCGAGCATCTCGACCAGCGTCGGCATCGGCATTTCGCTGACGACCTTCCGTTTGCCGGACAGAGTGGTGTGGTAAGTCTGCAGGCACGCGTGCACCGGCACCGCGACGGCGAGGGACAGGAGGACGATCCGCATCATGACTGCTTCTCCGCAAACGCGTTGACCGCGTCGAACGCCTGGCCGAAGTAGAGCTCGTAGCTGTCGCGCTCCACGTACCCAAGGTGGGGCGTGCAGACGACGTTGTCCATCGCCAGGAGCGGGTGCGTGGCCAATGGTTCCGATTCGTACACATCGACCGCCGCGAAGCCGGGCCGGCCCGCGCGCAGCGCTTCGACCAGCGCGCCGTCCTCGATCAGTTCCGCGCGGCTGGTGTTGACGAGCAGCGCGTCGGACTGCATGCGGGACAGGTCCTCGCGCGTCACGATGCCGCGCGTTTCCTCGCTCATCCGCAGATGCAGCGAGAGCACGTCGGACGTCCCGAACAGCTCCTCGCGCGTCGTCGTCGCGAAGCCGTCGGACACGGCGCGCGCGAGCGATCCCTCACGGCCGAAGACGATCACCTGCATCCCGAACGCCCGGCCGTAGCCGGCGACCAGCGTCCCGATCTTGCCGTAGCCGTAAATCCCGAGCGTCCGGCCGCGGAGGACGCGTCCGAGGTGCTGCTGCCATCGGCCGGCGCGCATGCCGGCGACTTCCTGCGGAATCCGCCGCATCGCCGCCATCACCAGCGCCCAGGTCAGCTCCGCCGGTGCGACCGGCGAGCCCGTCCCCACCGCCACGCTGATGCCGCGGCGCTCGCACGCCTTCACGTCGATGTGCGCCGTGCCCCGTCCGGTCTGCGCGATCAGGCGGAGGCGCGGGAGCTGCGCGAGCAGCGCGTCGTCGACCGACGTCCGCTCGCGGATCAGCACCAGCGCGTCCGCATCCCGGAACCGTTTCGCGAGCGCCGCGGTGTCCTTCACGGTGTCGTTGTAGATCGTGACCTCGTGGCCGGCGAGCTTCGCGAAGCACGCCAGGCCGCGCACGGCATCCTGGTAGTCGTCCGGAATGACCACTTTCATGGTGACGGCTTCCGCCCCACGACCCAGGCGAACAGCGGCGACAGGAACGCGCCCTCCGCCACCAGCTTCTTCTCCCGCTCGATCAGCGCGCGGAGGATGCGGTCCGCGTCCGGCAGCGTGCCCGCGTTCGGGGCGACCTGCGACAGGACCGGGTACAGCAGATTGCCCCAGTAGGGCTTCTCCCATTCGATGTCGAAGCGCTCGTGGACGGCCGGGAGGATCGCGCTCGACGCCACCATCTCCGACGGATCGGACGCGTCGTACGGCGGCGCCAGACGCTCCACCGTGCGCCACCACGGCGGCAGCGCGGCGTAGGCCTCGTGCGCGTGCACCAGATGCGCGTCCGACCACTCGTCGCGAGTCGGTCCGACGTAGTCGTCGAGAAAGAGGTATCCACCCGGCTTCAGCGCCACGAGCAGCTTGTCCAGCAACGCCGCCGGATCGCTGATGTGGTGCATCGAGCCGTTGAAGAACACCGCGTCGTAATGCGCCTCCGGATACGCGAAGCGCTCGCAGTCGGCAACCTCGTAATGCACGCGATCCACGCCGTCCTTCACCGCCCGCTCCCGGGCCAGGCGGATCGACTCGGGCGAGATGTCGTACGCGTCCACTTCCTCGCAGATGCGCATCCAGCGGAGGTCTTTCTCGAGGAGCCCCGTGCCGCACCCGATCGACAGACCGCGCGCCAGCGGTTTGTACGCCCACGCCGCCTTGAACCCGTGCGTCGGATACGCCCACCAGCACTCCGTGACGCACTCGTTCACGTAGCGGCGGACGAGCGGATACTCGGCCCAGTACATCGGCGCCGTCGCCTGCGCCTGACGGTCCCAGAACTCCGCGGCGGTCTGTGTCATCGGAGACGGCGCTACTTCCTCTTCTTGACTTCCTCGTCGGCGATTTTCTTCGCGTGGCGCGCCTGGCCGAGGGAGACGTTGATCGGATTGGTGCGGTCGAGGAAGGGCACCGCCGGGCGGGAGCGCACCCCGAGGGACTCACGGACGCGGGTCAGGTAGTCGTGATCGTGGACCAGCTTCAGGCCCTGGTCCGCCGTCTCCACGGCCTTCTTGCGGTTTCCCGCGGCCAGATACACGCGCGCCAGGTTGGCGTAGTGATCGCCGTTGTAGAACTCGAGGTCGATGGCCCGGCGGCAAAGGTCGATGGCGGGCTTGTACTTCTTCTGCATCAGCGCGAGAGCCAGCCCGAAGAACGACAGCCCGCTGGCATCCTTCGGCGTGCGGATGGGGGGCGAATCCTCGGTGCCGTAGATGTCGATGAACATCGTCAGCGCGCGCAGGAAGTCTTCCTCGCGGGCTGCCCTGATTGCTTCTTCGAGTGGAGTGGCCATCAGATCGTTTCTCTCGAGCGGAGGCGGTGAACGTAGCGCGAGATCCTCTCACGATCGTCGTCGGATGGGTTGAGAAAGCGCATGCCGTACTTCGACATGGCCCCGGTGAACTCCGCCCGCAGCACCTCGGCCAGCACCTGCAGCGGGCGCGGATCGCCGGGGAGGTAGAAGTGCAGCCGCATCGGCCCGTCCTGCGGCAGCATGCGCTGGACCTCGATGAGCATCCCGTTCGCGGAGATGTTCACGCTGCGGCCGAGGACGAAGCGGCCGTTCTTCTCCATCGACACTTCGATCTTCGTGATCGTGCGGAGCTGGCGGCGCACCGGGATGCGCGTCAGCCGCTCGACCTTGTCGTCGAGCTCCGGCTTCTGGAGAGGACGGAAGATGACGTCGTTGCAGCCGGCGGAGAGAGAGAGATCGCCGTGCTCCGGACTCTCGCGGTCGCAGACCAGGAGCAGCGAGACCCCGCGCGTCGATTCGTCGGCGCGGATCTCGCGGCAGAACTCCGGCGCGGCCATGTCGAAGAGGTCGTACCCGAAGATGATCAGGTGCGGCTTCTCCTCGCGCGCCTTCACCAGCCCTTCCGAGCCCGCGAGCGCCGTCATGATCTGCATGTCGCGGCGGCGGAGGATGGTCTCCTGGAACAGCAGTGCGCCGCGCGAATGGTCGACGAGAAGGATGCGTCCCGGCCCGCCGTTCATGGTGGCGTGATCTCCCGCAGTCTGCGCACGGCGCGCTGTAGGTCTTCGACCAGCATCTCCATCTGCTCCGCCGTATTCGATTTCCCCAGGCCGATTCGAAGAGAGCCCATCGCCGCCGCGTCCCCGACCCCGATCGCCTGCAGCACCCGCGAGGGCCCCTTTTCTCCCGAACTGCAAGCCGATCCCGAGGAGAGAGAGAAGCGCTTCATGGCCAGGAGGAGCGATTCGGCATCGATCCGATCGAAGCTGACGTTGAGGTTCCCCGGCAATCTTAACTCCCGGGCCTGCCCTGAGCGAAGCCGAAGGGGCCCGTGGACCGAAACGCCCTCGATGGCCTCCACGAGGCTGTCCCGGAGCGAATCGCGCAGTTGCGCCAGGCGCAACGCCTCCTCGGCCATCTCCGCCGCGCGCAGTTGCAGGGCGTAGGCGAAACCGACCACGGCCGGGACATTCACGGTCCCCGAGCGGATCCCGCGCTCCTGTCCCCCGCCGACGATCGCGGGAGTCACGCGGACGCCGCGGCGCACCAGCAGCGCGCCGATGCCTTTCGGTCCGTAGAGCTTGTGCGCGGAGAAAGAGGCCAGATCGACGTTCGTGAGATCGAGCGGGACCTTGCCCAGGGCCTGTGTGGCGTCGGTGTGGAAGAGGACCTTGCGCTGGCGGCAGAGCGCCGCCAGCTCCGCGACCGGCTGGATCGTCCCGATCTCGCCGTTCGCGGCCTCGATGGAGACGAGGCGCGTCTCCGGGCGCAGCGCCTCGCGCAACGCCTCGGGATGGACGAAGCCCTCGGCATCCGGCGTGAGATAGGTGACGGCAACGCCGCTCTTCTCGAGACGCTCCGCGGGCGCGAGGATGGACTTGTGCTCGGTCAGGCTCGTGACGAAGTGATCGCCGGGCCGGAGGAGATTCAGCGCGATGTTGTTCGACTCGGTCGCGCCCGCGGTGAAGTAGATCTCCGGAGGCAGCGCGCCGAGGAAGCGGGCGATGGAAGCGCGGGCATCCTCGAGGGCCAGCGACGCCCTGCGCCCGTGCTGATTCGTGATCGACGCCGGGTTGCCGAAATGCTCGGTGAAGTACGGGAGCATCTTCTCGACGACACGCGGATCGCAGGGGGTGGTGGCGTGGTGGTCGAGATAGACCGGGTCGAGCGGCACGGGCGGCATGATAGCTGGCATCACGGGCGCTCGGAGTTCCTCGGCGGTCCGGTGAAGAATTGAAAATTGAAAATTGAAAATTGAAAAAGAAGAGAGCCGACCCCCCCGTCCTCTTTTTTCAATTTTCAATTTTCAATTTTCAATTCATTCCTTCTCTCCGAGGAACCCGAGGAACTCCGAGGAACCCGAGGCACTCGTCCCCCTACCGTGTCATCCTGAGCCGCGTAGACGGCGAAGGACCCCCTGATTTGCACGCTGGACGTGCTACCGGCAGGGGGTCCTTCGCCGCGCTTCGCCGGCTCAGGATGACAGGCGGGCGTGACTCAGGACTCAGCACTGAACCGGTCGAGCGGCACGGCGCGAATGATAGCTGTCATCACGGGGCACGGAGCTTCTCGGCGGTCAGGTGTGAGGAATTGAAATTGAAAAAGAAGAGAGCCACCCGTCCTCTTTTTCAATTTTCAATTTTCAATTTTCAATTCATTCCCTCCCTCCGAGGAACTCCGAGGAACTCCGAGGAACCCGTCCCCCTACCGCCGCCTGCGGCGCCGCCGCGGCCGGGAGGTCTGCTCCCCTTCTTCCTGCGCGCGGCGCACGCGTTGCGCGAAGGCCTGCCACTGGCGGAACACGTCCACGTAGCGCCCCGAGGACAGCGCGTACAGCTCCAGCAGCGCGAGGGCGTCGTTGAACGGCTCGCGATACACCGCGCGGAACTGCGCGCGCCGGTCGGTGGGCGGCTCGAGCAGCCGCCAGAGCGTTTCGAGCGCCTGTTCGATCTGATGGCGCGTGCCCGCCGCGAGGGCCATCCGCGCGCAGAGCGGCTGCGTCAGCTCGCGGATGAAGAGGATCACCTCGCCGATGCGCATCCGTCCGGCGGCCGCGCGGCGCTCTTCCTCCTCCTCGATCTCCTCGATCACCCACGGCAGCATGAGCACGGAGAGCAGCACCGCGTCCGAGACCTTGCGCCCCGCCTGGACCGTGCGGTCGAGCACTTCCAGCATCTTCCAGAAGTACGGCGCGCGGTCGCCGCGGATGGCGTTGTAGATCTCGGGCAGGAGCGGCTCGAGGAGCGCGGTGTCGACCATGAGCCGGATCGCACCCCGCGACCACCCCCGCCGCAGCAGCTCGAGGATCTCCTCGGACACCCGCGGCGGCGAGGCTTTGAGGATGTCGGCGCGGTGGCGGAGGATGCCCTGATACGTCGCCTCTTCGATCTCGAAGCCGAGACGGGAGGCGAACTCGATCGCGCGCATCATGCGCACGGGGTCTTCGCGGAAGCGCAGGTCGGGATCGCCGATCACGCGCACGCGTCCCTCGCGCAGGTCTTCGAGGCCGCCGACGTAGTCGATCACGGAGAAGTCGGCGATGTTGTAGAAGAGGGCGTTGATGGTGAAGTCGCGGCGCCGCGCGTCCTGCAGCGGCGACCCGAACGTGTTGTCGTCCGTGATCAGGAAATCCTCGGACTCCGCATCTTCCGGCGCGATGATGGCGCGCTCCGGCTCGCGCCGGAAGGTCGCGACTTCCACGACCTGGTCCTGAAAGATGATGTGCACGAGGCGGAAGCGCCGTCCGATGATGCGGCTGTTGCGGAAGAGGCGCCGCACTTCGTTCGGATGGGCGTCCGTGACGACGTCGAAATCCTTCGGCGTCCGGGTCATGAGCAGATCGCGCACGCTGCCGCCGCACAGATAGGCGCGGTAGCCGCTGCGGTGCAGGCGGTACAGGACCTTGAGGACGTTCTCCGGGACGCTGCGGCGCGAGATGGGATGCTCGCTGCGGTCGATGACCGTCCCGGGCGGCTCGATGACCGGTGCCTCGGGAACGTGCTCGACGTCAGCGACGCTCTCGACGTGCTCGACGTCAGCAACGCTCTCGACGCTCTCGGCGTCCGCGGCGCTCTCGACGTCTGCGACGTTGTCCGCGTCTGGCGGATTACTTTCCATAGTGATATTCACGGTCGACGACGAAGAACGTCCGACCCCACCGGGTGTTCGAGAAAAAGTCGGTCAGCACCATCCGCAGCTCGTCCAGGCGGCCGGCCGGCTGCCCTTTGAGCCGGAACGACCAGTACACCACGAACGCCCGCCCCTTGATCATCGCGCGAGGGACCGTGCCCCAGAAGCGCGAGTCGTGCGAGTTGTCGCGGTTGTCGCCCATCACGAAGTACTCGCCGGCCCCGACTTTGTACGGGCCGAAGTGATCGCGGTGGAACGGGCTGCTCGGATGCTGCGTCCGCTCGTCCGTAAACAGGACATAGGGCTCGGGCAGTTCCTTCCCGTCGATGAGCACCCGTTTGTCCCGGATCAGCACGGTCTCGCCGGGCAGGGCGACGACGCGCTTCACGAAGTCGACCTGCGGCTGCTCGGGATAGCGGAAGACCACGACGTCGCCGCGGCGCGGCTCGCGCAGCGGAACCAGCCCGTTCAGCACCGGCATCTGCGGGCCGTAGATGAACTTGTTGACGAGGATGTGATCGCCGGTGAGGAGGTTGTCCTCCATCGATCCGGTGGGGATCTTGAACGCCTGGAAGGCGAAGATCCGTGCGAAGTTGACGAAGATGATCGCGATCAGCAACGCCTCGTAGTACTCGCGGATCGATGATTTCCTGTCACTCTCGGCGGCTGCTGCCATTCGCGGGGCTGGTCCTCTTCCATTGGTCTGCAATGAAGCCGGCGGCGACGGATTGTATAGCAGCGGGCGCGGCGGCCACGACGTTGCCCGCACGGCGGTAGCGGCCGGCTGGGACGCTGCCGTCGGCGACGAAGCTCAGCGCGTCCGGCGCGCTGCCGTTGACGACGTAGAGCTTGGACGCGTCGAGCCAGGCGGTCTCCCGCACCTTTTTCCAGAATTCGGCGTCGGGCGCACGGGTGACGACGATCGACGCGACCCGCGCGTCGCGCATGAGCGCCGCCCGGGCGTCGCTCCAGGTGAAGCGGTCGCTCACCCACACGACCGCCGGGAGCTTTTCGTCATAGCGGACGTCCCTCGGACGCAGAGCGAACGCCTCCGATCCGAACGGGACCAGGTCCGCGGCGATCTTCGTCTGCGGACCGGACTCCGTCCGGCGGGCGGAGCCGTTGTAATGAATGCTCTCCGTGCGCTCCGAGGCGTCGAGCGTCGAGTAGGCCACGGTGAAACGCTCGGCCGCGGCGTCCCACGTCAGCGAGCGGATCGTGGCGGTGTTGCCGAAGTCGACGACGTATTGGAACGACGTCGGGATGTGCAGCGTGCGCACGACGTCGCCGAGCTTTGCCCGCACGATGTAGCTGACCTTGTTGCCGCGCGGCGCCCACTGCACCGCCAGCTCGTCCGCGGCGTCCGCCGGGAGCCAGTTGGTCTTGCTGCCGTCACCCGCCGCCAGCCCGATGTCGAAGCTCGACTCCTTCTTCGCCGAGAAGACCACCTCGTCGCGCGATTCCAAATAATCGAACGAATCGATGGCCGCGAACGCCTCGGTCACGGGCTTGTCGCCGCGCCACAACCGGTGGTTCAGGAGACGGATGGGGCCGTCGATCATCCGCCTCGACTCAGGCGCCGGTTCCGGCGCGCTCATCCACGTCGCAGGGATCGGTTCCGTCGTGGTACAGCCGAGCGCTAAATATAAGAAAAGAAATGCGCTAAAGCTGGTCACGCGTTTGCAAATAAGTTTCGTCATGGATCTGCAAAAGGAATTGCTCGAATCGAGTCGAAGCAAGTCGGACAAGCGGAGTCTGCCTGCATCTGCCGCCTCGCTCGTCCTGCACGGACTGCTCCTCTGCGGCATCGTATACGCGGGCACGCAGAACGTCACGCACAAGGTCGACGCCGAGAAACCGATCAACGCGTTCGTCTCGCAGGGCGCGGCCCCGCCGCCCCCTCCCCCGCCGCCCCCGCCTCCTCCGGCGAAGAGCAGCGGCGCGCCGAGACCGACGACCCCGAAGCCGGTGGAGATCCCGAAACCGATGACTTCATCGGTCCTGACCCCGCCGGTCGAGATTCCCAAAGAGGTTCCGAAAGTCGACAGCATCCCGGTGCCGACGCAGAACCTGCCGGTCACCGATCCGGGCCCTTCCGAGCCGGAGTCCGGCGGCACGCTGGACACGGGCGCGGGTGACGCGCTCGCGGGCGTGGTGGGTGGCGTCGAAGGCGGCGTTGCCGGAGGTGTCGTTGGCGGCGAGGTCGGCGGCGTCCATGGTGGCGAGGTCGGCGGTGTCGTCGGCGGCCAGGTCGGCGGCGTCCTCGGCGGCCAGGTCGGTGGCACCGGCACGGGCACCGAGGGAACCGGGACCGGCGGCGACGAAGCGCCTCCTGCCCCTGAGCCCGAGCCCGAGCCTGCACCGACCGGACCTCTCCGCGTCGGCGGGAACGTGAAGGCCCCGGTGGTGGTCGACCGCGCCGATCCGGTTTACACCGAGACGGCCCGCAAGGCCCGCGTCCAGGGCGTCGTCATCGTCGAAGCGATCATCGACAAGCAGGGCAACGTCGACAACGTGCGAGTGGTGAAGGGACTCCCGGCCGGCCTGTCCGAGGAAGCCGTCAAGGCGGTCCGCAAATGGAAGTTCCGCCCCGGCACGATGGGCGGCGAGCCTGTAGCGACGATCTTCAACCTGACCGTGAACTTCCAGATGAACGGAGGGGGAACGTAGGACGTTCCTTCCCCCTCCGTCCCACTCTGTGTCTCTGTGTCTCCGAGTGAATACGCACCTGCCTCGCACGAGGCGTGGGCGTATTCACCACAGAGACACAGAGACACAGAGTGGGACGGAGGGGAACGTGAGCTAAAAACGCTTCGCTGCTAAGGCAGGTACTTGCACTTACCCGTACACGGCTCATTGCCGTACCAGCCACAGTGCATCACGATCTGACACGCCGCCGAGCCACAGGTGAATCCCTGTCCGTAGTACCAGCACTCGTAATACGACCCGCAGGAGCACTGATCGATATTGACGCGGGGCGTGAGCATGCGCGAGCCGCCGAGGGCCGCTGGAAGTGGATCTTCGGTGTCCGGCCTGGGTCCCAGGCGTAGGAAAACCTCGTAAATCACCTCGGGCTGCAGCAACGTTTCGACGCGCTGCTTGTGCTCCGCCAGCGCCTGCGTCTTGGCGGCATAGCCGAACGACCCCTGCTCGATGTCGAACCAGCCCGGACTCGTAATCAACCGCATTCCTTCGAGCAGGATGCTGCGCTCCTCCATCCCGAGCTCCGGATGGGCCTCGAGATAGCGCTCGATGTTGTGCTTCCACAGAGCGGCCTTCGTTTTCGAGGAGAGCGCCCACGTCTGCTGGCGCTGCTCCTCGAGCGGCAATTCACTGAGAGAGAGGTACAACTGCACCAGCTCAGCGTCGGCGCGCCCGCCCGGATCCGGCCGGGAACGATTCTCCGGATCGGTGCGATCGGTACGATCGACGCGGACATCCGCCTGGACCACTAGAGACAGCACGACACCAATCAGGGCCACGATCGTTCTCATCAGCCGTCCTCCTTCAAGTGAGATCCCAATCACCGGCCGGCGCGGAGCACGCGCTCCGGCCCCCGGCCGTACTCTTTCAGGTAATCCCTGAGCAGTTGGATGCGGTAGGGCACGAATACGTCCTGCAGCGCCGGCGAGAGACGGGCCTCCTCGCGCAGCGACTCGTCGGCGATGTGCTCGCCCGTATCGAATGCCTTGGGGAACACCAGTCCTCCGCCGACCGGCCCGGCCTTCCCGTGACAGCCCGCACAATTCTGTGTTTCCGCCCGATCGATGATGTCCTCGGGCGTCAGCGCGCTGCCGGCTTTTCTCAGCTCTTCGGCGATCCGCTCGCGGAATTCACGGCCCGCGTCCGAGTGCAGCGAGCGTCGAAACGGCAACCGGTAATTGAACGCCGCAGCGGAGCTCTCGATGTCGCGCACCGAATAAGCGCGGTCGACGTTCATGGAATAGCGATTGACGTCGGCGACGGCGAGAGACGCAACCTGCCGGAGAAACTCGCGACGGAACGCGCCATGCTCGTTGCCCGTCCCGGAGCCGAAGAACGCCGCGTGAGGCATGTTGTCGAGCGGCACGGACATCAGCTTCGGCACGCACGGCCCTGCGGGGGCACAATCGCGTTTCACCTCGTACTGGCGGAACCGGGGACGGCCGTCGCCGATCTCGCTCGTACGGATCCTTCCGTGACGCGCGAAGCCCTCACGATCGAGAGCGGGAGGCACCGCCGGAACGCCTTCGAAGAAAAACCGCTCCAACCGGTCGCGGCGAATTACGTCCGAGTCCGTGAACGCCAGCTCCCACCAGAAGGCGGCTACGGCGACGCACCCTGCTTTCCCGGCATCCGGGTTTGGATTCGGCAGCACCGTCTCGATTGCGATGTGCAGCCGCGCCGGGCTTTCCGTCGCGCGCGAGAAAATCAGCCGGTATTCGCCGCAATTTGCATAATCCGGAGGCGCGAGATCGAACCGGTTCACGATCGCGATGAGCCGCAGATGCGTCCATTCGCTCGCGCCCGTGGGCACCCAGTGGCCGTCCTGCGTCGCGGCGATGAACCCCGCCAGAGGCATGACGACGGGCCGCTTCTGCCGGTCGTTCCGCACAGGCGCGAGCGTTTCGAGCCACGCTTCGGCCGGCGTGGCGCCCAACGCTGCAATCACCCGCTCGAACGGAAGCGCCTCCAGAATCTCAGGAGCCGTAATGACGAACGAGCGAGCCGCGAATTCGCGCTCGGACGGATATTGCCGGCCACCACCCAGCAACAGCAGGGTTCCGAGACAGAGGACGAACATCGCGCTGCGACGACGGCGCAAGGTCCGAGTTGGACGGAGTAGCCGCATATAAGGCTGTGCGGCGAGTGTACGCGCGGCCTCCGGCGGCTTCAACGACCATTAATGTCATTGAAGCAGGGGACAGGGGGCAGGGCGCAGGGGACAGGAGAAGCGATCCAGCGCAGGGGACAGAGAACCGATCTCCTGCCCCCTGCGCCCTGTCCCCTGCTTTCAGAACGCTTTCGCTTCCGCCGCCGTCTTCGACTGCTTCGCCACTTTCCGCGAGATCGCCTTGGCCTGCAGGAACAGGCCGAGGTAGTCGCGGCCGCCGGCTTTGGAGTCCGTGCCGGACATGTTGAAGCCGCCGAACGGGTGTACGCCCACGAGCGCGCCCGTGCACTTGCGGTTCAGGTACAGGTTTCCGACGAAGAACTCCTCGCGCGCGCGCTCGAGCTTCTCCTCGTTGTCCGTGAACACCGCGCCGGTGAGGCCGAACTGCGTGTCGTTGGCGATGTGCAGCGCGTCGTCGAAGTCTTTGGCCTTGATGAGCGCCAGGACCGGTCCGAAGATCTCCTCCTGGGCGATGGTCCCCTTCGGATCGACGTCGCCGATGACCGTCGGCTCGATGAAGTAGCCGTTCTCCGCGTTCACGTTGCCGCCCGCGAGGAGCGTGCCGCCTTCGTTCGTGCCCTTGTCGATGTAGCTCTTGATCGTCTTCATCGCCTTCTCGTTCACCACCGGGCCGACCTGCGCGTCCGCGGTCGCCGGGTCGGCGATGCGCAGCGCCTTCGTCTTCTCCACGATCAGCGGCACGATCCGGTCGTAGACCGCCTCGTCGATGATGGCGCGGGAGCACGCGGAGCACTTCTGTCCCTGGAAGCCGAACGCGGAGGCCACGACGGCGGACGCCGCGTCATCCAGGTTGGCGTATTCGCGATCGACGATGATGGCGTCCTTGCCGCCCATCTCGGCGACGACGCGCTTGATCCACAACTGCCCCTCGCGGTGCTTCGCCGCCTCGGCGTTGATGTGCAGCCCGACTTCCTTCGAGCCGGTGAAGGAGATGAACCGGATGCGCGGATGCTGGATCAGAGGGTCGCCGACCTCGCCGCCGCCGCCGCTGACGAAGTTCACGACGCCCGCCGGCATGCCCGCCTCTTCCAGCAGCTCGAAGAAGCGATACGCGATCCACGGCGAATCGGACGACGGCTTGAGGACGATCGTGTTCCCCGTCACCACGCCGGCCGTGGTCATGCCGGCCATGATGGCGAGGGGGAAGTTCCAGGGCGGGATGACCGCGCCGACGCCCAGGGGGATGTAGACGAGGTTGTTGTCCTCGCCCGCGATCTTCACGATCGGCTGCTCGTCCGCATAGCGATACGCCTCGCGCGCGTAGAACTCCATGAAGTCGATCGCCTCGGCCGTGTCGGCGTCGGCTTCCGCCCACGTCTTGCCGACCTCGAGGATCATCACCGCAGAGAACTCGTGCTTGCGCTCGCGCATGAGCTTCGCCGCCGTCAGCAGCAGGCCCGCGCGGACGTCGACCGGCGCGCGCTTCCAGCTCTCGAACGCGGTCCAGGCCACGTCGATGGCGCGCTCGACATGCTCTTTCGAGCCCTTCTGGAACTTGCCGAGGACCTGGTCCTTCTGCGCGGGATTGGTCGATTCGAAGGTTTTCAATCCTGTAATCCGCTCGCCGCCGATGACGAGCGGGTGCTCCTTGCCGATCTCGCCGACGACTTTGGCAAGGGCGAGCTCCATCGCCGCCTTGTTCTCCGGCTTGGAGAAGTCGGTCAGGGGCTCGTTGTGAAACTCCGGAAGAGTGGACATGCTGTTCCTTTCAGGCGTCCAAGTTGCTAGGTTTGTCAGGGGGCAGGGCGCAGGGGACAGGGCGCAGGAGAAAAGTTCGATCTCCTGTCCCCTGCGCCCTGCCCCCTGCGCCCTCGTGAAGGGGATGCGAATCTTATCGAAATCGAGTGCGAGAGCAACCGCCCTCGCACTGTTGTTCCTGGCGGCGTCGTGCGCACGGTTCACACCGTGGCGGAACGAGCCGGCGAACGAGGAAGTGAACCTCGCCTTCAAGCTGGAACAGAATCTCATCCAGCTTCAATCCGTGCGCATCGACAACCGCGAAGGGCGCTTCCTCCTCGGCAGCGCCGCGCCGCGGACGATCGTCGACCCGCGCTTCTCCCTGCAGCCCGGCGGCGCTCACGCGCTGCAGATCGGCGACCGGGAGACCGTGCGCATCGACCCCGCGGCGCACGACCTCCGCGGCGTCGCGGACGCCATCATCGGCATCGAAGCCTGGCGCAACCGCGCCATCAGCATCGACTACCGCAGCGGGCTGGTGACCTATCAGAAGGAAGGCATCACCTCGGGGTACATGGAGATCTTCCGCTACCCCGCCGAGCCGATGATCGAGGTCCACGTGAACGGCCGCATGGTGGTCGCGATCGTCGACACCACCAGCCCCGACACCCTCGTCCTCCCCGGCAGCACCCCGGGCCGCGGGACGGCCAACGTGCGCATCGGCAAGACCGACTTCGGGGCGATCGACGTGCAGTACGCGAACGTGGCGCGCGCGCGTGTGGGGAACCGGTTGTTGTCCAGGTACCTGGTGACGATCGACTACGGGCGGCGGATGGTGGGGCTATGGCGGGATCCGCGGATTCCGTTGGCGTGATGCGCGCTGTTGTCGCGGCGTAGAGTTATCCTATCGACCATGGATCCCAAGCAGATCGTTCACGCTGACCCGGAGATCCTCGGCGGCACGCCCGTGTTCGTCGGGACGAGAGTCCCTGTCGATGCGCTGATCGACTTCCTCGAAGGCGGCGACACGATCGAAGACTTTCTCGAGAACTACCCAGGCGTCAGCCGCGAACAGGTCTTCGCGTTTCTCGAAGAGGCAAGCAGGGCCCTCGTGGCGAAGATCGCGTGAGACGCGTCCTGTTCGACGAGAACCTGCCGCGGTTGCTGCGCCGCAAACTGCCGGAATTCGAGATCCGCACCGTGCAGGAAGAAGGCTGGGGATCGTTCCGGAATGGTCACCTGCTTCGGCAGGCCGAAGGTCGCTTCGACGTCATGCTCACGGCTGACCGGCGGATGCAGTATCAGCAGAAGCTCACGTCCTTCAAGATCGGGATCGTCGTCATCGTCACGCCTCGACTTCAACTGCAACTATTGGAGAGTGCCCTCGAGCCACTACGGGCCGCGATCGCGAGCGTCGAGCCGGGCGAAATCACCCACGTCGACGTCTCAACACCGGCGTGATCGTAGCGGCGGCTTCAACGCATAATGTCCCCATGCGCACGCTGTTCGTCACCGCGCTCTTTCTGACGACGACCCTCTCCGCCCAACAGACCTTCGATCTCACCGGCTACGTCGCCGCGCGCGGAGTCGATGCCACGGGCCCCGCCTCGTGGCTCGAAGGCGGCTTCGGGCGCCTCGAAGCCGGCGGCGATCGCGACGACTTCACCGCCCTCGCCCACCTGGGCATCGACTGGCACCCCACCAATTGGCTCGACCTCCACGCGAGCGGTGTCGCGCGCCGGGACCCGGAAGACTTCGGAGGCGACGACGCGGGCCTTGTCGAGGCCTACGCCGACCTGCGCAAGGAGCTCCGGTTCGACGAGCTCCGCCTGCGCGGCGGCTTCTTCTTCCTCCCCACGTCGAAGGAGAACAAGGACGACAACTGGGCCTCGCCGTACACCATCCACTTCTCCGCCCTGAACACCTGGATCGGCGAGGAAGTCCGTCCTCTCGGGCTCGACCTGCAGTACCGACGCACGACGAACGCCGGCCACACGATCACCGGCGGCGTGACGGCGTTCCGCGGCAATGACACGATGGGGACGCTCCTCGGCTGGCGGGGCTGGTCGGTGGGCGATCGCCTCAGCACCTACGGCGAAGTCCTCCCTCTCCCTCCCCTCGGATCGCTCGAGAGCACCGGACCTTTCTGGCGCCAGCAGGACGGAGGCACGACCCCATTCACCGAGGACCTCGACGGCCACACCGGCTACTCCGCGCGCATCCGCTACGGCATCCCTCAGCGCGGCAACATCCAGTACACCTACCTCGACAACGCCGGCGACCGTACGCTCTACCCCACTCCCACCACGGAGAGCGGCGAGTACTCCTGGGAGACCCGTTTCCACCTGCTGGGGCTCGAGCTCGGCAATCCCGACGGCTTCGCCGTCGCGGCGGAGTATCTGCTCGGCGACACCTACATGGGCCTCGCGCAGAACCCCAGCTTCGTCCAGGCGGGCTTCTGGGCCACGTACCTGCTCGTCAGCGAGAAGCGCGGCCGCAACCGCTGGACCGCGCGCTACGAGCTCTTCGCCACCACGGAAGAAGACCAGACGATCCTCGGCGAAGACAACGACGAGAGCGGCAAGTCGTGGACGCTGGCATGGCTGATCGACGTCACGCCCGCCATCCGCGCCGGCGCCGAATTCACGCAGATCAGCGGCAATCGCGAGGCGGCACAGCAGTATGGCTTCGACCCCTCGACGACGGGACGCAGCTTCACCGCGGAAGTTCGATATCGCTTCTAGTGTCGACGTCGACCGCCGCCTCCTCGAAAAACACGACCCGCGCGCCGTGCTCCTCGATGAGCGCGCGCGCCCCGCGGTCCCCACGCAGCGCGAGCAGTTCGGGGACGAGCTCCGGCGCGAAGACGGCCGGCACGCCGGCGATGCCCGCGTAGCCGGTGGCGACGATCGGCGCGTCGACCGCGATCAGCGCGCGCAGATGATCGGCGGTGACGAGCGGCTGATCGCAGAGCGTGATCAGCAGGCGCGCATCCGGCCCGGCGAGCGAGACTCCGGTGCGGATGGACGACGCCATCCCCTCCTCCGCGCCGGGGTTGTTCTCCCGCGTCACGACCACCACGTCATCCGCGACTTCACGGGCGATGCGGGTGGCGCGGTCGAGCAGCGTTTCCCCCTCGAACACGAGCGATTGCTTCGGACGTCCGAGCCGGCGCGAAAACCCGGCGGCGAGAACGATGGCGACTACGCGCACGTCGGCGTGTTCCGCGGCGTGTGAATCGGTTCGTCCAGCTCCCGCAGCGCCCGCGCCGAGCGCGCGTTGAGCACGGCCTGGACCTCCGCGACGATCGACAGCGCGATCTCCTCCGGCGTTTCCGCGCCGAGGTCGAGGCCGACCGGGCTGAAGACCCGCGCGTCGCGGCTCGCGCTCACCTCGGCCAGCAGCTCGTCGCCGCGCGTGCGCGGTCCGAGGAGGCCGATGTACGCGATCCGCGATGCCAGCAGCGCGCGGAGGATCTCGACGTCGCGCGCGAAGTTGTGCGTCATCACGATCGCGGCGTCGTACTCGCTCACATCGACCGGCTCGCGGGTCGTGACCACGTCCGCGCGCCAGCCGAGCTGCTGCGCGCAGCGCACCACCGGCGCGACGTCCGGACCGCCGCCGAACACGACGATCGCGCGTTGCGGGCGGATGATCTCCACGAGCACTTCCCCGTCCGGCAAGACCGTCCCCCACTCCACCGCCTCGCGCCCGTTCCAGCGGAATGCGAGCAGCCGCGGCGGATGCTCCGCGTCGAACGGCTCGATCAGCAGATCCAGCACGCCGCGGCAGCCGAGGCCCATGCCGAAGACCAGGTCGTCGGCGCGCGTGGAGTCGTACGTGACGATGCGCGGCTGCATGTCCTCCAGCCACGGCTTGATGCGCTCCGCGAGATCGCGCTCCAGGCACCCGCCGCTGATCGCGCCGGTCGCACGGCCGTTCTCCGCGATCACCGCGCGCGCACCCGCGCGGCGGTACGTCGAGCCGTGCGTCCGCACGACCGTCACGAGAATGCCGCGCGGCGCGGCGCGAAGGGCTTCGAGGATGCGGTCGAGCTCGTGCATCACGTAATGGGAAGAGTATGGACCCGCTTCCCCGTCAATTTGAACATGGCGTTCACCACCGCCGGCGCGATCGGCGGCAGGCCCGGCTCGCCGGTGCCCGTCGGCGGCTCGCCGCTGGGGACGATGTGCACCTCCACCACCGGCATCCGGTCGATCGTCAGCAGCGGGAAGTCGTGGAAGTTCGACTGCTGCACGCGCCCGTTCTCGATCGTGATCTTCTGCCCCAGGGCCGCGGCCAGGCCGTAGACGATGCCGCCTTCGATCTGCGCGCGGATGCCGTCCGGGTTGACCGCCGTGCCGCAGTCGATGGCGCACACGACCCTGTGCACCCGCGGCACGTCTCCGTCCATCGAGACCTCCGCCACCTGCGCCGCATAGCTGAGGAACGAGGACTGCGCGGCGAAGCCGAGGGCGCGGCCGTTCGCGACCGGCTTGCCCCAGCCGGACTTGTCGCGCACGAGCTCGATCACGGCCCGGAGACGATCGCTCTTGAACGGCCACTGCCGCGCGGGATGCTTCTCGTCCTCGAACTTCTGCACGTGACCCTTCGGGATCAGCGAGAGCTGCAGCTCGATCGGATCGCGTCCCGTCGCGTGCGCGAGCTCGTCGAGGAACGCGTTCAGGACGAAGCCGTTGATCGAGTACTCGACCGAGCGCCACCAGCCGCGCGGCACGCCCGACCTGGCGACGGCGACGTCCAGCCGGAAGTTCGGCACGTCGTACGGCAGGTCCTCGATGCCGCCGGTCTCGCTGCGCCACGGCTCCTTCGCCTCGGGCTCGAAGTACGAGTCGATCGACGGCGCGGCGATGCGGTGATGCCACGCCGTCACCTTCTTCGCGTCGTCGACGGCGGCAGTGATGCGATGCAGCGTCGCGGGACGATAGTAGTCGTGCTGCATGTCGTCCTCGCGCGTCCACTGCACCTTCACCGGCGCGCCGGCGGCCTTCGCGATCTGCACCGCTTCCAGCGCAAAGTCGGGATTCGCGCGCCGGCCGAAGCCGCCGCCGAGCATCGTCACGTTGACCTTGATCTGCTCGGGCGTGAGCCCGAGGAGCTTCGCGACGGTGCCCGCGGCCCAGTCGGGGAACTGCGTCGCCAGCCATAGCTCCGCGCCGTCTTTGTCGACCCGCGCCGTCGCGCTGAGCGGCTCCATCGCCGCATGCGCGAGGAACGGCAGCTCGTATTCGGCCTCGATCGTCTTCGCCGCACTCGCGATCGCCGCCGGCGCGTCCCCGCGCGACTCCTTCGCCTCGGCCTTCCCGATCGATTCGGCGAGCTGCTTGCGCAGCGACTCCGTCGACTCGCCCGCATGCGCGCCTTCATCCCACGTCACCACGAGCGCGTCGCGGCCCTTCATCGCCGCGTAGGTGGACGTGGCGACGACGGCGACGCCGTTCCACGGCAGGTCGGTGCCGATGGCGTCGACCTTCACCACGTGCTTCACGCCGGCGACGGCCTTCGCCTTCGTGTCGTCGACGCTCGCCACTTTCCCGCCGAAGACCGGCGAGCGCAGCACGCTCGCGTAGAGCATGCCCGGCACGACGACGTCGATGCCGTACTGCGCCTTGCCGGTCGCGATGTCGGCCGTATCCAGGCGCTTGCGCGGCTTGCCGATGAGGGAGAAGTCCTTCGGATCCTTGAGCGCCACCTTGTCCGCGGCGATCTCGATCTTCGCCGCCGCCGCGGCCAGCTCGCCGAACGTCGCCTCGAACTTCGCCTTCTCGCCGTTCGCGCGCACGACGCCGTTGGC
Source organism: Thermoanaerobaculia bacterium (assembly GCA_036375075.1). Classification (GTDB taxonomy): domain Bacteria; phylum Acidobacteriota; class Thermoanaerobaculia; order Gp7-AA8; family Gp7-AA8; genus QHVT01. The sequence continues at coordinate 20,345 of DASUSN010000090.1, read as the reverse complement.
CACGGTGACGGCCGACGGATCCACGCCCCACTTCGCGGCGGCCGCGGCGACGAGCTTCGCGCGCGCCGTGGCGCCGGCCTGGCGCAGCGGCGTCCACATCGTGCGGATGCTGCCCGAGCCGCCCGTCCCCTGCCGCCCGAACTTGCGGTCGAAGTGCGCCTGCCGGATCCGCACCTGCGCGAAGTCCGCATCGAGCTCCTCGGCCAGGATCATCGGCAGCGACGTGCGCACGTCCTGGCCCATGTCCGACTTCGTGACCCACAGCGTGACGATGCCGTCGGTGCCGATCTGGATGAACGGGCCGAGCTCGGCGGGTGCCTTGGCGTCCGCGCCGAACGCCGGCAGTCCCGTTTGCAGAGTCACGATCAGGCCTGCGCCCGCCGCGCCCGAGACCTGCAGGAACCGGCGCCGGTTCACGCTTCACCCGCCGCGCGATGAATGGCCTTGCGGATGCGCTGATACGTCCCGCAGCGGCAGAGATTCCCGGACATCGCGTCCTCGATGTCGGCGTCGGTGAGCTTGCCCTTCTTGCGGGCGAGCAGCGCCGCCGCGGACATGATCTGCCCCGGCTGGCAGTAGCCGCACTGCGGAACGTTCTCCGCGAGCCAGGCGCGCTGCAGCGGGTGGGTACCGTTCGGCGACAGCCCCTCGATCGTGACGATCTTCTTCCCCGCCACTTCCTCGACTGCCGTCGCGCACGACCGCGTGGCCTCGCCGTCGACGTGCACCGTGCACGCGCCGCACAGACCCTGACCGCAGCCGAACTTCGTGCCCGTCAGCCCCAGCTCGTCCCGCAGCACCCACAACAGCGGTGTGTCGGATTCCGAGGAGGCGGTCACGGATTTCCCATTCACAGTGAACTTTGTGGACATGCGCGAAATGGTACGCCGGGCGCATGTGAAAACTTGTAACAGGCCGTTACGAATGAGAATCACGCTGATCGCGCTGCTGCTGTTGTCGTCGTGTCATCCCTCGCGTAGCGAGGCACCTGGGGAGACCAATGTAGGGCGTGGCTTCAGCCCGCCTCCCCCGGGGGTGGGCGGGCTGAAGCCACGCCCTACATCGGGCCCCTCGCTCGATGGGGAGCTCGACCTCCTCATCAAAGGCGGCACCGTCATCGACGGTACCGGCGCGCCGCGCAGGCGCGCCGACGTCGGCATCCGCGGGGACACGATCGTCGCCATCGGAGACCTCGCGGGCGCCACGGCGAAGACGACCCTCGACGCCACGAACCAGGTCGTCGCCCCCGGCTTCATCGACCTCCTCGGCAACTCCCAGGCCGCGGTGCTGCTCGACCCGCGGCTCGAAGGCAAGATCCGGCAGGGCGTGACGACCGAGGTCACCGGCGAGGGGCATTCGCCCGGCCCGCAGAACGAGCCGATGCGCGCGGAGATGGAGCGCACCAAACCCAAAGGCTGGCCGGACGTCACCTGGACCACCCTCGGCGGCTTCATGTCCGAGGTCGAGAAGAAAGGCAGCGCGCTCAATTTCGCGTTCTACGTGGGCGCGGCGAACCCGCGGGAGATGGTCCTCGGCCACGCCAACCGCGCACCGGCACCCGACGAGCTCCGCCGCATGGAAGCGATCGCGAAACAGGCGATGGACGAAGGCGCGGTCGGTGTCTCGAGCGCGCTGATCTACCCGCCCGGCCGCTTCGCCACCACCGGGGAGCTGATCGCGCTCGCCCGCGTGGGCGGCTCGTACTGGACCCACCTGCGCAACGAGAGCACCAACATCGACGCGGCGATCGACGAAGCGATCCGCATCGGCCGCGAGGCGAAGGTGCCGGTGAACATCTTCCACCTCAAGATCGGCGGCCAGACGAACTGGGGCCGCATGCCGGCCGTCCTGAAGAAGATCGAGGCCGCGCAGCAGAGCGGCGTCGACGTCGCCGCGAACATCTATCCCTTCACCGCGTCGTCGACCGAGCTCACCTCCACCGTCTCCGCCTGGGCCCTCGAAGGCGGCTATCCCGCGTTCCTCGCGCGGCTGAAAGACCCCGCCCAGCGCAAGCGCATCGCCGGCGAGATCCGCGCGAATCCCGCCACCGTCATCCGCGGCAACCCGTCCCGCACCCTCGGCGACATCGCGAAGCAGATGGGTGTCGATCCCGCCGAGGCCGCGCTGCGGCTGTTCGAGCAGTCGCCGCAGAAGTCGCCGCTGGCCATCTTCCACTCCTTCAGCGAAGAGGACATGAAGGCCGCGCTCGTGAAGCCGTGGGTCGCGTTCGGCTCGGACTCCGGCGCGGTGGTCGAGGCCCTGAAGGAGTACGGCGGCCATCCGCGCGCGTACGCCACCTTCTCCCGCGTCCTCGCCAAGTACGTGCGCGAGGAGAAGCTGCTCACGCTCGAGGAAGCGATCCGGAAGATGACCTCCCTCGCCGCATCACGTGCGGGATTCAAGGACCGCGGCGTGTTGCGCGAAGGGATGAAGGCCGACGTCGTGGTCCTCGACCCGCAGCGCGTCCAGGACCGGTCGACGTACGAAGACCCGCATCACTTCTCCGAGGGCGTGGCGCACGTGCTCGTGAACGGCGTGCCCGTGCTGCGGGACGGGAAGATGACCGGCGCGCTCCCCGGACGCGTGCTCAGGCGCGCAGGACCTGGAACACCGCGGTCACCAGGGAGCCCGTCATGAGCAGCATCGTCGCGGCGAACGTCGCCGCCCACGCGAACACGCTCTTCACGACCGTCTTTCCGCCACCCTGCGTGTAGACGCGGCGCATGCTCACGAACAGGTAGAAGATCGACAGGATGCTGGTGAGGACCATCAGCACGTAATTGCTCGCCGACTGCTGGACGCCGACGGCGACGTATACCGGCCAGAGCGCGATCGACATCACGTACGCGAAGCACATGTAGTGCGTGGCGAAGACCAGATGCTCGGCGAAGAAACGGCGGCGCCGGACGTACAGCAGCTTCAGCGTCGCGGCGATGACCACGATGCTCAGCAGGTTGAACACGGACATGTTCTTCTGCCAGCGATGTTCGATGCGCTCGGCCAGCTGCTCGAAAGGGATGTTCCGCTTCGCCGCGGTCTTCTTGAGCATGGTCTCGAACTGGTGCGTCTGGTCGACGCGCAGCAGACCGTCCAGGCTGTAGATCGCCACGGGCTTGTACAGGCTGTAGGCGAGGAACTGGATGGCGAAGAGCGTGAGGAACAGACGCAGCGGCGCGATGTAGCGCTTCTTGCGCCCCTCGAAGTACGCCGCCGTCAGCTCGCCCGGCCGCGCCACCAGGTCGCGCAGCGTGCGGAAGACCTTCGAGTCGAGGTGCACCAGCTCGTGGAACACCTCGTGCGCGAAGTGGCCGACGGTCAGGTCGTGATGATCGGGCTGCTTCTCCCCGCAGCTCGCGCAGTAGACGCCGACGACGCCGTGGCCGCAGTTCGTGCACGACTTCGGCGGAGCGGGAGCTTCGTGGGAAGGGACGAGGGGCGCCGGGGTGCTCATAGCGGAGCGCGTAGTCTAGCGCATCACCCCCTCCTCTTTTGGAGTGCGGAGGCGACCGGAGGCTGTCTCAGAACCCGGACCGCCGCCGTCCCGGCGGCCTCGGCCTGACTCCCGCCACCGTGCGCAAGCGCGTCCAGCAGTCGCGCGAGATCCTGCGCGAATGGCGCCGCCGGCACGTCGCCTGAAGTCTGCGCCGCACAGGTGCTAGGAATAGCTCACGGAAGTCTTGCCTGATTGCCCGGGATAGTAGAGACGAAGGCGGACTGTGTACGTGCGGCCCTGGAACAGCTTCTGGACGATCTTCGCGTTCCGGTCTTCGCCGCTGTCGTCGTCGCCGGCAAGGAATCGCGGGGTGCCGTTGACGTCTTCGAACAGCACGAGGAGCGCATCGGACGCGCCTTTGGTTTCGATCGTGTACTTGCGCGACGCCGCCGGCTTGATCGTGTAGTCGATCTGCTGGCCGGCGGCGAGACTGACCGTCGCTGTCTGGAACGGTTGCAGGGTCGGGATCGTTTTTTTCGCCGCCGGATACCACTTGACCGCCCACTCCTTGTCCGCGCTCGAGAGCGTTGCCGGCGGGGTCAGTCCGTTGATGTCGTACTCTTCCGGCTCGTCGATCAGTCCCGCCTCGAACTCGTACTCCATGATCGAGTCCGGGTCCCACTTCGATCCCTGCACCTGCTGCGGCGTCAATTTCTCGAGGATGTTGTGGAAGGTCGTCTCTTCGTCCCATTCGTTGGGCGGTTCGGCCATCGCGTCGTACACCGCTTGCTCGTGCCACTTGATCCCCGCGAACGGATTCTGATGTTCGTGCTCCATTCCGAGAACATGACCGATCTCGTGGAGGGCGGTGCCGCTGCCGTACTTCGTGGTCAGGTCCCAGCCGTAAACGGTCGTCGGCTCGTTGAGCGGAACTCGCAGCACGTCCCGGCCGACTGCCGACTCGGAGACTCCGTCCGCCGCCGAGTAGCCGATCCGTACCTCCGCCTCGCTGAGCTGCTTCACCTCGACGAACTCCAGCCCGATCCCGAGCGCTTTCCATTTGCCGAACGCGGCGCGGATCGCTTTCGCCTGCCTGGCCGGCACGGAGAACCGCGAGCCGCTGCCGTAGAAGCAGTAATGCAGCACGGTGCCGTTCACCCACTTCGTCTTCGTGGAGAGGATCGCCCTGGCACGACGCGCATCCGCCGCCACCGCGGGGGGAAGATCGGGAAGGGTTCGCGGCAGATTGCGGCAGAGCGGCTTGGTCTTGTGCTTCGGCTCGGCCGGTGGAGCGGTGCGGCGCGCGCGTGGACGGCTCATGGGCCTCCTCCTCATTGTAGGAGGGCCCAGCCCGCTTGAATCCCTACCTCGGCATCATCGAAATCCAGCCCGGGGTCGCGGGAACCGCGGCTCGCCGTTGACGTACTACTCCATCAGATGAACGTCCCGCGGTTTCGCGTCCTCCTCCCCCTCGCCGCCGCTTTCGTGGCGTCCGCGTGCGTGTCGGTCCCCCCAACGCCGGCATGTACCCTTTCGGAAAGAGATCGCGCCTGGGTCGATCGGGCCCTCGACGCCTGGCGGTTCACGTCGCGCGAGATCACGGGCATCGGCCGGGTGCCCGACTTCCAGGCGATCTTCTTCAGCGCGGACTGCGTGCTGACGAGCGCGAACGCCCTCAGCAGCGCGACCGCGGAGGGGGTCACCTGGACCGCACGCCCGCACGCCGGAACCATCGCGATGCCGGACGGCTCCGAGATTCCCGCGGGCGTCACCTCGTTCACCTCGGGCGAGAAGGGGCTGACCTACTTCGCGATGTCGACGCCCACCGTGTGGGAGGCCGCCGGCATCGGCGAAGGGGCCGATTTGGAGAGGCTGCTGGTGGCGGTGCTGCTCCACGAAGCCTCCCACGTCGCGCAGGTCGGGCCCTACGGCCCGCGCCTCGGCGCGCTCATCGAGCGCTACCACCTTCCCGATTCGTTCAACGACGACGCCGTGCAGGACCGCTTTCAGGCGAACGCGGAGATCGCCGATTCCGTCGCGCAGGAGACCCGGCTCTTCCTCGACGCGGCGGCCGCGAAGGACGACGCCCAGGCCCGGACCCTGGCCCGCGAAGCGCGCCGGCTCATGCGCGAACGGCAGGCCCGCTGGTTCACCGGAGACGATGCCTACCTCGCCGAGGCCGAGGACATCTGGCTGACGTTCGAAGGAGCGGGCCAGTGGACCGGATACCAGTGGCAGATCCATCCGCGCGGAGGCGCCCGGCCGCCGGCCGAAGTCGAAGCGCGATTCACGAAAGGCCGCCAGTGGTCGCAGACCGAGGGATTCGCCGTGGTGATGGCCCTGGACCGCATCGCCGGCCCGCGCTGGAAACGCCACGCCTTCGGCGACGGAGCGCGAACCGTGCTCGAGATGCTGGACGACGCGCTGGAGGGGGATTGACGGTCGTCGGTTCCTCGGCACGATTGCGCACCGGCGGGCCGCCGGTGGACCGGCCGACTGGCAGCCGGCGCGCCTTTTCGGCGTCCCGCATCCCGGTGCCCCCGCAAGCCAGAAGCCCCGTTAGGGGTCAGCGTTGCCGCATCTACACGTACCTTTCACCATTAATGGATGGTTTTCGATCATCCCCTGCATGATTCACGATCATCCATGGGTGATCCGCGATCATCCATGGGTGATCCACGATCATCCATGGGTGATCCACGATCATCCATGGGTGATCCGCGATCATCCATGGGTGATCCGCGGTCATCCATGGGTGATCCACGATCATCCATGACCTCGGGGAACAGCGCGTATCGGATGCGGATCGCCCGGCTGCTCCGGTGGGGACGGGACGTGATCGCGCTGCTTGGCGCATCTGACGCGGAGCGCCGGCTTCCAGCCGGCCGCTACGCCGCCTTTCAGGCGGCATGCCGGCTGGAAGCCGGCGTAGCGGCCGGCAAGGATGCCGGCGCTCCGCGGGCGGGTGGAGCGCGCCACGTGGCGAGAGGCTCCGGCCTCCCCAGTACGCGGGCGGCGGGACGCCGCCCGATCAGCCGCCGGGACGGCGGCGGTCCGGGTTTTGAGACAGCCTCCGACTGCCTCCGCACTCCAGAGCGCGGCAAGTCGCATTCGACCTTCTTGTAGAGGACCCGCTTCCCTGCGGCCTTCGCTGCGGGTAACGTTCCCCTCATGAGCCGTGAGGGGTTGAGGGTCGCTTCCGTCTGCGCCGTGCTTTCGGCGGTCACGACGTTTCTGTTGTGGCTTCTGCCGCGCCTCTACGACGTGCCGGCGACGTTCGACGAGCGGGTGGCGCTGCACCGCAATCCGTATGTCGCGGCGCGGCTGTGGGTGAACTTCGTCCACATCTTCCTCGCCCTGGCCGCCTACGGCGCGGCGGCGGTTCGCCTGTCCGGCCGCGCGCCGGCGCTCGCGGGCGGAGGCTTCCTCTGGTTCGTCCTGTGGGGATTCACGGAGCTGCTGGGCGTCACGGTCAACATCTTCGCCGTGAACCGCACGTGGCGCGCGCAGTATGAAGGCGCGCCGGCGGACCAGCGGACGCAGCTCCGGACGAACCTGGCGGGATTCGACGCCGTCTGGGACGCGATGTTCTTCCTCCTCCTCGTCGCCTTCCTTCTCGGCAGTCTCTGTTACGGACTGGCGTTCCTGCGCGAGCACGGAATCGGCCGCTGGGTGGGGTGGCTGTTCCTGCTGGCGGTGCCGCTCACCGCGGCGATCATGCTCGGCGGCTATGCCGGCGTGACCGTCTTCGACGGGCCGGTGTCGGCGGTTTACCCGGTGCTGCAGCCCGTGAGCCGCGCGTTACTCGGCTGGTGGCTGTGGCCTCGCTCGATCAGACCTTGAGCACGATTCCCGCGGCCTGGGATTGGCGTTCCCTACCCTGGGATTGGCGTTCCCTACCCTGGGGATTGGCGTTCCCCACCCTGGGATTGGCGTTCCCCACCCTGGGGATTCGCGTTCCCCACCCTGGGGATTGACGTTCCCCACCCTGGGGAATGGCGTTCCCTACCCTGGGGAATCGCGTTCCCCACCCTGGGGAATCGCGTTCCCCACCCTGGGGAATCGCGTTCCCCACCCTGGGGATTCGCGTTCCCACCCTGGGGATTCGCGTTCCCACCCTGGGGAATCGCGTTCCCCACCCTGGGGATTCGCTTCCCAACCTGGGGATTCGCGTTCCCCACCCACCTGCAAATCGCACGGAGCCGCTGTGGCCTCCCCCGTCACACCTTGAGCACGATTCCGCGGCGGTCGAGTACCCACAGGATCGCGTACCAGATCAGCACGAACGTCAGCGCCCAGAGGAGCGACGCCAGGTGCGGCTCGAAGTACGGCTTGAACAGCGTGCGATAGCTGAGCGCCTGCAGCGACACGCCGTCGATTTTGAGGATGCCGAGGAGGCGGGCCATGACGCCCGAGCCGACGAAGGCGATCAGCGGATTCACGCCGAAGACGCGGAACGGCTTCGCGGGCAGCCAGCGGATCCAGACGGCGAGGATCAGGCACGCCCAGCCCGCGGTGAAGACGACGTAGGAGCTCGTCCAGAGGTTCTTGTTGATCGGGAAGACGAGGCCCCACGCGAAGCCGGTCGCGATGCCGACCGCGCCGACGATGGTCAACCAGTTGACGTTCCGCTCCTTCACCGCGCGCGCGGCGAGCACGCCGAGGAGGGCCGTCGCGACCGCGGGGATCGTGGAGAGAGGGCCCTCGGGGTCCCAGGTCTTGGCCTGCTTCCAGAGATGCGGCTCGGGGATGAGGGCGCGGTCGACCTGCGCGGCGATGGTGGCTTCCGGGGGTTGGAGGGGGCCGCGGGTGAGGATGGCCCAGTAGCCGAGGAGAATCACTGCGGCCATGATGGCGATCGTACGGCGCGAGCAGCGCCAGGCGATGAGCGCGGCGATGATGTAGACGATGCCGATGCGCTGCAGCACGCCCATCCAGCGCAGCGTCTCGAAGCGAAAGTACGGGAAGAGATGCAGCAGGAGGCCGCAGGCGATGATGATCAGGCCGCGGCGGAGGATGCCCAGCGGCTCCTTGCGCGAGAGCTCGGTGGTGATGCCGACGATGAAGAGGAAGAACGGGAAGATCAGGTCCGTCGGCGTCCAGCCGTGCCACTCGGCGTGCCGGAGCGGCCCGTAGATCGCGGACCAGGTGCCGGGGTTGTTGACGAGCAGCATCGCGGCGACGGTGAAGCCGCGGAAGGCGTCCAGGGCTTCGATGCGGCTGGCGGGCACGGCTGAGTACTGTACGCGGTTTTCGCGCTACGCCGTGAGGGACCGGTACGCCTTCAGGTGGCGCAGGGCGGCCTGCTTCTCCCCTCGCCTCTCGTAAATCCCCGCGAGGTTGTAGTGCGCGTCCGCGTTGCGCGGGTCCAGCGCCAGGGCGCTCCGGTAGGCCTTCAGCGCGTCGTCGATGCGGCCGAGGTCTTCGAGGGCGACGCCGAGGTTGAAGGCGGCGGTCTCGTGCTCGGGGTCGGCTTCCATCGCCGCGCGGTAGTGCTTCTCCGCCGCCGCCGGGGCGCCTTCCTCGTGCAGCATGCGGCCGAGGTTCACGTGCGCGTCGGCGTGCTCCGGATCGGCCTTGATCGCGCGCTCGTAGGCGTCCCTGGCCTCCTTCGGCGAGGTCATCTCCAACTCGCAGGCGAGCTGGTACCAGTCCTCCCCCGACAGCTCGTCCGCGCGCCGCCGGGCGTCCGCCGCCGCGCGCATCATCAGCGGGGTCGCTTTCTGGGCGATGTCCGCGACGGCGAAGTCGAACAGCGACTGCCCCGACTCCGGGTTCCAGACCGCCTCGCCGTCGCGCACGACCACGCGCTCGCCGTCGGCGGTGATGCGCACGCCGGAGAGGGTGTGGCCGGCCGGGAGCTGCTCGCGCAGGCGCTGCAGCACGCGCTTCACTTTGCGCTCCGGGATGCGCGCCGCGCTGAGCTCACCGGCGGTACGGAGGATGATCAGGTCGTGGAACCCGAAGCGCAGCTCGCCGCGCGCGCCGCGCTCCGGTTCCAGGAATCCCTTCGTAGCGTACGCGCGAATCCGGGCCGGCGAGAGCCCCAGCATCGCCGAGACCTCGCGAAGGGAGTAGGACATACCGCCGACAGTTTACGAGTCTTCGAGTCGTCGAGTCTACGAGTCGTCGACTCGCTCGACCACTCGTAGACTCGAAGACTTGTCGGCTCGTCGACTGCGTCAGCGCGCGCGCGTCTTGGCCGTCTTCGCCGACACCGCCCGCGGCGCCTGCTTCGGAGCTTTGCGCTCGTTCTTGGCCTTGATCGGCAGCTTCGCCGCCGGCTTCGCGGCGGCGGTCTTCGCCGGCTTGGCCGGGGCGCTTTCGCTCGAGCCGCCGAGGCTGCGGCGGAGCGCTTCCATCAGGTCGATGACCTGCGCGCGCGGCTCCTCGGCGAGCGAGGACGTGATCTCCTCGCCCTGGATCTTTCTCTCGATCAGGGCGCGGACGCGGTCGCGCACTTCGTCGCGGTACTGCTCCGGCTTGAACGCGTCGCTGGCGTTCATCTCCGCGAGCTGCACGGCCATCTTCAGCTCGCTCTCCTTCACGTCCGCGTCGCCCATCTCGATCTCGTCGATCGAGCGGATCTCGTTCGGGTAGTAGAGCTGCTGCATGACCAGCCCCTTGCCGAGCGGGCGGATGATGACCAGATAGCCCTTACCGCGCGCGGCGTACTTCGCGATCGCCCAGCGGCCGGTCTCCTGCATCGCCGCGGAGAGCAGCGCGTAGGCGCGCGAGCCGTTCTTGTCCGGCCCGAGGTAGTACGGCTTCTCGAAGTAGATCGGGTCGATCAGGTCCGACTTCACGAACTCGGTGACCTCGATCTGCTGCGTGCTCTTCTCCTCGAGCGCCTTCAGCTCCTCCTCGTTGAAGAGGACGTACTGGCCCTTCGAGAACTCGTAGCCCTTGACGACCTCGTCGCGCGAGATCGTGCGCTCGTCCTTGGGGCAGAAGAGCTGCTGCTGGATGCGGTTCCCGCAGTCGCGATGCAGCATGTTGAACGAGATCTTCTCCGACGACTCCGCCGCGGAGAACAGCTTCACCGGAATCGAGACGAGACCGAACGCAATCTGACCTGTAGCAATCGCACGTGGCATCCGACACCTCTGAGAGACTATTCAACGAACGCGTCGAAACGTTTAATCCGAACGCGGCTGTGAGTGCACCGAAACCTGTGCATTTTACAATGCGTTCCGGTGAAACGCTACGAGCTCATCTGGAGGGTCGTGCGCAGGATCCCGCGCGGCCGTGTCGCGACGTACGGACAGATCGCCGAGCTCGCCGGACTGGAGGGTCACGCGCGCCAGGTCGGGTACGCGCTGCATAACCTCCCTGCCCGCAACGACGTACCGTGGCACCGGGTCATCAACGCGAAGGGCGAGATCAGTCCGCGCAGCGCCGGAGACTCGCACGAGCTGCAACGGATGTTGCTCGAAGGCGAAGGCGTGGAAGTCGATTTGCGCGGGCGAATCGACCTGAAAAAGTTCCGGTGGAGTGCACCTGTTTCGCGACAACGGCACTCCCCGTAGACTCCCTTGAACCGTTTCCGCCGGAGCGTACAATCGATCCATGCCAAGCATCGTCCTCAGCGATCCTGAAATCATGAGCGGCACGCCCTGCTTCCGCGGAACGCGCGTACCGGTGAAGACGCTCTTCGACTATCTGGAGCACGGGCATCCCCTGGACGAGTTCCTGGATCATTTCCCGACCGTCGAAAAGGAGCAGGCGCTCGCAGCGCTCGAGGAAGCGCGCGAATTGTTGTTGGCGCCGTTCGATGCGGCTGTTGCTCGATGAGTGTGTTCCGCGTGTCCTGTGCGCCGACTTTCCGGAACATTTCTGCCGGACGGTGAGTCAGATGCGGTGGCGCGGTCTCTCGAACGGCGCGCTTCTCGCCCGCGCCGGCGAAGAGTTCGACGTGTTCATCACCGTCGATCGGAACCTGCGGCACCAGCAGAACCTGAAGAAACTCCCGATCGCCATCATCGTCGTTCACGTCCGCAACAACGATTACGATCTCCTCCGACCGTTCGTGCCCCGCATGCACGATGTGCTGCAGAGAATTGAGCCGCGAGAGCTCGTGCTGATCGAGTAACGCCGACGAGCCGACGAGCCGCCGAGCCGACGAGCCGTCGAGTCGACGAGAGGCTGACTCTCGAAGACTCGACGACTCGAAGACCCGACGACTCGATCCTTCAGCGCTCCACGGTCACCGGCGGAATCACGACCTTCTTCGGCGGGTTCTTCGCCAGCTCTTCCATCAGCAGCTTCACCGCCGCTTCCAGCGACGGGTCGTGGCCCGCGGCCACGAGGTCCGGGCGGTCGACGACTTCGATGTCCGGAGCCACGCCCACCCCTTCCACCGCCCACATCCCCTCGGTGTCGAAGAAGCGGAACTGCGGGGCCGAGACCGAGCCGCCGTCCATCAGCGGCGGGTTGCCGGAGATGCCGATCAGGCCTCCCCAGGTCCGCGTGCCGATGATCGTCCCGAGCTTGCGCTTGCGGAAGTAGTACGGCAGCGCGTCGCCGCCCGAGGAGGAGTAGCCGTTGATCAGCATCGCCTTCGGACCGACGTGCGCGTACGCCGGCGTCGCCGACGGCTCCACGCCGCGGCGCGCCCAGTAGTTCAGCACCGGACGGTCGAGCAGCTCGATCATGCGGTCCGGGATGAAGCCGCCGCCGTTATAGCGGTCGTCGATGATCAGCGCGTCCTTCTCGACCTGCGGGTAGAACGACTTGAACAGCTCCCGGTTCCCCTCCACCGCCGTATTCGGCAGGTGCATATAGCCGATGCGGCCGCCCGAGGCCTTGTCGACGTACGCCCGCCGGGAGGCGACCCAGTCGAGGTAGCGCAGGTTCGTCTCGCGCCTCACCGGACGCACGCGCTCCTCGCGCGCCCCGGCCGTCTCCGGCTTGCCGTTGACCAGCAGCGTCACGACGCGGTCGGCCTTGTTCTCGAGCAGGCGGTAGAAGTTGTCGACGCCCTTCGTCGGGACGCCGTCGACGGCGAGGATGTACTCCCCTTGCCGCACCTTCACGCCCGGCTCGGTGAGCGGCGAGCGGAACGCCTCGTGCCAGTTCTCGCCGGGGAAGATCTTCGCGATCCGGAACACGCCGGAATCCGCCACGATCTCCGCGCCGAGGAGGCCGTTGTCGACGCGATCGTCGGTGAGGTCCGCGGGAGAGCCCACGTAGACGTGGCCGGCGTTCAGCTCGCCGGCGACCTCGCCGAGGATGTAGTCCAGGTCGGCGCGGTGGGCGACGAACGGGACGAGCTGCCCGTACTTCGTCCGGATCGCGTTCCAGTCCAGCCCGTGCATGTCCGGGTCGTAGAACCAGTCGCGCAGGATGCGCCAGGCGTCGTCGAACGCCTGCGCCCACTCCGCGCGCGGGTCGATGCGCATCTCCATGTTGTCCAGCTTCAGGAGCGACTCGTTCGGCTTCTGCGCCGGCTTCGGCGCGACGATGGTGTAGTTCGGCCCGACGCGCGCGATCAGCTTCTCGCGGTTCGAGGACATGTCGTAATTGGCGACGCTCTCGAGGACCGTCTCTTCCTTGCGGTCGTCGATGTTGTACAGCTTCAGCGAGCGCTCGCCGTCGCCGCCCTTCATGTAGAGGACGCCGTTGTTCACGCCGAAGAGGCGGCTATAGGCGCCCGGCGCGCCGGGGATGGCGCGCACGCGGTTCTCGAAGCCGGCCGGGTCGATCTTGACGGTAACCTTGGCGTCCTTGGCGGCGTCCTTCTTCCCGGTGCTCTTCTCGCCCTCTTTCTCCTCGGGCGCCGCGGGCGCGGCGGCCTTCTCTTCATCGCTCTGCGGCAGGAACAGCGCCGGGCCGTCCTCCGCGAGCACGGCGACGTACACGCGCGTCGGGTCGACGTAGACGTAGTTGAACTCGAACGCGCTGAAGGCGAGGTTGAAGTCGCGGTTGGAGAGGAAGTAGAGGTAGCGGCCTTTCGGATCGAACACCGGCTCGGTGTCGTCGGTCATGCCGCTGGTGAGGCGGTGGGACTTGCCCGCGGTCACGTCGTAGACGTAGATCGAGTTGAAGCGGGCCTCGTTCAGCTTCGTGTACGCGATCCAGCGCGAGTCCGGCGACCACGAGTACTGCGTAATGTCGGCGAAGCGGTCCTTGTCCACCGCAGTCACCTTGCCGGACGCCACGTCGAGGACGGAGAGCGCCAGGTCTTTATCGGAGAAAGCCAGCATCTTCGAGTCGGGCGACCACACCGGCGTGAAGCGCCACGCCTTCCCGTTGGTCGTGACCTGCCGCTCGCCGGCGGCGTTGTCCGCGGGACGGACGTAGACCTCGTAGTCGCCGGACTTGTCGGAGAGATAGGAGATCCACTTGCCGTCCGGCGACCAGTTCGCGTCGCGCTCGCGGACGCCGGGCGTCTGGGTGAGGTTGCGGATCTCCCCTTCCTTGGCCGGGACGGTGAAGATGTCGCCGCGGGCGACGAAGAGGGCCCGGGCGCCGCTGGGCGAGAGGCCGAACTCCTGGATGTTGCCGGTGACGCTGCGGTGGTACGGGAGGGTGTTGCGGAAGTCGCCGAAGACGCGGATGGGCACGCGCTCGCTCTTCGCCGTCGCGGCGTCGAAGCGGTAGATGTAGCCGCCGTTCTCGTAGACGACCTGCGCCTTGTCCGCGCTCGGCCAGAGGACGTCGTAGTCGCCGTGCGTCGTGACCTTGCGGGACTGCTTCGACTTCGTGTCGTAGGCCCACAGGTTCAGGCGTCCGTCTTCACGGTCGGAGGTGAAGTAGATCGTGTCGCCGATCCAGACCGGCTGGTTGTCGGTGTAGGGGTTGTTCGTGATCTGCTCGGCCTTGTTGGCGACGAGGTCGTAGATCCAGACGTCCTGGGCGCGGCCGCCGCGGTAGCGCTTCCAGGTGCGGAACTCGCGCTCGATCGGCGTGTAGACCAGCTTCCGGCCGTCCGGCGAGTAGGCGCCGCCGCCGGCCTCGGGGATCGCCAGCGGCGTCTCCATGCCGCCGGCCGCGGGCACGACGTACGGCCGGGCCATGCGGTCGCCCCACGGGAGGCGGTGCGGGAGGAAGAGGATGTTCTTGCCGTCCGGCGTCCAGTCCAGGACGCGGTTGTCGATGCCGCCGCGCGGCGGGAGGGGGCCGACGTCGTTGTAGAACGTGAGCTGCCGCGGCGCGCCGCCGTCGACGCTGATGACGAACACCTGCCGGCTGCCGGAGTAGTCGCCGGTGAAGGCGATCCAGCGGCCGTCGGGCGAGAACTTCGGGAAGTACTCCATCCCGTCGTCGGAGGTGAGCCGGCGCGCGTCGCCGCCTTTGGCCGAGACGACCCACAGATCGCCGGCGTAGACGAAGGCGATCTGGTCGCCGTGGATGTCGGGTTGGCGCAGAAGACGCGTGAGTCTTTCCTGTGCCGATGCAGCCGCCGCCATTGCAACGACCGACAGAATCATGATGAGCTTTCTCATGGCGCCGCTGGATAACACGGTTCTGGAGGATCTCGATGCGTAGGATGTTGTCGTTTCTGTTACTTCTCTCCCTCGCGGCCTGCGCCGGCAGCAGCACCAAGGCCGGCCGGCCAGCCAACATGCCCCAGCCCGACATCGCGGCGCAGCTCGTCAACCCGCTGTTCTTCGGGTCGACCAACAGCGCCCCCGCGACGCTGGAGATCCGCGTGCTGAACCGCGGTCAGGCGCCGCTGGTCGTGCGCCGCGTGGAGCTGGACTCGCCGGGCATGGGGCAGTACTCCCTCTTGCGCTACGCCCGCCAGTACAACGAGACCGTGCCGCCGGGCGAGACCAAGGCGCTGACGGCCTTCGCCACCGCGGTCGCCCAGACCACCCGCCGCCCCACCGAGCCCCTGACCATCCGGGCCATCGTGGAACTGCAGTCGGAGGGCACGATCTGGCGCGAGATCGCGATCTTCCGGGAACACCTGTAGCCCGCCCCGCCCTGCCGGTTCCTCGGAGTTCCTCGGAGGTCCTCGGGTTCCTCGGAGGTCGGCCTGTCCTCCTGAGCCGCGAAGACGGCGAAGGACCCCGTGCGTTGAACGGATAGCGTGCTCCCGGCAGGGGATCCTTCGCCGTCTCCGCGGCTCAGGAGGACAGGCTCAGTCCGAGGAACCCCGAGGAACCCCGAGGAACGGGCGGCGCGGGGGGGCTACAGCCACCGGACCGTGAAGTCGATGATCTTCTGCTGGAGCTTCTTGCCGTACGGCGGGTAGAGCAGCTGGGTGGGGGCGAACCGGAGCTTCTGATCGAGGACGCCGCGGGGGTTGGAGAACGCCTCGAAGCCCGCGTGGCCGTGGCCGCGGCCCGTGCCGCTCTGGCCGACGCCGCCGAACGGCAGCTCGAGGTTGTAGAAGTGGATCATCGTGTTGTTGACCGCCGTGCCGCCCGCGCGGGTGTGGGCGAGGATCCGGTCGACCACGCGGCGGTCGCGGCTGAAGATGTACAGGACCAGCGGCTTCTCGCGCTCCTCGATGACGCGGAAGGCGTCGTCGAGCGTGCGGTACGTGAGCACGGGCAGCACGGGGCCGAAGATCTCCTCCTGCAGCACCGCCGCGCGGGGGGAGACGTTCGTCAGCACCGTCGGCTCGATCTCGCGTCCGCGGCAGGAGCCACCCACGACCGCCTGCGCTCCCTGGGCCACGGCGTCGTCGATGAGGCGCTTCACGCGCGCCGCGTGGCGGTCGTTCACGATGATGCCTCGCGAGCCGTCAGACCCCAGCGCCGCGATGGACGCCTGCAGCCGGTCCAGAAACTCGTCGCGGACGGTCTCGTCGACCAGGAGGTAGTCCGGCGCGATGCAGACCTGGCCGGAGTTGTAGAACTTCCCCCAGGCCAGCTTCTTCGCCGCCTCGTCCAGGTCCGCGGTCCGGTCGACGATCACCGGCGACTTCCCGCCCAGCTCGAGGGTCACGGAGGTCAGGTGCTCGGCCGCCGCCTTCATCACCACCCTGCCGATCGCCGGGCTGCCGGTGAAGAACACGTGGTCGAACTTCTTCCGCAGCAGCGCCTCGGCCACGGGCGCCTCCCCTTCCACGACCGCGACCTCGCTTTCGTCGAACACCTCGGCGATGAGGCGCTTCACGCACGCCGCCGACGCGGGCGCGAGCTCGGACGGCTTGATCATCACGCAGTTCCCCGCCGCGACGGCGGAGACGAGCGGTCCGAGGGTGAGGTTGAAGGGGAAGTTCCAGGGGGCGATGATCAGGACCACGCCCTTCGGCTCGTACCGGACATACGAGCGCGAGCCGAACAGCGCCAGCGGCGTGCCGACCCGCCGCGGCTTCATCCAGCGGCGCAGATGGCGGATCGCGTGGCGAGCCTCGCCCACGGCGGGATAGAGCTCGGAGAGGTCCACCTCGGCGGCGGGCTTGCGGTAGTCCTCCCACATCGCGGCGCGGATCTCGCCGCGGCGCGCCAGCAGCGTGTCGTGCAGGCGGCGCAGCTTCGCGATGCGCTGCGCCGCCGTCGTGGAGGCGACGGCGGCGCGGCTCTGCTGCTGGAGGTCGTACAGCCGCTCGATCTCGTCGAGCGGCTGGGGTGCCCTCAGAGGCGTTGCTGCTGCGCTCACAGGGCGATTCTACGCGCTACGGGAAGACGATTTCCGCGATCTCCGTGATCGGGATGTGGAGAAACTCGCCCGTGGTGTGCACGCGCGCGCCGATGTCCACCTTGTAGCGCTCCTCGCAGGTGTCGGTGAAGATGACGTCCATCGTCTGGCCGGTCTTGAGGGTCATGGTCATCTTGCGGGCATTGCCGGCCTCGCAGCACGAGCCGCCCGGGACGAGCGTGGCCGGGCCGGTGAGCTTCGCGATCTGCGCGCGGTGGATGTAGGACTTCTTCCCGTCGCTGATGGAGCAGAAGTCGTCCGACTCCGCCTCGCGGTAGCCGCTGAACGGCACCGGGTAGCCGAACTTGAACGACTCCGTGTCCACCTGGATCACTTCGCCGTTCGTCTTGCGGATGGAGACGGTCGCCGTCGGCGTGAGGTGCACCGTGAGCGTGGTCGGGGTATTCGGCTGGAGCTGCGACAGGTGGGGCCGGTAGCCGGTGCGCTCGACTTCGAAGACCAGGTACCCGAAGCCGCGGACGTTCTTCAGCTCGAAGTTGCCGTTGGCGTCGGTGCTGTCGCTGCGGTTGCCGGCGGAGACGGCCACGGACGGGATCGGCTGGCCGGTGGCGGCGTCGAGCACCTGTCCGGTGATCTTTTCGATCGTGAACTGTGCGCCCGGGGAGCGCGTTCCCGTGGAGCGGCGCTTCTGGGCCTGAGCCGGGAGGGTGAGACAGAGGACCGCGGCCAGGGCGACGACGAGGTTACGGCGGAGCTTGTTGGGATTCATGGATCTCCTTGCAGATTGTGGAGCTGCAGCGCCGGAACGCCGCGCAAAAAAATACTGGTGTGATGGTACACCACACACCGAAGGTTATACGCATAAACCAGACGATACGTTTGGGGTCCCATCACTAAGGGGGCGGGGGACAGGGCGCAGGGCGCAGGAGATCCCGCCCCAGCCCCGTTCTCCTGTCCCCTGCGCCCTGTCCCCTGTCCCCTCCCCCCTTCGCTATACTCCGCCGCGCACTCGGAGGTTCCATGCAACGACTCGCTCTCCCGCTCCTGCTCCTCGTCCTCGGAGCGTGCACCACGACGACGACGCCTGTTGCCGCACCCGCGTCCTCGCCCGACACGACGGAGTCCACTTCGACCATGACCGCAGCCGCTCCCCCCTCCGCCACGCCCGCCGAGACCGGCCCGACGGCCGAAGAAGCCGCGCAGTTCGTCCAGGAGGCCGAGGCGCGGCTGGCTCAACTGAATGAAGACCAGCAGCGGGCGGCGTGGGTGCAGTCCACCTACATCACCCACGACACGCAGATCATCGCCGCGCGCGAGAACGAGCGCCTGATCAACGCCGGCGTGGAGCTGGCGAAGAAAGCGGCGCGCTTCGACGACCTGGAGCTGCCGTACGACATCCGCCGCAAGCTGAACCTGATCAAGCTGACCCTGGTCTCGCCCGGCCCCTCGGATCCGGCCATGACCGCCGAGCTGGCGCGCCTGGCCGCGGAGCTCGAGGCGATGTACGGCTCGGGCAAGTACTGCCCGGACGGCGCGACCGGCGAGGCCTGCCTGGACATCAACGAGATCTCGAACGTGATGCGCACGTCGCGCGACCCGAAGAAGCTGCTCGACGTCTGGCGCGGCTGGCACACGGTGTCGCCTCCGATGCGCGACAAGTACACGCGCTTCGTCTCGATCATGAACCAGGGCGCGCGGGAGCTCGGCTACGCCGACACCGGCGCGCTGTGGCGCTCGAACTACGACATGCCGCCGGACGCGTTCGCGGCGGAGATGGACCGGCTCTGGGGTCAGGTCAAGCCGCTCTACGACTCGCTGCACTGTTACGTCCGCGCGAATCTGTCGAAGAAGTACGGCTCGGACGTGGTCGCGCCGGACAAGCCGATCCCCGCTCACCTCCTCGGCAACATCTGGGCGCAGGAGTGGGGCAACATCTACGACGTCGTCGCCCCGCCGAAGTCGAACGCGGGCTACGACCTGACGAAGATCCTCGAGAAGCGGAAGGACGTCGACGCGCTGGAGATGGTCCGCATCGGCGAGCGCTTCTTCACCTCCCTCGGCTTCGACAAGCTGCCCCAGACGTTCTGGGAGCGCTCGATGTTCGTGCAGCCGCGCGACCGCGAGGTGGTCTGCCACGCCAGCGCGTGGGACATCGACAACCTCGACGACCTCCGCCTGAAGATGTGCATCGAGAAGACGGCCGAGGACTTCACGACCGTCCACCACGAGCTGGGACACAACTTCTACCAGCGGGCCTACAAGCATCAGCCGTATCTCTACAAGAACAGCGCGAACGACGGCTTCCACGAGGCCATCGGCGACACGATCGCGCTGTCGGTGACGCCGGCGTACCTGGTCAAGGTGGGGCTGCTGGACAAGGAGCCGCCCGCGTCGGCCGACATCCCGCTGCTGCTGCGCGACGCGCTGGACAAGATCGCGTTCCTCCCCTTCGGGCTGCTGATGGACAAGTGGCGCTGGGGAGTGTTCAGCGGCCAGACCGCGCCGTCGGACTACAACAAGGCGTGGTGGCAGTTGCGGACGCAGTATCAGGGCATCGCCCCGGTGGGCGCGCGCGGCGAGGAGCTCTTCGACCCGGGCGCGAAGTACCACATCGCGGCCAACGTGCCGTACGCGCGGTACTTCCTCGCGCGGATCCTCCAGTTCCAGTTCCACCGGTCACTGTGTGCGACGGCGGGATACGAGGGTCCGCTGAACCGCTGCTCGATCTACGACAACAAGGAGGCGGGCGCGCGTCTGGCGAAGACGCTGGAGATGGGCGCGAGCCGCCCGTGGCCGGATGCGCTGGAGGCGCTGACGGGCCAGCGGCAGATGGACGCGACGGCGATCGTCGACTACTTCCGCCCGCTGAAGGACTGGCTGGACGAGCAGAACCGCGGGAAGCAGTGCGGATGGTGAGCTGAGTTGCCGCGCTCCGTGGCCGTGGTGTTCGCCGAGGACTTCTCGAGCCAGCTCGAGAAGCTCGCCTTCCACACGCCGGTGTGGATGGTGGACACGCCCGCGAACCGCGCGGCCGCGGAGGAGGCGTGGATGCAGGCGGTGGAGTGGCCGCACATCTCCGTGACGCTCTTCCGCCCCCTGGACTGGGATCCGCTCCTCGAGCAGATCGCCATGCACCACGAGCGGTTCGACGTGGTGGAGGCGATCGGCGCGACGCTCACGCCGCAGGTGCGCGAGGTGCTGGAGCACGCCGGCTTCGTCCGCATCGTGGAGACCCCGGGCGGCTTCCGCGCGCGCCGGTAGCCCGCGCGCCCTTGTCATCCCGAGCGTCGAGCGAGGGACCTGGGCGGGTGGGGCGCGAAGCACGTGCCTGCCGCCCCACCCACCCAGGTCCCTC
>DASUSN010000089.1:0-5190 GCA_036375075.1 Thermoanaerobaculia bacterium | reverse complement strand
CCGCGTCGAGCGCGCCCGGAAGTTCTTCGCCGACCGCAAGGTGGAGGGCACCGAGCGCGCCTTCGCCCGCGTCGCCGAACAGGTGAACGAGTGCGCGACGCTCCGCGCGCGGGAGATGGCGGCGGTGATGAAGTACCTCGGACAGTAAGCGGGTTGACGCGATATGGAGTGCGGAGGCGATTGGAGGCTGTCTCAAATGTAGGGCGCGGCTTCAGCCCGCCCCCCGGGCGGGGAGGGGGAACGCCCCCGCCCACGAGGGAGGCGGGCTGAAGCCACGCCCTACATGGAGCGCGGAGGCGGTTGCCTCCGCACTCCATACCGAGGGAGCCGGAAACCCCGGTGGATTGATTGCCGTATATATCCCGCGGGAGAATCCCTGTCCCGGCGCGCCGTCCTGCGCGCCGCTCACCTGAATGGAGGAAGCATGAGAGTCCCCAGGAACCTGTTAGCAGTCCTGCTGCTGGTGTTGTCCGTCAGCGCTGCCGCGGAGCTGCCGCCGCTCATCGATCGTGAGCTCTTCTTCGGCGATCCCGAGATCATCGGCGCGCAGCTCTCGCCGGACGGCAAGTACATCGCCTTCGTCAAGCCGCTCGACGGGACCCGCAACGTGTGGGTCAAGAAGACCGACGAGCCGTTCGACAAGGCCCGGCCCATCACCGCCGACACCCGGCGGCCGATCCCCGGCTACTTCTGGACGCAGGATGGCAAGTACGTCCTCTTCGTCCAGGACCAGGCCGGCGACGAGAACTACAACGTCTTCGCCGTCGATCCCGCCGCCAAGCCCGCGGAAGGGCAGAAAGTGCCGGCCGCGCGCAATCTGACCGACGCGAAGGGCGTGCGCGCGTTCATCTACTCCGTCCCGGAGTCGAGCCCCGACGTCATCTACGTCGGCATCAACGACCGCGACAAGGCGTGGCACGACCTGTACCGCGTGAAGATCTCCACCGGCGAGCGCACGCTGGTGCGCAAGAACACCGAGCGCATCACCGGCTGGACCTTCGACCACAAAGGTGTCCTCCGCCTCGCGCAGCGCTCCGCCGAGAACGGCGACACGGAGATCCTCCGCGTCGACGGCGACAAGCTCGAGAAGATCTACTCCTGCAGCGTCGTCGAGAGCTGCGGCATCCACCGCTTCCACAAGGACGACAAGCGCGTCTATCTCGAGACCAACAAGGGCGATCTCGACCTCACCCAGCTCGTGCTCTTCGATCCCGCCAACGGCAAGGAAGAGCTGGTCTCGAGCGACCCGCGGAAGCGCGTGGACGTCGGCAACCCGATCTTCTCGGACAAGTCCGAGGAACTGGTGGGCGTGATGTACGAAGACGACCGCGCCAACATCGTGTGGCTCGACAAGGCCTACGAGGCCGACTACGAGTGGCTGCGCAAGCAGTTCCCCGGCCGCGACGTGAATCCGTACTCGTCGACCGAGGACGAGAGGCTGTGGCTCGTCTCCGCCAACGGCGATACCGAGCCGGGCCAGACGTACCTGTACGACCGCGGCGCGAAGAAGCTCGCGCTGCAGTACCGGATCCGCGAGAAGGTCGTGCGCGAGTACCTCGCGCCGATGCACGCCATCCGCTACAAGAGCTCGGACGGCATGGAGATCCCCGCGTTCCTCACGCTCCCCAAGGGCGTGGAGGCGAAGAACCTCCCGCTCATCGTCCTGCCGCACGGCGGCCCGTGGTCGCGGGATACCTGGGGCTATGACGGCATCGCGCAGTACCTCGCCAACCGCGGCTACGCCGTCCTGCAGTCGAACTTCCGCGCGTCCACCGGCTACGGCAAGAAGTTCCTCAACTCCGGCAACATGCAGTGGGGTGAGAAGATGCAGGACGACCTCACCTGGGGCGTCAAGCACCTCGTCGCCCAGGGCACCGTCGACCCGAAGCGCGTCGGCATCATGGGCGGCAGCTACGGCGGCTACGCGACGCTGGCCGGCCTCGCCTTCACGCCGGACGTCTACGCCGCTGGCGTCTCCATCGTCGGCCCGTCGAACCTGATCACGCTGCTCGACTCCATCCCGCCGTACTGGGAGTCGATCCGCAAGATGTTCGTCGAGCGCATGGGCGACCCGAAATCCGCCGAAGGCAAGGCCCGGCTGATGAAGCAGTCGCCGCTCAACTCCGCGGACAAGATCAAGAGCCCGCTGCTGGTCATCCAGGGCGCGAACGACCCGCGCGTGAACAAGGCCGAGAGCGACCAGATCGTCGTCGCGCTGCGCGACCGCGGCTTCCCGGTGGAGTACATCGTCGCCCCGGATGAGGGCCACGGCTTCCAGCGTCCGGTCAACAACATGGCCGCCTTCGCCACCGCCGAGAAGTTCCTCGCCAAGCACCTCGGCGGCCGCTATCAGGAGAGCATGACTCCGGAAGTCACCACGCGGCTCCGCGAGATCACCGTCGATCCGAAGACGGTGGAGTTGAAGAAGAGCGTCTCCGCGGTGTCGCTGCCCAAGCCGGCGGTCGACCTCGCGGCGGGCAGCGCGAAGTACAAGGTCTCGATCGGTATGGGCGGCCAGACCATGGCCATGGACCTCACCACCGAGATCACGGAGGAGGGCGGCAACTGGGTGGCCACCGAGACCGTCAAGGGACCGATGGGCGACATCAAGGACCGCGTCGTGCTCGCCAAGGGCACGCTCGTGCCTCAGTCGCGCACGGCCTCGCAGGGACCGGCGACCATCGAGCTCGCGTACGGGGAGAAGAAGGCCACCGGCTCGATGAACATGGGCGGACAGGCCCGCCCGATCGAAGCAGACCTCGGCGGCCCGCTCTTCGCGGACGGAGCGGGCATGAACGCCGTCATCGCGACGCTGCCGCTGGCCGAGGGGTATACGGCCACGTATCGCAACTTCGACGTGCAGAAGGCGAAGCAGAAGACCATGCAACTGCGCGTCGCCGGCAGCGAGAGCGTGACCGTTCCCGCCGGCACGTTCGACGCGTGGAAAGTCGAGATCGAGACCGTCGGCGAGCCGGGCAGCATGACCGTCTGGATCGACAAGGCCTCACGCAAAGCCGTCAAGACGACCGCGGTCCTCGCGGCGATGGGCGGCGCGACCATGACTTCGGAACTGGTCCCGTAACGAGTTCCTCGGAGTTCCTCGGAGTTCCTCGGGTTCCTCGGAAGAGGGCCTCAGGATCCTCCGAGGAACCCGAGGAACCCGAGGAACCGAGGAACCCGTCATCCTGGTCGCTTCCCGAGCGCCGGCCGTCCCGGTCCGTGCACGAGGAAGGCGATCGACGAGAACAGCATGATCAGCGCGAGCGCCGCGGGCGGATAGCCGCCCGTGCGATGCGCGATCAGCAGCGCGGCGATGAAGTTGACGATCATCACCGCCGCCGCGGGACGGACGAACAGTCCGAGGATGAAGAGGATCCCGCAGAGGAACTGCGCGTACGCCGAGAGGTGCGCCGCGAACAGCGGCAAGGGCACGCCGCGCGACGCGAGAAAGTCGCGGAACTCGATCATCCGCGCCCACGAGAACACGTTGTCCATTGTTCCGTAGATCAGATGGAATCCCACGATCAGGCGGACGAAGAACATCCCGTATTCTTTGCGGCGCTCCAGCCACGCGAAGTTCAGCATGCCCGCACCGTAGAGGGTCGCACGCGGCGGAACAAGCCCGTTCACGCCTGTGTCACCGCTTCGTGCCCTTTTGGAGTGCGGAGGCGATTGGCCTCCGCACTCCGAAGAGGTGTCGGTCAGCGGTAGCCGATGCGCAGCATCGCGCCGGAGATCTCGTCGTTGCGTGTCGCGCGGACACTCGCCGGCGTCACGCCCAATTCGATCAGCGCGTCGCGCACGTCCAGCGCCGCGTTCCCCGCGGCGTGGACCTCGATCGCGCGCTCCTCGCGTCCAGCCAGGACGGCCGCGATCTCCGGCAGGACGTCGAAATCCGAGAACCGCACCTCGATGAGATCGGGGAAGGGCCGCGTGGCGTCGAGACGGGGAATCTGCGTCAGCTCCGCGAACTGCACGTCCAGCTCGTACCCGCGCTTTGCGCCCTCCACCGCTCCGTGCGTCGCGCCGATTACGGTGGCCGTCACGATCGCGGCGTCGCGCGTCATGCGATAGCGGTCGATCATGTCGTCGACCGACTCCGTCCGCGGGCCGCCCAGCACGGCCGCGAGCACGCCCGCGACCCGCCCGACGCGACGTCCGACTCGCGCGGCTTCCTCTCCTTCCACGGACCCCTGAATGACGGCTTCCTCGACTGCGCTGACGATCGCCGGCTCGGTCACGGGATCGACCGGGGGATCGACGGTGGCGGGACGGGACGACGAGCAGGCGACGAAGAAGGCGATTGCGAGAACGGACCAGCGAGCCATGATGAATCCTCCGGTCGCGACATTGCGCAAGCGGCGGACCACGGCCAGCCCCGCGGTTCCGGCCGTTTTTCAGGCATTTGCGAGCGTTCGGGCCACGCCGCTGTACGTTTCCGCAGACACCTCTGTGTGATTTCCCCGACACAAGTAGAATCGATTCATGACGACTCCCAACGTGCGCGCCGTCCTGTTCGACTGGGACGGGACGCTCGTCGATACGGCCGAGGCGAGCTTCCGCTGCTACGTGCGCCTCTTCGAAGAATTCGGCGTGCCGTTCGACCGCGAGACCTACGCCCGCACCTACTCGCCCAACTGGTACCAGACCTTCCGCATGCTCGACATCCCCGAGGAGCGGTGGCCGCACGCGGACGAGCGGTGGCTGGCGCACTTTGCCGAAGAAGAAGTGGCGCTGATCGACGGCGCGCGCGAGCTCGTCGTCGCGCTCCACGAGCGCGGCCTGGCCACGGGTATCGTGACGAGCGGCAGCCGCCAGCGCGTGCAGCGCGAGCTCGGGACGCACGGTTTCGCCTTTCACGAGTGCGTCTTCGGGTGCGACGTGCAGGAGAAGAAGCCGCATCCCGAGGGGCTGCTGCTGTGCCTCGATCGCCTGAAGATCGCGGCCGGGGAGGCGGTGTACGTCGGCGATAGTCCCGAGGACGTGGCCATGGCGCGCGCGGCGGGCGTGTACTCGATCGCCGTGCCGGGCGGGTATCCCAACCGCGAGGCGCTGCTGGCGTCGCGGCCGGACCGGTTCGTCGAGTCGCTGAGCGAAGTGCTCCCTGTCATCCTGAGCCGCGTAGACGGCGAAGGACCCCCTGCCGAGAGCACGAGCAGCGCGCAAATCAGGGGGTCCTTCGCCGTCTAC
>DASUSN010000088.1:0-15415 GCA_036375075.1 Thermoanaerobaculia bacterium | reverse complement strand
GCCCCTCGGGTGGGCGGCGGCGTTCCCCCTCCCCGTCCGAGGGGCGGGCTGAAGCCACGCCCTACATTTTGGGCCTGATCCGCAGCACCAGCGGCATCGGCCGGTCCGGCGCGGCGGTCGCGATCTCGCGGCTGAAGCGCAGCGTCGTCCCGTCGAACGCCCAGGCCCCGTCGCTGCAGCGCGAGGCGGTCTCGATCGGCTTCCCCTCGCGCACGCGCAGCGCGTTCGCCGTGGCCTCGCGCTCGGCGCGGTAGCGGAACGCGCGGCGCCAGACAGAGGCGAGGTCCGTCCCCAACTGATTCATGCGCACGTTCACATCGCACCGCGTGGTGTTGAACACTTCTTCCGCGATCAAGCGATCGTGCTCGACCGAGTCCGCGAGCCACTTCGTGGGAAACATCTGCGCGCCGTCCGCCCAGTAGGACGCCGCCGAGTACTGGAACGCCTCGAGGAGCGGCCGCACGTGGTCGCGCTCCTGCAGCTCGCCGAGCCACGCCGGCGCGGGCAGCGGCATTTTCCAGGCCACCGCGTTGATCATCCGCGCCGTCGTCAACGCGGCCGTCTGCGCCATCATCTGCGGATGCGCGTCCAGCGCGCGGGCGAGCTTCCACGCGGCGTGCAGGTCCTCCCACGCCGCTGCATCGTTTGCGCGCGCCTTCACCAGCGCACTCGCGACCAGAGCCCGCGCCGCCGTCAGATGCACCGTGCGCCTCGCCGCGATCTCCGCGTCGTCGAACGCGACACGCCGCTCCCAGACGACCGGCTCGCGCAGCAGCAGCTCGCGGATCGCGGCGACGTCGGGCAACGCCGGCGGCTCGCCGATGGCGAGCTCGCCCCGCGCGACCTCGCGCGCCACGAACCCCTCGACGACTTCGTCCTTTGGCAACGCATTGGCGAGCGCCGTCAGCCTCCCGGACGCCGCATTCGCCGCCAGCGGCTTGAAGCGGCCTTCCACGGAGTCGAGCGTCCCCAGCCCTCCCGGCCACGTCCGGGCGGCCGAGGTGGCGACGGCGGCCGGAGCCCGGAACCACGAGACGATCCAGACGACGATCGCGATGGCGGCGACGACGATCAGCAGCTTCTTCATCGTTTCTTCAGATTGGAACTGCTGCAGCAAGCCAACGGCCAGCCCGTTTCCGACCTGGAGTGCGGAGGCGATTGGGAGGCTGCATCAAAACCCGGACCGCTGCCGTCCCGGCGGCTGATGTGCCGTCACCGTCACGGTGATCGGACTGGACGCCTGGTTGCCGGCGGGGTCGGTGGCAACGAGCGTGTAGGTCGTCGTGGCCGCGGGAGAGACCACGGTTTGCCCGATGCCGCTGCCGTCGAACTGGAGCGGGATGCCGCCTGGCTCGAGGACGGCGCGCGACGCGAGCTGCACCTGGAAGTGGATCGTCGTCGAGTCGCCGGCCAGGATCGCCGGCGGATCGGCGTTGAGGACGAGCACCTCCACGCCGCCGCCGCCGAGGACCTGCGAGACCGGACCGAGCGGCCCCTGCGCCGTGAGCCGGTACGGCGGAGTGCCGGAGATCGACGGCAACGTCACGCTGGTGGCGTTGGAGACGTCGTGCGTGAAGCCGTTGTGCGCCATGTCGGCGTAGCGGAACCAGTTGATGGCGACGGGCTGCAGCGGCAGGACGAGCTGCCGCTTCGCCGCCTGTTTGAAGCCCTGCGCCACGAGAGTGAAGACCAACTGCGGTGCGTTGTTCGTCACCAGCTTCTTCAGGTTGAACGAGGTGTACGACTTCGTGCCCGCGGTCGGCACGTTCGCGCCGCCGGTCGTCGGCGTGAGCGTCGCGCTGGTCGCGTAGACGCTGTTCCAGCGGAGCGTCAGCGATCCGTCGATGCTGAGGGGTGCACTCGGGTCGTTCTCGAACATCGTGATCACGGGCTCACTGAGATTCACCGTGACGGGAGCACTGAGGAAGGTGCCGACGTCCTGATGGACGGTGGCGGTGAACGTCGTCTGCCGCTGGTCCTGGAACGGCTGGACGGGAATGGCGAACGAGTACGGTCCGATGCCCTGGCGCGGGTACTCCCTGCCGTCGCCGGGCGGGACCACGGTCACGTACAGTCCCTTCACGATGGTCCAGTTCAGCATCGTGGTCTGGCCGAGGCCCACGGTCACCGGATTCGCATAGGCGAAGATCTGCAGCTCCGCTCCGAGCTTGCCGATCTGGATGGCGGGCGGATTCGCGGCGATCCCGCCGATGACCTCGAGGACGACGACCGATCCCTGCCCGACGTTCGCGTCGATGGCCACATTGTTGATCTGGAAACTGACGCTCGCTCCCGGTGCGATGACCGTGTCGGCGATCACGAAGATCTCGATGAAGGAGGTCGCGAGACCGATGCGCCAGTTCGTCGACGGCGGTGGGACGGGACTGATCTGCCCGACCGAGGCCGTGAGCGACGACCAATTCGAGAGGGAGATCCGATCGCCCGCCTTCTGCACGGTGACGGGGAACTGCGAGCTCGGGTTGGTGATGGTCAGCACGAAGCTCTGGGTCGTGCTCACCGTCGCCGAGGCAGGGGACATCGCATACGTCAGTTGCGGGATATTGCTGTTAGCCATTTCCACTCCTGCGCCGATCGCGCGGGACGGAGGGGAATCCTTCGGTGTTCTTCCGGCCGGTCTGGTCGAACGCCTGATCGGCTGCAAGCCGTCGCTCCTCGCGAGAATCGAACGCGCCGGGCTGTGACGTTCAGTGCGGAAGATCCGCGTAGAGAGTCGACAGATCGAGTGTCGCGCCCGACGCAAGCGTCACGACCCCTTCCCGCACGTCACGATACTCCCAGCTTTCGGAGCTGAGACGACGGTAGATCTCGACACGGGAATCCTGGCTGACCAGGACGTACTCCTGCAGCGATGGGATCCGTTGATAGTCTCGCCATTTGTCCCCGCGATCGACTTCTTCAGTCGTAGGGGAGAGAACCTCGATCAGCAGCGAGGGATTGAGGATCGTCGTTTCCCTGGGATCGGCAGGATCGAATTCAATCGGCCCGCAGACCATCGAGATGTCCGGATACGTCGCTCTGCCGGTCGCGACGACACGCAGCCTCATGTCGGACTGAAACGCAGTGCAGCCGGGAGGAAGAGCACTGTACAAGGCTCCACCGATCCTGAAGGCGAGGGCGCTGTGTCTCGCGGTCCCACCCGCCATCGCGAAGATTTCTCCAGCGACGAACTCATGCTTGGTCTCGCTGTCCCGCTCGAACGCGAGGTACTCCTCATAGGAGTGATGGTGTCGCGAGTGCGGCAGTGACGCGGTCATAGGCCATCCCTAGAATAGCGCACCAGCTCGCGCCCGACCTTCCGCCTCCCGATCTGGAGTGCCGAGGCGATTGCGGTTGCCTCCGCACTCCAGACTCAGAGCACGCCCGGGAGGCGGATCGTCGCCAGCGCGTTGTTCATCTGCACCGTTGCGCTGCCCGAGGCCGCGCTCGTGATCGACGCGTTCGGGGGCTGGAACTGGAAGGCGCCTTCCAGCGCCGTCTGGACGGTGGCGCCGGAAGCATTGACGGCGGTCGTGAGCTCCACGCTCTGCGGCGTGTTCGTCGGCTGGTAGATGCGCAGGATGAGGTCCGATGCCGCCGTATCGGCTGCCTTCGCCGCCGTGAGGATGGCCGACGACGGCGACGAGATCGAGGCCAGCGAGTAGGTGGCCGGGTACGCATTGGACGAGAGCGGCGGCGGTGCCACGGTTCGCGCCACCATCGGCGTGACGAATCGGAGCGCCTCCTGGAGCGGCTGTCCGGTCGCCGGATCGCCGAGCTGATCGGGGATGCGCAACGCGTAGCGCTGCGTGTGGAGACCGGTGTCCCACGCTCCGGCGCCGTAGGGCGCGCTGCCGTCATAGTTGTTGCGCAGGATGTTGCCGAGCAGAGCCCCGCCCGCGTCGTAGCCCCACGACGGCATCCCTTCCTGATAGACCGCGGCCAGCACCGCGTTTCCGGAGGTCCGCGGAATGACGAAGTTGTGCATGGCCCAGAACACCGGCGGCTCCCAGTACAGCACCATGGGGTTGTCCGCCCAGTGATACGTCGTGCCGCGGCAGAGCGAGGCAACGCTGCCGCCCGCGAACGGAAAGCGGACGAAGACCGAGGTCTGCGCAGGCGTCGTGCCGCTGATCTCCATCCGCACGAACGGCTCACCCGCCACGAGCGAATACGTCAGCACGTAGACGTACGTGACGCCGTTCACCGACGCGATGAGCTGCGCCTGCAGCGTCGCCCGGAGCGGCCCCGACTCCAGGACGTCCAGCGCTCCGGGCGTCAGAGCCGGCGATGCCGGCGACATGCCGTTCGATCCCTGCGTCTCATTGCCGTACCGGTACAGATTGCCGTTGGGGTCGTTGTAGAACGCGAGCGCGTTGCCAGCCTGGCCCGGCGCGATGATGTTCGTCGCGCCGATCGCGGACAGGCTCGTGATGCCCCACTGCGATGCCTGGTCGATGGTGACGGAGAGGACGTCGTTCGCCAGCGTCCACGCGGTGCCGGAGTTGGAGATCGAAACGGCGGCCGGTTGCGGCGACGTGTCCTGCGTGTTCACGAAGACCGTGTCGTAGCCGAGGCTCGGCGCGGACGCGAGGAAGAGCAGCGAGCCGTCGGCATTCTGTTGCACGAGCTGGTTGCCGTTTGCACCGTAGAGCGACGAGGCGCCGATCCCGGCACCCTGCGGCAGCGAGACGAGATCCGTGCGCGCGAAGCCGAGGGGGTTGCACACGACGACCGGCGTGGCCCATTCGTTCGGAGCCGCGCCAGGGTTGATCCCGAGCCGCAGCTCCTCGGTCGCATCGCCCAGAAGGTCCTGCGCCAGGGAGGCCGCCAGGCGGAGCCGCGGCAGTTGCTCGTGGGCGTTGACGTCCGTGTACTGCGCGCCCGAGGTCCCGGTGATGTAGTCGTGGTGAGTGCTCGGGACGAGCGCGGCCCAGGCTTCCTGCTGCCGCGCCAGACGCGCCGCGTTGCCGCCGCCGGCCGCACCCGCCGCGACGTCGGCGACCACTCCCATCACCTCGGCGCCGACCAGGACCCGGGAGGCGCGGTAATGCACGATCTTGTTGGCCGGCCGGCTCGCGTAATGG
This sequence comes from Thermoanaerobaculia bacterium, assembly GCA_036375075.1. Lineage (GTDB taxonomy): Bacteria > Acidobacteriota > Thermoanaerobaculia > Gp7-AA8 > Gp7-AA8 > QHVT01. The sequence goes on along the minus strand of DASUSN010000088.1, from coordinate 10,331 downwards.
CCGAGCCAGTACGGAATCGCGTCGAACGGTTGCCGCGACTGCAAACTCGAAGTGTGAAACGAGATGAGCTGGATGTAGTGGTCGAACGTCGCCGCCACCGCCCACGCGCCCGTGCCGGCATACGAATCCGGCCCGCTGCCGTTGTTCCACGAATTCATGTACGCGAGCAGATCTGCCTGCGGCATCGCGAAATCGCAGCCGACGGGAACGAACACATAAGGCGTCGGCGAGCTGGAGGCGTTCTTCTTGTAGTAGCCGGCGATGTTGGCGTTCGAGTTGCCGTTGCCGATGCCGTCGCCCTGGCAGTAGTGATCGATCATCCAGTGGCCGAGGATCGTCGAGCCGTCGTTCGCCACCCATTGGAAGTCCACGCCCTGGTTGCCCGGAGGTCCAAGCGTCTCCGCGAGTGAATTGGACCCGTCCAGCGGCGTGGCTGCCGGACCCTGATCATCGGCCCCTGGGATCCGCGCGAAGCCGGCACCTGCCAGCCCCATCGCCGCGACGGTGACGGGAAGCTGACTGTCGTGGCCGAAATCGTCCGGGATCCAGACGTTCATCACGGGCAGGCCGAGGTTTGCGGCGTACCACCCCTGGGCGACGAGAAAGTTGCGGAGGAACGCCTCGCCGTGCGGAAGCAGATTGTCCGGCGACGTGATGCCGCCTCCGCAGAGGTGCAGGAACGTTCCGCAGTTTTTCAGCCCCTGGAGGCGCGCCGCGGTGCTCTCCGCGTACGCCTGCAGAAAGCCGATCTCGGCGACGGAGTAGTAGTACGGCGGCGTCTGCGCCTGATTCGCCGTCACCAGAGCCACGGCGGCGTCGAAGATGCTGAACGCCGGCTGTTTGGCCGGGTTCGATCCGTACTCGAAGTACGGGTTGTCCGGGTCATCGCAAAGGGTGGGAAAGGTCTCCAGCCAGTCCCAGTCGAGATGGCTGGACTGGCTGAAGAGAATGACCCGCTGCGCGGCATCGGGGATGCCCAGTTCCTGCCGGATTTCCTGCTCCGTGGCCATACGCCCCTCCTTGCTTCATCGGACCCAATAGAGGAGGGTCGAGGAGAGACGAATCCCCTACCTCGGATGAGTGCAGGCAGCGCGACCTGCGCGACCAGGGGAAGTGGCTGTGGCGGGAGGGCTCGAACCTCCGACCACCGGATTAACAATCGTGATTTTCCGGTCCGGACAGCGGGTGACCGCACCAGATCAATGATTTACAGCCGATCTGGAGCTATCCGGCGTGGTCCGGAGAGAACCGCTGCGGAAAAATAGAAACTTGTTAGATACCTACGATGGAACGCCGTCCCTAAAAGAAGGCCATCCATCGCTGGTCATCAAAGATCGAGGAGCGAGTTTCTGTCGGTGACTCCAGATCGCGAAACGGCGATCCGTTACCCAGTGTAGTCGTTCGGGGGACGGGAGTGGGCATGCAACGCCGTTCGTGAAGACAGGACAGCTTCGCACTGCGAGCGAACCAACGCGTGGCTCAGCGAGGAATCACCGGTTACTCGGTCATTCGGGAACCATCAGCACTCCGTCCGAACAAAGACGCGTAGCTGCGTCGCGCCGAGGCCGCGCTCTTGAGCCGCTTGGCTAAGCGCGGCGTTTACGTCTCGACCTCCACGGCGATGCCAACCGAGTTCGCGATTGGCGTGTACAGATCGATCTCCGTCTGCGGCGTCTTGACGGAGACGAGCAGTGAGTAGCGAACCTTGCGATCGGCACGGCCGAGTTGCGGCCTCTCTTTCCACCATCCACCGACCGGATACACTGCGATATGCTTCCGCGCGGCCAGATCGGCGCCGGTACCGCGCCAGACATCGCTGTGCAGCGACCCTTTGCTCCGCAATGCCGGGCCGAGAACCCAGTCCGCGCTGTCGCTTTCCGTCAGCGCGATCTCTTCGTCTTCTTCGCGTACGAGCCGGTTGATCCGGCCTCGAAACTCGTCGAGCGATTCGGTCGGCGTCTGCACGTCGAACCGCAAACCGTGCGACGCATAGCGATGGCGGCGAATCCATCCGCGACGTGCCGGATTGGGCTCGATGAAATACGACAACGTCACCCGGAGCTCGATCTCGGTGCCGCCGAGGTCCCGCAGGGCATCCACTGGCCACGGGATCTCGTGCACGTGCATCTCGTTCAGCTTTGCGTCGCTTCTCGTCTCATATCGGAAGGGCTGTATTTCGGCCTCGGCGATGAGCGTCAGCGCGTCCGATGCGCTCCATAGCGCGCGCGCAAGCGAGGGCTCGCCGTAGCCGCAGGAGCGCAGAAGATGCTCCACGTCATATCTGCGAGAGCCGCGCCCGTACCGGCGGACCATCGTCTCCGACCATTCTGCGGACTGGACCATCAGCCCCCGCACCGTCTCGGGCCAGAGGAGCGGATAACGCGCGCGAACTGCTCCGCCGATTCGTCCGGCAAGCGCGCAGGCGGCGCTCGTCTCCCCGGCCGTCGTGAAGAGCTTCGCCACAGGCTGATGGGAGGTCGTGAGCAGGGAGAGGGAATCGCACATGTCGGTCGTGGAACCGTCGGTGACGCAGTTACCGCCTTCGCACACGATCTCCGGTTTCAATGGCCAAGCGGGTTGCCACGTGACCGACGTCGTCGTGGCCGGACTGAGGTCTCCCGCCTCGGCAACCGGACGCCAGCCGGCCAGGTCGGGCTCCGTGATGCTGGTCAGGGCCGTACACGCGCCCACAGTCACCGCATTCCAAGCCTGACCCGGATCGTGTACGTGTTCCGTAGCAAGATGGTCGGGGTGAGTGCCTCTGCCGTCGGTCGAACTGTTTCCTGCCGAAACGATGATGAGCCGCGGATTCCCGCCGTCGGTGCCTGCGGCGAGCTGATCGACCTCGGCGGACCATGCCGAAGGCTGCCCGCGATCCCGCGAGTCTCGCGTTGTGACGGTCATTCCGAAGACGCGCACACGGTCGTGAGCGGCGATCTCGATCTGATGAACGGCGTCGCGCATGATCACGCCGTGCAACTCCTCCGGTGTCTGCTCCGGAGGCGGAGGAAGGATCTTCACCGACTCGACGATCGAGTGCACCTCCACCGGCGCATTGCCCGCAACGGCCGGCGCAAGGTCGCCGAACAGCGCAAGGCCAGCCATCTGGGTACCATGCCCGATCTGATCGTTGGCGCCCCACTCGGGTCGCGCCGCCAGCCGCAGCTCACCGGCGGAAAATGGTTCAAGCAGTGGATGCCCTGCATTCAGGCCGCTGTCCAACAGACAAATAGATGACGGGTTCTCGTGCAGATCGACTCGGCCCAAGAGCTCTTCAGCCCACTCCCGTGCCTCCGGCCCGCGGAGCTGTACGAAGAACTCGCGCGACTCCTTGGCGCGCCGGAGCTCCGCGATCGCGTCGATGACTTCGATCGAGGCCGCGATCTGCTCGGCCGTCCCTCGCGCGAGGTATACCCGCCGCTCGGGAAAGGCGAGGTGGGATGGCGACAGGTCCACGCCAGCCGCAACGATGTTCCGCTCGAACTGCGCGACCGCCTCCGGTTCGTCACGGATCCAGATCTCCCAGCGGATGACCGCAGTCAGTGGCGGAAACTCCGTCTCCGCGTCCGTCCAGAAGTCGCGAAGCGCCGCAAGCCGGATCGCGGAGAGCGGCGCGACGAGGCGCTGGTGCCTCGGCCTGCCGGCCTTGGTATCGACGTCGGCATATTTCCGGACCTTCTGCTCGAACGTCGAGAGTTGCCCTCTCGGCACGTATACCGTCGCGAAGAGCTTGTCCCCGCTGGCGTGGGTCGCCACCAACTCTATTTTCTTGCGGCGATCTTCGAGCGATTGCAGGGCGTCAGCGAAGCCGGCTTCCAGCTCGAACTGCACGTGCAGCCCCGACTTGGCGCCTACGACGCTCGCCAACGGAACCTCCGCCGAGCGCTGAACCGCTTCTGCCTGCAACCTCGTCAGATCGCGCAGGAGGCGCTGAGCGTGGGCCAGGCGGTCGCGTTGCGGAAGGGGTTTCTCTTCAGGGCCGCCGCCCCGGCGCTGAAACCGTTCCTGGTCGGGAGAGGCGGTGAGGACAATGTGGGGCAGTCGCTGAAGCGGCAATCCGGACCTCGTACCGTGTTAAGACCGTCTCGGCATCGCTTTCCGCTCCGCGATGGAACGAAGCAGCATTGACGTCGTCACTTCATCTGAGCCGGTGAGCACGGCTTCTTTTGCAGCATCCTCGCACGCTCTGGAGATGTCCGCGTAGCTTAGTCCGGCAGCTTCCGACGCGATGCGATGCCAGTCCACATGATTGCTGGCGAGAGAACTGAAGCGCGAACGGACGGTACGAAGAATCAGCTCTGCGTCCGGCAACGCATACTGCAGGACGTCGTCGAACCGGCGGAAGAGTGCGGGATCCAGCAACTCAGGGTGATTCGTGGCGGCGACGACGAGCGAGCCCGGGTCCGTCTCCTCGAGCATCATCAGAAACGAGTTAAGAATTCGGCGGACCTCGCCGACGTCGTTCGATGCGTTGCGCTGTCCACCGATGGCATCGAATTCATCGAAGAGGTAGACGCCGCGCGTCCGCTTCATGGCATCGAAGACGAGACGGAGCTTGGCTGCCGTCTCTCCCATAAATCTAGTGATGAGACCATCGAGCCGGATCGCAAAAAGCGGAAATCGAAGCTCTCCTGCGAGCGCCTTGGCGGTGAGGGTCTTCCCCGATCCAGGAGGGCCGGTCAGCAGCAACTTCGCGCGAGGATGAAGGCCGTGGTCGCGGAGCTTCGTCTGTTGTCGCTGTTCGAGAATGACCCGCCGCAGCCGCGCTTCGGTGTCATTGGCGAGAATCATGTCCTCGAGCCGCACCTCAGGATAGGAGACGGAAAGGATTCCTGCCAGCTCGCCTTTCGGCTGAACCAGCGGAATCGGCTGCCGTTCGGACGCGGTGCGGTGCCGGGCGCGAATCGCGTCGAGCAGTTCGCGCATCTCGAGGGCCAGCTTTCCATGGCCGAGGCGTGCCTCGTGCGCGGCCATCTGGAGACCGATCGAGTACAGCCTCTCCTCGTCCCCTTGTTCGAGGCTCTTGAGCAGGGCTTTGAGTTGACTTCCCGTCGCCATGGCAGACCTCTCCCCGAGAACTCGGGGAGATCATGGAATCATTCTACGGCAGGTCATCCCCGCCACCCGCGGGGAGCGTTCGGCGTGGAACGAGGGCATGAGGCATGAGACGATCCACTTCAAGCGATCACCTCTATCTCTGCCATTTCGAACCACCCTCGCTGGATGGCCGCATCCCTGACACGCTCAGGCGTCGCGGAGTAATAGACGACTGCGAGGCTATCTTCCGCACGGCTGCACGTAACGTAGAACAACCGCCGCGTTCGGTCCGATGACGTGTCGCGACCGGATGCCTCCCTCTCCGCATCGGCCTTCGTAGCGCCCGTCGTCCCGAAGAGTTTGGAATAGTTGAACATGAAACCGCGCGCTTCTTCGTCGCTGATAATCACCATCACGCGACGAAACTCCCGCCCTTTGACGCCTTGATGCGTATCGAACGGAGATTCATGCCGGACATACTGATCGTACTTCTCGATCTGATCGAAGGGCGTTTCGAGCGCGCGCCGCCATGCGACGATCTCGCTTCTGGCGTCTTCATCAATGTCGGACCCGTCTGCCTGCTCATCACTCGGCGCCACGAAAGGCGAAAGCGACTCGGGAATGGCAAAGAGACCCGTCTGGGCCACACTCCTGAGGACCGACAGCGCCGAGGGCCTCTCTTCGGCGGTAAAGAGGGCATGGACTGACTTCGTCGCATCGTTGGCCCTTCGAACGAGCAGCCCCTGATCTGCGCCGGCAGCTTCGAGTCGACCCCGGTCGAACAGGGGCGACGCCTTTCGGACGATAGCTGCGGCACGGTATTTGTCACCCGCCCGCAGCGCATTGATCAAGGGCAGAATGTCTCGGGTGAAGAACGCTACACCGGGCAGTGTCCCTTCCAGAAGGCCGGTGCGCAGTCGATCCACCGCGTACAGCGCGTCAAAGAACTCTTTGAACCCGAATCGCGCGGCGGCCATGTGATGTTCGAGGGTCAGCGTTTTCACTGCATCGTTTCCGGCCGTCCACGATTGATCGCCGGTGATCGCCGCCATGCGATCGCGAATCCTCGCTTCGGCAGCGAACCTGTCGGCCGTATCCGCAGGCAATATGAACAGACGTACATGACCTTCTGACTTGTCGGATCGGCCGCGCTGTTGTTCCTCATCGACCTCCGAGCGAACTTTGTTGATCAACCGAATCACCCGTGCCGGACAGCGATGATTCATGACCTTCCGCGGACGAACCCATGATTCAGGTATGGCTGCCGCCAGGTCTTCCTTCCCCTCGGCATAGATCCGCTGCATCGTGTCGCCGAACAGTCCGAGACAGAACGACTTTGCATGCTGCGCCTGCACGTTCAGGAAGGCATCCATGAGCCGGCGGGCGGTGTCCTGGCTCTCGTCGATCAGAAGTACGGGGAATCGCGAAATCAGCAGGCGGCACAGACCGGCTTTCGTGTTCAGGAAGTCCGCCGTCATTGCGATGACTTCCGCATGATTGAGAGCGTCGCGCGTTCGGTTATCGCCCGTGGGGCTGTAGACGAAGCGCCGTATCTGCTCCAGGCTGGCGAGCCGCCGACGCTTCGTTTCCATTGAACGCTCGCGATCGTCCCATGCTTTTGTATTTCGTCTGCCACGACGTTGCTGATCTTCAAGCTCGGCGATGTCGCTGAGCAAATTCGCTCCAACCCATTTCCGAATGTCACTGTCGTACCCGCCGATCAGTGACCATGCGAATGCGTGGATCGTGCTGACCTCGACGCGTGGGTCGAACCGGAGTCGCTGCCTGATCTCGTCCGAGGCGGCATTGGTGTATGTGATCACTCCCATGCGCTGTCCGGTCAGAGTCAGCTGATGACCACTCTTCTCGATGAAAGCTTCGATCGCCCGCACGAGCGAGCGAGTCTTGCCCGAGCCCGCTCCAGCATAGAGAAAGAAGCTCGTAGGCGTCTTGAGATCGATGCATTCCTGAATCGTCTCGTCTGCGGCCAGATCGAAGGTGTCGGCGGCCGTATCCGTCACAGCGCTTCCTTTCCCACTGGCAGGATCTCGGGCAGCTTCTTTTTCAACTGTGTCTCGAGCCACTCCAAGCCCTCTTTGATGTACCTCGGGACGACCAGTGTCGGGAACGCCGCTGCCATGAGGACGTCGAGCGCGAACTCTGCTTTCTTTCCGGTCTGCAGCGCGTGAAACATTCGTGCTCCGACGTCCGAGAGACTCGTCTGCGACTGGATCGCCTCCCTGAACTTGCGTACGAGTCCATCACCTGCAAGAGTCGAAAAGAAGCCGAGGTTCTCAAGAGCGAGCGCATCTTCGAACGTGTACGGGTAGACAGTCTCTCCTGCCGAGTCGTTGTCGCGCCGTACCTGCAGCGGATACTGATATGTAACCCGCACGGCGAAGAGGGGCCGATCCGATCTCACTTTGCGTGCAGGGTCAGCGTCAAACAGCACGTCGGCAGCGCTTTCCTCCGGGACCCACGTCCTGAGCGTGGCATTGTTCGTCACTTGATTCGCGCCACGCTGCGGCTGCGCTGTTTTCCCATCGGCGCCGAGCGTGTCGATGTCAGTGACAATCAGCGTCAACAGGCCGAGATGGTCAATGAGGCTCCGGAGCCTGTGTGCATGACTTCCGCCGATCTCGAGAATGGTGAGGTAACACTGCGAGAGAAACTTGTGGTGGTGCCGAATGAGATTCGGGAGGAGGATGCGTTCGGCCGGCCCCTCTACGAGGATCGCCGCGTCGGCGAAAAAGAGATCCGCATGCTGAGCACGAAGATACCGGGTGACGAAGCGCTCAGTCTCAGTTTCCGTACCGAACACCTCGGACATGTTCACCACGACAGACACCGGCACCCTCGCCGGCAAGCTGGCTGGCACGCGCCGGAAGTACCGCAGGCACGAGAAGGAGATCTCGTGTGCGACGTGACTCGAATGCGTGCTGACGATCAGCTGCGTCCGCAGCTTGGTAGGGCTTCGGAGGTCCGCGTTGTTTCGCAGCACACGATACGCGGTGTTGATGAACACCTGTTGTACCTGCGCATGGAGGTGCGCCTCCGGTTCTTCGACGAGCACCAGATGGAGGGGCTCGATGAGCGAGGCGGCAGCCTTGCCAGCCTTCCCGACTCGCATCCATGCATCGCGAAACGCCATCAGCCGAAAGATCATGGAGATCAGATTCTGGTACCCGAGGCCGTTGCTGTTTTCGGGTAGCTGCAACACCGGCGTGGAAACACCGTCTTCTGCGACGTAATCGACGTCGTATGAGACCGCTGCAGCATGGCTCAGCCCGTCCGTCGCCTTGAGTCTGGTGCTCACCCGCGGCCGAGGGTCGGTAACACCCGGATATCCCATTCCTTGCACTTCAAAGAAGGCGCTGGCGAAGCTCGCGCTCAAACGCTCATTGAACGCGCTTTCGGCGGCCTGAATGGCCATGAGCGCTTCCACGTCGGCTGGTTCAGGTCTCTCACTTGGATCGAGATGTTTCTTGTAGTAATCGCGCAGTTGGTTCGAGAGCAGACTGCCTCCCAAGCGCGTGTCGTCGTCACCCGTTCGTTCGGTCTCGCCGAAGCCGCGTTGCGCGAGGATCTCGTCCACCCGGATGAGGCCTGCCAGAGCGTCGCCCTCAAGCGGCAGCGCATCTGGCGGAAGGGCCTGCGGCGAAGCGTGGGAATCCACGGCGTCGACGACCTTTGCAGGATCGAGAACATACGCTCCGAGGGCAAAGTGCTGCTCGATCCGACGGTTCATGAAGTCGATCAGGTTCGTAGGCCAAACCGTCAGCTTCCCTGAATCCGTCACGTCGCCGTCTGGTCTCGTTGCCGCCTTTTTCGTCGCATCGGCAGCGTCGGTTGCGTCGAGGAAGTCCTTGTAGAGCCGTTCGACGTCCTTCGGCTGAAGCTGCAGACGAATGCCGAGGAGACCACCTTCCCAATCAAGCGTTGGGATGAGGCGATGAACATGATGGAGCTCATCTGGCTCCACGTGGAGCCACAGGTCCAGCGTTGGCAGCAGCGGTGCCCAGCTAGCGGGCGCGAGGTCAGCGGCAGTTCCCGCGGTCCGCGCGCTTAACCAGGCTTCCCCGATCTGATTGATGGGTCGCCAGTGACATAGAGTGACGTCCGTGGTTACGAATGTGCGGCTGCGGGGTGACAGGAACTTACGCAACGCATGCATCGCGGAGGTTTTGCCGCTGTTGTTTGCGCCGACGAACAGCGTTGTCTCGTCAGAGAGGTCAACCCTGATGGAGAGGAGCTTTCGGAAATTAGCGATCTCGACGTATTCGATGTGCACTGTATCGGTCTTTCCGCCGTCCAGAATGTCGGCACCCGAGACGCACGGGCGGAGCCCGACGACCTCGGGCGACGGGGCAACCAGAAGTCTACTGCCGGAAATGCTGCTTCGCTCCGCGTGCGAACCCGTCGAGTACATCGACACGTTTCTCTCGGAAAGGTGGCGAATGTCTCGACGCGCATTTGCGACGCGCCTGCCGAATTGCGGCGCCGTCTCGCCCTTTTCGGGCACACCAGGGAGCTCCGGCGCCCGAAGCCAAGGTGGCGGATGCCGCCGGCGGCCTATCTAGGGGCAACCGTCGTGCGGTCGGAGGTACGCGGCAGAGCATGTTCCCCCCGTCCTGCGATGGAGTTTAGAACTCAACTCTTGCGTGATTTGGGAGCGGAGCTAGCGAGCATGCTCGGGAAAAATAGAAACTTTCTAAAGAGTCGCAGGTTAGATTTTGGCTGTTTTTGGCGTCGCCGATTGCAGTTAAGTGCTTGAAAACAAATTGGCTGTGGCGGTAGGGCTCGAACCTACGACCACCGGATTAACAATCCGGCGCTCTACCAACTGAGCTACACCACAACAAGGAACGCGGAAGGGCGGTCATGGTCGCCGATGAAGTGATTATTTGTCAATCGCGTCTGCGTCATCGCGACGCGATGCGTGCTACCGGCAGGGGTCCTTCGCCGCGCTACGCCGGCTTCCAAGAAACTCGTTGTTCGCGAGCCACAAGCTGCTTGCAATCAACATCTTGCGATCTGCTATGAGTCCGACATACTCAAGCAGGTTTCTTTCTCTCAGGCGCGGCGCAGCGTGCCGTCACCTGCTCAGGATGACAGGGCAAAAGCCGTCCCGGGTGGGGGCGGTGGGCGCGATGTGGAGTGCGGAGGCAATCGGAGGCTGTCTCAAAACCCCATGGGACCGCCGGCGTCCCGCCGGCTGCGGGGGCGGCGTCTCGCCGCCCCGGGTGGGAGGTGGAGCGTGCCACGTGGCGAGAGGCTCCGTCCTCCCGAGTACG
>DASUSN010000087.1:0-3498 GCA_036375075.1 Thermoanaerobaculia bacterium | reverse complement strand
GGGAGGGGCGGGCTGAAGCCACGCCCTACATATCCGCAGAAACGTTGCCGGAGGCGCTGGACATCTTCGGCTACTCTGGCTTCCATGCGGTGGCTCCTGGCGACTCTGCCCACGCTCATCTTCCATGGTCCGCCGTCGTGTCCTTCGCAGAGACTCGATCCCTGCAAGGACTTCCTGGCGACGATGCAGCATCCCGCGATCGTCCGCCGTCTCGATGACTACGAGTTTCGCGTGGAGCCGCCGCCGGCCGGAGAAAGCGCGGAGCCGTCGCTGGCCGTGCGCGATGCGGCCGGCACCACCACGGTGCGATGGCACACGATTCCGAGCCTTCAGGATCTCGGCAAGATCCTGAACCTGATGGAAGGCGCGACGCAGTACCTCGACGCCGACGATGCCTATGACCCGGCGCTCGCCGCGCTGGCCCTCGGCAATGCCGCGCGCGGACGGCAGCTCCTCGAGGAGCTGCGCGGCTCGGCGGATGCAGAGCCGCGCGAGCTGGCGACGGTCTGGCTGGGGAAACTGAACGGCAAGAAGGACGCGGCGACGGTCGCGAATCTCGCGAAGAACGGCGCCACGCCCCGCGTCCGCTTCGAGGCGTGGATGGAGATGGCGCGCCTGCACCTGCTGGAGAACCGCGTCGGCGACGCCGCGGCCGCGGTCGAAGCGGCGGTGGAGGCGGCGGACTCCCCCGGGGAGCGGAAGGCCGCGCGGCTGGCCCGGCAGTACATCGAAGAACGCCGTTCCTCCGTCCTCGGCCTGGGCCGCTCCGGGGAGCTGATCTACGGGAAGCGCACGCTGCAGCCGCGCGGCGTGCCGAAGAACACGGCGCGCGTGGAGCTGCGGCTCGACGGCAAGCTGGTCGCGACCGCCAAGCGCGCGCCGTTCGCCAGCACGCTCGGCTTCGGACGCATCCCGAAGCGGCAGGTCCTCGAGATCGCCGCTCTCGACCGCGGAGGGAAGCTCCTGCAGAAGGTGACCGCGGTCATCAACGAGCGCAGCGCCGCGTCTTCGATCGAGCTCGCCGAGGCGGGGAACGAAGTCACCGCCGCCGTGCGCGCGCCGCGCGGGACGGTGATCGAGGAAGTATGGTTCGAATGGAACGGCTCCCGATTCGGCCGGTTCGAGAAACCTCCCTACCGCGCGCCGCTGCAGATCGCCGCGGGCGAGCCGGGCGTCCTGCGCGCGGTGGCGCGCTTCGACGACGGCACGGAAGTCGAGGACGCGCGCCTGCTGAACGCCAGCGGCGGCACGCTGACCAGCGACGTGCATCTCATGGAGGTCCCGGTCTACTTCGAGACCGCGGTACCGGGGCCGTCCGAGCTGCAGATCCGCGAGAAGGACCGGTCGCGGCGCGTGGAGCGGGTCGTCGCGGCGTCCGAGGCGCCGCTGCGTCTGGCGCTCGTCCTCGATGCGTCGTTGAGCATGGTCCCGCACCTCTTCGATCTCCAGGAAGCGGCGCTGCAGTTCGTCGAGCGCAACCTCGACGCCCGCGACGAGACCGCGATCGTCGGCTTCGGCGCGTCGGTGGAGGTGCTCCGTCCGACGCGTAACCGCGCCGCGGTCGAGCGCGCCGTCCTCGGCCTGCGCGCGGCCGGGGCAACGCCCCTCCACGACGCCATGGTCCAGGCGCTGCTCGACCTGCAGGTCGGCGGCTCGCGCCGCGCGCTGGTCGTCTTCAGCGACGGCATGGACACGAGCAGCATCCTCGGCGCCGGCGACGTCGAGGAGGTCGCGCGCCGCGTCGGCGTTCCGATCTACGTCCTGTCGTTCATCGCACCGCTGCCGCCCGAGCCGGCCCGTCCCGGGCGGACCTCGGTCATGACGCCGTCCAACGCGGAGATCGCCTACCGCGCGCAGCGCGAGCTGGCCGCTTTTGCAAAACGGAGCGGCGGCAAGGCCTTCTCCCTCAATTCCCTCGACCGGCTCGGCGAGATCTGGAACGAGATCGGCGCCGACCTGCGCAAGCAGTCGCTGGTCCTGTTCCGCACGGAGCCGGGAGCGGGGGACGAGTGGCGCCCGCTGCAGATCTCGGTGAAGGGCGGCGGCGAGCTGCGCGCACCGGCCGGCGTGTACGTCACCGGCAGAGGCAGCGAATGAAACGGGCCGCGCTCGTTACCGCGCTGCTGTTCTTCGCCGTGCCGCTGGTGGCGCAGGAACAGCCGCAGTTCGGCGAGTCGATCGACGTCGTGCGCTACGTCATCCCCGCGCGCGTGGTCGACCCCGCGGGAGGCGCGATCACGGACCTCACCACCGCGGATTTCACGGCGTCGGTCGGCGGCAAAAAAGCGGTCGTCGAGTCGGTGGAATGGCTGGGCAGCGCCGACCCGCCGTTCGCCGCGCCGGGCACGGACGCGCCGCCGCAGCCCGGCCGTCTGATCGTGGTCTTCATGCAGACCGACTTCGGGCGCGAGCGCCTCCGCGTGTTGGGGCAGCTCAAGTTCAACACCCTCGCCCGGACGATGCTGGAGATGTTCGAGCCGGAGGACTACGTCGCCGTGGTCTCGCACGACTCGCACCTCAAGCTCCAGAGCGACTTCACCCGGGACCGCGGCAAGACCCGGAAGGCCATCGAGGACTCGATCGCCATCCGGCGAATGGAGCTGCCGCCGGCGCCGGAGGAGGGGCCGTCGCTGGCGGGGCATCTGGATCTCGAGGAGATGCGCCGGGCATCGTCACCGGGTCTGGCGCTGGGCATCCTCGCTCGCGCGCTGCGGGCGAACGACGGCCACAAGACGGTCATCGTGGGAGGCTGGGGCATCGGCGAGCGTGTGAACCGCCGCGTGCTGCTGGACGGCGACTGGGCCGCCGCGATGGGACTCTTCCGCAACGACCGCGTGCCGGTCGTCACCCTCAACACGGGCGCGGGCGGCGATCTGTCCTGGGGCCTGGCCGCGACGGCGAAGGAGACGGGCGGGTTCTACGCCCGCACGCAGGAGTTCCCGCAACAGAGCATGAACCGGTTGCGTGGCATGCTGTCGGGGTACTACGAGCTCGTGCTGCGCGTCGACGCGGCGCTGCCGCCGGGCGAGCACCGGGTCGCGCTGGAGACGCAGCGCGCGAACGCGAGAGTGCTGGTCGCGCCGCTCACGGTGATCCGCTCGGACGAACCGGGCGTGAACGAGATGGTCGAGCTGCCGGATCCCACGCCGCCGGGGCCGCGGGCTCGTTCCGCCGTGCGCCTGTACCTCGACGCGCTGCAGAAGCTCCGCGACGACGACGCCGACGGAGCCGAGGCCCTGCTCACCCAGGCCATCGACCTCGGCGGCGCGCCGGAGGAGAGCTGGTACGAGCGCGCCCTCCTGCGCGCGGCGCGCGGCGAGATGCGGCCGGCCGCCGAGGACCTGCAGGTCTACCTCGACCGCGCCCCCGGCGGCAAACACGCCGCCGAGGCACGCGATCTCCTGCAATCCTGGCGCTGAGCCATGTAGGGCGTGGCTTCAGCCCGCCCCCCTCGTGGGTGGGTGGGCGTCCCCCTCCCCGTCCGGGGGGCGGGCTGAA
>DASUSN010000086.1:0-64075 GCA_036375075.1 Thermoanaerobaculia bacterium | reverse complement strand
ATGTGCTGGAAGTGCTCGAGGCGAACACGCGCGCCGTGGAGCTGTATCGCGCCACCGGCTTCGAGGTCGTGCGGGAGCTCCAGTGCTGGAGCTACGAGTCGTCGAGTCTTCCAGTCGTCGAGTAGATCTCGACCACTCGACGACTCGTCGACTCGTCGACTCGACGACTCGACGCCTCGACGCCCCGACGCCCCGACGACTCGACGACTCGACGACTCGTCGTCTATCCTGCCCCCATGCGTAAGCTCCTGCTCGCCATTGCTCTGCTCGCGGTTCCCGCGGGCGCCCAGAACGTCGACATCGAGGCCCTCTCGGGGCTGCAGTTCAATTTCGGCAATCCCGGCGCGCGCTCGCTCGGCATGGGCGGCGCCTTTCTCGGCCTCGCCGACGACGCCTCGGCCGCGGAAGCGAACCCGGCCGGCCTGACGATCCTGCGCAAGCCGGAGGTCTCGATCGAGGCGCGCAACTACCTCGAGCAGCAGCTCTTCACGACCAGCGGCACGTTCCCGGACATCAACCGCACCGCGTTCACCCACCACAGCGACCGCGTGAACATCACCTTCGCCAGCGCCGTCCTGCCGATCAGGAACAAATTCACCCTCGGCGCGTACTTTCACGAGCCGCTGAACAACGAGGGCGCGGGCGTGGTGGCGAACGTGCGGGACCCGTTCACGGGCGATCTCATCAGCCAGACGCCGAATTTCTATCTGCCGACCGAGGTGCGGGACAACCAGGCGTTCGTCGTCGGCGAGCCGATCACGAAGGCCGCGTGCGAGGAGCGCCGGCGCCAGATGAACAACCCGTTCACCTGCCTCGAGTTCCGCGTCGATCCGTTCGTGTCCGCGCTGTCTGTCCGCCAGCGGACGTTCGGGCTCGCCGGCGCGTGGCAGGTGCATCCGAAGCTGTCCATCGGCGCGAACGTTCGTCATCAGAGATTCCAGGAGGCGGCGTTCACGACGCGCTACACGCAGCAGCTCGATCCGAAGCAGGTGCTCGTGCAGGCCACGGCCAACGCGAACGGCGACGAGGTGGACCTGGTCGAGGCGACCGACACGACGTTCGGCTTCGGCTTCAAGTGGACGCCCACGGACAAGATCAGCTTTGGCGGCGTGTACAAGCAGGGTCCGGAGTTCGAGACGACGCTGTTCTACGCGGACACCGCGTCGCAGTTCAATTTCACCGAGCGCGCGCGGCCGAACTTCCACATCCCCGACATCGCCGGCCTCGGCGTCTCGGTGCGTCCGATCCCGGTGCTGACGATCAACGTGGACGCGGTGCACGTGAAGTACTCGAACCTCGCCGACGACCACAAGACGGTCTACGCGCAGTCCGTCGGCACGCTCGACGATCCGTTCACGATCGAGGACGGCATCGAGCTGCGCGCGGGCGCGGAGTACTTCTTCGCGACGAAGATCCCGATCGCCCTGCGCGCCGGCTACTGGCGCGATCCCGCGCACTCCGTCGAGTGGAACGGCCCGCTCACGCACCCCGACTTCATCGCCGAGGCGATGCTGTTCCCGGAGGGCGAGGCCCAGAACCACTACTCCATCGGTGCCGGCCTGGCCTGGCCGCGCTTCCAGATCGACGTGGCCTACGACGCGTCGGAGCACTACAAGGTGGGGTCGATCTCGATGGTGACCCGGTTCTAGACAATTTTGCAGTGCGCTCCGCACTCCTAGATTGCCGGGAAGCTCACGTCGAGCAAATCGAACCGTTCCCAGCCGCGGAAGTCGAAGTGCCACCATTCCGAGGGCAGTGGGTCGAAGCCGTGTTTCACCATCACGCCGTTCAGCAGCGCGCGGTTCGCGAGCACATCCGCCGGCAGGTCGTTGAATGCTTGCGCCGCGCGAGGCGTGAAGTCGTCGTACGGCGTGGGCATCGCCAGCTCGGCGCCGGTCTTGAGGTCGATCAGCGTGAGGTCGACCGCCGCCCCGCGGTTGTGGCGTGAGCCCTTCTTCGGGTCGGCCACGTAGTCCGGGTTCTTGATCGGCTCCCACATCGCCACCGTCACGGCATAGGGCCGGTAGGCGTCGAACACCTTGATCCCTACTCCCTGCGCCGCCAGCTCGCGCTGCACCTCGGCCAGGGCCTGCGCGGCCGGTGCACGCAGGTACGCCTTCGCGGACGGGTACAGCGTCCGTTTCATGAAGTTGTTCGGCGTGGCGTAGCGGATGTCGAGCGGGATCCCGAGCGTCTCCAGGTCCACCAGGCGCAGCTCGGGGTCGCTCGCGACGGACCTCTGGTAGGCCCGGGCGTCGAGCACGTTCAGCGAGCTCGTCGCGCAGGCGAAGACGAGCAGGAGCGCGGCGAAGTTGAACACTCTTCTCATGTCGCCTAATGTAGTGCGCCTCGCATGGAGCTCGACATCTTCTTTTCCATCTGCCAGACCGAGGTGCACGGCTACCTGCCGAGCGAACGGGTGATGTTCGAGAACTTCTTCGAACAGGTCGAGCTCGCCGACGAGCTGGGATTCGGCACGGCCTGGGTGGCAGAGAGCCACCTCTCGACCGAGGTCCAGAAGACCAACCCCGGCGCGGTGATCCCGCACTTCGTGGGCGAGATCGGCCTGAACACGGACATCCTCCAGCTCGCCCACCGGGTGTTCGGCCGGACGAAGCGCATCGGCGTCGGCTCCGCGATCATGAACATCCTCTGCAACGGCGGACCGGTCGCCGCGGCGGAACGGATCAAAACGTTCCTCGCGCTGCACGGCCTGGACGAGCACGAGCAGCGCATCCTGACCATCGGCTTTGCGTCAGGACGCTTCCCGTTCATCAACATCCCGTACGGCATCGTTCCGCGGAATGCCGTCGAGGAAGCGGCCTGGCCGGTGGTGAAGAACAAGATCTTCGAGGAGGCCACGGAGATCTTCCTGCGCCTCCTCAACGGCGAGATCCTCAGCTCGGACCGGGTCGCGCCGCGCTCGCTGAAGCGCGCCGACTTCCGTACCGACGCCGACTGGCAGCGCGTGCTCGCCGCCTACGGGCAGCCCGTCGAGGAAGTGCCGCTCGACCCGCGCTGGCGCTTCCCGAACCTGAAGATCGTGCCGCAGGAGTCGCGCATGGACCTGCTGCGCCTCTCCATCGGCTCGCACGATCCAGCCACGCAGATCTTCGCGAACACGCTCCGTCCCGTGGGCGTCTTCAATCTCTCCATCACGCCGGGCGACGAGATCGAGCAGACCAACGCCCGCATGCGCGAGCACTACCACCCGGACGGCGGCCCGTGGCAGCGGCGCCTCATGCCGCGGACGGTGCTGGTGTTCATCAACGACGATCCGTCAAAAGCGGCCGAGGAGGCGCGGGACGCGCTGTCGAACTACTGGCGCGCGCTCGAAGGGACGCTCGACGAGGAAAAGGTCCGCCGGGCGACCAACAACGCCCTGGTCGGCGACGCCGAAACGATCGCGGCGCAGATGCGTGACCGTTTTCACCCCGACGACCGGCTGATGTTGTGGTTCGATTTCAACAATCACGACTCGAAGAGGGTCATGAAGAACATGCGCGATTTCATGGAGCGGGTAGCTCCGAGAACTTAGTCGTCGAGTCGTCGAGCCATCGAGTCGTCGAGGAATCCCGCTCGACGACTTGAAGACTCGACGACCCGAAGACTCCGAGCGAACATGACGATCACGAGCACCCACGAAACAACGCAGTTCGACGAGTCGGCCGCCCCGAACTTCGCCCGCGCGATGCCCAACTGGCAGCCGCTGGTCGAGTACCGCCGCAACGGCGTGGCCGAGAACACGATCCACGGCGCGGTGTCGTGGGTGACGGGGAAGAACCTGCTCTACTCCTTCGGCGGGAACGTCGAGGTCTACGGACGCTCGATGGTCAAGCCGATCATGATGAAGGTCTTCGCGAAGGAGTTCGCCACCGCGCTGACGAGCGAGCAGCGGGCCATCTCCGTCGCGTCGCACAACGGCGACGCGGAGCACGTCGCCACCGCCCGCTCGATCCTGCGCGAGGCGGAGTGGGGGATGATGCAGGCGCCGCTCGACGTCCCGCTCGTGCAGTTCGGCCGTCAGGTGCGCCGCCCCCGCCGCTGGTATCACTGCTGTTCGGGCGAGCACGCGGCGATCCTCCGCGGCTGCAGGATCCGAGGCTGGCGCCGCGTCGGCTACGTCTGGCCCCACCATCCCTTCTTCCAGGAGTACCTCGGCTACATCAAAGGCGTCCTCGGCCCGGAGTGGAAGACCGGGACGATCGCCAAGGACGGCTGCGGATTGCCGACGGTCTCGATGACCGTCACCGACCTGGCGAAGCTGTTCGCGAACCTGGTCACCGAGAAGGACCGCGACTGGATCTGGCACGCGATGGTCGCGCATCCGGACCTCATCGGCGGCTTCAACCGCCTCGACTCGACGGTCCTCAAGGCCTGCGGCGGCAAGGTGCTGGCGAAGGAGGGCGCGGACGGTCTCCTCGGCCTGTCCATCGAGCATCCCGAGTACCCGGAAGGCCTGGGCGTGGTCGTGAAGATCGCGCACGGCTGGAACCCGCAGGCCACGTGGTACATCGCCCGCTACATCCTCGGTGTCCTCGGCTTCGAGTTCCGCAATCCGTACAAGCTGCGGCGGCAGAAGGCGTTCATCGTGCCGGAGGTGATCCCGCCGAATCTCCGGGAACGGATGGCGAAGATCGTTCCGTGGGACTCGTGGGACCCCGACATCGACCGGTGGGAGTTCGACCCGGAGGAGTTCGCCGTTGCGCCTCGCTAACCTCATCAACGGGAGCTTCGGCGGTCCGTGCTGCTA
This sequence comes from Thermoanaerobaculia bacterium, assembly GCA_036375075.1. GTDB lineage: Bacteria > Acidobacteriota > Thermoanaerobaculia > Gp7-AA8 > Gp7-AA8 > QHVT01. The sequence continues at coordinate 59,322 of DASUSN010000086.1, read as the reverse complement.
CAGCTACATCGACGACATCGCGCCGGCGACGGGCGAGGTCATCGCGGAGATTCCGGACAGCGACGACCACGACATCAACGACGCCGTATTCGCGGCGCGGATCGCCTTCGAGACGTGGTCGAAGACGCCGGCCGCGGAGCGAAGCCGGCTGCTGCTGAAGCTCGCCGATCTGATCGAGGAGAACTTCGAAGAGCTCGCGCGTCTGGAGAGCCAGGACACGGGGAAGGCAATCACTCTCGCGCGGCGCCTGGACATCCCTCGCGCGATCGCGAACTTCCGCTTCTTTGCGACGGCCATCCTCCACGAGTCGTCCGAAGCGCACGTCACGGACTCGAGCGCGCTGAACTACACGTTACGGCAGCCTCTCGGCGTGGTCGGCCTGATCTCACCGTGGAACCTCCCTCTGTACCTGCTGTCCTGGAAGATCGCGCCGGCGATCGCCGCGGGCAACACGTGCGTGGCGAAGCCCTCGGAGGTGACGCCGCTGACGGCGCATCGCCTGGCGCAACTGACGGTGGAGGCCGGGTTTCCGCCGGGGGTGATCAACATCGTCCACGGCTACGGCGCGAATGCGGGCGCGGCGCTCTGCGAGCATGAGGATGTCGCGGCGATCTCGTTCACCGGCGGCACCGCGACCGGCGCTAAGGTCGCGGCCGCGGCGGCACCGCGGTTCAAGAAGCTCTCGCTGGAGCTGGGCGGCAAGAACCCGAACGTGATTTTCGCGGACGCCGATCTCGACGAATGCATCGCCACCTCGGTTCGCTCGAGCTTCTGGAACCAGGGCGAGATCTGTCTCTGCGGGTCCCGGCTCTTCGTCGAGCGCTCGATCCATGACCAGTTCGTGGAGCGATTCGTCGAAGCGACCCGGAAGCTGCGCGTCGGCGACCCGCTGGACGAGACGACCGACGTCGGCGCGGTGGTCAGCGAAGCGCACATGCAGAAGGTCCTGAGCTACGTCGAGCTCGCGCAGCAGGAAGGCGGCACGGTCGTCACCGGCGGCCGGCGCGTCGACCGCGCGGGGTTCTTCGTCGAGCCGGCCGTCATCACCGGCCTCGGCGCGTACTGCCGCACGACCCAGGAGGAGATTTTCGGCCCGGTCGTGACGATCACTCCGTTCGATCGCGAGGAGGAAGTGATCCGCTTCGCGAACGCGACGAAGTACGGCCTGTCGGCGACGCTCTGGACGCGCGATCTCCAGCGCGCGCATCGCGTGGCGGCGTCGATCGACAGTGGCACGGTGTGGATCAACTGCTGGCTGCTGCGCGACCTGCGCGTGCCGTTCGGCGGGATGAAGGACAGCGGGGTCGGACGTGAGGGAGGGTTCGAGTCGTTGAACTTTTTCACGGAGGCGAAGAATGTCTGCGTCAAGCTTGGTTGAGGCAGTACCTGCGGTCGAAGTGAGAAAAGAGGAGTGGAGTCTGGCGACGCGCGTCGCGTTCCGCTTCTGCTTCGCGTTCTTTCTGCTCTACAACCTCCCGTTCCCGCTCGAGTACATCCCGAAACTCAACCTCGGCGCCATCGCGACCGAGGGCTGGTCGTGGCTGATCGGCCTCGTCGCGCAGCCGTGGTTCGGCGTGCAGGCGGACCGCACGTTCAACGGCAGCGGGGACAAGACCTGGAACTGGATCCAGATCTTCCTGCAGACGTCGATCGCCGCGGCCGCGACCCTGGTGTGGTCGATCGCCGATCGCCGCGCGCGGAGCTACCCGCGCCTCCATCACTGGCTGCGCGTGTACGTGCGCTTTGCCCTCGCCGCGGCGATGATCGTGTACGGCACGATGAAGGTGATCCCGTCGCAGTTCCCGGCGCCGGCGACCGATCGCCTGCTGCAGCCGTTCGGCGAGGCTTCGCCCATGGGATTGCTGTGGACGTTCATGGGCGCCTCCGCCGCCTACACGATCTTCACCGGCCTCGGGGAACTGATCAGCGGGCTGCTGCTGACGACGCGGCGTACGACCCTCGCGGGCGCGCTGCTGGCGGCGGGCGTGATGACGCACGTCGTCGTGCTGAACTTCTGCTACGACGTCCCGGTGAAGCTCTACTCCTCGGTGCTCCTGATCCAGGCGCTGTTTCTGCTCGCGCCGGATGCCAGACGGCTGGCGGCGACTGTCTTCGCGGGACCGTCGCGCGCGGCCTGGTGGAAGGTGGCGCTGCGCACGGCGGCCGTCCTCGGGTTCACCGCGTACCTGCTGCAGAGCGCGGCCGCTGGGCGGAAGAACTTCGGCGACCTGTCGGCGCGCTCGCCGCTGCGCGGGATCTGGAACGTGACGCACATGACGGTGGATGGCGTCGAGCAGGCGCCGCTCCTCTCGAACGGGACGCGCTGGCGGCGCCTGGTCTTCGACAACCAGCGCTACGTGGCGGTCCAGCAGGTCGACGACAAGCTCGATCGCTACGCGATCGCGCTCGGCCCGAAGGCGTTCTCCCTGACGCGCCGGGTCGACCCGTCGTTCCACGCGGCCTTCGACTACAAACGGCCCGATCCGCGCACGCTCGTCCTCGACGGCAAGATGAACGGGAAGAAGATTCACGCAACGATGAAGCTCGAAGCGGAGAAGGAGTTCCTCCTCCGGACGCGCGGCTTCCACTGGATCAACGAAGCTCCCTTCAACCGGTGAACGACATGACTAAAGGCGAAATCGTCGGCGGCGTCCTGGCGCCCCATCCTCCTCACATCGTGTACGGCGAGAACCACTGGCGCAACGAGCCGAAGTCGGAGTGCGGCTGGGAGGTGCTGCGCTGGGGCTACGAGCGCGCCCGCAAGCACTTCCTGGCGAAGAAGCCGGACGTGATCCTCGTCCACTCGCCGCACTGGCAGACGGTCATCGGCCATCACTTCCTCGGCCTGCCGGAGTTCCACGGCCTGTCCGTCGATCCGATCTTCCCGAACCTGTTCCGCTTTCAGTACGACGTGAAGGTCGACGTGGAGCTGGCGGAGCTGATCGCGGAGGAGGGGAAGGAGATGGGGCTCATCACCAAGATGATGCGCAACCCGCACTTCCGCGTGGACTACGGGACGATCGTCTCGTGCCACATGATGAACCCGGAATGGGACATCCCCATCGTCGGGATCTCGTCCAACAACTCGCCCTATTACTTCTCGAACGAGATGGGCCAGGCGCAGATGATCAAGCTCGGCCAGGCCACGAAGCGCGCCATCGAAAAGAGCGGACGCCGCGCGGTGCTCCTCGCCTCGAACACGCTGTCCCACCGCCACTTCACGACCGAGCCGGAGATCCCGGAGGACATGTCGCGGGAGCACGTGTACGAGCACTCGGGCTACCTGTGGGACATGCAGGTGATCGACCTGATGCGCAAAGGCCGGACGCGAGAGTTGATCGCGGTGCTGCCGGAGTTCATGGACCACGCGGTGAGCGAGGTAAAGGCGGGCTCGCTGGCGTGGATGCTGTCCGCGCTGGACTTCCCGGACTACCCGGGCGAGGTGTTCGGCTACTGGACGGTGATCGGAACGGGCAACGCGGTGGTGGGGTGGGATCCGCAGTTGCGGGAGGCGGCGGTGTCGCAGGCGGTTTGAATTGAAAATTGAAAATTGAAAATTGAAAAAAGGGACGGCGGATGTTCGAGCGAGGGAAGGGCGCTGACATTCGGGAGCGGGCATTCGAATTCGCTTGTCGCGTGCTCGAGATGCATCGCTTCATCTACAAGCGCGAGCCGTCCCTGCGCGACGCAAGCCGTCAGGCGTCTTCCGCGGCCAGTTCCATCGGAGCCAACCTCGAAGAAGCCGACGCGGCGCAGAGTCGCGCGGACTTCATCTCCAAATGCAACATCTCGTTGAAAGAAGCTCGCGAAACGCGTTACTGGTTGCGGATTCTCTCCCGCTTCACCGTACCCAAACGAATCGCCCCTTTGATCGCAGAATCGACCGAAATCATCGCCATCCTCACAACCATCGTCCGAAGGAGCCGCGAGCACCCATGAACCGCGCACCCTTTTTCAATTTTCAATTTTCAATTTTCAATTCAAGGATCCGCGAGTGATCCTGAAAGCGTACTTAGTACCCGGTCAGCCGCATCCGCTGCTTGCGCCCGACAAGAACGCCGGGTGGGCTTCGTTGCGGAAGTCGTTCGAGGCAGTCGGTCGTGAAGTCGAGCGATCCGGCGCCGAACTGATCCTCGTCTATTCAACGCAATGGTTCTCGGTCATCGGGCACCTGTTCCAAGTCGATCCGAAACCGACGTGGACGCTGGTCGACGCCAACTGGTACGAGTACGGCGAGATCCCGTACGAGTTCCGGATCGATCCGGAGTTCGGGAAGCTCTACGCGCGTCTGTGCAAGGAGCACGGGATGCAGGCGGCGACGGTGGCGTATCACGGGTTTCCGATCGATACGGGGACGGTGGTCGCGCTGAAGCTGCTCAATCCGAACAACGCGATTCCGGCGTCGGTCGTCTCCTGCAACATCTACGCGGAGCGCGAGGAGACGCGCGCCCTCGGCTTTGCGGCGCGGGCGGCGATCGAGGCGTATGGGAAGAAGACGATCGTCGTGGTGGTGACGAACCTGTCGAACCGCTACGAGGTGGCGGAGATCGATCCGGCGCAGGACCGGATCTCGTCGCAGAAGGACGACGAGTGGAACCGGAAGATCCTGGAGATGCTCGGCGAGGGCCGGCTGGAGGACGTGGCGCAGGTGGCGCGCGATTTCGCGCGCGAGGCCAATGCGGACATGGGCTTCAAGGCCATCTGGTGGCTGGGCGCGGTGATGGGCGAGAACAACCGCTACGACGGCAAGGTGTGGGACTACCAGCCGGTGTGGGGCACGGGCAACGCCATCGTCGAGCTGACGCCGAACGAACGGAAGCAGATGGACTGGGAGAAGGAGTTCGACGAGGGGCCGGTGGCGACGTTCGCGACCACGGACTTGACGCCGAGTGGCACGGGGCTGGAGACGCACAACGTGCTCGCCGACGGTCCGAACGTGCACGCCCAGAGCGAGATGTCGTCGCAGGAGGATGCGCCGCCGCAGATCATCCGCACGGACAAGGCGCCGAAGCCCGTCGGGCCGTATCCGCACGCGCGGCGCGTCGGGGGGATGCTGTTCCTCTCCGGCATCGGGCCGCGCAAGCCGGTGACGGGCGAGATCCCGGGGCTGCTCCCGGGCGGAGGACACGACATCGAAGTGCAGACCCGCGCGTGCATCGAGAACGTGAAGACGATCCTCGAAGAGGCGGGCAGCTCGCTGGAGAAGGTGGTCGACGTGGCGGTGTACCTCACGGACATGCACGGCGACTTCGACCGCTTCAACAAGGTCTACGCGGAGTACTTCGGCAAGATCCAGCCCACGCGGACGACGGTGGGCGTCGACTCGCTGCCGACCCCGATCGCCGTGGAGTTGAAGGTCATTGCCACGGCATGAAGCATAGCCCCGAGCGAAGTCGAGGGGCCGGGTTAGCATCTACGCGGCACGTGCGGCCTCCAGTCGGAGCGAGCACCGATGCTGCTAACTTGGCTCCTCGACTTCGCTCGGAGCTGAGAGCGCTGACAGGAGGCGAGCGGCGGCGCGGTCGTAGCCGAACTCCAGCGAGCGCTCGTACGCATCCGGCGGACGGTTTGCGAGCAGCGCCGCCGCGGTCGACGCCAGCGCCTCGGGGTCGAGCGCGGGCGCGATCCACTCGCGCGGCACGAGCGCGTCGACGCCTTCGATCGGCATGGTGGCCACGGGCACGCCGCAGGCCATGGCTTCGAGCACGGCGCGGTGTCCTTCGTCCGAGCCGCGCGCGGTGAAGAGGAGGAGGCTCGAGGCGCGGTAGTGCTCGGCGAGGTCGTCCTCGTGGTAGCCGGCCCAGATCACGCCGTCCGCGACGCCGAGCTCGCGCGACAGCGCTTCCAGCGCGGGGCGGTGCTCGCCGTGGCCGATGATCATCAGCCGGCAGGCGGCGAGCCGCCGCAGGGCCGCGAACGTCTGCAGCGCTTCTTCGAAGCCGCGCTTCTTCGACAGCTTGCCGATGACCGTCACGATCGGGCCGTGGACCTCGATGCGTGGCCCCTCGGGATGGAACTGCCGGTGGTCGACGGGCGGCGGCGTGAACACGGCGCCTCGGACTTCGAAGGCGCGGTTGATGACGAAGCGATGCCGCGTGGCGGCGAGCAGCGAGCGCGAGAGCGGGTCGTTGCGCAGGACGCGGCGGGCGTGGAACGTCCGCGCGAGGCGCACGTCCGGATGTTCGCGCAGCGCCAGCCGGGCCAGCCAGTGGTCGTAGGTGAGGTGCGCGTGCACGACGTCGAAGCCGTGCTGGTGGAGGAGGCGGTCGATGGCGCGCACGCTGCGCAGGAACGCCATGGGATGCTGGGCCTTCTCGATGACCGGATGCGCGAAATCGAAATGCCCGATCTTCGCCTGCAGCTTGTAGCCGCCGACGTAGGCGTAGTGCGCGTCGACCCCGGCCGCGCGCAGGGCCTCGACTTCGGCGAAGGCCGGTGCGGCAGCGCCGGTCCAGCGGTTTCCGGCAGCGAGATGGAGGATTCTCAACTTTGCTATAGTCGCGCTCCCATGGCCGTCGACCAGGAACTGCTCGAGATTCTAGCGTGCCCGCTGTGCAAGGAAGAGGTGAAGCTCGTTCCCCTCGCGGAGGGGCGGAGGGCTTCCGTGCGGGACAAGTTCCGCGAGAAGTTCCGCGGCGAGGAGCCGGTCGTCGAGCAGGGACTGCAGTGCGTGAAATGCCGCCGGGTCTATCCGATCGTCAGCGACATCCCGGTGATGCTGGTCGAGGAAGCCTTTGAAGAAAACGATGAACGATGAAGGCTGAACGATGAACGAGGACGTAGTTCATCGTTCATCGTTCATCGTTCATCGTTCGAAACTGATCCGGGTCGCATCGGTCCTCTACCTCCTCCACATCCTCCTGATCGTGAAGATCGCCCTGCTGGAGCTGACGGCGTTCTTCGCCCTCTTCTGCCTCTGCTGGGCCATCGCGAAGAAGGAAGCGCGCTTTTCCTTCCACATCCTCTACTTCCCGCTGTTCGTGCTCGGCTTCGCGTCCATGCTCTCGTCGTGGTTCTCCGGCCGGCAGGTGTACCAGGCCTACGGCATCCTCTGGTTCAAGATCCTGATCTTTCCCGTGGCGGTGATGCTCTACCGCGAGGTGCCGCGGCTGCGCGAGCTGGCGACGTACGCCTTCGCCATCGTCGCCGGGGGCGGCTCGTGCTGGGGGCTGCTGCAGTTCGTCTTCCTGGACCAGCGCGATCTCGAGCACCGCATCAGCGGACCGTCGTCGCACGTGATGACCTACTCCGGGCTCCTGCTGCCGCTCTCGGTGATGATGCTCTTCCTCTGGTGGCGGGAGCGGAGGTGGTGGCAGCTCACGGCGTGCATCCTCTCGACGCTCACGCTGCTCCTGACCTTCACCCGCAGCGTGTGGCTGGGCTGGGCCATCGCCGCGCTGGTGGTGATCCTCGCGACCCGGGCCCGGGTGGCGTTCTACGCGCTCCCGTTCGTCATCCTTTTCATCACCTTCATGCCCCTCGACCTCTTCAGCCGTCTGATCTCGACCTTCGACCTCAAGCAGTCGTCGAACTTCGACCGCATGCGGATGCTCGAGGCGGGGGTGGAGATGATCCGCGACTCCCCGGTCTTCGGCGTCGGTCTCACGAACGTGAAGGACACCTACGCCCTGTACCGGAAGCACGACGCGCCACGGCCGCGCCCGCCGCACCTCCACAACAACGCCGTCCAGCTCTGGGCCGAGCGCGGCATCCTCGGCCTCTGCTCCTACCTCCTGCTCCTGGCCCTGTTCCTCCGGGAGTGCATGGCCGGGTGGAAGGGGCCCCGGCGCGTCTGGGCGGAGGTGGGGATCGCCGTGACGGTCAGCCTGACCGTGGCGGGCCTCTTCGAGTTCAACTTCGGGGACACGGAAGTGTTCTACATGATGCTGAATCTATTCGCTTTAGTGGTCGTCCAGCTCGAGCAGGCCCGGCCGGAGGCGAATGAAGCCCGGATGCCCCTTGTTGCGGCGGCGTGATTCCGGTAGCTCCGGAACCTTTTGCGTATGCCCACGTCCAAGAGCCGAGAACCAGGGGAAATGAAACACCTGAGCGATCAGGACTTGATGCGTATCGTTCAGGCGGGTGACTACTCCCCGGCGTCCGAGATTTACGACCGTTACAGCGGGAGGATCTACAACTTCGCGTTTCGATTCCTGAAAAACGCTGAAGCGGCCGAAGACGCCACGCAGGAAGTTTTCGTCAAGATGCTGAGGCACGCAAATCAGTTTCACGGAGACGCCAAGCTCTCCACCTGGCTTTTCTCGATCACGGCCAACTGGTGCCGCGATTACCTCAGAAAGGCCGACAACCGGAACAAGGAGTCGGACGACGTGCTGGTCACGTTGCCGGCGCCTTCGGAGCTTTCGCCCGACCGTACGCTCGAGCAGAGGGAGAACGAGCAGCGCGTCCGCCGCGCCCTCGGCGCTCTGACCGCCGAGCAGCGGGAGGCGATCCTCCTGTCCCGCTACCAGGGACTGTCGTACGCCGAGATCGCGCAGATCGCCGGCTGTTCGGAGGGCGCGGTCAAGACCCGCGTCTTCCGGGCCATGGAAACGCTCAAGAAGACTCTCGCCGGTGAGGCGAGAGGAGGGGACCGATGCCTGACTGTAGTGCCGTAAGTGAAAGCATGCCGCTTCTGCTGACCGAGTCGCTGGATGCGACGCGGCGGGAGCTCACGCATCAGCACATCGAAGGCTGTGCGCTGTGCAGCGACGAGTGGAGCGCGTACAAGGAGACGTGGGCCGTCATGGGCGACCTCCCCGAGGTGGAGGTGCCGGTGCGCGTGAAGGCGGCGTTCCTCGAGCGGGCCGGACTGGCTCCCGTCGTCGCCGACCTGCCGAAGAACGTCGTTCCCTTTCAGAAAAGGCCGGCCTTCAAGTGGATCGCGCAGGCCGCCGCGGTCGTCGTCCTGATGGGCGGCGGCTACTTCCTCGGCGACCGCAACGCCGACCGGATCGTGCCGTCCACCGCGACGATCGACAGCGTGACGCCGAACAACATCCGCACGGTCTCGACCGCGGCGAGGCCGATGGCCCTCTCCGAGACCCGCGTCCTCGACGCCGACGCACTGAGCCCGGTGATCGAAGGCCGGCCGAACATCTCGCACGTGCAGTTCATCGACGACGATCCGGCCGACGACGAGATCGCCGTCTCCTTCGACGTGACCTCGCGCTGGACCGTCAACGGCAACCCGCGCGACAAGAGCATGGTCCGCCTGCTCTCGTACATGCTCGAGAACGAGGCGGCCATCACGCCGCGCTCGAACACGCTGGAGTGGGTGCGCCAGACGTACTCCGACCCGCAGTACGCCGATCCCGAGATCGCGAACGCGCTGGCCAAGGTCCTGCGCAACGACTCGCACGAGGGCGTGCGCATCCGCGCCGTCGACACCCTGACCACGCTTCCGGCCACGGCCGGCACCCAGGCCCGCGACGCGCTCATCGAGGCGCTCAAGAGCGACCCGAACCCGGCCGTGCGCATCAAGGCCGTCGAGGCCCTGGCGAACATGACCCGCAACGGCGAAGCCCTCGACCCGGCCATGGTCGACACCCTGCGCCAGAAGGCTTCGCAGAACGACGAGAACCTCTACGTCCGCGTGAAAGCGGCTGAGGCGTTGAGCAACATCAAACCATGAGCATCTTCAGAGGACAGAGGGCAGAGGGCGGAGGGCAGAAGCAGGCCCTCGAGACTTCTGCGCTCTGCGCTCTGCCCTCTGCCTTCCCCAGAATGATGAAGACCCGACTCCTGACAGCAGCGATCGTCCTGGTAGCGTGCGGATCCGCGCTCGCGCAGCGGCCGATCTCGCGGACGTTCAGCTCCGACCAGACCTTCGGCCTGGCGCCGAACGGTACGTTCTTCCTCGAGAACCCGAGCGGGAACGTCGTCATCGACGGCAAGGACACGCCGAACGTGGAGGCGATCCTGTTCAAGACCATCACCGGCGCGGACAAGGAAGCGGTCGAGGAAGGCCGCCGGCAGACGACGCTGATCGTCGGCGGCGACAACAACGGCCGCAGCGTGCGCACGGTCATCGCCACGGGCGCGACGCCGACGCGCGGCTGGTCGGCCTCGGTCTCCTGGCGCATCAAGGTGCCGCGCACGGCGAACGTGCGCATCCTCACCCGCACGGGCGACCACATCCAGATCAGCGGCATGCGCTCCGGCGTGCAGGTGAAGAACTTCAACGGGAAGGTCGTCCTCAGCGACGTCGTCGGCGCCGCGATCGTCGAGAGCGTGAACGGCTCGATCTTCTACCAGTCGCCGGACATCCGCGGCAACGTGCTCCTCTCGACGGTCAACGGCAACGTCACCGCGACCGTGCCGCCGCACGAGGGCTTCCGCTGGGTGGCCGAGACGCTCAAGGGCGACATCAAGACCAACCTGCCCGCCCGCGGGACGTTCCTGGCGAATACGTTCAACGGCACGGTCAACGCGCCGGGCGGACCGACGATCACGACGGCCTCGCTCATGGGCGACGTCCATCTGTACGAGAAAGGCCGTCCTTTGCGCTACGCGCAGTCGCTGCGGAAGAGCGCGCCCGTGCAGGCGCCGCAGATGCAGCGCGCCGCCGGTACGCCGCAGCAGCGGGTCGTCCGCGGCCGCTTCCAGTTCCAGACCAGCCTCGGCAACGTGAGCGTGGAGCAGGTCTTCGGCGACGCCGACATCTTCACCGGCGCGGGCGAGGTGCAGCTCGGCGCTGTCACCGGCGCGTGCCGGATCCGTTCGGGCGGCGGTCCGCTGCAGCTCGGCGAGGTCTTCGGGCCGCTGACCCTCGAGACGCGCGCGGGCGACATCATGGTCGACACGGCGCGCCGCGGCGGGACGCTCTACACCCGCGGCGGCACCATCCGTCTGCTCTACACCAGCGGCCCGACGCGCCTGGTCTCGGGCGGCGGCGACATCCACGTGCGCCAGGCCGCGGCTCCGGTCGTGGCGGAGACGGCGTCCGGCGACATCGCCATCACGGTCGACGCCTCGTCGAAGACCCAGCGCCTCGATGCGAAGACGGCCAAGGGCAACGTGATCCTGAACGTCAGCTCCCAGTTCGCCGGCGAGATCGACGCCACGATCCTCACCTCCGATCCGGATGCCGATACGTTCCTGTCCGACATCCCCGGCCTCTCGGTGAGCAAGGATCAGTTCGGCGGCAAGACCCGCGTGCGCGCCACCGGCAAGATCAACGGCGGCGGCGAGAAGATCGTGCTCAACGCCACCGACGGCGACATCCGCATCTCGACGGGCCCGGTTCCTCCGACGGTCGTCACGCGCAAGTAGAGGGCGCAGGGGACAGGGCGCAGGGGGCAGGAGAACCGGGGGCAGTTCCTCGTTCCTCGGGTTCCTCGGAGTTCCTCGGAGTTCCTCGGGGGCTTCCCTGCGCGCCTTCGCCCGCAGAGAAAGCTCCCTCCGAGGAACCCGAGGAACTCCGAGGAACCGAGGAACCGAAGAACCTGCCAAGTCCCCGGTTCTCCTGCCCCCTGCGCCCTGCCCCCTGCGCCCTCGTTGGTATAGGATTCGCCGCCTGGAATTACGAGACCCAGGAGGATCGACTTTGAAAGCACTTTTACACGGCGTTCTTTTCCTCGCCCTAGCCGCGTGCTCGCAGACGGGCAGCGGCACGGATACCGCCGCCACCGACACCAGTTCCACCACGACCACAGCCGCGTCGTCCAACGAGACCGCGGCGACCGACACGCAGCCGATGACGTCCGCGGCGCCTGCCGCGCAGGAGAAACCGATGAGCGCGTACCAGAACAAGATCGCCGAGTTGCACACCACCGCCGGCCAGATCAACCTCCGCTTCTTCCCCGACGTGGCCCCGAACCACGTCAAGAACTTCCTCGAACTGGCCGAGCAGGGCTTCTACAACGGCACCAAGTTCCACCGCATCATCCCCGGCTTCATGATCCAGGGCGGCGATCCGAACACGATCTCCGGCAACCCCGCGACCTGGGGCACGGGCGGCTCGCCGAACAACGTCAAGGCCGAGTTCAACAAGATCCCCCACAAGCGCGGCATCCTCTCCATGGCCCGCTCGCAGAGCCCGGACAGCGCGTCCTCGCAGTTCTTCATCGTCGTCGCGGACTCCACGTTCCTCGACAACAACTACACGGTCTTCGGCGAGGTCACGCAGGGCATGGACGTCGCGGACAAGATCGTGAGCGCGCCGAAGGGTGCGCAGGACCGTCCGAACGAGCCCGTGTCGATCACGAAGGTCGTCATCCGCGACGCGCAGACCGACGCCGAAAAAGCTCCGACCCCGGCCCACTGAGTTGACCACGATCCCGCCCGAAGCAGCCCGGTACGTCGATGAGTGGATCGGCCCGGGCTGGTCCGCGGCGGCGCTCGCCGGAGATGCGTCCGTCCGCGCGTATTACCGCGTCACCGCCGCGGACGGACGCACGTACATGCTGGCCTGGTACCCCGAGGAGGTGCGCGCGCAGCTCGCGCGCTTCCTCGGCGCCTACGAAGCCGTCGCGCCGCACGGACGCGTTCCCGAGGTGCTGCAGTCGTGCGACGTGGCCGTGCTGCAGCACGACGTCGGCGACCGCACCCTGTTCGCCATCCTGCACGAGGACCGCGAGGAGGGGATCCGTCTCTACCGCGCGGCGATCGACCTGCTCGCGGCCTTCCAGAAGGCGCCGGACCGCGGACTGAACGCGCCCTTCACCGCGGATTTCTTCTACGGGGAGCTGGAGATGGCGCGCGAGTTCTACGTCGAGCAGCTCATGCAGGGCGACGTCGAGCCGATCCTGCCGATGCTGAAAAGGCTCTGCGAAAATGTTGCTCGCCATCCGTACGTTTTATGCCATCGCGATTTCCACGGCCAAAACCTGCACGCTGTAAATGACACGCTATATCTGATCGATTATCAGGACTTGCGGCAGGGTCCGGATACGTACGACATGGCTTCCCTCCTGCGCGACCGCGGCGTCGCGCGGATCATCGGCGACGACGCGGAGCTCGAGCTCCTCGACCATTACGTCGAAGTCACGGGCGCGACCGGCGACGTGCGCCGCCGCTACTTCGAGACCCTCCTCCAGCGCTCCATCAAGATCCTCGGCACCTTTTCCAAGCAGCCCATCGTCCGCGGGCGGATGCACTACCTGCAGTTCATCCCCCCCACGCTGGAGAGCATCCGCCGCTGCCTGGACGAGCTGCCCGAGTACGCCGCCCTTCGCGATATCTTCCCCCTCGCGTTCGACGCCGAGGCGGCGGAGAAGCGCGCACAGAATTTGAACAGGGGGCAGGGGGCAGGGGACAGGGCGCAGTAGTTCGGTCTACTGTCCCCTGCGCCCTGCCCCCTGCGCCCTGTCTAAGGAGTCAACATGGCAAAACACAAGATCACCCTTCTCCCCGGCGACGGTATCGGGCCGGAAGTGACGGCCGCGGTCGTCCAGATCATCGAATGCGCGGGCGTGGACGTGGAGTGGGAGAAGTACTTCGTCGGCGCCGAGGCCATCTCGCGCTCCGGCGATCCGCTGCCGCAGGAGGTGCTCGACTCCATCCTGCGCAACAAGGTCGCCCTCAAGGGTCCGGTGACGACGCCGGTGGGAACCGGGTTCGCGTCGATCAACGTCCGGCTGCGGAAGACGTTGGACCTCTACGCCAACCTGCGGCCCGTGAAGTCGATGCCGAACATCATCACGCGCTACGAGGACATCGACCTGGTCGTCGTGCGCGAGAACACGGAGAGCCTCTACGCGGGGCTGGAGCACGAGGTCATCCCGGGGGTCGTGGAGTCGCTGAAGATCATCACCGAGAAGGCCTCGACTCGCATCGCCCGGTTCGCGTTCGAGTACGCGCGCACGCATGGGCGCAAGCGCGTCACCGCGGTGCACAAGGCCAACATCATGAAGCTCTCGGACGGCCTGTTCCTGCAGTGCTTCCGCAACGTGTCCAAGGAGTACCCGAACATCGAGGCGGACGACAAGATCGTCGACAACCTCTGCATGCAGCTCGTGACGAACCCGAACCAGTTCGACATCCTGCTGCTCGAGAACCTCTACGGCGACATCGTCTCCGACCTCACCGCGGGCCTCGTCGGCGGCCTGGGCGTGGTCGCCGGCGCGAACATCGGCGAGAACGGCGCGGTCTTCGAGGCCGTGCACGGCAGCGCGCCGGACATCGCCGGCCAGAACAAGGCCAACCCGCTCGCGCTCCTGCAGTCGGCCATCCTCATGCTCCATCACATCGGCGAGATGGGGCCGGCGAAGCGCATCGAAGACGCCATCACGAAAGTCCTGGGCATGGGCCCCGAGAGCCGCACGCGCGACATCGGCGGCGAAGGAACGACGATGGACTTCACCGCGGCGATCTGCGGCGTGCTGCGGAAAGGAACGCGCGCGACGGACTGAAGAAGGCTGGAAGGTGTGAAGGATGAAGGATGAAGACGATACCGGCGACTCTTCCGGCCTTCATCCTTCCGACCTTCATCGTTCATCGTTGGTTGCCGGCGTCGCCCTGTTCAACGCCCAGAAGTTCTGGCACGCGCACGAAGCCTGGGAGCGCGACTGGCTCCGCGCGGAGGGCGATCTCAAGACGTTTCTCCAGGGGCTGATCCAGCTCGCCGCCGCGTATCACCACGTGCAGCGCGGCACGTTTCGCGGCGGCGTGCGGCTCTTCGACGCCGCGCTCGCGAAACTTGCACCGTACCCTGTGCACTTTCTCGGTGTGGACCGGGAGGAGGCGGTGACGAGCGCGAAAAAACATCGCGATCGCATCGCGCGCGGCGAGCACATCGATGGCGGAGAGCTGCCGAAACTCCGTTACAATTGAGACCTTCAGCCCCAACGGAATCTTCGCGACACCGAGGGTGAAATGCAGGAATTGGATAACCGGGATCGGGAGCTGCTGGGTGCTCTGCAGGGGGAGATTCCGCTCGTTTCCACGCCGTACGCATTTCTCGGACAGACGCTCGACATGTCCGAGAAGGAAGTCATCAAACGCACCGAGCGCCTCAAGCGCGACGGCGTCGTGCGGCAGGTGGCCGCGCACTTCGACGCGCGGTCTCTGGGCTACCGGAGCTGTCTCGTCGCCGCGCGCGTCTCGCCGGCTCACATCGACGACGCGGCCGCCGCGATCAACGCGCATCCCGGCGTGACGCAGAACTATCGCCGCAACAACGATTTCAATCTCTGGTTCACGCTCTACGTCTCGCCGCAGTCGAAGATCGGCCTGGACAAGACCGTCGACGTCCTCGGGCGGGAAGCGGACTGCGACATCGTCCGCGAGCTGCCGACGCTGAAGCTCTACAAGAGCGCGAGCGCCGACGCGGAGCATCACCACGGGGAGCACCACACCGAGGGCGGAAACGGCGAGTACACGCCGCTGACGCCGTCCGAGATCGAGTGCGTGCGGCTGCTCCAGCGCGATCTGCCGCTGCAGCCGCGCCCCTTCGACGTGCTCGCCCGGAACAGCGGCACCACCGCGGACGAGCTGCTCGCCACCGCGCGCACGCTGCACAAGCGCGGGCAGATGCGCCGCTTCTCGGCCAGCGTCCCGCCGCGCAAGTCGGGTTTCGTGGCCTCGGCCATGGGCGTGTGGGCCGTGCCCCAGGAGAGCGTCGACGACTACGCCGCGAAGCTCTCCCAGCACCGCGCGGTGTCGCACTGCTACCTCCGCCCCGTCTACGACGACTGGCCCTACAACCTCTACACCACCGTGCACGCCCGCTCGGTGGACGAGTGCGAATCGGTGATCAACGACCTCGCCATCGACACCGGCATCGCCCGCAAGCAGGCGCTCTTCCCGATGAAGGAGTACAAGAAAGTGCGGGCCACCTTCTTCGCGCCCGAGGAAGAGGAGTGGGAAGACGCGCACGGCGAGGCGCGCGCCGTCGCGGCGGGTTAGTTGTTCGAGTCCATCCAGACCGATGAAACGGCGGCGCGCTTTCGCGCCGCCGCCCTTCCGCCGCTCGCCGCCGTCCTGCTGACCGTCGCCTACCTCACGGTCTACCGGCTGCTCGCACGCGTTCCCGCTCTGCTCTTCTGGAGCGTGGCCGGGGTTCTCCTGCTCGGCACGCTCCTCGGCGCCATCGCGATCGTGCGGGCCGTGCGTCGCGAGCGCCCGCGCGGCACGGCGCTCGGCTGGCTCGCCGGAGCGATCCTCGCCGACCTGCTCTGTGCGCGGATGCTCCTCTGGTTTACTTTGCCGTGGTTATGAGCTTTCCGACGATTCCGTACATGCGGGAACGGATGTCGCGCGACGAGATGATCGCCGCGGCGCGTGCGTTCCTCGAGGCCGTCCGCCTGCGCCGCACGGTCCGCGAGTTCTCGAGCGAGGACGTGCCGGACGAAGTGCTCTCTCTCGCCATCGAAGCTGCCTCTCTCGCTCCCTCGGGCGCCAACATGCAGCCGTGGAAGTTCGTGGTCGTGCGCGACGCGGCGGTGAAGCGCGAGATCCGCATCGCGGCGGAGAAGGAAGAGCAGGAGAACTATCACGGACGGATGACCGAGGAGTGGCTGCGGGCGCTTGCGCCACTGCAGACCGACTGGCACAAGGAGTTCCTCGAGATCGCGCCCGCGTTGATCGTCGTGTTCAAGGAGGACTACGGCATCGACGCCGAAGGGCGGCATGTGACGCACTACTACGTGAACGAATCGGTCGGCATCGCCTGCGGATTTCTCCTGGCCGCGCTCAACGCCGCCGGACTGGCCACGCTGACGCACACGCCCAGTCCGATGGGCTTCCTCCGCGAGATCCTCGGCCGCCCGAAGAACGAGAAGGCATACCTGCTCATCCCGGTCGGCTATCCGGCAGAGGGCTGTCGCGTGCCGGACATCGCGAAGAAGCCGCTGCACGAAGTGATGATCGTGCGCTGAGCTACCGCGGAGCCGGCTTGCCAGCCGGCAGTTCCGCGACGCTAGGGCTTGTCGCCTTCCGTCTTCTCGACGGCGGCGTTTGCGCCCTGGAAGCCGATCTTCGAGTGCGTGCCGTCGCAGAACGGCTTCATCGTCGAACCGCCGCAGCGGCACAGCGCGCGTTTGGTGAGGGGTACTTCGTTTCCTTCGGCGTCGACGAGCGTGAAATCGCCCTCGACGACGTAGGGGCCGTTGTTGCGGATGGTGATCTTTACGCTCATGAGCAGGCTCCGCCTCAGAAGATGGGATTTTCGTAGTGGTGGCGGAAGTCCCAGTTGTACGTGTAGCCGGGGAACTCCACCGGCACCGTGTACTTCACATCGATGCGAATGTAGTTGTTGGTGCGCTTGATGTTGATGTCTTCCGCCGTGACCGGCAGCTCGAGCTGCTGGGCCTTGTTGAGGATATTGCCGCGGATGGCCTTGTCGCCGTGCCGGCCCGCGGACTTCGATTCGTCGATGACCGTGTCGCGCAGGTCCGCGGTCTTCACCTTGATCGGAATCATCCGGTAGGCGATCAATCCGGCCGCCAGCAGCAGGACCAGACCGACCAGGCACCCGAAACGACCTTCACCGCGCTGCCACCGATCTCTCGACATGACGACCTCCCGACGAATTGTCCGGAGATTAGCAGGTCACTCGATCCATTTGAAGAGACGTGCCCGCTGCGGAGAGAGCGGGGCGGCCGGATGGGCGCTCTGGGCGGACGCCGCCTGGTCGAGATCGTGGGACGAGGACCAGAGCACCAGCCTCGCGCGTCCGACCACGTGCGCGCGGGGAACGACGCCCCAACTGCGGCTGTCGAGCGAGTCGTCCCGGTTGTCGCCGAGGACGTAGTACGAGTCCGCAGGGATGACCTGCGGCTCGATGGCTCCCGTGGCCGCGGTGCGCAGCACGTACGGCTCCGGCAGCGTGTGCCCGCCGATCCGGACCCGCCCCAGGCGGCTGTCGACCAGGTCCCCCGGCACCCCGATGATGCGCTTCACGATCAGCTCGTCCGAGCCCGCCGGCGAGGAGAAGACGATCACGTGCCCGCGCTCCGGCTCGGCGCGGAAGTACCGCGTCACCACGATCTGATCGCCCGGCTCCAGGGTCGGGGCCATGGAGCTCGACGGGATCGAGTAGATGTGCACCGCCGCACGCGCGGCCGCGGCCAGGGCGAGAGCGACGCCCAGCGGCTCGAGGATCGTGCGGAGAAGAGACTTCGTGCGCGGCATCCGGCTGACACTCCTACAACGAATGAGCCAGTTCGAAAGTTCCGCCCGGCTTACGACAGCCCGCCTGTGATCCCCGGATGGGCGGCGTACGTCCCCGACGTCGTGTCCCGCTTCATCTGAGGCGAGCTCTTCACCGAGAACACCGGCATCTTCTGCTGCAGCCCCTTGAGTGCGAACTCGCCGAGGGCCTCGGTATCGAAGCTCCCGATCACCCGATCGAGCGTGTTCTGCGAGATCACCAGTTGCCCCGGCTTCGCTACCCCGCTCTCCAGGCGCGAGGCGATGTTCACGGAGCTGCCCAGGACCGTATAGTCCACGCGCTTCTCCGTGCCGACGTTGCCGACGACCGCGGGGCCGCTGTTGATCCCGATGCGCACGCGTACCGGGGGCAGGCCCTCCCGCTCCCGCTGCGCGTTCCACTCGTCGACCCGGTCCATCAGCATCAGCCCGGCCATGACCGCGCGGTCGGCGTGGTCCTCCTGGGGGATCGGGGCGCCGAAGAACGCCATGACCGCGTCGCCGATGAATTTGTCGAGCGTGCCGCCGTACGCGAAGATCGCGTCCACCGCGGCCGAGAAGAAGTTCGAGAGATACGCCGCCACTTCCTCCGGCGCCTTGGTCTCGGAGATGGTCGTGAAGCCGGAGATGTCCGCGAACAGGATCGACACGTCCGCGGTCTTGATCTCGTCCTCGTCGATCCCGGCGCCCTTGACGATCTCGTCGATGACCGCCGGCGAGTGATAGCGCTCCATCTTCGAGCGGATCTTGCGCTCCTGCTCGATCTTCTCCGCGAGCTGGGCGCGCTCGATCGCCACCGCCGCGAAGTTCGCCAGGGCCGTGAGCAGGTCGAGGTCTTCCTCGGTGAAGCGTCCGATGTGGATCGGCGAGTCGACCTGCACGGCGCCGATGACCCGCTGCCGGTTCCACAGCGGGACGCACATCGCCGACCGGATGCCGTGGATGGCGATCGACTTGCCGCCGAGCAGGCGGGCGTCTTCGAGCGCGTTGGAGGTCATCAGCGAGACCTGCTGCTCGGCCACCATCGTCAGGATCGTCCGCGAGATCGGGATGTCCGTCGCGTCCGCGCCGTCGATGAACTTCGTCAGCTTCGGCACCGGGTTGCCCGCCTCGTCGAAGAGGATGATCAGCCCGCGCTCGACCGGGAGGTACTTGAAGATCATGTCCATCACGGTCTCGAGCAGGTCGCCCAGCTCCTCGGTCTGCAGGAGCGACTTCGCGACCTGCACGAGGACCTGGAAGATCTTCTCGCGCGTGACCTGCGGCGGCTGCCCCGGCTCGGACTGCGGGCGGACCTGCTGCTGCACGATCTCGCCGAGGTCGAGACCGAACTCGGAGTTGAAGTCGGAGATGCGGCGGATGACGGTGCCCGAGGGGTTGTCGAACATCGACTCGCCGGTGAACTCCACGCTCGGCATCGATTTGACGTCGAGCTGAACCGAGCCGATCAGGATCTTGTCGCCCGCGCCGATCTGCGCCTCGGCGATCAGGTTCCCGTTGACCTTCACCCCGTTGGTCGACTTCAGGTCGACGATCCACCAGTGCGCGTTGCGCGCCTCGACCCGCGCGTGCTTGCGCGAGACCGAGGGGTGGTTGAGGACGAGGTCGTTCCCCTCCGTGCGTCCAATGGACAGTTCCGAACGTACGTCCGTGATGCGCGGGACGCCGAGATCGACGTAATGGATCTGGAGCTGGTCCATGCGAAACGACGATTATAAGGGGCCGGGGGACAGGGCGCAGGGCGCAGGAGGATTTCTCCGCCTCCAGCTTTTCTCCTGCCCCCTGCCCCCTGCCCTCTATCCCCTGTGTCTATAATGTTCACTCCGCGTCAACTGGGGTTCAGCTCCCATGAGCGAGCAAGCATCGTCCGAGTCCGTGCAGCAGAGCCATCTCGTCATCCGGGCGGTCCTCCGCACCGATGTGGGGCTGGTCCGTTCGGAGAATCAGGACTTCGGCACCTACACCACCGCGGAAGAAGAGAAGGAAAGCCATCCGGGCGGACGGCTGCTGATCGTCGCCGACGGCATGGGCGGGCATCGCGGGGGCGCCACCGCCTCGCGGCTCGCCGCCGAGACCGTCAAGGCGCAGTACCTCGGCAGCGAGACCCAGGACATCCCGGCGGCGCTCAAGGAATCGCTCATCCGCGCGAACGCGCGCATCTTCTCCGAGGCGCAGTCGAACCCGGAGCTGCGCGGAATGGGGACGACGACCTCCGTCCTGGCCGTGCGCGACGCGCAGGGCTGGCTCGCGCACGTCGGCGACTCCCGCATCTACCTCGTGCGCGGCGACGAGATCCGCCAGCTCACCGACGACCACTCCCTCGTCGCGACCATGGTCCGCGAGGGGCTGCTCACCAGCGCGGAAGCGGAGAACCATCCGCGCCGCAACGTCCTCCAGCGATCGATGGGCGTGGCCGAGGAGGTCGAGGTCGACGTCCGCGGGCCGATCGAGATCCAGCCGGGCGACACGTTCATCCTCTGCAGCGACGGCCTGCACGGCCTCGTCAAAGAGAACGAGCTGAAAGAGATCGCCAGGAAGCCGATCGAGGCGGCGGCGGACGAGTACCTCCGCAAGGCCCTCGAGCGCGGCGCGCCCGACAACGTGACGGTCATCGTCGCGCGCGTCGAGGACGCAGAGGCCGGGGAGACGACGCTGGTCGAGAGACTGGACGAGACGCAACCGCTGGAAGTGATCGACGAGACCCTGAAGATCACCGTGCCGCTCCCGGCGGTCGCGGCGAAGAAGGACGAGGTCTCCGCCTCGCCGGCGGGACGGGTGGAAGCCCGCCCTGCGTCTTCGCCCGTCATGAAATGGATCCTCATCCTCGTGCTCGCGGCGGGCGCGGCGGGTGTGTGGGTGTACTGGAACTATCAGCAGGCGATCGCCAAAGAATCCCGTTCCCGTTGACCTCATGCTCCGTCCCCGGCATCTCGTCCTGATCCTCACGCTCGCCGCGGCAGCGGCCTGCCGGCGCGCCGATGCCCAGGCCCTCGAAGGCGTGCAGAAGATGGCCTACGGCGTCAAGCCGGCGGTGGTGCGGGTGAGCGCGTTCGCACAGGCCGATTTCCGCTATCCGGCCGACGTCATCAAGGCCCTCGAAGCCGCCCTCGGCGTCAAAGCGCGCGACGCGGGCGGCGCGGAGACCCTCGTGGAGACCGGGGCGGGCGGCTCGGGCAGCGGCTTCATCATCCATCCCGACGGCGTGATCCTCACCAGCGGCCACGTCGTCGCACCGACGCGCGACGCCGAGGAGCTCGAGCGCGAGCTGCGCCGGAACGGCGCGATCGCCGCCCTCGTCCGCCACTTCCCCGTCGAGACGCTCCGGGCGATCCATCGCAGCGACACCCTCGACCGCTACGTCGCGCCGCTCGCCGCGGCGGGCACCGTCGACAACGAGCGCATCGTCAACCAGGTCGAGCTCTCCAACGGCGAGACGCTCCCGTTCACCATCCGCAAGTATTCGCCCGCGCTCCACGAGCGCGGCAGCGACCTGGCCATTCTGCAGATCGACCGCAAGCGGCTGCCGTCGCTCCCGCTGGGGGACTCCGACACCGTGCAGGTCGGGGAATCGGTCTGGTCGGTCGGCTATCCGTCCGTCGCCAGCAGCACCGACGAGGTGATCGGCGGGTGGCTGTCCCGCGACAGCGATCTCGAAGCGACCTTCAATCCCGGAACGATCACGGCGATCAAGCGCAACGTCGCGAACGTGCCGGTGTTCCAGACCAACGTGGCCATCTACCACGGCAACTCCGGCGGCCCGGCCGTGAATCGCAACGGCGAAGTCATCGGCATCTCGACCTGGGGACACACGAACGCCGAGCAGATCAAGTTCCTCGTCCCGGTAAACGTCGCAAAGCAGCTCCTGCAGGAGGCCCGGGTCGCCGCCAGCGCGGATGGGGAGTTCAATCAGAGCTACCGCGCCGCCCTCGAAGCCGCCGGCGACGGGAAGTGGGTCGAGGCGAAGAAGAAGCTCCTTCATGCGACGAACCTCTTCCCGCGGTCCCCGGACCTGGTGCGCTTCGGCAATGACGCCGACCGCGCCATCCGCCGGCTGCCGCCGTGGAAGCTGTACCCGGTCGCGACGATCGCGACCCTCTTCGCGGCCGCGCTTCTCGTCGCCACCGCCACCTTCATCGTCCTCCGTTCGCGCCAGCCGAAGCCCGCGTTCGAGATGCCGAAGTCCAACGGCGTGGAGACCGTCGTCGCCCCCAGCGGCACGGAGGCGGGACCGGCCACGATGCTCGGTCGCTTCACGATCCTCAACGGCGCCCGCGCGGGCGAGAAGCTCGGCCTCGGCGGCTCGGGCATCCGGATCGGGCGGGAAGGGACGATTTGTGAGATCGTATTGGAAAATCCGAAGGTTTCGCGGCTCCACGCCGAGGTTGTGTCCATCGACGGAAAGACGCTGCTGATCGACAGGAATTCGTCGAACGGGACATACGTCAACGATCAGAAGATCGAGAAGAGGTTCCTTCAGGACGGGGACATCATCTACTTCGGCGGCCGCAACGCCGTCGCTGTGGCATTTCATGCGTGAGGGGTTGATGCGTGGCTGACAAGCGGTGCGACAACGGGCACTTCATCGATGAGTCGTGGGACATCTGTCCGTATTGTCCCCAGGACCTCAGCGAGCCCGAGATCCCGGTCGTGCGGCCGCGCGCGGTCGAGCCGTCCCCCGCGCGCTCGCTGGCCGGCGTGTCCGGCGGCGCCTCGGCCGCCGTCGCCGACAGGGCCGACCAGACCGGCGGCCGCGGCGGTCACCGTTCGAGCAGCGCCTCCGCGCTCGCGGCCGTGCAGCCTCCGCCGATGGAGCGCACCATCGCCGCGGCGCAGGTGAACGCGCAGAAGCGCTACGTCGTGGCCTGGCTCGTCGGCCTCAGCGGTGAGGCCCGTGGCGAGTCCTTCCCCGTCCGCATGGGGCGCAACGTCATCGGCCGCGACCGCCGCTCGGACATCGTGATCCAGGACGATCAGGCCTCTTCGCACCACGCCGACCTGGTTTTTCGTCCCGAGGAGAAACGATTCATCCTCATGGATCACAACTCTACGAATGGGACCTACGTCAACGAGACCGAGATCGAGCCGCGGCGCGACCTTGCGGCCAAGGACGTCATCCGCATCGGAGCGCAGCGCTTCCTGTTCACGCCGCTCTGCCACGACGGGTTTCACTGGGATGACGAGGGTCTCCTGAAATGATCGGCACCGTCATCGGCAACTACCGGATCGAGAAGGAGATCGGTGAAGGCGGGATGAGCCACGTCTACATCGGCCGCACTCTCGCCCAGACGGACGTGCTGCCGATCGACTTTCCGGTCGTCCTCAAGGTGATGTCGGACGAGCTCGCGGGCGACGTCACCGCGCGCAAGCGCTTCGTGAAGGAAGCGCAGATCCTCTCGAAGCTCCGCCACCGGTACATCACCCGCTTCTACGAGTTCATCAACAACGCGACCGGCGCGGTGCTGGTGATGGAGTACGTCGAGGGAACGCCCGTCGACATCCTCCTGACCGAGCGCGGCGCGCTGCCGCTCAGCTCCGCCATCGGCATCGCCCAGTGCCTGCTCGAGGCGCTCGTGTACGCGCACGGCAAGGGCATCGTCCACCGCGACATCAAGCCGGCGAACCTGATCAAGGAGAAGTCCGGCACGGTGAAGGTGACGGACTTCGGCATCGCCAAGATCAAGGAGGGTGGGGGCAACAGCGGTCAGACCGTCCTCACGAAATCCGGCTTCCTCCTCGGCACGCCGCATTACATGTCGCCCGAGCAGATCCGCGAGCCGAAGGATGCCGGCGCGAAGAGCGACATCTACTCCTCGGGCGTCGTCCTGTACGAGATGCTCACCGGCACGCTGCCGTTCAACAGCCGCTCCCTGCCGAAGCTGATCGACGCGATCTACCGCGGCGAGAAGCAGGCCCCCAGCGCGCTGCGGCCGGAGATCGACCAGGAGCTCGAGCAGATCGTGATCAAGTCGATGCATCCGCGCATGGATCAGCGCTACGACACGGCGCGCGAGTTCTTCGAGGCCCTCGAGGAGTACAACGCCCGGCAGCCGATCGCGCCGACCACGCGTCAGCCGGTCGTCGAGGTGGCCCCGCCGCCTCCTCCGCAGCAGCAGGACGCGGCGAAGAACTGGGCGCTGGTGAACGTGAAGCCCGAGGCGAACGAGAAGCACGCGATCAGCGGAGACAGCGTGATGGTCGGCCGCGACCGCACCTGCGCGATCGTGCTGTCGCACCCGGCGGTCTCCCGCCGCCACGCGCGCATCACCGTCGCCGGTCAGGCCCCGGTCCTGGAAGACCTGCAGTCCGCGAACGGGACGTACGTCAACAACAACCGCGTCGACCGCGTCGTACTGAAGGCGGGCGACATCGTGAGGTTCGGCGCCGACCCGGCGTGCAGCTATGTGTTACGCGATCATTAGCCCACGAGTCTTCGAGCCGGCGAGTCTTCAAGGCTCGACGCCCCGACGACTCGACGACCTGGAGACTCGATGGCCCAGATCAACTGCCTGAAATGCAAATCCGTGATCGACGCGGAGTACGACCTCTGCCCGCACTGCGGAGAGAAGGTCACGCTCTTCCAGAAGACGTACGCGGGTCGCCTGCTCGACGGCAAGTACCAGATCATCGACCGCCTCGGCGTCGGCGGCATGGGCGAGATCTTCAAGGTCCGCCACATCCACCTCAACGAGCTCCGCGTGATCAAGATCATGCGGGCGAACATCGCCCAGGACGATCAGGGACTGCAGCGCTTCCTCCAGGAGGCGCGCACGTCCACCATGATCAAGCACAAGAACCTGGCCATGCTGTACGACTTCGCGCAGCTCGAAGACGGGTCGTACTACATGGTCTGGGAGTTCATC
This sequence comes from Thermoanaerobaculia bacterium, assembly GCA_036375075.1. Lineage (GTDB taxonomy): Bacteria > Acidobacteriota > Thermoanaerobaculia > Gp7-AA8 > Gp7-AA8 > QHVT01. The sequence goes on along the minus strand of DASUSN010000086.1, from coordinate 34,369 downwards.
GACGGGACGAACATCCAGAAGTGGATCGCGGCGAACGGGCCGATGCCGCCGCGGCTGACCGTGGAGATCGGCATCCAGGCGCTGACGGGCCTCGAGCACCTGCACTCGATGGGCCTCATCCATCGCGACATCTCGCCCGAGAACATCATGCTGTCGCAGGACCATCACGGGAAGCTGCTCGTGAAGGTGATCGACTTCGGCATCGCCAAGCAGCTCCAGGAAGGCAGTGACGCCGGCCATGGCCTCACCCAGACCGGCATGTTCCTCGGCAAGCTGAAATACGCGTCGCCCGAGCAGGCCGGCTTCCTCAAGGAAGGGGAGCATCTCGACCCGCGGTCCGATCTCTACTCGTTCGGCATCGTGATGTACGAGATGCTCGCCGGCCGCGCGCCGTTCCAGGCCACGAACCCGCACGGCTACATCCTCAAGCACGTCACCGAGAAGCCCGCGCCGATCGGCGCGATGAACGCGGGGGCGAACGTGCCGCCGCAGCTCGAGTCCATCATCATGCGCTCGCTCGAGAAGCAGCGCGACTCGCGGTACGCCTCGGCCGAGGACTTCGCGCACGCTCTCGAAAACGTGCGTGCGTCGATCCCGCCCGATCAGAAGTACGGCGTCGGCGAAAAGATGATCACGCTTTCCGGAGCGCAAACGCTGGCGGACCTGCCGAAGATCACCGGCACGTCGCCGCAGGTGACGGCCAGCGGCGCGCAGTCGACGCAGCAGACGTACGCCGGGGGCACGATCGCCGGAACGGCGCCGGGCGTGAGTATCCCTGGCGGGACGGTTCCGGGCGGCACGATGCCCGGCGCCACGGTCACGGGCAGGACCATCGGCAGCAACGAGGCCACGGTCATGGAGCGCGTCGGCACCCTCGCCGCGCCGACCGCGGTCGAACAGAAGTGGGCGCCTCAGGCCGAGGCGACGGTGCTCGAGCGGCAGGTCGACCTGGCGCCGCCGAAGAAAAAGAACACCGGCGTGATCGCCGCGATCGCGGCGGTGGCCGTCATCGCCATCCTCAGCGCGGTGGTCCTGATGAATCGCAAGCCCGAGCCGGCGGCGGTTCCGGCCGCGTCGACCGCGGGAACGGAGTTGACCGCGAGCGGCACGACCAGCACGCAGCCGATCCCGGGCGACCAGGGCCTGCTGCTTCTGTCCGCGTCGCCGTGGGGAGACCTCGACCGCATCGTCCGCAAGTCCGATCAGGCGGAGATCCCCATCGCCGACGAGCTGCGCTCGACTCCTTCGCGCATCAACCTCGAGCCTGGCGAGTACAGCGTCACCGTCAGCGGCCCGCAGGGGCAGAAGACGATCGACGTGGCCATCCAGGCCGGTAAACCGACCACCCGCAACGTTCCGATGGGCGGCGTCGACGTCGATGCCCTCACGGAGGAGCTCAGCAAGCCATGACCCCCGTCCGCACCTTTGTCTTCCTGCTCGCGCTCGCGCTGGCCACCGCCGCCCACGCATCGTGGTACGACGATTACGACGCCGGCCTCGCCGCCGCGCGCGCCGGCAACTGGAACACCGTCATCTCGAAGATGTCGTCGGCCATCAAGGGCAACCCGACGGAGAACAACAAGGCCCGCACGTACGGCGCGATCTTCATCAACTATCACCCGTACTACTACCGCGGCGTCGCCTACCTGAACGTGGGCAAGTACGAGCAGGCCATCGCGGACCTCGAGCGCACGTCGGGCGCCGGTCCGGAGAACCTCGGCTCGATCGGCGAGCTGCTGGATCGCGCCAAGCGGCAGCTCGCGGCGTCGAGCGCGCCGGAGCCGGAGCCCGTGCGTCCGGAGCCGACGCCGGTGAAACCGGCCGTCACGCAGCCGGCTCCCGTGCCCGCGCCGGTGCAGCAGCAGCCGGCCGTGCTGCAAATCGATCCGGCGTTGCGCCAGCGCGCGGCGTCCGCCCTCGGCGCGGCCCGGCAGAAACTGCAGCAGGCGCAGCAGCGGCGCGCGTCGACCTCGGCGCAGTACGCGCAGGCGTTGACTCTCCTCACCGACGCGACGACGCGCAACGCCACGGCGAAGAACAACGACGACCTGAGCGCCATCATCACGATGGCCGACAACGCGGGCGATCTCGCGGACCTGGCGATGCCCCCGAGCGCGCCGGCGCCTGTACCCACCCCGTCGAGGCCGAGCATCGCCGCGGATACCGTGCTGTCCGACTACCGGCCGCAGCTCCGCCGTGCGCTGGAGAACTACTTCAACGGCGAGTTCGACGACGCCTCCCGCCAGTTCGCGGACCTCACGCGCATGCTCCCGACCAACGCGTGGATCTGGGCGTTCCTCGGCGCGTCGCAGTATTCGCAGTACGCGTTCGAGGCGGATGAGAGCTATCGCGCCGCCGCGCTGCGGTCGTTCCGCAAGGCGAAGTCACTGCGCAAATGGCAGGGCGGACTGCCGGACAAGTACTTCTCCAGACGCATCCGCCGCGCCTTCAACGAAGAGGGGTAAGCGCGTCATTTGGAGTGCGGAGGCGGTTAGAGGTTTCAAATGTAGGGCGTGGCTTCAGCCCGCCCCCCTCGTGGGCGGCGGCGTTCCCCCATACGCACTAACTTAGGACTTCCGGCGGCCCCTCACCCTAGCCCTCTCCCCACGCCCACCGCCCATCCGCCCGCGCGGGGAGAGGGGACTGGAGATGGCCGAGCCCCAAACAGTCCCCTCGCCCCGCGGGTGGGGGATGGTGGCGCGGGGAGAGGGCTAGGGTGAGGGGCCGCTCTAGGGAAGTCCTAAGTTAGCGCGTATGGGGGATGCCCCCGCCCACGAAAGGGGCGGGCTGAAGCCACGCCCTACATTCGAACGCGCGAATACGAAAGCGGAGGCGGCTGCCTCCGCACTCCAGACCGTAGCGCGGCGAAGGACCCCAGTGCCGGGATGCGCAGGGATCCTTCGCCGTCCCGCTAGGTGTCGCTGTTGTCCCCGGAGTCGCTGTAACCGCCGCCGCTGCTGCTGCCACCTGCATCCGCGGACGAGGTGTCGGTCGACGTGTCCGCCGTGCCGACGCCCACGGTCTCCTTCACCTGCTCGACGACGCGGCTGATCACGCCGCGGGCACGAGCGGCCACGCCGCCCGCTGCTGCCGCTGCGCCGGTCGCCGCGCCGGCGACCGCACCGACAGCAGCCGCGCGAGTGACGCTCGAACGCTTGCGGGCCGCGGCCTTGCGGGCCGGAGCCTTCTTCGCGGGAGCCGCCGCCCTGCGGGCTGGAGCGGCTTTCCGGGCCGGAGCGGTCTTCTTCGCCGAAGTGGCTTTGCGAGCCGGGGCGGCTTTCTTCGCCGGAGCAGCCCGGCGAGCCGGAGCCGCTTTTCTGGCGGGCGCCTTCTTCGCGGACGCGCGCTGCGGAGCAGCCTTCTTCGAGGCGGCTTTCTTCGAAGATGCCTTCTTCGCTCCGCCCTTGTTCGCGCCGCCGGCCTTCTTCGCCGGGGCGGCCTTGCGAGCGGCCGAGCGCTTCGCCGGGGCTTTCTTCGAGGCGGCTTTCTTCGAAGATGCTTTCTTCGCTCCGCCCTTGTTCGCGCCGGCCTTGCTGCTGCTCTTGCTCGCGGCGCCCTTCTTTTTCGCAGCCATGTGGTTTTCTCCTTCGTTCAAGTCTCGGATTTGGGGAGCCGTACTTTCCGTGGGAAACCTGCGCTGCAGTGAGCAACCCGGTGTACGAGTTGCACGAAGAACAATGTAGACGAACATGCCACCGTTGTCACGACGTGCACTTCTCCTGCGATGGACGCTCCCGCTGTGCATCGCTTTGTTTCTCGCGGGCTGGGCGCTCTCGTTCTACGTTTTCTTCATGAACCGGCGCATCTCCCGCGAGCTCGTCACCCACAGTTGGCGCGAGCCGACCACCATCGTCTCCGCCGCCGGCGGCCGCTCGCGCGAGGTCCTGCGCGTCTACGGGAGCGGCTGGCGCGTGACGCCGCCGGTGCTCATCGACAAGCTCCCGCGGCACGTCGCGGATGCGTTCCTTGCGGCGGAAGACGTCCGCTTCCGCCGTCACATCGGCGTCGACCCGGTCGGCATCGCCCGCGCGTTGTTCGTGAACCTCAAGGCCGGCGGCGTCGCGCAGGGCGGCTCGACCATCCCGCAGCAGATCGTCAAGCAGCGCTTCCTCTCGAACGAGCGCACCTGGCGCCGCAAGTTCCTCGAAGCCATCCTGGCCGTGCTCCTCGACGCCCGTCTGTCGAAGGACGAGCTGCTGGAGCTCTATCTCAACGACGTCTACCTCGGCCATCACCAGGGCCTGCCGATCCTGGGGATCGACGAGGCGGCGCGGCTCTATTTCGACAAGCCGCCCACGCGGCTGCGCGTGGACGAGGCGGCGCTCCTCGCCGCCATGATCCGCGCGCCGAACCAGAAGCGCCCCGAGCTCGCCCGCGCCCGGCGCGACGCGATCCTCGCGGCGATGCGCGAGCGCGGCTGGCTCGAGGAGAACGAGCTCCGCGCGGCGAAGGCACACGAGGCGGACGTCGTCCGCGGCTCGCTCCCGGAGACGCCGTTCCCCTACTACCTCCGCGCGCTGCGGGCCGAGGTGATCAAACAGGTCGGGGCGAAGCGGCTGCTGAGCGGACGACTGACCATCGCCTGCGAGATGGACCCGAAGGCGCAGCGCGCCGCCGAACTGGCTGCGCGGCGTGGCGCGGCCGCGCTGCAGGCGCGCTACCGGTGGATCCGCCAGCAGTCGGGCAGCGACCCCCTCCAGGCCGCGATCCTCTCCGTCGACCCCCGTAACGGCGGCATCCGCGCTCTGGTCGGCGGGACGGACTTCCGCCGCTCGCCGTTCGACCGCACCTCCCAGATGCGCCGGCAGCCCGGATCGGCGTTCAAGACATTCGCGTATCTCGCCGCGATCGTTTCGAAGCGCGCCACCACCTCGTCGCTGCTGCTCGACGCGCCGTTCAAGGTCGAGCTTTCGGACGAAGAGGTGTGGGAGCCGCAGAACTACGATGAGAACTTCCGCGGGCGGGTCACGCTCCGCGAGTCTTTCGAGCGCTCGCTGAACGTGCCGACGCTGCGGCTGACGCAGGAAGTCGGGAACCGCCGTGTCGTGGGCGTGGCCAAGGACCTCGGCATCAGCGAGGTCCGCGACGTCCCGGCCATGCCTCTTGGCGTCGGCGAGGTGTCGATGCGCGAGCTCACCGCCGCCTACACGGTCTTCCCCAGCCTCGGCCAGCGCGTGGAGCCGTTCCTGCTGACCAGCATCAAGGACCGCTTCGGGAAGACGCTGTTCGAGGCGAAAGTGCAGAAGAAGCGCGTGGTCGACGCGAACGCCGCGTACGTCATGCACACGCTGCTGCGCGGCGTCGTGCGCCGCGGGACGGCCACGCGGCTCAAGCGCTACGGCCTCGGCCACGTCGCCGGCAAGACCGGCACCACGAACGATTATCGCGACGCCTGGTTCGTCGGCTACACCGGGGACGTCGTCACGTCCGTCTGGGTCGGCTTCGATCGCGGCGCACCGCTGCGGCTCTCGTCCAGCGAAGCGGCGCTCCCGATCTGGGGCGCCTACATGCGCGAGACGAACCACACGCCGGCCAATCCCGACCCGCCGCCGGGCGTCACCTTCCGCGACATCGACCCCGAGTCCGGCATGCTCTGGCGCAGCGGCTGCCCCGGCCCGATCCGCGAGGTCTACCTCGACGGCACCGCGCCCACCCGGCACTGCCCGACCGGCATGATGGGCCGCATCGTGCGCCGCATCCTCTTCGACGAAGAGCACTTCGACGAGCCCCCGGCGATCACCTTCGACAAATTCCGCCGCTGGGCCAACGACGTCGACCGCAACCGCCAGCAGGTCGAGGGCGTGCTGGACAAGCTCAAGCGCATCTTCGACTGATTCCCCACAGCTACCGGAACGGCACGCAGTACGGGTCGTCTTCCGCGCACATCGCGTATTCGAACTGGATCGTCGTGTGGGCGATGCGGTAGTCGCGGGCGAGCATCGCGTTGATCTCGTCGAGCATGCGCGTCGTCTCCTTCACCGGCACGTCGCCCACCATCAGGTGACAGGACAGCGCCGGCCGTGACGGGCCGAGCGCCCAGATGTGCAGGTGGTGGACGCCATAGATGCCGTCGATACCGCCGAGGGATTGCGTGACGGCGTCCGGGTCGATGGCGGAGGGCGTTCCTTCCAGCAGCAGGTTCACCGACTCGCGCAGCACGCCGTAGCTGCTCCACAGGATCAGCGCGCCGATGAGGACCGACACCGCCGCGTCCCAGATCGGCGTACCCGTGATCCGGATCAGCACCGCCGCGACGATGATCCCCGCCGACGACACCGCGTCCCCGATCATGTGCACGAACGCGCCGCGGATGTTCACGTCCTCGCGGCTCTCGTGATGCAGCGAGATGGCCGTCGCGCTGTTGACCAGCATCGCGATCGCCGCCGTGATCAGCATCGCCGTCGTCGAGACGGCCTGCGGCGCGTGCAGCCGCTCCCACGCCTCACGCAGGATGAAGAACGTGAACATCACCAGCATCGCCGCGTTGATGAACGCCGCGAGGATGCCCGCGCGCTGGTAGCCGAACGACTTCGCGCTCGTCGGCGCGCGGCGCTCCAGACGCACTGCCACGAGCGCGATCAGCAGCGCCAGCGCGTCCGTGAGGTTGTGCAGCGCGTCGCCGACCAGCGAGAGCGACCCGATCCGGACGCCGACGAAGATCTCCGCCGCCACCACCAGCAGGTTCGCGGCGGTGGCGATGGTCAGCTTGCGCGAGACGTCGTGGTGGTGATGGCCGTGGTGAGCGTGCGCGTGAGCCATCGCACCCTCACCGCGTCGACTTCTCCACCTTCTTCGACTTCGCCGCGACCGCGTCCGCCATCGACGCGCGCTGCTCCTTCATCTTCGCCGACAGCTCCGCGTCCGACGCGCCGAGGATCTGCGCCGCGAGGATGCCCGCGTTGCGTGCGCCGCCGATGGCCACGCTCGCCACCGGGATCCCCGGAGGCATCTGCACGATCGCGTACAGCGCATCCAGCCCCTGCAGCGCGCCGCTCGCGAGGGGCACGCCGATCACCGGGCGGGTCGTGAACGACGCCACGACGCCCGGCAGATGCGCGGCCATCCCCGCGCCGGCGATGAACACGGCCGCGCCGTTCGCCTCCGCCTCGGTGATGATCTTCTTCGCGCGCTCCGGCGAGCGGTGCGCCGAAGCGACGGTGAATTCGTAAGGAACGCCGAGCTCGTCGAGCGCGGCTGCGGCCTGGGACATGACTTCCGCGTCGGAGTCGCTGCCCATGACGATGAGAACCCACGGTTTTGCCATGGGCGGCAATGCTAGGAGGGCACGGCGTCGGGGTCAATCGCCCGGAAGGCCCCGGACGTCCGCGCCTCGAGCGCGCGGTAGCCGATGTCCCGGCGGTAGCGGGCGCCCTCGAACCGCACTTTCGGCGCCGCCGCATACGCCTTCGCCAGCGCCTCGGACAGCGTCGCCGCGCGCGCGCAGACGCTCACGACGCGCCCGGCCTGGTTGATCATCCGGCCGTCGCGCTTGACCACGCCCGCGTGGAACACGACCACGGCGGGGTCGTCGATCGGATCGAACGCGACTTCCTGCCCCTTGGCGAAGTCGTCCGGATAGCCGTCGACCGCGACCACCACACACGCCGCGGCTTCCTTCTTCCAGTTCAGCGCCTTCAGGTCGCCCAGGTTGCCGCGGGCGACGCGGAGGAAGATGTCGGCGAGGTCGTCGTCGAGCCGCATCATCTGCACCTGCGTCTCCGGATCGCCGAAGCGGCAGTTGTACTCGAGCGTCTTCGGCCCGTTCGGGGTGAGCATCACCCCCGCGTACAGCACGCCCTGGTACGTCCGCCCCTCCGCCTCCATGCCCGCGATGGTGGGCAGGATGATCGATTTCATGATCTCGGCGGCGGTCTCGCCGCTCAGCACGACGGCGGGGGAGTGCGCTCCCATCCCGCCGGTATTCGGCCCCTGGTCGTTGTCGAAGGCCTTCTTGTAGTCCTTCGCGGGGGCGAGGGGGAGGGACTTCTTCCCGTCCGTGATGACCAGGAACGAGACTTCCTCGCCGGTGAGGAACTCCTCGACCAGGATGCGGGTGGCGGCGTTGCCGAATTTCTTCTCCTCGAACACCATCCGCAGGTACTCGTCCGCCTCGGCCGCCGAATTCACGATGACCACGCCTTTGCCGGCGGCCAGGCCGTCGACTTTCAGGACGCTGGGGTACCCGAGCTGCTTGAGGGCCTTCTTCGCCTCGTCGACCGAGTTGGCGGCCACGGCTTCCGCGGTGGGGATGCCGTACTTGCGCATGAAGTCCTTGGAGAAGACCTTCGACCCCTCCAGCTCCGCCGCGAGGCGGGTCGGGCCGAAGATCGGGAGCTCGCGTTTCTGGAACTCGTCGACGATGCCCAGGGTCAGAGGGAGCTCGGGGCCGACGACCGTGAGGTCCATCTTCAGCTTTTCGGCGAAATCGGCCAGCTCGACGATGTCGGCCACCCCGATCGGGACGCAGTCCGCCACCTGGGCGATGCCGGCGTTCCCCGGGGCGGCGTAAAGCTCCCGCACGAGGGGAGATTGCTTGAGCTTCCAGCAGAGGGCGTGCTCCCGTGCTCCCTGCCCGACGACGAGAACTCGCATGTTCTTGGGATTGTAAGGGATATTGCCCCCGGGCAGCCGGTTCCTCGGTTCCTCGGTTCCTCGGTTCCTCGGAGTTCCTCGGAGGGAGCGGCCCCCCTCTTCTCCCTCCGAGGAACCCGAGGAGCTCCGAGGAACCCGAGGAACCGCCCGGGCGGGCGGGATGACACGCCCCCGACTAGACGTTTCTCCGGCTGCGCCCGTATTTAGGGCGATCATGTCCCCTGGACTCCGCCTGATGATGCCGACTACGCCTACCGTCGAGCCCGATGACCGGCAGCTCGTCGAGACGATCCGCGGCGGCGATGCCGACGCGTTCGAGACTCTCGTGCGCCGGAAAACGTCGAAGGTCTATGCCCTCTGCTACCGCATCATCGGCAACGCCGAAGACGCCAAGGACATCTCCCAGCTCGTGTTCCTCAAGCTCTGGGAGAACCTCGAGAAGTACGATCCGCACTACGCGTTCGACACCTGGCTGTACCGGATGGTGACGAACGTGGCCATCGACTTCATGCGGAACAAGCAGTCGCGGGACAACGCGGTGAACTCCAACCTGCGGCTGGTGAAGACGGCCGCGGACGCGGAGCAGAACGTCGTCGTGCAGCGGAAGGAAGTGGAGGCGGTGTTCAACGAGGTCTCCGCCTGCCTGTCGCCGAAGCAGAAGACGATCTTCGTCATGAACCAGATGGAGGACCTGCCGTCCGCGGAGATCGCGAAGGTCCTCGGCTGCCGCGAGTCCACGGTCCGCAACCACCTGTTCAACGCCCGCAAGCTGATGCAGGCGCAATTGCAGCGGCGCTTCCCCGAGTACGCGCAGCTCTGGAGGGAGAAATGATGTCCTGTGACTCCTTCCGGACGCACTTCGAGGCGGGCACGGACGACGCGCAGTTCCTCGAGCACCTGCGCTCCTGCGACCGCTGCCTGGACTTCGCCGCGCACACCGATCCGGACGTGATGTTCCGCGCCTTGGGCGTCGGCGAGATGGTCCCGCCCGGCGGGGTCGACGCGTTCGTCAGCGGCGTGATGCAGCAGGTGCGGGTGCGCGAGGCGGAGACGACCGTCGCCGCGGCGCGCGTCGTGGCCTGGCCGCGGCGTCTGGCGATGGCTGCCGCGGTCGCGGCGGCGGTGTTCGGAGCGACGCTGCTCCGCGGTCCGCAGGTCATCACGACCGTCGACCTGGGCCCGGTGAAGCGCGCGGAACTGCGTACGCTGACGACCAAACCGGTCGTGGCGTCTTATGAATCGGACAATGCAACGATCGTCGAAGTGCCTACCGCGGAAGCGGATGACGTCAAAATCGTCATGATCTTCGACGAGAATCTTCCGGCGGACTTATGAAGCGAATTGCGGTGGTGTTGATGGCTCTGCTCTTCGTGTCGGCAACGGTGTTTGCCGACGCGGCGGATCCGGGCAAGAGCCTGTCGGTGCGGACGTTCCAGTTCAAGCACAAGCAGGCGGACAAAGCGGCGGCGATGATCAAGTCGCTGCTCTCGGCGAGCGGGTCGATGTCGATCCAGCCCGCGACGAACTCGCTCGTGGTGACGGACGATCCGGAGAAGCTCCGCGAGATCGCCGCCGCCCTGACCAAGTTCGACGCGGCGCCGCAGCCGTTCCACCTGACGGTACGCCTGATCTCGGCGGGCCGCACGGGCGTGAAGGGCGCGCGGTTCCCGGACGAGCTCCGCGACCTCGAATCGAAGCTGCAGCTCCTCCGCTACGACAGCGTGGAGAGCCTCGGCTCGGCCGAAGTGGACGGCAAGGAAGGGGAGCCGGGGATCGTGAGCCTGGCGTCGTATCGCGCGGACTTCAAGTTCGGCGAGTACGACCCGGCCAGCGACACGATCGCCATCTCGGACTTCCAGCTCAGCCGCCAGACGGGGGACCAGCTCTCCCCGATGATGAAGACGACGTTGAACCTCAAACTCGGACAGACGTTCATCATGGGCGTCACGCGCCAGCCGAACAGCGAGCGCGCGCTCATGATGGTGCTGTCCGCCCGGCGCTGACGAAGGCGCGCATTTCTCCTCACTTTGCGGCGAAGGCCGCGGCGCACCACCGCTCACCCGGTGCGCCGCGGCCGGCGCTCACGTGGGCTGTCATCCTGAGCTGCGAAGACAGCGAAGGACCCCCTGCGTGGAACGCTGCGCGTGGCTCTCGGCAGGGGTGCTGTGTCGCCTCAGGCTGACCGCCGGCGATCCCGCAGGTACTCCGCCACCTCGTCCACGCTCTTCGTGTTGAAGATCTGCTTCGGCGACAGCCCGCCCTTGCGCGCCACCCACGTTCCCGTGATCACCGCGTTGTACTCGCTGACCGAGTGGGCGTCCGGGTGGATGCTGAACATCACGCCGCGGTCGGCCGCCTTGCGCAGGTAGCGCCAGTCGACGTCGAGGCGGTTCGGGTTGCCGTTGATCTCGATCATCACGCCGCGCTCGGCCGCCTTGTCGAAGATCCGGTCGTAGTCGACGCGGTACCCCGCGCGCGAGAGCAGCTTCCGTCCGGTCAGATGGCCGAGGAAGGTGACGGTCGGGTCGTCCATCGCGCTGAGGATGCGCTCGGTCATCTGCTCGAGGTCCATCTGGAACTGCGAGTGGACCGAGGCGACGACGAAATCGAACTTGGCGAGCACCTTCGGGCCGTAGTCCATCGTCCCGTCGGGGAGGATGTCCGCTTCCGTGCCGCGGAAGACGCGCATCGGCTTGACGTCCTTCTCGTGCCGCGCGATCTCCGCATGCTGCTCCTTCAGCCTCTCCTCGGTCAGCCCGCCGGCGTAGTACGCGACCTTCGAGTGATCGGAGATGCCGACGTAATCCCAGCCGCGCTGCGCGGCCGCGGCGAGCATCTCCTGCACGGAGTTGCGGCCGTCGGAGAACGTCGTATGCACGTGGAACGTGCCGCGGAGCTGATCGACCTCGACGAGCTTCGGCCGCTTCTTCAGCTTCAGGTCGTCCGCGGTCTCGCGCCGCTCCGGCTCGACGAACGGGACTCCGGCCTTCTTGAACGCGTCCGCCTCGCTCGAGGCTTTGGGGATCTTCCCGAAGGCTTCCACGAACTCGGCGCTGCCGGTGGTGCGCAGCAGCGTGGAGCCGAATTCGGAGGGTGTCGTGAGATGGAAGAAGATGTCCAGCTCGCTCCGGATCGTGCCTTTGTACGTCTGCGCGTCGACTTCCGAGAGCCCCGCGACGAGTCCCTCGAGCTTCTCCACGACGGCGGCGGGCTTCTTCGTCGCCACGACGATGTTCACGTTGCGGATCACTTCGAGCCGGCGCCGTACGCTGCCCGACACCTCGGCGTCTTCCACTTCGTCCAGGTCCGCGAGCCGCTCGCGCAGGACCTCGCCGGCTTCCAGCCCGATCGGCAGGAGGAACTGCGACTCGCGCATGCGCGCGAACTCGATCCCGGCCAGGATGACCTCCGCCGTCTTCGCGCCGAAGCCCTTCAGCTTCGCGAGCCGGCCGTCCTTCGCCGCGGCCTCCAGTTCGTCCAACGATGCGATGCCGAGCTCGGAGTACAGCACGCCGATTTTCTTGAGGCCGAGCTTCGGCACGCGGAGCAGCTCGAAGATGCCGGGCGGATACTGCGCCTGGAGCTCGGCGAGGTAGCGCGACTCGCCGGTGCGGACGATCTCCTCGATCACTTGCGCGGTCGCTTTGCCGATGCCGGAGACGCCGGTGAGCGTGCCGGTCTCGACGAGCGCGGCGACGTCCTCGTCGAGGTTCTCGACCGCGCGCGCGGCCTTCTCGAAGGCGCGGGCGCGGAACGGTTGCGGGTCGGTGAGCTCGATGTAGCGGGAGATCTCGTCGAGCGTACGGGCGATGGTGAACTTGTCGGTCATACTGTCCCGCGCATGATGCAACCTCACGACCGTCTTGTGGTAGCTCTCGATGTGTCCGCGCGCGACGAGATCCTCCGTCTCGTCGACACGCTCGCCGGGACGGTCGGGATCTTCAAGATCGGTCTGCAGGCGTTCATCGCCAACGGCCCCGGCATCGTGCGCGACGTGGTCGCGCGCGGCGAGCGCGTGTTCCTCGATCTGAAGATCCACGACATCCCGAATACCGCCCGGCACGCCGTCGCCGAAGCCGCGTCCCTCGGCGCCTCCATCGCCACGGTGCACGCCGCCGGCGGGGAGGCGATGCTCCGCGCCTGCAATCACGACTCGCTCCTCGTCCTCGGCGTCACGATCCTGACGAGCCTCACGGAAGCGGACCTGCTGCAGATCGGGCTCGGCGGGAGCGCGATCGACAACGTCGTCCGCCTGGCGCGGCTCGCCCAGGCCAGCGGCCTGCGCGGCGTGGTCGCGTCGCCGCTCGAGATCCAGCCGATCCGCGAGGCGTGCGGCGATGGCTTCGTGATCCTTACCCCGGGCATCCGTCCGAAAGGCGCGGACGTGGGCGACCAGCAGCGCGTCATGACGCCCGGGGAGGCCGTACGCGCGGGCGCCACCTACATCGTCGTGGGACGGCCCATAACGAATGCGGCCGACCCGAGGTCGGCCGCATTGAAGATCGCTGAAGAGATGGCTATCTGACCGCGCGGCGCCGCGGGTTCGAGCAGTTCTCGCCCGGGCCTTCGAAGAAGATCCGCTTGTGCGCGAACTGCCGGCGGCGTCCGAGGTTGTCGGTGGCGATGGCGCGGAGCTGATGCTCTCCGCGGGGCGTGGCGTCGAGGTTCACGCCCACGCGCCACGGAGTGACCGGCGTGCGCGACGACACCTCGTGGCGCAGGTACCCGCCCAGGGTGGCGCGGCCGAGCGGCGTGTTGTCGAGGAACAGCTCCACGATGTCCACGCGCTGCACGCCCGTCACCCAGCCGCGGAGCTCCGTGCCGCCGCAGGTCAGGTGATGCGGCCCTTGCAGCTCGATGCGGCCGGTGAGCTGTCCGCACGAGCCGTAGCTCTGCAGGCCGGTCTCTTCGCCGATGACGTACACGAACGGTCCGACCGCGACCGGGTTGTGCTTGACCTCTTCCTCCTGCACGAGCGTCACGTCTTCGTAGATGCGCTCGGCCGAGCCTTCGAACTGGATGACGCTGAGGTCGAAGACGTCGAACGCCACCGTGCGCGCGGAGTGGAGCGTCATCGGGTCGACTTCTTCCACCAGCGTGATCAGGCGCGCGTTCTGTTCATCCCAGTACGCGTGGCGGTTGAAGCGGATCGGATTGCCGAGGTCGATGGCGAGGTACTCCGGCAGCGTGAGCAGCGCGGTGCGGACGAAGAACGGCGACATGCCCGGGCGGATGGTGAACGTGTTGATGTGCGAGTCCGTCCCGATGCCGACGAAGTTCCCGTTGGTGACCAGCCACTGTCCCGGGAAGGCCACGAACGCCGTGCGGACCGGCAGCGCGGGGTTGGTGATGTCGATCGCGGAGAGCCCTTCTTCGGAGGCCGCGAGGAGGTAGCCCTGATTGAACGCGATGTCGTTCAGGCCGCGGTACTCCGTGCGCGAGCGCGACTGCACCACGCCGATGATGGCCGGTGCGGCGCGGTTGGTCACGTCCAGGATCTCGATCTGATTCACGCACAGCGGCGTGGTCGGGCCCTGCGGGTAGCAGGGGAGATCGGTGGCGGGATAGAGGCCGGCCAGGCGGTTGCCGCTGACGGTCAGGCGCCGGTAATGGACGCCCGGCGTGACGGAGGTGCGGACGGGCGCGCCGCCGGTGCCCAGGTTCCAGATCTCGAGACCGCGCTCGCTGCTGACGTACAGGAAGCCGTCGCCGAACGCCACCCCGCCCTCGGTCTCACGCGCGCCGAGATCGTCGAGGAAGTCCTCGCGGGCGACGCTGAGGTTGCCGATGTCGTTGGTGGTGTACGTGGTGAGGATCTGCCCGCGGAGCACGTACACGTTGTTCCCGGAGCGGAACACGCCGTGCGGCGACAGATCGAAATCCGTCAGGGCCGGCGTGGCGTCGACCAGCGAGAGCGGGCAGTCGCCCTGAGTGTGATCGGCCAACCCGATCGAAGCGGAGAGAAGAACGACCAGAACGAGAGCGACCCTGGACCAAACGCGCATACTAGCCTCCCAAAAGCACACCCATGACGCCCGGCATCTGGCGCGCGCAAAGCGTCTCACGATATGCGGATTCCCGCGCGTTTCGGACAGCGCGGCCCCCGCTCCAAAGAGCTGAAAACGAGTTCGTCTGCCGTTAAGTGTGTCGCAAAGCGGGCCTTCGATGCAACAGCGGCGGGACTTTGCGGTTCCCGATTGTCGTTTATCATGAGTCGAATCTTTATGCTCGACGGTCATGTGCTGGTTCTGAATCGCTTGTTTCAGGCAGTGCAGATCACGTCGGTGCGGCGCGCGCTGACGCTTCTGTACAAGGGGCAGGTGCGCGCGGTCGACAGCGAGTACCGCACCTACGACTTCGAGAACTGGATGGACATCCCCGTCCAGCCCGACGACCACTACGTCACGACGCCGAGCCGGAACATCCTCGTCCCGCACGTCGTCCAGCTCCTGGTCTTCGACCGCCTGCCCCGGCAGGAAGTGAAGTTCTCTCGCGGCAACATCTATCTGCGGGACCAGAACCGCTGCCAGTACTGCGGGAAGAAGTTCCCCTCCTCCGAGCTCTCCCTCGACCACGTCGTGCCCATCTCGCGCGGCGGCAAGTCGACCTGGGAGAACGTCGTCTGCGCCTGCCTGCCCTGCAACGTGCGCAAGGGCAACAAGCTCCTGGCCGAGAGCGACATGAAGCTCCGCCGGATGCCCGTCCGCCCCAAGTGGCACCCCCTCCACCGCCTCCAGGGAAGGACCTACCCCGAGATCTGGAAGAACTTCCTCGACGAGGCGTACTGGAACGTCGAGCTGAGAAGTTGACCGCCAGCTAACCGGGACCGCTTCTTGCTATCTCTCCGTCCCGATGACGTTAGTAAACGCTCTTTGCGTGGAAATCAGTGTGTATCAGGGGATTGCGGAGTCGACGGGCGTGTATGTCGAGCGGAGTGCGATCCGCGGGAAGAAGGGTCTGTGCAAGTCGATGCGCGACCTGGCCATCAAGTCCCGCGTCCTCGGCGATGGCTACTACTACATCCCGGTCGATCTCTGGCCGAAGGCGAAGGAGCCGGTGGTCGTGCACAAGCATGACTGGACGGTGATCAGCTCCATCCCCCGCACCTCGCGCGCGACCAAGAAACGCGCCGCCGCCAAGTGACTCAGCAGTGGCACGCCCGGTGCAGTCTCGACGCTCCGATACAGTGCTCGATGACAAGGGGAGTCACACCATGAGGAAATTTCTCATTGTCCTGATGGTCGCCGCGATGGCGACATCCGTTTCCGCCCAGAATGCCGAGGAAAGCGGTCCCGTTTCGGCCTCGGTCGCGAACTCGCCGAAAGGCTATACCGCCGCTCTCGTCCTGGAGCCTTCGACGGGCCGCGTGCTCTTCGAGGACAACGCCGACAAGCCGCTGCCGACGGCCTCCATGGCCAAGATGATGACCCTCCTCATCGCCATGGAAGAGATCAAGCAGGGCAACCTGCAGTACGACACTCCGGTCACGATCTCGGCGCGGGCGAGCAAGATGGGCGGGTCGCAGATCTACCTGCGCGCCGGCTCGGTCTGGCCCGTGAAGAACCTCCTGATCGCCACGATGGTGCACTCGGCGAACGACGCGGCGATGGCCCTCGCCGAAAAGATCGCCGGCTCGGGAGAGTCGTTCGCGGACCTGATGAACGCGAAGGCCGAGGAGCTGGGCCTCAAGAACAGCCGCTTCTACGATCCGCACGGCCTCCCGCCGTCGGACCCGAGCATGAACAACGTCATGAGTGCGCGCGACCTCGCGAAGCTCGGACAGGAGCTGATGAAGCACACGTTCATGCGCCAGCTCGCCGTGATCCCGGAAATGGAGTTCCGCAACGGGACCCTCGAGCGCATCTACAACCCGAACCGCCTGCTGCGCTTCTATGAAGGCGCGACCGGCATCAAGACCGGTTACTCCGGCCCGGCCGGCTTCTCCATCACCGCCTCGGCCAAGCGCAACAACATGGAGCTGGTCAGCGTGGTGATGGGCGCGAAGACGTCGCGCGGCCCGGAGAGCTCGTTCGAGATCGCCGCCCGCCTGATGAACAAGGCCTTCCTGCAGTACAAGATGGTCACGCCGGTCAAGCAGGGTGCGGTCGTGGCCCAGGCCTCGGTCAACGACGGCCGCGCGAAGTCCGTCGCGGTCATGGCGCCGAAGGACGTGCGGGCGCTCGTGAAGCGCGGCGAGGAAAAGGGTGTCAGCGTGAAGTTCAACGGCGGCGCCGTCGCCGCGCCCATCAAGCGCGGCCAGCGCATCGGCACGATCGTCGTGCAGCGCGGCAACGAGACCCTCGCCACGATGCCCGCCGTCGCGGCGCAGGACGTGCCGAAGCAGGCCTGGTGGAAGAACCTCCTGCCGTTCTGATCTCTATTCGAAAACGACTTTCCGTCCGGCGACGCGCCACGTGCGCGTCGCCATTTTTTTGAGCGCTTCCACGTACGCCTCGTGCTCCTGGACGAGGATGCGCGCGGCGAGCGTCTCGCCCGTGTCGTCGTCGCGCACCTCGACGGTGCGCTGCACGAGGATGGGGCCGGCGTCGAGGTGCTCGTCCACGAGGTGTACGGTGCATCCCGAGACCTTCACCCCGTACGCGACCGCCTGGGCCTGCGCGTCCACGCCGGGGAACGACGGCAGCAGCGACGGGTGGATGTTCACGATGCGGTTGCGGTACCGCTCGATGAACGAGGCGCTGAGGAGACGCATGTAGCCCGCGAGGACGATGACGTCGGGACGCGCCTCGTCCAGCACGCGCAGCACGGCCTCCTCATGCGCGGCGCGGTTCGAGAAGGTCTTGTGATCGATCGCGTGTGCCGCGTAGCCGTAGTCGCGCGCGCGCTGGATCCCCGGCGCCTCGGGACGGTTCGAGATCACGCACACGATCTCCGCCGGCAGCTCGCCGCGCTGGATGGCCTCGTGGATCGACTGAAAATTCGAGCCCCGGCCGGAGAGAAGGATCGCTAAGCGCATGGACCTCTCGTCTGTCGCCCGCGTAGCGGGCTACAGCCCTCTCATTCGATCCACGACGCGTAACCCGCCGGCGGCGTGTCGTACACGACCTTCCCCGAGCCCTTCACCACGTTCCCGATGAAGTAGAACGTCTGGCCGATCTGGCCGAAGTGCTTCGCCACGCGATCCACGTGCTCCTTGCCGACCATCAGCACCATGCCGATGCCCATGTTGAACACGCGCAGCATCTCGTCGCGGTCGACCTGGCCCTTGTCGTAGAGGTACTTGAAGATCGGCAGCACCGGCCAGGAGCCGAGCTTCACGTGCGCGTCGAGCTTCTCCGGCAGGACCCGCGGCACGTTGTCCGTGAGGCCGCCGCCGGTGATGTGCGCCATCGCGTGAATCGCCCGCTCCTCGACCAGCGGCAGCAGCGGCTTCAGATACGAGATGTGCGGGGCGAGCAGCACTTCGCCCGCTTTGCCCACGTCCGGGATGATGGTCTGGTGGTCGTGGCCGAGGCGGTCGAAGAGGATGCGGCGGGCGAGGGAGTAGCCATTCGTGTGCAGGCCCACCGACGGTAGCCCGATCAGCACGTCGCCCTCCGCCACCGCCTTGCCGTCGATCAGGTTCTTCGAGTCCACCACGCCGAGGATGAAGCCGGCGACGTCGTAGTCGTCGTCGCCGTAGAAGCCCGGCATCTCCGCCGTCTCCCCGCCGATCAGCGCGCAGCCGTTCTCCGAGCACGCCCGGGCCATGCCGCGGATCACGTCCGTCATCACCGGCGGCCGCAGCTTCCCGGTCGCGTAGTAGTCGAGGAAGAACAGCGGACGTGCGCCCTGCACGAGGATGTCGTTCACGCAGTGGCAGACCAGGTCGTAGCCGACCGTGTCGTGGATCTTCATCGCCTGCGCCACGCGCAGCTTCGTCCCCACGCCGTCGGTCGACGAGACCAGGATCGGATCGGAGATCCCCTCGAACGTGCCGCGGAACAGCCCTCCGAACGAGCCGATGTCGGAGAGGACGCCAGGAGTGAACGTACCGCGGACGATGCGACGCACCTCGCGCAGCGCCTCGTCCTGCGCGTCGATGTCGACGCCCGAGTCTTTGTAGGTGGTCACGGGGCGGAGTCTATCCTGAGCGAGCGAAGCGAGTCGAAGGATCAACTTAGCACCTGCGCGGCGGTGGCCTCATGTACCGTCAGTGCTCACTTGACCCTTCGACTCGCTTCGCTCGCTCAGGGTAACCTTGGGGTACATGGCCCAAGCGCTGCTCATCTCGACCCTGCTCACGATCGCAGGCCTCATCGTCACCATCATCCTCGGCCTCCAGGCCACGCCCGCGCGCCAGGCGGATCACATGATCGCGGCCATCGCCACGGTCGTGATCGGGCTCTTCTCCCAGTCGATGACCATGTTCTTCTTCATCGGCACGGGCAAGGAGCTGAAGGACGCGTCGCAGCAGGACGCTGACGTCGTGCAGCGCACGCGCGACTTCAAGAGCCGCGTCTTCCCTGCCGCGATGTGGGCCATGGCCGCGATCATGGTCACCTTCATCACCGGCGGCGGCGTGGGGCAGGGGAAGACGCCGATCTGGCTGCATGACGCGCTCACCGTGCTGTCGGTCGTCATGTACGCGCGCGCCTACGTGATCGACATCCGCGCGATGAACGAGAACGCTACTTTGATGGAACGGTACCTGCGCGAGGAATGACCCCGATCGCGCCGAGGGCGTCGAGGTACTGGGTCACGTCGCCGAGCGGCACGTCCTCGTAGATCGCCGACAGCATCGCGCGGATCTCCGCGTCGCTGCGCTTGCCGTCCCAGAGGTTCAGCGCCTCGTAGCGATGCTCCGGCTTCAGGCGGATCGCCGGGCCGGTGTAATGATCGTCGAAGTAGTCGTAGCCGAACGCGCTCATCGTGCCCTTGACCTTCCGCGGCGCGGTGACGTGCTCGCCGCGGAAGAAGCGGTCGACCGAGGCGCGCATCTCGCGCTCGTACCAGTCGGAGAAGGGGAGCGTGCCGCGGCGCATGGCCTGCGCGCGCCGCTCCAGCGCGAAGGGCTCCATCATCTTCTGCAGTGCGGGCGCGTCGTCCGGCGTGAGCGTCGCCAGCGCGTAGCCGCTCGCGGCGGCGAGGAACGCGGCGCGGCCGAGCTTCGTCGAGTCGATGTTCGCCGGCACGTCGAGGTTCGTGTGGATGTAGCGGTCCGGCCAGTCGTTCATGTAGATCGCCGGGATGCCGAACGAGCTGTCGCTGTAGACCTGATGGTCGCTGCCCTGCGCGAACGGCGCGAGCTCCGCGCGCAGCGGGTCCTTGCTCCCGTCGCCCGCGACCAGCGGGAACCGCGCGCTTCCGGTCTTCGCGAACGCCTCCGTCTGCGCGTTGACGAACAGCGCCACGCTGTCCGCGAGGTCGTACACGAACGACGGCTGCGACGCCGGCCCGCGCGTGACGTGGAAGATGGCCTTCGTCTCCGGACCGCCGCCGACCATGTCCAGGTGCACGGCCGCGCGGATGTTCTTCGCCAGTTGCGGGCGCCCGTTCAGCAACGCGAGCGTCCCTTCGATCTCCGGCGGCCAGACGAAGCGCATCGTCCGCCGCGGCGGCGCGAGCCGCTTCTCCGCGATCAGCTTCGAGAGCATCCGCGCCGCCTCGAGGATCGACGCGCATCCGCTGGCGTTGTCGTTCGCGCCGGGCCGCGGATGATCGAGATGGCAACTGAAGACGATCTCCTCCTGCGTGCTGCCCGGGATCGTCGCCGTGACGATGTTGTAGTCGCCGTTCTCCAGCGAGGCCACGACCTTCGCATGCAGGCGCACCGGCCCCGACGCCAACCGCTGCTGCAGCGCACGAGCGGTTTTGAGCGACACCATGAACGCGAACGTCTTCTCGCTCGCGAACGTCTCCAGGTGTCCCCACCGCACGAGGTTGTCGTTCTCGCCGTACCACGCCGTCCGCTGGTTCTGCGCGTAGCTGACGATGCCCGCCGCGCCGCGGCGCAACGCCTGCTCCGCGACCGGCCCCGGCTGCGCGGAGGCGAGCACGATCTTCCCGCGCACGTCTCTGTTCGCGTAATCCGACTCCGCCGAGCCCGCGCCGACGTCGATCAGCTCCGCCGTCACATCCGCCGACGCGCTGTCCTGCGCCAGCGAGATCGGCGACGCCTCCCAGCTCGCCAGCCGCGTCGCGTGCGCGCCGTTCGCGTCCAGCTCCCACAGCTCCGCGAAGTCCGCGTTCCACGCCGGCCGCGAGCGCTGCGTGCCGTAGAAGATCTTCCCGTCCGTCGGGAACGACTCGACGCGCGCGTCCGCGAAGCCATACCGCTTCAGCTCCGCCAGCACTAGATCGCTCGCCTGCACGAACCCGCGCGACCCCCGCATCCGGTGCTGCCGCGCCAGCCCCTCCAGGTTCCGCTTCGCCGTCTCCCCCGACACCTCGCTCGCCATCGCGGCGATCTCTTTGTCGGAGAGGAACGGAAGCGTTTGCGCGTTTGCGCCGAGGGCGAGGACGAGAACGGCGGCCAGTCTCATAGTCGTCGAGTCTACAAGTCGTCGGGCCTTCGAGTCTTCGGCTCGTCGCAAAGTCGCAAAGTCTCAAAGTCGCAAAGTCTCAAAGTCGCAAAGTCCGCGATCGGTACCTCTTTGAGACTTTGAGACTCTGAGACTTTCCTCTGGACGACTCGGCGACTCGGCGACTCGACGACTCGACGACTCGACGACTCGACGACTCGCTCACGCCCGGTACAGCGCCGCTCCCCAGTGCATCCCCGCGCCGAGGGCGGTGAAGCAGACCAGCATGCCCGGCTGGATGCGGCCCGCGGCGCGGCACTCGTGGAAAAGGATCGGCAGCGTGCCCGCCGTCGTGTTCCCGTAGCGCTCGATGTTGTGCGGCACGTTCTCCGCCGGCAGGCCGAGCTGCTTGGCCACCGCCTCGATGATCCGCAGGTTCGCCTGGTGCACCAGCAGCAGGTCGATCTGCGACACCTCGACGCCCGCCTGCGCGCACACCGTGCGCACCGCGTCCGGCATCCGCGCCACGGCGGTCTTGAACACCTCGCGCCCTTCCATGAGCGGGATGTGCGCATTCGCGTCGACCTGCTCGTGGTCGATGTAGGGACGCCGGCGGAAGCCGACGCCGGGCACGAACAGCGACTCGATGTTCGAGCCGTCCGTGTAGAGCCTCGTCGCCAGCATGCCGCTGCCGTTGTTCGATCGCTCCATGACCACCGCGCCCGCACCGTCGCCGAACAGCACGGTCCGGTCCCGGATCGCCGTATTCGCCGCGTACTCCTCGGCCGTCACCTCGCGATCCTCGGCGCCGGTCGTGATGCCCCAGCCGTTCGCCCACGGCATGAACGGCGAGTGCACATCCGCGCCGATGAGCAGGACGCGCTGGTACTTGCCGCTGGCGATCAGCGTGTCCGCGAGCTCGAGTCCGTACAGGAAGCCCGAGCACTGCTGGCGGATGTCGAACGTCGGGATCGACTCCCGGAAGCCCATCCTGGTCTGCACGACCGGGCCGTTGCCGGGGAAGAAGTAGTCCGGCGTCATCGTCGCAAAGACGATCGCGTCGATGTCGTCCTGCGTCTTCCCGGCCGCCTCGAGCGCACCCCGCGCGGCCATCATCCCCAGCTCCGCCGACCCCTGCCCATCCTCGGCGTAATGCCGCTGCTCCACACCGCTGCGCGTGCGGATCCACTCGTCGGACGTGTCCATGATCCGCGCGAGCATGCCGTTCGGAACGACATGCCTGGGGATCCCGATGCCGCTGCCGGTGATGATGGCGCTCATGAAGAGCGCGTAGCTTATCAGTGAAGGCGGAGTTCCTCGGTTCCTCGGAGCTCCTCGGTTCCTCGGAGTTCCTCGGTTCCTCGGAGTTCCTCGGTTCCTCGGAGTTCCTCGGTTCCTCGGAGTTCCTCGGTTCCTCGGAGTTCCTCGGAGTTCCCTCGGGCGCAAAAGGCCTCTGACCCCTCCGAGGAACCCCGAGGAACCCGAGGAACCCCGAGGAACCCCGTCACGCGTCGTGCTTCGCCGTCAGCGTCATCAGGTCGTGCGCGCTGAACTGGTACTTCCGGCCGCAGAACTGGCACTGCACCTCGGTGCCGCCCTCCGCCATCATCTCCTGGATCTCGTCCTGGCCGAGGAGGGCGATGGGCGCGAGGGCGCGGTCGCGGGTGCACTGGCAGGTGTAGCTCACCGGCACCGTGTGCCCCGCGTCGATCTGCTTGTAGCCGACGCCCTGCAGCACGGTCGCCACGACATCCTCGATCTCCATCTTCTCCAGCAGCGTCGACAGCGGCGGCGCCTCGCGGATGCGCCGCTCGATCGCGGAGATCGCCTCCTCGCTCGCGTGCGGGAACGCCTGGATGATCATCCCGCCCGCCGACGCCACCCCGTCGCGGCGATTGAACACGCCGAGCAGGACGGCCGAGGCGATCTGCTCGGAGTTCATGAGATAGCGGGTCAGGTCCTGCGCGATGCCCGTCCCCGCGAGCAGGAGCTGCGACGTGTACGGCTTCCCCAGCGGCGGCGTGCCGCGGATGATGGTCAGGCTCCCGTTGCCGATGCCCGTCTCCACGTCCAGCATCGGATCGTCGGGGACGGGATTCGAGACATAGCCCCGCACGTGTCCGGCATTCGTGCCGTCGGCGATCACCAGGCCGAGGGGGCCGTTGCCGTCGAAGCGGAGCGTGACGTACTGATTGCGGACGTCCTTGTCCAGCAGGCGCGCCAGGAGCAGCGCGCCGGTCATGGCGCGGCCGAGGGCATCGGCGGCCACGGGAGAAAGGTCGAGGATCTCGCGCGCGGTCTCCACGGCCGTGGTCGTCTGCGCGGCGAGGACGCGGAAATGGCCGTCGACGGCCATCCCCTGAATGATTCGGTCCTGGGTCTGCTGCTGCATGGGAAGGTGCAAAACGCGGGGGCGCGGGAGTTGCTTCCTGAGACCGGTGGAGGAAAGCCATGAAGCCGTACGCACTCGTCCTCGCATTCGCCCTGGCGGCCTGTCAGGTCAACGACAAGACCGGCGAAGTCCAGCCGACCGCCGAGACCCAGACCGCGACCGCCGAGGCCGCGCAGGAGTCGCGCGAGGCCGCCCGGCAGGTCAGGGAAGGCGCCCAGGACCTCGGCCAGCAGATCAAGGAAGGCGCGCAGCAGGTCCAGGAGTCCGAGGCCGGCCAGCGCGTCATCGAAGGCGCGAAGGAAGCCGGCCAGGGCATCAAACAGGGCGCCGGCGAAGCCGCCGAGGCCGCGGGCGACAAGCTCGCCCAGGAAGGGCGGGAAGCGCAGGCGGAGGCGAAGAAAACCAAAAAGCAGTAGTCGAGCCGACGAGTCGTCCAGTCGTCGAGGAGCTTCTCGAAGACTCGACCACGTGAAGACTCGAAGACTCGGTAAGATGCGCCTCGCGGACGTGGACTCCGCGCGGCCCAACAACGAAGGAGGACTTCTGCATGGTGAGTTTCGGCAGGACCTCCGTCGCCGGCGAGACCCAGACGCTCAAGGTGGGAGATCAGGCTCCCGACTTCGAGCTCCCCGGTCATCGCGGTGGCGAGAAGGTTCGTCTCAGTGACTTCCGCGGAAAGAAGAACGTCGTACTCGTCTTCTACCCGCTCGACTGGACCCCCGTTTGAACGGTCCAGATGCCGTCGTACGAGGCCGAATCGGCCGACTTCGAACGGTATGATGCCCAGGTCGTGGGCATTTCGGTGGATTCCGTTCCCTCTCACGTAGCATTCGCAAAATCCATCGGCGGGATCACGCAGTATCCGCTCCTCGCCGACTTCCATCCCAAAGGCGAAGTCTCGAAGAAATACGGCGTCTGGAAAGAAGACAAAGGCATCTGCGAGCGCGCCATCGTGATCGTCGACAAGCAGGGCATCGTCCGCTACGTCGACGTCCACGACATCGGAGAAGCGCCGGACAACGAACAGTTGCGCGACGTGCTCCGCGAGCTCGATTGATGCAGTGCGGCGGGCGGTCCACGCGCCCGCCGATCGAGGTAAGAGAATGCTCAACATCGCACGGAAGTGCGTGCCCTTCACCCCCTACGACAAAGACCTCTCCTCCGCGACCGTCACGCTGGTCTGCGCGACCGGCGTGTTTCTCGCGGACCAGGATCCGTTTCCGTCCGAGGATCCCGGGGACACCAGCTATCGCGTCATCCCCGGCGACGCGGACCTCGGCGCGACCAAGATCGTCCACGGCCACTACGACCACGCCGAGGCCGACGCCGACCCGAACATCGTCTTCCCGCTCGACACGCTGCGCGAGCTCGCCGCCGAAGGCGTGATCGGCGCGGTCAACGACAAGCACTACAGCTTCGGTTTCACCACGCGCCTCAAGGAGCTGTACGAGATCGCGTATCCCGAGGTGGCGGACAAGATCGAGCGCTCGAAGACGAAGCTCGTGGTGCTGACCGCCGGCTGTCCCGAGACCTGCCACCGCGCCGTCGGCAACCTGGCCCGCGAGATCGAGTCCCGCGGCATCCCCACCATCATCATCAGCGCGTCCCCCGCGGCGACCGAGTCCGTCCGCCCGCCGCGCGCGATGACCTGGCAAGGCGCCGCCATCGGCCGCATCGTCGGGCGCGCCGGCGACCGCGCCCAGCACAAGCAGGTCGTCCGCGCCGCGCTGCAGATGTTCATGCACGACTCCCCGCCGGGCAAAGTGGTGACGAAGAACGTACGATGACCGCCGACTTCCCTCCCATCGGCTTCGGCGGCATGCCGCTCTCCATCCAGGGGCGCCCTGACGAAGAGCAGGGCCGCCGCGTGCTCCGTGCCGCCGTCGACGCCGGCATGACGTTCGTCGACACCGCGGACGTCTACTGTCTCGACGACAACGACATCGGCCACAACGAGCGCCTCATCGCCTCCGCCCTCGGCGGCCGCGACGACGTGAGGATCGCTACCAAAGCCGGCCTGCGCCGCCCGCGCGGCGCGTGGACCAACGACGCCACCCCCGCGCACATCCGCGAGGCCTGCGAGCAGAGCCTGCGCTCGCTGCAGACGGAGCGCATCTGGCTCTACCAGCTCCACGCGCCCGATCCGAAGGTCGCGTTCGAGAAGAGCGTCGAAACGTTCGCCGAGCTGCAGCGCGAGGGAAAGTTCGAGCACTTCGGCCTGAGCAACGTCAGCGTGAAGCAGATCGACCAGGCGCGCGCGATCCTGCCCGTCGTCACCGTGCAGAACCGCCTCAACCCGTACTTCCGCGAGAGCGTGAAGGTGGCGAAGGCGTGCGCGGAGCGCGGCATCACGTTTCTCGCCTACAGCCCCGTCGGCGGCGGGCGCCTGGCGAAGAAGCTCCCGCAATTCGACGTGCTGATCGAGCTCGCGCAGAAGCACGACCGCAGCGTGCACGCCATCGTGCTGGCGTGGGTGCGCGCGCAGGCGCCCTCGGTCGTGCCGATCCCTGCGGCGCGAAGCGTGGAGCACGCGCTCGACAGCGCGCGCGCCATGGACCTCGTGCTGCCGCCGGAGGACGTCCAGGCCATCGACGAATCCGACTTCGACCGCGGCTAGTGGCGCACTCTTGCAGCGGCCGCGAAGGCAGTCGCGACAACGCGCGCCGCAAGGCGAGTAGTTTGCTTTATTCTTCCCCCTCGGAAGGGGGCACACGACAGGAATTGACCACGACGCCTGAGATCATCGAAGCGCAGCAGCAACAGCAGCAGGCCCAGGACGACTGGACGATCGACGACGCGGTCTCGCTCTACATGACGGACCGCTGGGGCGCGGGCTACTTTCACGTGGCGGAAAACGGCGACATGACCGTCGCGCCGCTCCAGCAGAAGGGCGTCGCCGTTCCCATCATCGACGTGGTGCGGGAGGCGCAGACGATGAACCTCTCGACGCCCCTGCTGATCCGTTTCCAGGACCTGCTGCGGCATCGCGTGGAGATGCTCAACCGCGCCTTCAACGACGCCATCCGCGAGCACAACTACCGCGGCGCGTATCGCGGCGTGTTCCCGATCAAGGTCAACCAGCTGCGCGAGGTCGTCGAGGAGATCCTCGACGCGGGCCGGCCGTTCCACCACGGCGTGGAAGTCGGCTCCAAGCCGGAGATGTTCGCCGGCCTGGCCGTGCACACCGACCCCGACTCCATCATCATCTGCAACGGCTACAAGGACCGCGCGTACATCCGCACGGCCCTCATCGGGCGCAAGCTCGGCAAGAAGGTCATCCTCGTCGCGGAGAAGATCTCCGAGGTCGCGATGATCGTGAAGATCGCCGCGGAGATGGGCGTCGAGCCGTGGATCGGCCTGCGCGTGCGCCTGCTGTCCAAAGGCGCGGGCAAGTGGGCCACGTCCGGCGGCGAGCACGCGAAGTTCGGTCTCTCGACCGCCGAGATCCTGGAAGCGATCGAGATCATGCGCGAGGCCAACATGGCCTCGGCGTTCAAGCTCCTGCACTTCCACATCGGCTCGCAGATCCCTGACATCCTCACCATCAAGCGCGCCGTGCGCGAGGCGGCGATGTACTACGCGAAGCTCTACAAGAGCGGGCATCGCCTGGAGTACGTCGACGTCGGCGGCGGCCTGGCCATCGACTACGACGGCTCGCGCTCCACGTTCCACTCCTCGATGAACTACACCGTCGAGGAGTACGCCAGCGACATCGTCTACAACATCCTCGACGTCTGCGACGACGAGAAGGTGCCGCACCCGGTCATCGTGTCGGAGTCCGGCCGCGCGACCGTCGCGCATCATTCCGTGCTCGTCGTACAGGCGTTCGGCGCGATCGAGAAGACGCCGCTCGAGTCGCGCGAGATCCAGGCCCGCGACCACAAGCTCGTGCGCGAGCTGATCGACATCGACCAGAACCTTTCGCCGGAGACCGTGCAGTCGTCCTGGCACGACCTGCAGCAGATCAAGGAGCAGGCCCAGAACATGTTCGAGCTCGGCCTGCTCGACCTCGACGTCAAGGCGCGCGTCGAGTCGCTCTTCTGGCAGCTCGCCGAGCGCATGCAGCTCCTCGTGCGCACCATGGACCCGGAGGAAGTGCCGGAAGACGTCCGCAACCTGCAGATCGAGCTGGCGGACCAGCACATCTGCAACTTCTCCGTCTTCCAGTCCCTCCTCGATCACTGGGCCCTCGGCCAGCTCTTCCCGATCGTGCCCATCCACCGGCTGAACGAGCGGCCGAAGTCCGAGTCCACGCTGGTCGACATCACCTGCGATTCCGACGGCAAGGTCTCGAAGTTCATCGACCTGAACGACGTGCGCGAGACGCTGCCGCTCCACGAGATCCGCCCCGCGGAGCCCTACTTCCTCGGCATCTTCCTCACCGGCGCCTATCAGGACATCATGGGCGACATCCACAATCTCTTCGGCCGGGTGAACGAGGTGCACGTCTTCCTCGATCCGGACGAGGAGTCGGGCTTCTACATCGAGGAAGACATCCCCGGCCAGCCGATCGGCGAGGTCCTGGCCATGACCCAGTGGGACTGGCGCGATCTGGAGAAGCGGATGAAGTCCCAGATCGACATCGCCATCAAGCAGGACCGCGTGAAGCCCAACGAAGGCATGCGCCTCCTCCAGGACTTCGAGCGGGGCTTGAAAGACCAGACCTACTTGACGTTTGATTAGCGGGTTGGTGAGCCCCGAGCGAAGTCGAGGGGCCAACTTAGCAGCAACGCCGCCCGTGCCGAAGTGCGGCTGCACGTGCAGTCGCCGGTGGATCGCGCGCCGCTGGTGCTAACTTGGCCCCTCGACTCCGCTCGGGGCTGCCTGGGAAGGAATCCCCTTCTGTGACGATCCGTTTACGTACGGTGCCAACTAACCCACAGGAGAAACGATCTCATGCGTAGACATCTCGCGCTCAGCCTGGTCCTGCTCGTCGCCGCCGCCGGAAATGCCTTTGCCGGCTCGGAGGCCCGTATGCAGGGGAAGGTCGTCGACGGAGCGACCAAGCTTCCCATTGCCGATGCGGAAGTGAAACTGGAGGCGGTCGAAGGAAAGACCGTCCGCCAGTCCGTCAAGACCAAGCGGGACGGGACGTACGCCGTCTTCGTGCTCGACGGCACGATCCGCTACAAGTACACGGTTTCGGCCCCGGGTTACGACTCGTACAACGAGACCATCAAGATGAAGCTCGGCGAGAGCGAGAAGAAGGACTTCGAGCTCTTCAAGGTCGGCAGCCGGGGTACCCCCAGCGCGGCCGCGGCCGCCAAGGCGGACACGACGGTCGAGGCCTACAACGAGGGCGCCGCTCTGGCGAACGCGGGTGACCTCGCGGGCGCGGTGAAGAAGTTCGAAGAGGCCGTGGCCACGAAGCCGGACATGCTGGCGGCCTGGGGCGCTCTCGCGAAGACGCAGCTCCGCCTGAAGAACTGGGCCAAGGCCGTGGAAGCGGCCGGGAAGGTCCTCGACATCGACGACTCCGACATGGACATGCTGAGCGTCCAGCACCAGGCCTACACCGCCCTCGGCGACAAGGCCAATGCCGCGAAGGTGAGCGCGAAGCTGCCGAAGAACGCCAGCGGGCTGTTCAATGACGCCGCGAAGCTCATCAATGCCGGCGACGACGCCGGCGCCGAGAAGCTCCTCCAGCAGGCCGTCGCCGCGGACGAGAAGTTCGCCCAGGCCCACTACGAGCTCGGCATGATCTACGTCCGCTCCGGCAAGTCCGCCGAGGCCAAGGCCGCGCTCAGCAAGTACCTCGAGCTCGATCCGAACGGCAAGGACGCGCCGACCGCCAAAGAGATGATGAACTACCTGAAGTAACGCGCCCTGCGCGTTGCAGATGAAAACGGCGGCGCAAGCCGCCGTTTTTTCTTTACACCTCCACCCGCCCCATCCCGTGCAGCACCTGCACGTCGAACACCTCATCCACCCCGGCGACCAGCTCCAGGAACCCCACCCCCCGCCCGTCCCCGGCGTCCACCACCCACACCCCGCACCGCCCGCCCCCTTCCCCCAGCTCCTCGACCAGCGGCAATCCCACCTTCAGATGCCGCGTCTTGGAGACCCCCACGAACGCGAGCGGCCCGGAGAACGCCAGCCCGCGCACGAACCCGTCGAACCGCGCGACCGGCGTGACACGCCCGGCATCCACCGTCACCAGCCGCCCCGTCCCCGAGTCCAGCACGAACACCCGGCCGTCGTGTACGCGAGGGGAGTGAGGCATCGTCAATCCGGTCGCGACGACCGCGGAGCTCGGGACGTCGATCAGACACCCGTTCCCCGCGGGATCGGAGCGCCAGCCGCTCGCGGTGTCGGTGCGGCTGAAACACGTCACGTACTTCGGCGCGCCCCCAACCATCGCCACACCGTTCAGATGGCAGCGGTCCTCGGGCAGCAGCTCGGTCACGAACGGCGGCTGCCAGCGCGGCGTGAAGCTCCGCCCCGGCTCCAGCGTGCAGAGACACGAGTACCGCGTGTTGACCACCCACAACCCATCCGCGCCCCACGCGATCTCGTGACTCGCGATCTCCCCCGTCTCGTGCGTGGAGCGCAGCCTGAAACGATCGGGCTCGGCGCGCTCGAGAAACCACACCTGCGTCCCCACCGACGCAATCGCCAGCCGGTCGCCGCCGTCGAACGCCACCCCGCTGATCCTCGCAAACGGCACGGCCTGGATCGACAGCGTGTCCGCGCCGCCGGCGCACACAATCATCAGCTTTCCAGCGGGCATGCTGGAAACGAGCAGCGTCGCGTTGCGCTCCGCGAGCAGCGCCGCGAGGCTCCGCGAGTAGAACGCGGCCACCCCGGGCGCCTCCGCGAGCCCGAAACCCCACGGCGCGTCGAGCAGGTCCACTCAGTCCGCGTGCGCTAACAGCCGCACGGCGTGTACCACCGTGTGTTGTTGCACGCGATGCACTCCGAGATGACCATGTCGGACACGGTGTCCGCGCCGAGCGGCAGCGTGGCCGGACTGACGCCCAGCTCCTTCTCCTGCTCGGGCGTCATCTCGCGGTAGCGCCGCCATTGCTGGTCCACATGATCCCGCACGGCGGCCTCGTAGTCGGCTCCCGTGAAGCTGTGGCCCGCGGCCGACGCCGCCTGCGCGATCTCGTTCGCGGCATCGCGGAAGTTGCCTGCCTTGATGTCCTGCAGCGCCTCCCGCAGCTTCGGATCGTTCTTGAGCGCCTGGAAGAAACTCTTCACATTCTCGACGGCCATGGGTCCCTCCTCGTGCTGGGCGTGCGTGAGATACTTCGCGAGCTCTTGAACGATATCGCCGCGCCGGGTCCGGATCAACGTTCTTCGCGGGCCGGTCTCGCCGAGCTCGCCGCGCGGGCCGCCTCGCTGACGGAGCGCCTCCGCGGCGACGTGGTCCCGGTCTCATCGACGGCTGATGATTCGACGATCGCCTCGCGGCTGGAGCGCTGGCGCCACGCCGTCGGCGGCGCGGACGCGCTGTCTATGCGCCTCGCCCTCGACCACCTCGACGAATCCAAAGTCTCCCCCCTCCTCGGCACCGTCCACTGGCCCGAGAATCACCCTCTTCCTCCCTGGACCCAAACGCTCCAAGCCATCCTCGATCTCTCCTGCCCCCCGCGCCCTGCCCCCCGCGCCCTGCCTTTCGCCGACCTCCTCCACCCCTTCGCCGAATGGGGCAGGCGCGAGCTGCACCGCCGCGCCGGCGCGGACCTCGACGTGCTGAGCGCCGCCGCGCAGGACGACCTCGCCGAGGAGCTGCTGCAGGGCCTCAGCACGCTGTCGTCCTTCGCGCTGGGCAAGCACTTCCAGCTCCATCGCGCGCTCCGCAATCCGCTGGAGCTGTTCCTCGACGCTCCGGCCGAGGAGGGAGCGTACGACCGCTTCGCGGCGGCGATGCGCGCGGGCGGCCTCGCGGACTTCTTCCGCGAATACCCCGTCCTCGGACGCCTGCTCGTCGAACACGTCGAGCGCTGGGCCGGGAATCACGCGCAGTTCCTCCGCCGCCTGCGGGACGACCTGCCGGCGATCGCGAGCACCTTCGGACGCACGCCCGGCGTCGTGGCCCGCCTCCAGCCGCGGCTCTCCGATCCCCACAACGGCGGCCACTCGGTGATCGTGCTTGTCTACGACTCGTGGAGTCTGGTCTACAAGCCGAAGAATTTAGGGACAGACGCGGCCTTTTTCGCCCTTCTGGCGTGGCTCGGCGAGCGCGGCGCGCCGCTGGCCACGCTGCGAGTCCTCGGCCGCGGCTCCTACGGGTGGGTCGAGCACGCCGGTCACTCCGGCTGCGCGGACGAGGCGGCGGTCCGCCGCTACTACCGCCGCGCCGGGATGCTGCTCTGCGCCGTCTGGGCCCTCGGCGGCACGGACTGCCATCACGAGAACCTCATCGCGGCGGGCGAGCAGCCCGTGCTGGTCGACACCGAGACGCTGCTCTACCGGCGCCCGCAATCGCCGGACGCGGAGCCGGGCAGCGAGAGCGCGGACCAGCTCGCGAGCGAGGCGTCCGCGGAGACGGTCTTCGCGAACGGCCTGCTGCCGGTGTGGATCATCGGCGCGAACGGCCGCAGCTACGACCTGAGCGGATTCGCGGCGGACGAGGACCAGCGCACCGGCACCCGCGTCCTCGACTGGGGCGCGGACGGGATGGCGCCCGCCGAGCGCGAGGCGAAGGTCCGCCGCGGCGCGAACCTGCCGCTCCTCGGCGGCGAGCCGCAACCGCCGCGCGCGTACGTGGAGGAGATCGTCGCCGGCTTCGGCGAGATGCACCGCTGCCTCCTGCGCAATCGCGAGGCCCTGCTCGCGGAGGACGGCCCGCTGGCGCGCTTCGAGCCGTGCGTCGTGCGCTACGTCGCGCGGCCGACGCAGATCTACGGCAACCTCCTGATGCGCCTCCGCCATCCGGATCTCCTCCGCGACGGCGCCGACCGCGCCATCGAGCTGGAGGTGCTCGCGCGCGCGCTCCTCAAATCCGAGCAGTCGCCGGAGCGCGGCTGGCCGATCTTCGAGGCGGAGCGCCGTGCGATCGCACGCGAGGACGTCCCGTTCTTCACCGCCAATCACACCGACGGCGCCCTCCGCGCGGAGGGCGAAGTGCTCATCGCGGACTTCTTCGGCACCTCCGCTCTCGCCGCGGCGCGGGAGCGGCTGGTGCGCATGGCGCCGGACGATCTCGACCTCCACGCCGCCCACATCCGCGCAGCCTTCGACGCCCGCTACGACGTCCCCGGCCGGCGTCCTGCGGTTCCTTCCGATGAGGTCGAGGATGCGCAGCCGCTCTCCGCCGGCGAGTTGATCGAAGCCGCACGCGAGATCGCGTACACGATCGAAAAGCAGGCGTTGCGCGGCCGCGACGGCAGCGTCACCTGGCTGACCTTCGACGTCGACGCCGCGAGCGAGCGCTGGCGCCCGGGCCCCATGGGCAACACGCTCTACGCGGGACGCAGCGGCGTGGCGCTGTTCCTCGCCGCGCTGGCCTCGGCCACGGGCGAGCGCGCGTATCGCGACCTCGCGCTCGCGGCGCTCCGCCCCCTGCGCCGCGCCGTCGCCCACTCCGCCACCGCCCGCGGCCTCCTCGGCATCGGCGGCGCGGCGGGCGCCGGCGGGATGATCTACGCGCTCGCGCGCATCGGCCGCTTCCTCGGGGACGAGGAGCTCGTCCGCGACGCCGGAGTCCTGGCCGGCTGGATCACGGAGGAACAGGTCGCCGCCGACCACCAGCTCGACGTCATCGGCGGCGCCGCCGGCTGCATCCTCGGCCTCCTCGCGCTGACCGGCACGGAGCTCCACGATGCCGCGCTCGATCGCGCGTCCGTCTGCGCCCGCCATCTCCTCGACAAACGCCAGCCCGCCTGGCAGACCGCCATCGCTTCACGGCCGCTCACCGGCTTCTCGCACGGCGTTGCCGGGATCGCCTACACCCTCCTGCGGCTCGCGCGCGAGACCGGCGACCGCCGGCTCGTCGACGCCGCGGCCGAGGCCATCGCGTACGAGGACTCGCTCTTCGACGAAGAGCACCAGAACTGGCCCGACCTCCGCGACGACCACGCCCACATCACCGGCTACGCCACCACCTGGTGCCATGGCGCCCCCGGCATCGGCCTGGCCCGCCTCGGCGCGATCGACGTGCTGTCCACCCCCGAGATCCTCCGCGACATCGACCGCGCCCTCGCCACCACCCGCGCCTCCGCCTTCA
Organism: Thermoanaerobaculia bacterium; assembly: GCA_036375075.1. Classification (GTDB taxonomy): domain Bacteria; phylum Acidobacteriota; class Thermoanaerobaculia; order Gp7-AA8; family Gp7-AA8; genus QHVT01. The sequence continues at coordinate 747 of DASUSN010000086.1, read as the reverse complement.
CCGCCCCCGACCACCTCTGCTGCGGCGCCCTCGGCAAGCTCGAGTTGGTTATCCAAGCCGGCGCGTTCGACGAAGCGCAACGCGCCGCCGCCGCCATCATCCGCCGTGCGGGTCGCGAAGGCCGCTACCGCCTCAACACGACCTTCGCCGAGACCGCCCGCGTCCCATCCCTCTTCCAGGGCACATCCGGCATCGGCTACCAACTCCTCCGCCTCACCGCCCCCTCGCGCTTCCCGGCCGTGCTCCTCTGGGAGTAAAGCTCTGTCATCCTGAGCCGCGTAGACGGCGAAGGACCCCCTCCCGACTTGCGCGTTCGCTGCCTCTCGCAGGGGATCCTTCGCCGCGCTTCGCCGGCTCAGGATGACAGGGAGCTCCCCCGCCGCCACAGCCTCGTCCGAATCGGCGCTCATCACCGGCGCGGTTCGCGCTTCGGAGCGCCGGCGTCCCGCCGGCTGGCGTGGCGGCGTCCCGCGCCGCCACTCGGGCGGGCGGGGGGAGCGCGGCACCACGCGAGAGGCTCCGTCCTCCCGAGTGCCCGGGCGGCGGGGACGCCGCCCGGCCAGCCGGCGGGACGCCGGCGCTCCAAGCGCGCACTCGGTTCTCTTATGGAGTGCGGAGGCAATCGGAGGCTGTCTCAAAACCCCATGGGACCGCCGGCGTCCCGCCGGCTGCGGGGGCGGCGTCTCGCCGCCCCGGGTGGGAGGTGGAGCGTGCCACGTGGCGAGAGGCTCCGTCCTCCCGAGTACG
>DASUSN010000085.1:0-18825 GCA_036375075.1 Thermoanaerobaculia bacterium | reverse complement strand
GGCGGGCTGAAGCCACGCCCTACATTGTCCACATCACTCGACCGCGATGACCGTGCGCAGGTGGGTGCTGCCCTTTTCGAGGTCATCCAGCACACCGTTCACCGCCTCGGCCTCCAGCGGCACCGTCCGCGTCACGGCCCGCGAGATGTCCACCTTCCCCGTGCGCGCCAGCTCCATCAGCTCCACCAGCTCCGCGCGCGTGTGATCCGAGCAGCCGATGATGTGGCGCTCGCGCACGAGGAGGTCGGTGAACGGGTTGAACGTGAGCGACCGCAGGTTGATGGCCACGATCATCAGCCGCCCGCCGGGCGACAGCGACCGCAATCCGCCGTGGGCGACCTGCTCGTTGCCGGTGAACTCCACCGCCACGTCCACGCCCTTGCCGTCCGTCGCGCCGAGGATGGCTTTGTGCACCGGGGTCTCGCGCGCGTCCAGGGGCGTGGCGCCGAACTGCGCGGCCAGTTGCAGTTTCTCGGGCACGACATCCACCGCGAACACCTGCGACGCGCCGAGCGCGCGTGCGAGCTGCACGGCCGACACGCCGAGGCCGCCGAAGCCGAGGACGGCGACGGAGTCGCCCTGCTGGATCTTGGCGAGACGCAGCGCGTGATACGCGGTCGCCGTCGAGCACATCATGATCGCGGCGACGTCGGAGCTGACTTCGTCGGGGATGGGGATGGCGTTGAACGCGGGCACGACGATCCGCCGCGCATAGCCGCCGTCGCGCTCCTTGCCCAGCATCTCACCGGTGGGGCAGAACTGCTCGCCGTGGCGCTGGCAGCGCGGGCATTCGCCGCAACTGACGAGGTAGTGCAGCGCGACGCGCTGGCCCTCGCGCACGTCCGTCACGCCGGATCCCACCGCGGAGACGACGCCCGCGACTTCATGGCCGAGCGTGATGGGGAGATTGGTCTTGCCGGTGCCGGCGCGGTAATGCGCGTCCGTGTGACAGATCCCCGCGCGCTGCACGTCGACGACGATCTCGCCGGCGGCGGGAGTGGGATCGGGAAGGTCGGTGAGCTGAAGCGGCTGGCCGGATTCGACGAGTCGGATGGCTTGCATGGGCGCATCCTATATGCAGCCGCGGCCGTTATACTTGCGCCCGGTCCGCAATGACATCTCCCGCAGATGTGATCCGCACGAAGCTCGGCCAGTACCTCGGCCCGTTCACCGCGAAGAACGCGGTGCAGATGGTGGCGAAGCAGGCCGTCGGCACGGACGCGGACCAGGTGACGCGGGCGCAGGTGCCGGCGCTCATCGACGCGCTCGGACCCACGCTGCGCACGCTCCTCGGCAAGGCGACGGCGGAGAAGGTCGCGAACGACATCCGGAAGGAGCTGGCGCTGTGAAGCGGCTGCTTCTGTATCCGGTCCTCGCGGCGGTGGCGGCGCTCATCGGCGGGGCAGTGCTCGACGCGGAGACGGCGCCCAAGTTCCATCGCTTCCTGCTGGTGCTGTCGCTGCTCGTGACGAGCTTCAGCGCGTTTCTCACGTCGGCGAAGTTCTCCGCGGGCGATCGCCTGCTGTTGTCGTGGCTGTTCATCGGCGCGGGGTACTTCCTCTCCGCGATCCGCCACGGCACGCGGCTGTACGCGTACCTCGATCCGTCCGTGGCGCTGCCGCCGGTGGTGAGCAGCACGCTGGTGATCCTGCAGAACGTGTTCATCGCGCTGGCGCTGCTGCTGTTCGTGCTGGCGTGGCGGGCGACGGGGCTGACCGGGCCGCTGTCGAAGGGGACGCAGACGCTGTCGGTCGTGGCGGGCATCGCGGTGGCGGTGCTGGTGGGCGGCTATCCGCTGGTGAAGGCGCTCACGAGCGAAGGCGCGGACCCGATCCTCCTGATCTCGACGCTCGGCGACATCGTCGGCCTCTCGCTGATCGTGCCGCTCGCGCTGCCGGCGCTGGCGATGCGCGGCGGGCTGCTGATGCACACGTGGATCTACCTCGCGGCGAGCGAGGTGGCGTGGCTGCTGTACGACCTCTGGTGGGCGCTGGAGCTCGGCGGCGCGGGCGTGCTGGAAGCGTTCCGGCTCGCGGCGATTCTGCTGGCGTTCATCGCGTCGAAGGCGCAACGCCGCGCGATGCGCGCTTGATTTTGCGTTACCTCCCCACCCACCCTTGTGCCACCGGTACGCGCCGGCCGGCCAGCGCCGCCGCGATCTCCGGGGTGGACTCGACGAGCGGGCGCACGTAGTCCCCTTCCATCACCGTCACCGCGACTCCGTCGCGGAAGGCGATGCGGGTGGCGGGGACGGCGCGGATGCGCTCGTCGGAGGTGAGGATGCCGGTCAGGTTCAGCGGGTCGGCGGCGGAGAGGATGACGAGCTTGCCGTCGTGCGCCTCGCGCCGGATCTCCCGCATCCGTTCGATGGCCTCGGGCAGCGCGAACTGTTCGCCGCTCATGCCGTGGACGAAGCGTCCGCCGCGGATCTCGCCGCGGGCTTCGAGGCGGCGGTAGACGCGCGCGAGCTCGCGCCACGGCGCGGCGTTGGGCTCGCGGGTGAGGAGGCGGCGGAAGATGATGCCGTAGCGGCGCAGGAGCACGCGGGCCTGGATCTCGATCGCGTCGTTCGTCTGCGCGCCGCCGACCAGCGACCAGCGTCCGGCGAAGTTCGCGCGGGCGTTGGCATTGACCAGGGACCGCAGGCCGGCGAAGCCGTCCGAGGCGATGAGGCCCGCGGACACGAGCTCGGCGAGGGCCTCGCCGTCATTGCCGAGGTCGCGGGAGAAGCAGGCGCCTTTGGCGCGGAGGAGGTCGAGGACGGCCTGCGCGCGCTCGCTGAGCACGATCTCCGACTCGCCGCGCAGCGACTGCCAGGCGTCGGCGTGCTCGCGGAGGAAGAGGGCGATCGGCGTCGCGCCCACGACGCTGGTCTGCGCGGGCGAGAGCCGCGCCCAGCCGACTTCCCCGGCCAGGCAGAGCATGTCCAGCAGCGACGGCTCGTAGGCGTCGACGCGCGCGGGGAGGATGTGCTTCTCCCACGCCGCGGCGGCGACCTCGAAGCCGTCGAGCTGGGCGAGGACGGCCTGCAGTCCGTCGATGCCGGTGAGCTTCGCCGACGGCGCGACGTGCTGCCAGGCGAAGAGGAAGCGCATGAAGTCGGCCGCGCCGACGGGCTCGATCTCGGCGCGCAGGCGGTTGAGGGTGTAGCGGTGGATGCGGGCCAGCAGCCTGCGGTCGCACCACTCGTTGGGCGCGGAGAAGTGTCCGCGCAGCACCACCCCCTCGGACTCGAGCTTCAGCAGCGCGGCCTCGGCCTCTCCTTCGGCGATGCAGAGGGAGGAGGCGAGGTCGCGCGCGGTGGTGGGCCCGAGGATGGAGGTGCGTCCGCGGAGGAGCTCCACGATGGCGTCTTCGCGGAGCCAGGGTTTCTGGCGGGAAGCGGGAGGGACGATGGTGGTTTCGAGGTCGTGAATCGCCAGCAGCTCGGGCAGCCGTTCCGCCGCGATCCAGATCCCCCTGTCATCCTGAGCCGCGTAGACGGCGAAGGACCCCCCGCGGCTGGGGACACCCGCGCCTGAATCGGGGGGTCCTTCGCCGCCCCTTCGCCTTCGGCTCGAGGGCGGCTCAGGATGACACAGCGCGGCGCGTCTAGTCGCGGCCAGCGCGTTCGCGAGCGCAGCGTCCACCTCCTCTTCCAACAGGAACCCCGCCGTGAGCAGCGCGTCGTGCAGCTCGTCGGCGTCGCGCGGATCGGGGCGCTCTTCTTCGCGCACGCGCTCGATGGCCGCCGCGTCCAGCGCACCGAGCTCCCGCACCTCACCCCCGCGGCGGGTGAGGACGGCCTGGGTGCGGCGCTCTTCGAGCGGGGCGTCGTCGAGGAAGGCGTAGGGCTTGGCGTTGAGGATCTCGTACGTCAGCGGCGACGGCTCGGGCGTGTCGCGCGCGACGAGGCGGACGTCGTTCTGGTGGATGCGCGTCAGTACGCGCGCGAGGCCGTCGAAGTCCATGGCCTCTTCCAGGCAGTCGCGCACGACCTGGTTGACCAGCGGATGGTCGGGGATCTGGCGCTCGCCGGGGATGTTCTCGAAGCACGCGGCCGCGTCGGGGAACACCGCGGCCATGAGGTCGTCGGCCATCATCCGCTGGAGCTGCGGCGCGACCTTGTTGCCGTTGCGGTTGCGCGGCACGGCCAGGGAAATGGTCGTGTTCCAGCGCCAGCGCGTCTGGAACACCGGCGCGTCGAGGAATGCCTGCACCAGCACGTCCCTGGCCGTATTCGGGTGCAGGTAGCGGAACACGTCCGCGAGCGGGAAGGAGTGCTGCGGGCCGAGGGAGAGCAGGATCGCGTCCTCGGTGGCGGCGGCCTGCAGCTCGAAGTTGAACTGCCGGCAGAAGCGCTTGCGCAGCGCCAGGCCCCACGCGCGGTTGATGCGGCTGCCGAGCGGCGCGTGCAGCACGAGCTGCATGCCGCCGGCCTCGTCGAAGAAGCGCTCCAGGACGAGCGTGTCCTGCGTGGGGAGGACGCCGAGGATGCGGCGGGAGGCGGCGAGGTACTGCAGGATCTCCTCGGCGGCCTCGGGCGGTTCGAGGAAGGCGAGGGGGGAGTCGTCGAGTCGTCGAGTCTTCGAGTCGTCGAGGAGCTCCCTCTCGTCGACTTGACGACTCGTCGACTCGAAGACTTCCGCCAGCCATGCGTCGATGTCCGCGCGGAGGTCGCTCACGGCGCGCGAGAGCTCGTCGCTGCGGGCGGGGGCTTCGCCGAACCAGAAGGGGAGGCTGGGCGGCTCGCCTTTGGCGTCGGCCACGCGCACGACGCCGCTCAGGACCTGGGTGATGCGCCAGGACGTGTTGCCGAGCTGGAAGACGTCGCCGGGCATGCTGTCGATGGCGAAGTCCTCGTTGACGGTGCCGATGAACGTCTCCTCCGGCTCGAGCACGACCCGGTAGTCCGCGACCTCGGGGATGGCGCCGCCGGAGGTGATGGCCAGCATGCGGGCGCCGCGGCGTCCTTTGACCGCGCCGTTGACCTCATCGCGATGCAGCAGCGCCGCCCGCCTTCCGCGCTTGGTGGCGAACCCCTCGGACGTCATGCGCACGACGGCGTCGAAGTCTTCGCGTTTCAGCTCGCGGTACGGCCACGCGCGTTTGACGAGCGCGTACAGCTCGTCCTCCGCGTAGTCGCACGCCGCGGCTTCGGCCACGATCTGCTGCGCGAGGACGTCCAGGGGCATGTCGTGGACGACGATCCGGTCCAGCTCTCCGCGCTGCACGGCGCGGAGGAGCGCGGCGCACTCGACGAGATCGTCGAGCGACGTCGGGAACAGCCGCCCTTTCGGCAGTCCCGCGACGCTGTGGCCGGAGCGGCCGACGCGCTGGAGGAACGTGGCGATCCGGTGCGGCGAGCCGAGCTGGCAGACCAGATCGACGCTGCCGATGTCGATGCCCAGCTCCAGCGAGGCCGTCGCAACCAGTGCTTTCAACGACCCGCTCTTGAGCCGCGTCTCGGCGTCGAGGCGGTTCTCCTTCGACAGGCTCCCGTGATGCGCGGTGACGGCGTCATCGCCGAGGCGATCGGCGAGATGGCGGGCCACACGCTCGGCCATGCGGCGGGTGTTCACGAAGACGAGCGTGGTTTTGTGAGCCGCGATCAGCTCCGTGAGCACGTCGTAATACTCGTTCCACACCTCGGCCGCCATGACCGCTTCGAGCGGCGAGCGGGGCAGGGCGAGCTTGAGGTCCATCTCCCGGCGATGGCCTTCGTTGACGATTGCAGGGGGCAGGGCGCAGGGCGCAGGGGACAGGAGAGGATCTGCCGCCGTCTCTCCTGCGCCCTGCCCCGTGTCCTCTGCCCCCTGGCCCACCAGCCACCGCCCCACCTCCTCGATCGGCTTCTGCGTCGCGGAGAGGCCGAGGCGGATCAGGGGCTGCTGGGCGACCTGCTGGAGGCGCTCGAGGGTGAGGGCGAGGTGGGCGCCGCGGCGGGTGCCGATGACGGCGTGGATCTCGTCGACGATCACCGTGCGCACGGTGCGCAGCATGTCGCGGCTGCGCTCGGCGGTCAGGAGCAGGTAGAGCGACTCGGGGGTCGTGACCAGGATGTGCGGCGGGGTCTTGAGCATGGCCGCGCGCTCGGCGGTCGTCGTGTCGCCCGTGCGCACCGCGGCGGTGATGCGCGGGGCGCCGAGGCGGGCCAGGCCTTCGCGCGGCTCGGTGAGGTTCTTGTGGATGTCGGTCGACAGCGCCTTGAGCGGCGAGACGTAGACGACGCGGACCTCGTCCGGCAGCGGCTTCTCCAGCCCCTCGACGACCAGGTCGTCCAGCGCGGTGAGGAACGCGGCCAGGGTCTTGCCCGAGCCGGTCGGCGCGGCGATCAGCGTATGCCGCCGCTCGCGCAGCGCGGCCCAGCCTCGGGCCTGGGCGGGGGTAGGAGTGCCTAGAGTCTCAGTGAACCATTGCCGGGTGATGGGATGGAACCGGGAAAGGGGCATGACCCCCGAATTCTATCGATTCAGGGCCCGGGCGAGGGTAGCGTCGATGGAGTCGAGCTGCTGCTGGAGCGACTGGATGAGGCGCAATGCGGCGTCGAGCTTCTGTTCGAGGCGCACGATCGGGTCGATTTCGGCCTGCGGAGCCGCGGTTTCTACGACCGGTAGAGGCATCTCCGCCGTCTCCCGGGAGATCGGGGAGGTGGCCGAGAGCATCATCGTCCCGTACTCGTGCTCGATCGCGAACGGCTGCGCGCGGAGCGCCAGAAGGGTGCGGTCGCCGAACTCGAACGGGGCATCGGGTGGGGTAGGGAGAGGAGTCTCGTCCGGCTTCATGGCCTGCGTAACGCCGCAAGCGGCGTGCCGATTTCGCGAATGTAGGGCGTGGCTTCAGCCCGCCCCCCCGGTGCGCCCATGCGGTCGACGAGACAGGTCCGTTCGCACCAGGGGGGCGGGCTGAAGCCACGCCCTACATGGACGTTTGGCCGAATGGATGGACAACGCTTGTCGCACGTGGTGCCGCGTTTTGTCATTGCGGCGGCGTCGACCACACGATGCGCGAGATCTCCGCGATGACCGCATCCGCCTCGTCGTTCTTCTCGAAGCCGCGGGTCAGGACGACCAGGACGTACTGCGAGCCGTCGGGGCGGAAGACCAGGCCCGCGTCGTGGGCGATCTTCGTGATGGAGCCGGTCTTGTGCGCGACCTTCGTCCCGGGCGGGAGGCCGGCCGGGATTCCGTCGTTGTGCTCCTGCGCCGCCAGGATCTCGAGCATCTCCTCGGATGCCTGGGGCGTAATGGCGCGCTTCTCGGCGAGCGTGCGGAAGACGAGCATGAGGTCGTGGGCGGTGGTCGTGTTGTTCATGCCGGCGTGGTAGGCCTTGTCGTCCTCCACGCCGCGGAGGACCTGGATGTCGTTCGCGCCGATCTCCTTCATCAGGCGCATGACCCGCGGCGCGCCGATCAGCTCGATGACGATGTTCGTGGCCAGGTTCGAGCTGCGCACTTCCATGCGGCGCACGAGCTCGCGCAGGGGGAGCTGCTGGCCGACCAGGCCGTAGAGCTCGGGGTCGGAGTCTTCGCGGGACTCCAGGGCGTACGTCGAGCCGTCGAGGATGCTCACGAACTCGTTCTTCACCCGCACCGGCTGGTCGAGCGACAGCTCGCCGCGGGTGACGGCCTCGAAGATCCCGAGCATCACCGGTACCTTCATGGTGCTCGCGGCATGGAACACCTCGGACGCGTTGCGCTCGAAGGTCGCGCCGGTGCGGAGGTCGTAGTACGCGACGGCGATGTCCTTCCCCCGGTGCGCGGCGATCACGCGATCGACGGCGCCGGGCGGGGTGGTGGCGCAGCCGGCGAGGAGGAACAGAACGGCGATGAGACGCTTCATGCGCGGAGTGTAAGCGAGCGGTAAGCGTGGCCGGGCACCATGCGCGGCCATGAAACGATTCGTTGGAGCCGTTCTCTGTGCCGTGACGCTCACCGCCGCCGTGGGCGCGGGCGACGTCCTGTCCGACCTGAAGATCTCGAAGAAGGATGCCGCGAGCGAGACCGTCCAGTCGCTCGCCGGCGGCCAGGTGAACACCTGGCGCGTCCGCTCGGTGTTCAAGGCCGCCTCGCCGGCGACGCGCGCCGCGCTCGTCGAGCAGACGCTGATCTGGACGAAGGCGTACGTCAACTCGGCGCAGTTCGGGAAGGACTACGCCGCGTACCGCGAGCAGGCCAAGCCGCAGCCGCCGGAGCGGACGCAGACGGTGGACGAGGAGCTCGCGCAGCGGAAGAAGGAGCGCGAGGAACAGTTGGCCGAGGCGAAGAAGAACATCTCCGAGACGCCCGCGGAGTACCGGAAGTTCGCCGAGGAGGGGTACAAGGCGGCGGCCGCGGCGATGAAGCAGATGGACACGGCCGAGTTCCGCAAGATGGAGCGCGACGGCATCGTCATGCAGCGCAAGCAGGAAGACGAGAACCATGAAGAGGAGCTCGCGCGCTGGGAAGAGGAGTACCCGGCTGACCCGAAGGAGCTCGTGAAAGCGCGCCTGGAGCAGTTCCTCGAAGCGACGGAAGACGTCGACTTCGACGCGAAGCTGAACGGCCGGAAGTTCGCCAATGCCCAGTACGAGCGCAAGCCGCAGGAGTGGAAGCTGGCCTACCGCGCGGGCAAGGAGCCGGTGGAGAAGGCGCGCGCGTTCGCGGAGGCGTGGCTGAAGGAGCTCTAAACCTCGTTCACGAAATTCGCGCCGAACGCCATCGACGGCGTGAGTGCGCCGGACAGCGATGACGCCAGGACGCGCTCGACGGCGGCGATGGACGACTTCACGGTGAAGTTGTAGCCCTCGTCGACGGTCATGGTCAGGGTCTGCTCTTCGCCGCGGGCGTTCGACACCCGTCCCCACAACTCGACTTTGGCGCGGGCCCGTTGCTCTTCCGACGGGCCCGTCGTTTTTGCGGCCCAGCGCTGGGCGATGCGCTGGATGGGGCGGAGGCGGAGCAGGGGCATGAAGGGGCGCATGCGGCGGATGCGCGCGACGGCGCGACGGGACTGCGCGGAGTAGACGCGGATGTTCGGGATGCCCGTGGAGCGGTAGGCGGTGCTGATGTCGCCCCAGGGGATGGTCATGGCCAGGCGCGGACCGGAGGGGAAGGGGATCTCGCGCACGTCCCAGGCCTGCGGGACGCGGACGATCTTCCCGTCCTTGCGGATGGCGCTGCCCCAGCCGGCGCCTTCGATCATGGTCTTCATCGTGCCGCGGCTGACGCCGCTGCGCGACGAGAAGGCCAGCCAGAGCTCGTTCGCGTCGGGCAGCTTCGCGTGCAGCATGGCCGCGAGGCAGTCGGTCGGAACGACGTCGAAGCCGACGCCGGGGATGAGGGCGATGCCGCGCTGCTTCGCGTCGCCGTCGCGGCGGAAGACGGACTCGAAGACGGCGATCTCGCCGGTGATGTCGAGGTAGTGCGCGCCCGCGGCGAGGCAGGCGTTCACCATCGGCTTGCTGGTGTGGCTGAACGGCCCGGCGCAATGCAGCACCGCTTTCACGCCGTCGAGCTGCGGCGCGGCGAGGTCGAACACGCGGGCCTCGCATCCCAGCTCGCGCGCGAGCGCTCCAATGGCCGCGGCGTTCCGTCCCGCCAGGATCGGACGCTGTCCGCGCCGCACCGCCTCGCGCGCGGTGAGTTCGCCGGTGTACCCGTTGGCGCCGTAGATCATCCACATGGGGGGAGCATACAGGGAGTTCCTCGGAGTTCCTCGGTTCCTCGGAGTTCCTCGGGGGGGGAGGGATTCCGGAGTCCCTCCGAGGAACCCGAGGAACTCCGAGGAACCCCGAGGAACTCCGAGGACTCTTACAATCGTCCAATGGATTGTCCCAAGTGCGGGCATACGGCGCCATTCGGGACGCTCGAGTGCGAGCGGTGCGGGGTGATTTTCGCCAAGGCCACGTCGTACGGGCGGGTGCCGGTGATCCGGCCGTACGTGATCGAAGAAGAGCGAATCGGCGATGGGCGGATCGGGAGATCCGAGCTGAAGATCCTCGGCTTCGGGCTGCTGGCGGCGATCGGCGCGTACGCGCTGCCGTTCACGCGGTACGTGTTCTCGGCCATCGTGACGCTGTTCCACGAGTTCGGGCACGCGGTGGCGGGGTGGCTGTTCGGGTATGCGTCGATCCCCGCGTTCGACTTCGTGTATGGCGGCGGGCTGACGCACCACGGGCCGTTCCGGCTGTCGATCGCGGTGGCGGTGGCGCTGGGGTTCGCGTATCTGGCGTGGCTGTTCCGCGAGAACCGGAAGAGCGTGGCCATCGTGGCGGCGCTGTTCCTGGTGTGGCTGTTGTTCGTGACGGCGGAGTGGCGGCGCGAGCTGGTGTTCGCGTCCGCGGGGCACCTGGTGGAGTTCATCCTCGCGGGGATCTTCTTCTACAAGGCGCTCGCGGGAGTGGGGTGGCGATCGCCGGAATTCGAGCGTCCGCTGGGGGCCTTCGTCGCGTTCTTCGTGCAGATCCACAGCACGCTGTTCGCGTGGCGGTTGATCCACGACTCGTCGTTCCTGGGGTGGTATCGCAGGGGGAAGGGCGGGGCGCTGATGAACGACCTGGAGGTCGTCGCGCTGAACCTGCAGATCTGGCTGGGGTGGTCGCTGCAGATCGAGGGCGTCGCGAAGCTGTTGCTGGTGTTCTCGGTGCTGCCGACGGTGGTTGCGCTGGTCTGGTACTTCGAGCGGGCAAGGTGGCATCGCGTCTTGCGGGCGCTCCGCACCGTCGACGCGTAGCGAAGGACTCAGGACTTCGGTTTTTCCTTTGCCGGTTCCTGGGGCCCTTCCTTCCACCAGCGCTTGAAGCGTTGCCAGCGCGAGGGCTTCTTCTCCGGCTCCGGCTCTTTCTTCTCCTCCGCCACCTCGGTGGACGGCCGCTTCGCGACCTTCGTCACCTCCGCCTTCGGCGTTGCGGCCTCGAGCAGCCGCTTGGCCTCATCGCGCTCCTGGTGGGCGATGAGGGTCTCCGGGTGGCGGGCGAGCAGGGTGTCATACGCCGTGATCCCCTCGGCGTACCGGCCCGCGCGCACGTGCTCGCGGGCGGCGGCCAGCTCGCGCTGCTTGGTCTCCGTCCGCTCGACGAGCGTCGGGTGGATCTCCGCGGTCGGCTTCTCGCGCTCCGCGAGCTGGCGGAGCAGGACGACGGAGGCGCCGAGGCCGGAGGCTAGGAGGAGGGTGATGATCCAGAAGAGCGCCGCGTGGATCGGGCGGCGCGCGATCGACGGGGGGAGCGGCTCCACGGTGTCGTTCACGGTCGTGAGCGGCGAGGTGGCGTCGTGCGGTGCGGACGCGATCGTCTGCGAGCTGACGGCGAGCGCGGTGTCGGGCTCGCGCAGCACGGCGTCGAGCTCCGCCAGCGCTTCCGCCGCGCTGCCGTAGCGATTCTCGGGGCGCTTCTCGAGCAGCTTCGCCACGATCTGCGCGAGCGGCTCGGGCACCGAGGGGTTCACTTCGGTGGCGAGCGCGGGGTCGTGATTGACGACGTTGTAGAGGATGCCGCTGAGGTCCGGCGACCCGAACGGCTTCACCCCGGTCAGCATCTCGTACATCACCACGCCGGCGGAGAAGAGGTCCGATCGCGGCGACACCGGCGTCGTTCGCACCTGCTCGGGGGACATGTAGTTCGGCGTGCCCACCAGCGAGCGCGTGGCGGTGAGGCTGGAGTGCAGCGGCCGCGCAACGCCGAAGTCCGCGATCTTGGCCTGCCCCTCGGACGTCAGCAGGATGTTGGCCGGCTTGATGTCGCGGTGGATGATGCCCTTCGAGTGCGCGTACGTGAGTCCGCGCAGCAGGTCGGCGGCGATGGAAAGGGCCTCGTTCAGCGGCAGCGGACGGGTGCGGCGGAGGCGGGCCAGGAGCGACTCGCCGTCGACGTATTCGGTCGCGAGATACGACACCAGCTCGTCGTCGTAGCCGACGTCGTACAGGGTGACGATGTTGGGGTGCTGCATCGCGCCGCAGAGCTCGGCCTCGCGCTGGAGGCGCTTGTAGAACTCGTCCCGGTCGGAGTCATCCTCGAATTTGTGCTCGAGGTGCACGGTCTTGAGCGCGACACGGCGGCCGAACCGGCGGTGCCGCGCCAGCCACACCTTGCCGATGGAGCCCTTGCCGAGGAAGGACTCGATGACGTACTCGCCGTACTCCTGCCGTTCCGGCTCTTCCTTCACTTCCGGTTAGAGTATGCGAATGCGGGCCATTCTGTTGACGCTGATGTGCGCCTGGGGCATGGCCCTGCGGGCGGACCAGCCGATGTGCGGCACCTCGCCAGCGACCGACCGGCGCGTCCGCGCGGTTCACGAGCGGACGCGCGCGCGCATCGCGGCGAGCGCGCTGCCGGACACCCGCCGGGCCCTGCTGCGCGAGGGCGCGTTCTACGTTCCGAACGACGAGACGATCACGCCCGGGTATCGCCCCTTCGACCTCGACGGCCAGACGCTCGTCTTCACGCCCGCGGGGAACGACGCGTTCACGATGCGGCGCGTGCCGCTGCAGTACGTCGAGCCGTCCGGCGCGCCCGTGCGCGACTTCGCCGACTTCGGCGGCGCGGGGTGGTGGTACGAGGCCTACGACCTGCCGTTCGCGCTGCCGCTGTTCGGGTCGAGCGTGACGCGGGTCTACGTCAGCGCGCTCAACGGCATCCACACCGCCCCGCCGCCGCAGCCGCTGGTGGCGCAGTTCGACGCCCTGCAGGCGGCGGTCTACCGCGGGCCGGTGCTCTCGCCGCTGATGCTGACGATGACCCGGCCGGGGATCGATTACCCGCGCCTGTGGATCGAGCACAGACAGGGCGCGGTGATCGTCACGTGGCGCAGCAGCAGGAACGCGCCGTTCGGCTACGACGTGCAGGCGCGGCTCGGCGCCGACGGTACGATCTCGTACTCGTACCGGTCGCTGACGGCGATGCGCTTCGGCACACCGGTGCTCTCGCCGGGCCTCGATCCGGCCACCGTCGCGCGCACGGTGCTGGTCAGCGCGGACGACCCGGAGAACGACCTCACGCGCTCCGTGCCCGAGGCGCTGAAGGCGATGCTGGATGTGCGGCATGTGGAGGTGCAGCGCCTCGCGGGCTCCGAGCTGTTCGCCGCGCGCATCGTCCTCGCCGCGCCCATCGACCGCACGAAGCTCGGCGACTCCGACGTCCTGGAGTACGAGGTGCGGCTGACGTCGTTCCGCGTGGCGCATGTGGAGATCGGCCGGACCTCGACGCGCGTGCGCCCGTTCGACGGCGACGGAGGGGTATCCGAGTCGGCCCTGGTGCACGTCGACGGCAACGTGGTCGAGCTGTACGGGCTGCAGGCCGGGGAGCTGCGGGAGTCGGTGCGGCTGGCGTCGTACTTCGAGCCGCAGGGGCGCGTCGATTCGGTCACGGTCGACGCGGTCTTTCCCGCCGCCACGCGCTCGCTGGTGACGGATCTGTCCGCGGTCGCGCAGGACGCGCGGCTGGACGTCCCGATCGCGGAGCCGTTCCTCCTCGGCGAGCTCGACCCGTACCGGGTGTGGGACGTCGTCGAGTCGGCGTACAGCCTGAGCGCGTTCGACTACGACGCGATGGCGATCTACCAGACCTTCTACACGGACCTGATCTTCTACGCGGGCGCGTATTCGACGGTGGGGAACCCGCAGGCGGACGGCATCGCGCCGTTCTCTCCGTTCTACGGCACGCACTGGATGAAGCAGCCGGCGCTGCTGCACATGAACCAACTGACCTACGGCTACGGCGCGTCGGAGGAGAGCGCGGCGCAGGTGCTGCTGCACGAGCTCGGACACCGGTGGCTGTATCACTTCAGCATCTCCGAGAACGGCTTCGTCGAGCGCTCCCTGAATCCGCTCGGCCCGCATCCGGCGGCGTACGTCCACACGGCGGCGGCGTTCCCGGTGTACGGCGAGCGCGAGGCGAGCGTGATGGGGGGCGGGTACTTCGCGCCGCGGCCGGACGGGTCGTACGCGGCGCACGCGGCGAACCACGGGTATAGCTGGACGGACCTCTATCTGATGGGCCTCGCGGACCGCGACGAGGTGCCGCCCTGGTTCTACCTCGCCGGCACGTACCTCGGCGGCGCGTACTGGCCGCCGGACGGGGCGGTGGTGACGGGCGAGCGCCGCGAGGTGCGGATCGGCCAGATCACGGCGGTCCACGGCCCGCGGCGGCCCTCGGCCGCGATCAGCCCGCGGCAGTTCCGGGTGTTGTTCGTGCTGGTGACGGAGAGCGGCGCGGAGCCCACGGAGGCGGAGGTCGCCAAGCTGAACCAATGGCGCCACGTGATGGAGCGCAACTTCCTCCTGGCGACGGGCGGGCGGGCGCGGCTGGTCACGACGTTCGTGCGCCCGGGCAAGCGGCGCGCGTCGTAGGACTTATAATAACCGCTGCCATGCGGCCCCTTCTCCCGGTGCTGTTCCTCCTCGCTATCCCTCTGCAAGCGATCGAGCCCATGTGCGGCACGAGCCGCGCGAACGATGAGCGCGTGCAGGCCATCCACGAGCAGACCCGCGCGCGGATCGCATCCGACACCGATCAGCCGCCGCGGAAGCCGACGGTGCGCGACGGCGCGTTCTATCTCCAGAACGACGCGAGCATCGCCGCCAACTACCGCCCCTTCGACCTCGCCGGACAGTCGCTGGTCTTCACCCCCGCCGGCAACGACGCCTTCACCATGCGCCGCACCGCGCTGCAGTACACCGAGCCCGCGGGCGCGCCGCTGCGCGACTTCCAGACCGCGTCCGGACCGGACTGGCATTACGTCGCCCACGACCTCCCCTTCGCCCTCCCGCTGTTCGGCAAGAGCGTCACCCGGATCTACGTCAGCGCTTTCAACGGCATCCACGTCGACGTCCCGCCCATCGAGGGCTCGACGCACTTCGATTCGGTCGAGGCGGCCGTGCATCGCGGGGCGGTGCTGTCGCCGCTGATGATCACGGAGGGCAAGCCGCGCTTTCTCGAGTACCCGCGCGTGTGGATTCAGCAGGCCGAGGATGCCGTGATCGTCACGTGGCGCAGCGTGGGCAACGCGCCGTTCGGTTACGACCTGCAGGCCCGCGTGGCCACGGACGGCAAGGTCACGTTCTCCTACCGCGACGTCGTGGCCATGCGCTGGGGCACGCCGGTGCTGGCGTCCGGGTTCGACCCGGCGCAGGTCCAGCGCGCCCTGCTGCGCAACGAGACCGACAAACCGGACGACCTGCCCAATGCCACGCCTGCGGCGCTGCGCGCGATGCTGGACGTCCAGAAGATCGACGCCTACCGCCTGTCCAACTCGGACATCTACTCCGTGCGCGTGACGCTGGGGGCGCCGATCGACCGGACGCAGCTCCAGGACGGCCAGGTCGTCACCTATGCCGTGACGGTCGGGCCGGAGTCGGCCATCGTCGAGATCGGCCGGGACACGACGCGCGTGGCGGCGTTCACCAGCTTCCGCTACGCCGAAAACGGCGCCGCGGCCCATGTCGACGGCGGGGTCATCGAGTTCTACGGCGTGCACCGCTTCGGCTTCGACATCACCGCGCGCGTGCGGACGTACTACGGTGTCGAGCACAGCATGGGAGACACGGCGGCGATCGGGATCCCCTTCACGCTCCCGCCGCACACGGTGGCGCGCGATCTGTCCATCGTGGCCGAGGACACGCCGCTCACGCTGCCCATCGCCGAGCCCTTCGTCCTCGGCACGCTCGATCCCGTCCGTGTCTGGGACCTGGTGCGCAAGGGGTACGGCCTGAGCACGTACGACTACGACGCCGTGGCCATCTACCAGACCTTCTTCACGGACATCATCTGGTACGCGGGCGCGTACGCGACGCGCGGCAACGCGCAGGTGGACGGCATCGCCTCCGGCTCGCGGGGCATCGACCAGCGCTATCCGCGCGCGCCGACGCTGCTGCACATGAACCAGCTCGCGTACAACTATCACTCCGTGACCGAGCGGGCCTCGCAGGTGATGCTGCACGAGTTCGGACACCGCTGGCTCTACCACTTCCAGATCGTCGAGGACGGGGAGGAGACGAACGCGCTCAACCCCGCGAGCAGCCATCCCGCGGCGTTCGTACACACTCCGTCGGCGTTCCCGGTGTACGGCGAGCACGAGTCGAGCGTGATGGGCGGCGGGTACTTCACGCCGCAGCCGGACGGCTCGTACAAGGCCCACGCGGCGAACCACGGCTTCAGTTGGACGGACCTCTACCTGATGGGTCTCGCCACGCCGGAGGAAGTGCCGCCCTGGTTCTACCTCGCGGGCACGGACCTGCCGCTGGAGTACTGGCCGGCGGAAGGGGCGATCGCGAACGGCGAGAAGCGGGACGTCCACGTCGGCCAGATCATCGCCGCCCACGGCCCCCGCATCCCCTCGGCCGCCCTGAGCCAGAAGCAGTTCCGCGTGCTGTTCGTGCTGGTGACCGAGGCGGGCGTGGAGGCGACGGACGCGGAGGTGGCGAAGCTGAACGGATGGCGCGCCCTCATGGAGCGCAACTTCGCCACCGCCACGGGCGGGCGCGGCAAGCTGATCACGACGTTCTCGCGGCCCGGGAAGCGGCGGCCGACGTAGGGCACAGGGGACAGGGCGCAGGGCGCAGCAGATGTCATCCCTCGCTCGACGCTCGGGATGACATCTCCTGTCCCCTGTCCCCTGCGCCCTGCCCCCTACCTCCGCGGCGGGATCAGCGACGTGTGGCCGCTCACCAGCAGCCAGCGCGATTTTCGCCGCGCGTACACCGCCGTGTACCGCAGGTCGTTCGTGTACCGCACGCCGCTGAGGGTGAAGCGCTGGACCATGCGGCCGGTGACGACGGCGGCGTCGCCGTAGAGGCGGATGGTCACCTCGTGCGGCTCGTACGGCTCCATCCGCAGGCTGGGTGTGGCCAGCTCGCGGATCACGTCGCGCTTGCTGCGCAGCGCGCCGGCGGGGGTGATCAGCAGGTAGTCCTCGGCCAGGTTCTCCTCGAACCACACCGTGTCGCCGGACCAGGTGGCGACGGAGATCTCGGCATCCAGGCGGCGCACTTCGTCCAGCGCGTCCGGCGCCGGGCCGGCCTGTACGGCCAGGCCGAGGGCCAGGAAGACGGCCAGGACCGGAGCGATCGGGGGGAGACGGGGTTTCATTGCCCACGATCCTGAATCCGCGGGGGCCGGGGGTCAAGCGATGGGGGGCGACTGTAACGAAGGCGACGCAACGATATATAACGTCTCCCGCATGACCACCGAAGCCGCCCCGGCCCGCTCCCTCGACTTCATCCGCGAGATCGTGGAGGAAGACCTCCGCGAGGGACGGCATCAGACCATCGTCACCCGCTTCCCGCCCGAGCCCAACGGCTACCTGCACATCGGCCACGCCAAGAGCATCTGTCTCAACTTCGGCGTGGCCAACGAGTACGGCGGCAAGTGCAACCTGCGCTTCGACGACACCAACCCGGTGAAGGAGGAGGCGGAGTTCGCGCACGCCATCGTCGAGGACGTGCGCTGGCTCGGCTTCGAGGTGGGCGAGCCGCTGCACGCCTCCGACTACTTCGACCAGCTCTACGAGTGGGCCGAGCTCCTGATCCAGGAAGGGAAGGCGTACGTCGAGTCGCTGTCGGCCGAGGAGATCCGCCAGTACCGCGGCACGCTCACCGAGCCGGGGAAGGAATCGCCCTACCGCAACCGCAGCGTGGAGGAGAACCTCGATCTCTTCCGGCGCATGAGGGCGGGCGAGTTTCCCGACGGCGCCCACGTGCTGCGGGCGAAGATCGACATGGCCTCGCCCAACGTCACCCTGCGCGACCCCGTGCTCTACCGCATCCGCCACGAGGACCATCACCGCACGGGGAGCAAGTGGTGCATCTACCCGATGTACGACTACGCCCATTCCCCTTCCGACGCCATCGAGCACGTCACCCACTCGCTCTGCACGATGGAGTTCGAGGAGCACCGCCCGCTCTACGACTGGCTGGTGGAGACGCTGCCGGTGCCGTCGCGGCCGCGGCAGATCGAGTTCGCCCGCCTGGAGCTGAATTACACCGTGACCTCGAAACGCAAGCTGCGCGCGCTGGTCACGGAAGGCATCGTCCGCGGCTGGGACGACCCGCGCATGCCGACGCTGGCGGCGTTCCGCCGGCGCGGCTATACGCCCGCCGCCATCCGCAATTTCATCGAGCGCGTGGGCGTGGCCCGGCGGCAGAACGTCATCGACGTCGGCCTGCTCGAGTTCTGCCTGCGCGAGGACCTGAACAAGACCGCGCCGCGCGTGATGGGCGTGCTGCGTCCGTTGAAGGTGGTCATCACCAACTACGAAGGTCCGGGCGAAGAGTTCGAGACGCCGAACAACCCCGAAGACCCGTCGATGGGGACGCGGCGCGTGCCGTTCGGGAAGGTGCTCTACATCGAGCGCGACGACTTCATGGAAGACCCGCCCAAGAAGTTCTTCCGCCTCGCGCCGGGACGGGAGGTGCGCCTGCGCTCGGCGTACTTCATCACCTGCACGGAGGTGGTGAAGGACGCCGAGGGGAACGTGGTCGAGCTGCGCGCGACGTACGACCCCGCGACCCGCGGCGGCGACGCCCCGGACGGACGCCGCCCCAAGGCGACGCTGCACTGGGTGTCGGCGGAGCACGCCGTCGACTGCGAGGTGCGCTTGTACGACCGGTTGTTCACCGCGGAAGACCCCGAGGAGGGCGGCGACTTCCTCGTGCATCTGAACCCGAGCTCGCTCGAGGTGATTACGCACGCGAAGCTCGAGCCCTCGGTGCAGGGCGCGGCGCCGCTCACGCGCTACCAGTTCGAGCGCCTCGGCTACTTCTGCGTCGACCCCGACTCGACCGCGGACACCCTCGTCTTCAACCGCACGGCGACGCTAAAAGACACCTGGGCCAAAGTCCGCGAATGAAATGTAGGGCGTGGCTTCAGCCCGC
>DASUSN010000084.1:0-5561 GCA_036375075.1 Thermoanaerobaculia bacterium | reverse complement strand
CAGCCCGCCCCTCTCGTGGGCAGGGGCGTTCCCCCCTCCCCGCCCGAGGGGCGGGCTGAAGCCACGCCCTACATTGGGGACGCCCGCGCTTTGGAGTGCGTAGGCGATCAATCGCCTCCGCACTCCAAACTACTTTCCGCTTCGCGTCTTGCGCGCCGCTGCTGATAGCGCCTGGACCTCGGGCGGCGTCAGCTTGCGGTCCGAGATCCCTTTGCGCATGGTCTCGAGGACCGGTTGGAGCTGGGCAACCGACACTTTTCCGTCCCGCAAGCCGGCGCGCATCTGCTCGATGGCGTCTTCGAGCTCCTTCTTCTGCGCGGCGGTCACTTCCTTCGTGTACATGCCGCGCACGTCGCCCATGCTCATGCCGAGGGTGAGGTCCATGAGCTGGGTCATGCCGCCGGAGGCCATGAAGGCGCCGCCGGCGAAGACCAGGAGCAAGGCGGCGATCGACGCCGCCCCGCAGCCGAAGGTCACGCCCCGCGGCAGCACCGCGACGGGAGAGGGCCCGGAGTAGTACTCCGCGGGCCAGACGAAGCGCCGTTTTTCGATCGTTTCGGGCTCGCTCATCGGGGTCGACAGAGTATCATGTGCCCTGCAGTCACCGTCCCGTACTCCCCTGCCGAAAGAGAAGAACAGAGTCCATGGCCGCTTTGTCGAACGTCACCGTACTGATCCTCGATGACAACCCGCTCGTGCTCAAGCTCGGGCGCGCGCTGCTCGAGCGCGAGGGATGCACCGTCCTGACCGCGTCGAGCTGGATCGAGTTCAATCACGTGCTGGCGAGCAACACGCCGGACATCATTTTCCTGGACGTGAACCTCCCCAGCATCAAGGGCAACCGACTCAGCGAAGTGCTCAAGTCGCAGTCGAACAAGAAGGACATCCCGATCATCCTCATCTCCGACCTGCCGGAGCGCTCGCTCGAGGAGATGTTCCCCAGCTCGGGCGCGAACGCGTGGATGCGCAAGCCGCTCACGCGCGACAAGATCGTGGATATGATCACCCGCTACGTACCGGCGGCGCGGTAGCGCTAATCCGGCACGAAGCGGACGGTGAGGTTGAAGTCCGTCGCCACGGGCTTCCCGTCGAGCGTGGCCGGCTCGAATTTCCACTGGCGGACCGCGTCCACCGCGGCCTGGCCGAGACCGAGCGGGAGGTCTTTGAGGACCCGGGCGTCGGTGACGTTGCCCTGCGCGTCGATGGTGACCTTCACGATGACCACGCCGGCGATGCGCGCGGCTTTCGCCTCGCTGGTGTAGACCGCGTCCACCTTGTGCACCGGCTTCGGAGGCGTCAGGT
Source organism: Thermoanaerobaculia bacterium (assembly GCA_036375075.1). Lineage (GTDB taxonomy): Bacteria > Acidobacteriota > Thermoanaerobaculia > Gp7-AA8 > Gp7-AA8 > QHVT01. The sequence goes on along the minus strand of DASUSN010000084.1, from coordinate 4,259 downwards.
TGTCGGTGCCCGAGGGATAGACGCCCGGCTTCGGCTCGCGGCGGTCGAACCACTTCGATCGCGCCGCAACCACCTCGCCGCCTTCGCTGATCATGAGCGATCCGCGCACCAGGCCGTCGGCTTCGAGCTTCACGACGACTTCGTAAGTCTTCCCGCCCTGGGTCGTGCTGATCGAGCGCGTCTCGGGCGCGGACGCCACGACCGCGGAGGATGTGAACGGACCGTCCGGCAGGTCGACGCGCACGTCGAGGGTGTAGCCGCCACCCGGCTGCGGCGTCGCGCGGACGTCGAAGTCGGGAATGCCGACGGGCGCGTCTCCGGCGCTGAGCGACGGAGCGGGCGCGAACGTGGCGAAGGCGATCGCGGCGGCGGCGACGCCGGCGGCGATGAATCCGCGGGTGAGCGATACGGGCCAGCGGTGGCGGATGCTATGACTCATGATCGATTCCATCCTTTCCTGAAGGTTGAGGCGGCTCATGCAGGCGACCGCCCGGTGCACTGACGTTTCGCAACTGCGCGCCAGCGCGCTGACGTAGGCCTCCGCGTCGCAGCCGCGCTCGAGCACGGCGTCGTCGACCGCGCGCTCACGCAGCTCGACGAGCTTCCGCCGCGCGACGCGATGCAGCGGGTCGAACCAGAACGCGGCGCAGACCAGCTCCACGACCAGGGCGATGAGGTTGTCGCGCCGCGAGATGTGCGCCTGCTCGTGCGCGAGCACGGCGTCGAGCTCGGCCGGGGTGAAGTCGTACGCGGCCGGCAGCACGATGACCGGCCTGACGATCCCGATCACGGTCGGCTCGCGCACCTCGGCGGACCGCGTGAGTCCGTTCACGAGCTCCGCGCGCACGGCGACGCCGCGCCATCGCAGGATGTGGGCGACGATCCGGGCGACGGCGACGGCGACTCCGGCGAGCCAGAGGGTGACGACGAGCGCGGACAGCTTCGGATTGCCCGAGACCGCGACCGCCGCGGCAGGCTTCGACGCCTCGACGATGACGTCCGTCGTGACGACGGACGCGGCCGGCAGTCGCAGTCCCGCCACGGCCACGAGGAGCAGCACCGGCGGCAGCAGCAGCGCGGCGAGCAGCACGGCGTGCCGCGCCGACGCGTCGCGGAGCGTCTGCTGCACGAGCAGCCCCAGCGCGACGGCGGCGATCGATGCGAGGGCGAGGGCGTGGAAGAAGGTCATTTGCCCTTCTTTCCGCGCGCGGTCTTGAGCTGCTCCTCCGCGTGCTTGAGGTCTTCGAGGGTGAGCTTGCCGGACTCCACGAGGTGGGAGACGAGGGGCTCGGGGCTGCCGCCGAAGAGGTCGAGCAGCTCGTCGACGAGGCGCTGGTAGATCTTCTTCTGCGTGACCACGGCCTCGTAGAGCTGCGCGTTGCCGATCTTCCGCGTGCGGCGCACCGCGCCCTTTTCCTCGAGGCGGGTGAGGATGGTCTGCACGGTGGTGTACGCGGGCCGCTTCGAGGCGGGGATCGCTTCCTGGATCTCGCGCACGGCAGTCTCGCCGAGGCGCCAGACGTACTGCATGATCTCGAGCTCGAGGCGAGTGAGCCTGACCTTCACGCGCACCTCCTACATGACATGGAGATGCTACTACATTTGTAGAAGGTAGTCCAGCGGGATGATTCGGCCGCGGCTATCGCCCCGAGGTCTCCGTCGCCGCCGGCTCCGTTGCCGCCGGTTCCGGTGCCGTCGTGGACGGGGTCGGCGACTCCGCGCTCTCCCCTGCCTGCGCCGAGGCGTCGTTCGCCGCCTGGGTCGGCTCCGCCTCCTTCGGCGTGTAGAACGGGCGCTGCAGGTAGTACGGCAGCTTGCTCACCTCCACCGACGCGCCGCTGCAGTCCTTGTCCGGCTCCTGGCCCGCGACGAACGCCTGCTGCACCACGCGCGAGCACGGGCCGCTGCCGCGGCGTCCGGAGTAGAGGTCCATCGGCACGACCACCACGCCCGGCGGCGCGTCGAAGTCCGGCTTCGCAGCGCGCAGCTTCTTCTCCTCGAACTGCTTGAAGATGTCGATCCAGATCGGCAGCGGGACATCCGCACCGGTCGCGCCGCCGCCGAGGGACTTCGCGGGATCGTCGTAGCCGGTCCAGACGCCCACGGTGTACTCCGGCGAGAAGCCGATGAACCACGCGTCCGTATAGCCGTTCGTCGTGCCGGTCTTGCCTGCGAGCGGGTCCGCCAGCGTATGCGCCGCGTACGCCGTCCCGCGATCGATCACGCCCTTCATCACGTACGCGAGCTCGAACGCCACCTGCGGCGACGTCGCCTCCGACAGCTCCGGCAGCTTCTCCTCCAGCGTGCGATCGGTCTGGTCCGCGATCTTCCGGATGTAGCGCGGTTTGACGTACACGCCCTGGTTCGCGAACACGTTGTACGCCGCCGTCATCTCCAGCGGCGACACGCCCGCGGCGCCGAGGGAGAGCGACGGGTACTTCGGCAGATCGGCGGTGATGCCGCAGCGGCGCGCGAAGTCCACCACCCGGTCTCCGCCGGTCATCATGTACGTCTTCACCGCCGGCACGTTGATCGACAGCTCCATGGCCCGCTGGATGGTCACGATGCCCGCGTACTTGCCGTAGTAGTTCTTCGGCGCGTAGATCTGGTTGCCGACGGGGATCGCCACGGGCGCGTCGAACAGCGTGTCGCCGGGCGTCAGGCCGGTCTCGAACGCGGCGCCGTACACGAACGGCTTGAACGACGACCCGGTCTGCCGCCGCGACTGCACCGCGCGGTTGAACTTCGACTGCTGGAAGTCGTAGCCGCCGGCCAGCGCGCGGATCTCGCCCGACTTCACGTCCAGCACCACCACCGCGCCCTGGACGTTCGGCATCTGGTCCAGCCGCCACGCCACCTGCTTCGTCTTCGCGTCCTCGGCCTGCAGGACGTACACGACGTCTCCGCGCTTGAGGATGCCGTCCATGGTCTTCTTCTTCGTCCACTCCCACGCTTTCGCGGGGAGCTCGAGGCGGTCGCGGTGCACGCGTACCGTCATGCCGTCCTTGCGCACGTCCAGGACGACCGCGGGATAGAGGCGGTCCAGCGCGTACGCCTCGTTGCTCCAGCTCGGGTCGCGATAGGTCTCGGGATCGAGTCCCTCGGCCACGAGGTTGCGCGTGGGGCGGCGGAAGCCGCGGCGCTTGTCGAACCGGCGCAGGCCGCGCTGCAGCGCCGCCTCGGCGATCTGCTGGATCTGCAGGTCGAGCGTCGAGTACACCTTCAGGCCGCTGCGGTAGAGGTTCTCGACGCCGAAGTCCTTGTGGTTCTCGATGTACTGGCGGATCTCCTCGGAGAAGTACGCGCCGACGCGCGGCGCGGCTTCCTTGTACGTGCCGAGGGTGAGCGGGGCGTTGACGGCCTGCTGGTATTGCTCGGGGCTGATGAACTTCTCCGTCAGCATGCGGCGGAGGACGTAGTCGCGGCGCATCTTCGCCCGGTCGGCATGCGTGATCGGGCTGTAGTACATCGGCGACCGGATCAGGGCTGCGATCACGGCGGCCTCCGGAAGGGTCAGCTCCTTGGCGTGCTTGCCGAAGTAGAGGCGGGACGCCGCTTCCACGCCGTACGCGCCGTGGCCGAGGTAGACCTGATTCGCGTAGAGCTCGAAGATCTGGTCCTTGGTGAAGTCCTTCTCGATCTGGACGGCGAGGAACGCTTCGTTGATCTTGCGCCGGAGGGTCTTCTCGGGGGTGAGGAAGACCTGCTTCGCGAGCTGCTGCGTCAGCGTGGAGGCACCCTGCGCGGTGCGGCGCTCGATGACGTCCTTGATGATGGCGCGGACGATGGCTTTCGGATCGACGCCGCCGTGCTTGTAGAACTCGGAGTCCTCGGTGGCGATGACGGCCTGGACGAAGACGGGCGCCATGTCGCGCTTGGGGATGATGATGCGCTTCTGGATCGAGTACTCGGCGAAGGCCACCCCGTTGCGGTCGTAGACGCGGGTGATGATCGCCGGCTGGTAGTCGGCGAGCTGCTTGACACGCGGGACGCGCACGGCGTGCGCGAACAGAAACCCGGCCGGAATCCCCAGCACCGCCGCGACGAGCAGCATCAGCAGCCGCGACTTGCGGCGGGAGGGCGGAGCCTGCGGGACGAGCTGGTGTTCGGTGGTCACGGGGGAAGTTTAGCGCGTTCCCCCATGCTGCGATTTTGGAGTCCGGAGGCGACCGCCTCCGCACTCTATGTAGGGCGTGGCTTCAGCCCGCCTCCCTCGTGGGCGGGGGCGTTCCCCCTCCCCGCCCGGGGGGCGGGCTGAA
>DASUSN010000083.1:0-96078 GCA_036375075.1 Thermoanaerobaculia bacterium | reverse complement strand
TTCAGCCCGCCCCCCTCGTGGGCGGGGGCGTTCCCGGGGCGTTCCCCCTCCCCGCCCGGGGGGCGGGCTGAAGCCACGCCCTACATGGGCCGACGAATGCACACCTCCGCGTCACCGCCCGTTCACAACCTTCACGGGTCGTTCACCGCGCGATTCCAAAAATCTGTCGCGGTTCGACATGGCGCCGTACGCCGGGACCGCGCTCCTCTCGCGAAACCCGTGGCACCTGCGCTGAAGGAGAGGGTGCCCATGCGAATCGCGATCGGGGTCCTCGTCGTCGCGCTCACCGCCGCCACCTCCGCCGCAAAACCTCGCGTCGCGCTGCCTGCGCTGACCAGCCAGACCGGTGACGGGAAGGTCTCGCTGGCGATCGACGCGTTGCGCGTCCATGCGCTCATCCGCGGGCACCTCGCGCGGACGACGTACGAGGTCACGTTCCGCAACGACCTCGATCGCGATCTCGACGGGCAGTTCTCCTTTCCCCTGCCGCCCGATGCGGAGGTGAGCGACGTCGGTCTGTACTTCGACGGAGTCCTGCGCCATGCCGTCGCGGTCGAGCGCGTGCAGGCCCGCGCCGCGTACGAGGAGACCGTGCATCGCCGCGTCGATCCCGCGCTCGCGGAGTGGGGCGCGTCGACGCGGGCCTTCCGGTTCCGCGTCTATCCCATCCCCGCGCGCGGCACGAAGGTCGTGCACATCGCATACGACCAGGACATCACCAACGCGCCGTACGAGCTCGACCTCCGCCACGGCCTGCCGCAGACCGCCGTCGCACTGACAGTCGACAGCGACGCGCCGGTCGAACGGGACGGGCCGGCGTACGTCCGCGTCGTGCGGACCGACTCCGAGGTTGCGCTCGCGGTGTGGTCGGCCTCGGAGAGGATGTGGTACTACAGCGCGCCGCCGCGCATCCGGTCGACGGCGGCGGTGCTGCCGCCAGCTGCCGCGGTCACGCTGCTCTACGACGTCTCGTCGAGCGCGGTCCAGCGTGACGACGACGCCCTGCGCGAGTTCCTGCGCGCGTTCCTGGCGCTGCAGCGGGCGGGCGTCCGCGTCACGGTCGTGCCGTTTCACGTCGGCGTCGAGCCCGGGTTCGAGACCGACGCCATCGCGCTCGACCAGCGTCTGCGCGAGCTGCCCCACGCCGGCGCGACGAATCTCATCTCGCTGCTCGAGCGGCTTCCGGCGATCGCGGCGAGCGCGCCGGCGGACTCGCGGATCGTGCTCGTCACCGACGGCATGCACACCATCGGCGACTCGCGCAGCCTCGCTCGCGCGATCGACGCCCTCCCCCGCTTCGCGCGCCCCCTCGCGATCGTCAACGCATCGCCGTCCGCCGACGATACGATCCTCGCCCGCCTCGCCGCCGCGACCGGCGGCGCGCTCGCGGACCTCACCCGCACCGGTGCGGCCGATGCGGCCACCGCCTCCATGCGACTCCCGCGGCGCACGACGGTGACCTCTTTCGGCCATGGGATCCGCCAGGTCCTGCCGGAGTCGCTGACGCTCGCCGCGGACACCACCGCCACGCTGCATGCCCGCGGGCTGCAGCCACTGAGCTGGCTGCCCGTCACCGTCGGCGACGCCCGCCGCGACCTGATGGTCCGCGAGCTCTCCTCGGACGAGGAGCGCGATCTGGTCCGCCGGAGCTGGGCACGCGCCGCGCTCCGCGAGCTGCTCGAGCGCAATGCGCCGGCCGCGGAGGTCCTCGCGCACGGCCTGCGGTTCCGGCAGCTCACCCCGCAGACGTCGCTCCTCGTCCTCGATACGTGGCAGGACTACGACGCCTACGGCATTCCCCTGCCGCCGGAGCTGCGCGCGCAGAAGGCTCGCGATCTCGCCCGGTATGAGGCCGAGCGGCAACGGAGCAACGCGCCGGGCCTGCTCGTGCGCGGCGGCGTGGACACCACGGACGACGCGCAGTTCCATCCGGTCGGATGGTTCATCCGAGGCATCGTCACCGACGCAACGGCCCCCTTGCCGGGAGTCACGGTGGAGATGCTCGTCAACGACGCACGCGCGGCGGTCACCGTCACCGACGCCATGGGCCGGTTCTGGATCACCGCGCGCCGCGCGCCGCCGCGCTTCGTGCTCCGCTCCATGCTGGAGGGACTCGAAACCGCCACCCTCTCCTTCCCGCGCGGCGCGCCGAAAGGCGCGATGGTCGAGCTGGTCATGCGCGTCGCTTCGGTCTCCGAGTCCATCACCGTGACGGCGGAGGCGCCGGCCATCGACTCCGCGGCGACGCAGGTGAGCATCGGCAGCAGCGCGTCGCTCGTGAGGCCGACGGCCGCGGCGCTGGCCGACCCTCTGCTCGCGCAGATCGACGGCGCCGCGGACATCGGGGAGCGCTTCGAGCGCATCGCCGCCGCCGTCGAGCACATGCGCTCTCTCTCCTCGGCCGGCGACCGCTTCCGCTATTACGTCGCGGCGCGGTCGGCGATCGGCGGCGACAAGTACTTCCAGGCCCACGCCGCGCTGGCCATGCACGCGGACGCGCCCGAGCTCGCGGTGCGCGCGCTCACCGACCTCGCGGAGGCGTGGCCGGACGACGCTCCGACCCTGCGCCTGATCGGGCGCGTGCTGGACGGCTGGGGCCATGGCCAGCTCGCGCGGCTGTTGTTCGAGCGCGCGCTGGAGCTGTCTCCGCGCGAGACGCAGACCGAACGCGAGATGCTCCTGCTGACGGCGAAGGAACAGCGCGGCGAGGACCGCCGCATCGACGAAAAGGCGGAGCTGCAGGTCGAGGTGATGTGGGACACGAACTACACCGACATCGACCTGCACGTGACCGAACCGTCCGGCGAGGTTGTCTCGTACCAGCACCGTGTCAGCAAGCAGGGCGGCACGCTCCACGAGGACATCACCAGCGGCTTCGGCCCCGAGACCTACACGCTGCCGCGCATGGAGGCGGGTACGTACGAGATCGCGCTCGATTACTACTCCGGCGACGACTCCCGCCTCGGCCTGGAAGCGCTGGCGCACGTGATCGTGTACGTGCGCGGCGAGCGCCGCGACTTCTTCGTGGCGTTGACGGGAGACAAGGACAACGTGGTCGTGGCGAGGGTCAGCCGGTGAGGCCCGCGGCGGCCTTCTCCACCCGCTTCACCAGCCGCGGCTGGCCCATCGTCTCCGCGATCTTGCCGAGGTCCGGCGACGGGCCGCGCCAGCGCAGCTCGTCGAAATCGTCGAACAGCGGCGCGTCGGTGCGCAGGGTCGCGAGGGTCTTGAACAGGAGCGCGTGCTCGCGGTTCTCGTCCGTGAGGACGCTGGTCGGGAAGTTCTCGATCGCACCGTGCTGCGCGATCAGGCGCGCGGCGGACTTGGCGCCGATGCGGGCGATGCCGGGGTAGCCGTCGGCGGCGTCGCCGACGAGGGCCAGGTAGTCGGGGATGAACTTCGGCGCGACGCCGAACTTGTCCTGGACGCCCTTTTCGTCGCGCACCTGCCCGCTCTTGCGGTCCACCTGCACGACGCGGTCGCCGACGACGCACTGGGCGAGGTCCTTGTCGGGCGTCCAGATGCTGACCTTCTGCACGCGCGGATCGCGCGCGGCGAGATACGCACCGGACGCGAGCCCGTCGTCCGCCTCCAGCTCCACCATCGGCCAGACCACTACGCCTATCGCGCGGAGGGCATCCTCGAGCGGCCGGAACTGCGCCCACAGCGCGCGCTCGATGCCGTCGCCGGTCTTGTAGCCCGGCCAGAGGTCGTTGCGGAAGGACTCGATGACGTAGTCGGTGGCGACGGCGATGTGCGTGGCGCCCTGCTCGAGCATCTGCACCACCGTCCCGAGGACCCCCGTCACGGCGCCATACGGCGGATCAGTCTTGTGGAACCGGCGGGCGCCATAGAAACAGCGGAACAGCTCGTAGGTCCCGTCGATGAGATGGACGATCATGAACGCGCCGCGAGCGTAGCACGGGTGGCGCCGTTTGGAGTGCGGAGGCCGCCTCCACTGTGGCCCCAGCCGGCATGCCGGCACTCCGCGCATCACTGCGCTCGATCGCCTCGAGAATGTCCCGAAGGCGCTCCGCGACGTCCCTCACAACGACACGGCCTCGGCAAGCACGCGGGTGCGGATGCGCTCCTTCAACCCGCCGACCGTCACCACGTCGACAGGGTGGTCGAGAAGCTCGCGCAGCTCGACGAGGAGTCCGCCGAGATCGAGGAGGCTGCGTCCCTCCTCCAATTCGACGAGAAAATCGATGTCGCTGTTCTCGTCGTCCTCACCGCGCGCGACCGAACCGAACACACGGATGGTCGTCGCGCCGTGACGGGAGGCCAGGGCGAGGATGTCGGCGCGGCGTTGCGCGAGGAGCTCCGCTGGTCGCATACGACATCACCTTAGCGCGCGAAAACCGTTCCGGCAACGCGTCCCACGATCGAGGCAGGCGAGCCTCGATCGTGGGCGGGCAGCAGGTCACGTCGAAACAGTGGTGGCTGTCCATCCACTGCACTTCACGGTTCCTGCGTTTCGTTCTGCTGGATGAACAGGACCGAGGCCTCGCAGCGCAGGGCGGCGAGCTGCTTGGGGGTCAGCTCGGCGGCGAAGGCCGGGAGCTGGTCGTAGACGTCCATGATCGAGTAGCCGTGCTGCTGGGGGAGGACGTTCATCATGTAGTCGACGGTGGTCTCCGGGGTCATGATGACCACCCACTCCCGGTTCTGCACCTGGCCGCCGCCTTTCCTGGCTCCGGCGAGCGACGCGGGCTCCGCGCAGCGCGGGGCAACGTCCGCCACGGGCTGGGCGCCGAGGCCGGTGCCGGGGACGAAGATCGCGTCGCCGGAGTCGTTGCGGATGATCGACGCGTAGGCGTAGACGCCCACCTGCGACACGACGCGCACGCTGGCTTCCGCGACCGGCTCGACGCCGAACGCCGCGAAAGCGTCGTTGATCCGGAGCACCTCCAGCGCCGGCACGATCCGGTGCACCTGGCCGAGCTGCTGTCCGGCCGGACCGTGGAGCGTGAGGGTCACGCTCGCGGGCACGAGCCAGGGGTTCGAGATGCCGAGGTTGGTGCGGCGGGCGTCGTTGGCGACGATGCCGCTGAGGACGTGCTCGGTCGCGAGCGCGTCGACCGGAACTCCCGGGACGCCCTGGCCATATTCGCTCTCGGCGCCACGGTTTACGACGTAGGCACGCGCGGTGACGCGCGCACCCTCACGCGCGCTGCTCACGCGGATCATCCCCGTCCCCTCCGAGACGCGGAACGCGCGGAACAGCACGTCTTCGAGGGAGATCGTGCCGTGACCCCAGAGGGTCGAGGTGGTGAAGACGCGCTCGCCGCCGGCACCGTAATAGGTGAGTACCAGGGGGACTGGCTCGGCGTCGAGGTTGGTGACAACCAGGTCCGTCTGCCACTGCGAGCCGAAGGCGCCGTTCGTGCGGCCCGCGACGGGGACGAGCACGTTCGAGCCGGCCAGATCGGCGGCATGGACGGAAAAGGCGGCGAAGGCGGCGACGAGAAGGAGCAGAACTCGCGATCTCATGCCGCGCAGTGTCCGGACGGGCGCTTACGGGGTGCTTACCGGCACTCACCGTTCCTCGGGTTCCTCGGGTTCCTCGGAGTTCCTCGGAGTTCCTCGGGGAGAGACAGCAAGGCCCTCCGAGGAACCCGAGGAACTCCGAGGAACTCCGAGGAACCCCGAGGAACTCCGAGGAACTACCCCCCTATGGCGCGCTGACCGCCCGGGCCACGCACTCGATCTCCACGCGTGCGCCCATCGGCAGGCCCGCGACCGCAACTGTCGTGCGTGCAGGCTTATACAGGGGGAAGTACTCACGGTAGACGCCGTTCATCTTCTCGAAATCCGCCATGTCCACGAGGAACACCGAGCACTTCACCACCCGCTCCAGGGACGACCCGTGGGCGGCGAGATTGGCCTTGATGTTCTCCAGCGCCTGACGCGTCTCCGCCGCCACGCCGCCGGAGACCGGCTCCCGCGACGACGGCGGCGCGCCGATGGTGCCGGCGAGGAACAGCAGGTTGCCGGCGCGCACGGCGTCGGAGTACGGCACGTTCAATCCCTGCCGCTCCGGCAGCGTGTGATAGGTGGGCGCATCTCCCGACGAACCCGACAATCCCGGCGCCTGCGACGGCGGCCGGTTCGAGTTGTCCATGTCCGCCGCGATCATCCACCGCCCGTCCGGGCGCTGCCGCAGCGCGAGGATGAACTTCCCTTCGTCCGGACCGTCCTTCTGGCCGCTGTACGCGCCGATGATGTAGCCCGTCACGCCGTCCGCCGAGTACGCGAGCGCGCGGAGGAACAGCGGGCCGCCCGCGTTCTTGTACGCCTCGCGGATGGCCTCCCGCCCGCGCACAGGGGGCTTCCCGTTCGCCAGCACGAACCCGTCCTCGGTGAAGAGCGCCGCCAGCGCCGCGGGGTCTTTCGCCCGCCACGCCTGCTCGTAGTCGCGCAGCACGCGCGTCAGCGCATCCGGGAGCTCGAATGAGGGAAGATGCTGCGCCCCCGCGGAGGAGGCAGCCAGGCACAACGCCAGCAACACGATCACGGTTCGCATGCGCGCAAGATACACCTTCAGGTAACATCTGCCCGCCTCGGAAAACAGGAGGTTCGCACCGATGGCCCAGGCATGGTGGCTCCCGGTCCTGTACGTGCTCGTGTTGGGGCACCTCACGAACATCTGCGTCACGTTGTATCTGCATCGCTCGATGTCGCATCAGGGAGTGGTCTTCCGCCCGGTGGTCGTGCACGCGATGCGCTTCTGGCTGTGGCTGACCACCGCCATCGTGACCCGCGAATGGGTGGCCGTGCACCGGAAGCACCACGCCTTCCCCGATCGCGAAGGCGACCCGCACTCGCCCGCGCTCGAAGGTCTGCTGCAGGTGCTCTTCGGCGGCTACTGGTGCTATCGCCGGGCGATGCACGATCCGGAGCTGTTCTCGAAGTACGGCTACGGCACGCCGGACGACTGGATCGAGCGAAACCTCTATTCGCGCTACCGGCCGGCGGGCATTCTCCTGCTGCTGGGGATCGACATCCTGCTGTTCGGCTGGATCGCCGGCCCGCTCGCGTGGCTGGGCACGGTCACGTGGATCCCCCTCTTCGCCGCCGGCATCATCAACGGCCTCGGCCACGCCCTCGGCTACCGCAACTTCAACACGCGCGACCGCAGCCGGAACCTCTACCCCATCGCGATCTGGATGCTGGGCGAGGAGCTGCACAACAACCATCACGCCGACCCGCGCTCGGCGCGCTTCCGCGGCCACTGGTGGGAGTTCGACCTCGGCTGGATGTATATCCGCATCCTCGCGTTCCTGCGGCTCGCGCGGGTTACGTACGCCCGGACGATGGCTCCGGCGCAGTTCAGCGCGCAGCACTACTGATGTCCGCCGTCGATACCCGTCACGAACAATTCGTCGCCGCGGCGGCGCGGCTTTTCGGGTCGCTGAGCGCCGAGGCGCTGGCAGCCATCGAGCCGCTGGCGGAGTGGGTGCACCTCGTGCGCGGCGACGCGCTCTTCCGCCAAGGCGACGCCAGCGACGGCTTGTGTGTCGTCGTCAGCGGGCGGCTGCAGGTCGTGCGGACGAACAGCGACGGCACCGCCATCGTCCTCAGCGAAGTCCCGTCGGGCGAGAGCATCGGCGAGATGGGGTTCTTCACGCGGGAGCCGCGCACGGCGGACGTCATCGCCGTCCCGTGGCACGGGGTCCTTCGCCGCGCTTCGCTGGCTCAGGATGGCAGCGAAGGTCACTGCCGCATACTGCGGCCGGGCGGCGACGTCTAGCAGACGAAGTCTTCGCCGGGGGCGACTTCCGGCGGAGGCAACACCGCGGTCTCCGTCTGCTCCCGGTGCACGAACGCGCAGTCGCGCACCAGGTCCACCACCCGCTCCACGTCGAACGGCTTGTGCAGCACGGCATGGACGCGGTTGGGCGGCAGCTTGCGCAGCGACAGCGTGTCGAAGGCGGTCATGACGATGATGATCGGCTCCGCGCCGCTGCGCACGGAATCGAGACTCTCGAGGAACTCGAACCCGTTGAGCCGCGGCATCATCAGGTCGAGCAGGATCACGGCGTAGTGATTGACCCGCAGACACTCCAGTGCGGCCACGCCGTCCTGGGCGGTGTGCACCTCGATCGGCTCGCGTTTCAACGCGGCGACCACCAGGGCACGGATTGCGGTGTCATCCTCGACGACCAGGACCTTCGGAACTGCCATTGTTCATGACCTTGCAAACTGCACACCGGCTTGTGCAGAACGGTGCTCACAGAACCTCGCGCAGACGTGGATGATACACGTCCAGCTCCAGCAGGTCTCCTGTCCTGCGGAGCCGGATGAGCCGTTCGCGCGTGAGCGTCCGCAGCGGCTCGTCGCTCTCGAACAGCTCCAGCTTCCGCTCCACCGCGTCCTCGCCGAGGGGCCCGTCCGCCTCGCACAGGAGCCGGAAGACCCGCCGCGCAGACGCCGACAGCTCGCCCAGCCGCGACGTGACGGCGTCGCCGAGGAGCGGACCGCCCTGCAGCACCTTCTCGAGCAGCCCCGCGTTGCCGTCCGCCTCCCGCACGGCCGCGTCGCGGAAGGTTCGCGACGCATCGGGCCGCGCGCGCTTCACCAGCTTTTCCACCATCGGCGGCGACAGTTTGTCGAGCTGCACTTCCGTGCGCGGCACGGTGCTGCCGAGGATCGTCTGCAGCAGGAGGCTGGTGCGCCAGTCCTCGGTCCGGTACGCGAGCACGAGCACGATCCGCGGCCCGGGCGCGCCGAGGAGGCGGAGGAAGATCTTCGCGCTCTGGTAATCGCCCCACTGCGCGTCATCGAGGAACAGGACGATCGGACGCTCGCCCGCGAGCGCGGCCAGCAGCGCGTGCAGCTCCTCCGCCGCGCGGACCATCGTCAGCTCGGGCGTGGCCGGCAGGATCAGCGTCACGTCGTCCATCGACGTGAGGGACGGGAAGTCGAGCGTCGGGAACAGGCGCGTCATCGCCACGGACGTGCTCAGGACGCGGTCGATCGCCGGCGACGGCTCCGCGCGCGCCGCGCGTGCGATCGAGTCGACGATCACGTCGATCGCGTTGAACGGCAGCGACTCCCATCCGTGACAGCGCCCGCCGAGGATCAGGGCGTCCGTCTTCGCGCGGACTTCGTCGAGAAGCTGGTCCGCGACGACGCTCTTGCCGATCCCGGGCGACCCGTGCAGCAGCACCACGCCCGATTCCTCGGCGATCCTCGCCGTCACGTGCTTCATCAGCGTGCGCAGCTCGCGTCCGCGGCCGATGAGCTCCGCGGGACGCGCGTGCCCGCGGATGTCGCCCCGCGCCTGCACGAGGCTGGACCCGAACGCCGCAAGGATCTCCCCTTCGGCCGGACGATGCAGCGGATCGCGCTCCAGGCAGCGGTCCGCGATCGTGGAGAGCTCGGCCGGCAGGCCCGGCACCACCACCGCGGCGGGGACGGGCGTCGAGCGCAACTGCTGCTCGAGCATCTCCGCGCCGTTCGCCGCGACGAAAGGCCTGCGCCCGGTGAGCGCCTGATAGAGCATCACCCCGAAGCTGTACCAGTCGCTGGCGGGCGTCGCCCGGGTCATGGCGATCTGCTCGGGGCTCATGTAGCCGGGTGTGCCGACGACCAGGCCCGCTTCCAGCGCGGGATCGCTGGCCGCGTCGATGGCCAGCCCGAAATCGAGCAGCACGACGCGCCCCTGGGGCGTGATGAGCACGTTCGTCGGCTTGACGTCGCGGTGCACGACGCCGTGGGCATGGAGGAACGCCAGCCCCTCGGCGAGTTGACGGAAGGTCTCGCGCACGTGCCCGAGGTACACGGTGCTCAGCTTCCCCTCGGAGACCGATCGCCGGCGAAACGCGATCCGGGCGTCGGGATCGAACGGGACGTCCGCATGCTTCTGTTCGAGGAACGAGCTCTGGAGCTCGGCGAACGAGAGGTGCTCGAGCAGGTCCGTACCGCGCACGAGCTCCATCGAGAGCGTCCACTCCTCGGCGTCCGCGATGAGCTCGTACATCGCGGCCAGATTCGGATGCCGCAACTCCGCCAGCGAGCGGAACTCGCGCTTGAAGCGCGCCACCGAGTCGGCGTCCGCGCGGGCGAGCGTCTTTAGCGCAACCGTGCGGTTCCGCTGCGTATCGAAGGCCTCGTACACCACTCCAAACGAGCCGGTGCCGATCTTCCGCCGGAGTTGAAAACGCGTATCAATGGGAGAGCTGAAGTTCAATGCGCAGGCCAGCATATGCCGGAGCGCCGGCGAGTCGCGTCGTCGCGCTCGGCGTCGTCGGGAAACGCTAGCGGCTGCGCTCTTTGACCTGTTCCTCGGTCAATCCGAAGATCGGTGGGGTGGGGATGTCGAGCAGGCCGCAGTACATGTACAACTGGCCGCGGTGGTGGGACTCGTGCTCGATCATCGCGCGGAGCCACTTCCCCACCGCCAGCGACGCGCCGCCCGGGGTCACGCATTTGCGGGCGAGGTCGTCCTCCGACAGCGTCGCCAGCAGCGCCATCGACTCCGCGTGCATCTCGCGCATGTACGCGACCACGGCGTCGTAGCCATCCGCGAGCTCCGGGCCGTGGCCGGGGTACCGGCTCGGCCGGAGCATCGCGTTCTCGACGAACATCCAGCGCTCGATCGACGCCAGGTGGCGCATCACGTCGCCGAAGGTGAACTTCCCTTCCCTGTACGTCCAGTCGATGCGGTCGGGAGGGACGCATGCGACGACGCGCATGGTCCGCTCCCGGATCCGGTCGATGTAGCTCACCAGCTCGTTCATGCTTCCCGCGTCCGCGACCGCCGCGCCATTCGGACGAGCGCGTAGATCAGCAGTGCGAGCATACCGAGAATCGGGGCGAGGTAGATCACGAACCAGATGAATGCGGTGGCCAGATTTTGCAGGAGCGCAACGAGGGCGCGGCTGGCGTCCTTGACCACCACCAGCGGCTCCCAGCCCCTCTGCACCACCGGCTGGGCGATGGCGTCCGGCACGACGTCCAGGGCGATCGCCGACATCGACGTCACCTGCGAGAGGTAGCGCATCCGGCCCCGGGCCTGCTCGATCTGGCCGCGGATGAGCGTCAACTGCTCGTGCACTTCGAGCACGTCCGTGGCCTTCTTCGAGTTGATCCGCGCGACCTTCAACAGCTCCAGCAGCTCCGTCTCCGTGGCCTCGAGGTTCCGCACCTGCGACTCCAGGTCCACGAACTCCTGCGACACGTCCTCGCTGGTGATGGTCTCGTTCTCGACGCGCTTCGCCTGCCCGCGGATGGCCGCGAGCGTGGACGTGAGCTTGCCGGCGGGCACGCGCAGCGTGAGCTTCGCGCGCAGCAGCTCGCCCTCGCGCCAGATGTTCGAGCCGGAGACGTAGCCGCCCGCGCCTTCGACGGACTTCGTCACCGCGTCCACGGTCTTCGACGTGTCCGCGACGACGATCCGCACGTCCGCGGTGCGCACGATCATGCGCGGCATCGCAGACGGGGCCTCCTCGGCGGCAACGCCGCCCGCGGGGGCAGCATCGCCACGACCCGGCGCCGGCGCCGCCACGATCGACTTGGACGCGACCGTATCGGCCTGCTCCTGCCGGGGCGGCGCCATGCTCGCCGAGCCTTCCTGCCGGGTGCACGCTACGGCCAGCAACAGAATGAATGTCAGTTTCTTCACGACGACCTCCACGCATTGGACGCAGCGGAAGTCCGGAAGAAAACTACGGCGTGCAGTCGCAGTACGTCCGGGCCCGCGCCGCGACGTATGCCGCATCGACCGGCTTGAGCAGCGTCTCGTCCGCCCATGGCGCGTACGTACGGATCTGAGGATCGGAATCCCCCAGGATCAGCACCCCGCAGCCGAGGCTCTCCTTGGACTCGCGGAGATAGTCGAGCGCGCGCAGGCCGTTGCGCGTCGAAAGGTTCAGGCCGAGGACAATGACGTTGAACCTGCGCTTGCGAAGGAGGTCGACCGCGCCGTCGCCGTCGGCCGAGAACGTCACGGTGAAGTTGTGCTGATCGAGCGCGGCGATCAGCATCTTGCGGAACGCGTCGTCGTCATGGATGACGAGCGCGGGACAACTGGGGCGAACCATGCCTCACCCGCCCGCAAACCCCGCGCCAGCCGGCTCACTTCTTCTTTCCCAGCTTCTCGACGATCCGGAACTCCGCCGGCGTCACCGGCTGCACCGATAAGCGCGAGCCCTTCTGCGTCACGACCATCTTCTCCAGCCCTTTGGTCGCCTTCAGCACGTCCAGCGGGACAGGGGTTTTGAACTTCTCCACGAACCGGATGTCCACCATCGACCAGGTCTCGTCCTCCGGCTCAGGCCGCGCCTCACCGCTCACCTCGGCGATACCGGTCACGCCTGGCGGATTGGCGTTGGACGCGTAGAACAGCACGCGGTCGCCCTTCTTCATGTCCCGCATGAAGTTGCGCGCCTGATAATTGCGCACACCATTCCAGTTGGTGGAGCCGTCGCGCTGCAGGTCGTCGATCGAATACGCCGACGGTTCGGACTTCATCAGCCAGTGCTTCATGACCGCGGATTGTAGTGGCAACCCTTTTGAACCGGAGTCAACCACATGGTCTCGTTCGAGCATGCGCCACCCGAGGCGCGGCAGCTTCTGCCGGTGCGCATCCGCGACCTCGGCCTCGCGCTCGAGAGCTCGCCCGTCGCGGAGCTCGTCCGGCATCTGTACGCCGAGCTCGAGCAGGCCGGGCTGCGCCATTTCCGCCCCCGCTGCTATCTCTCCGACGAATGGGGCTCCCCCAGTGGCGAGCCGGTGATCGGCATCCCCTTCTACCTCGGCGACCCGCGTGTGGCCACGCTCGAGGACGCGCTGCACGACGTCGAGGGCGAGCGCGAGATCATGATGTACCTCCGCCACGAGGCCGGCCACGCGTTCAACCACGCCTACCAGCTCGACCGCACGCCGGAGTTCCGCGAGATCTTCGGCTCCACGCGCAAGCCGTATCGCGACGACTACCCCTTCATCCCTTTCTCCCGCGACTACGTTCGTTACATCCCCGGCTGGTACGCGCAAAAACATCCCGACGAGGACCTCGCCGAGACGTTCGCCGTGTGGCTCGACCCGAAGTCGAAGTGGCGCAAGCGCTACGCCGGCTGGGGGGCGCTGAGGAAGCTCGAATACGTCGACCGCGTGGCCCGGGCACTGGCCGACGTCCCGCCGCCGCGGCCGCACGGCGAGACCGACATCACCACCGACGAGATGGAGAAGACCGTCGAGGAGATGCTGCGCGAGTACCACGTCGACGAGACGGGCGTCATCGACGGACTCCCGCTCGACGCCGACCTGCTCGACATCTTCCCGCCCGGGACGGAGAGCGCGAGCCTGGCCGCGGACATGCTCGCGCGCCATCGCCGCCACCTCATCGACAAAGTGCACGACTGGACCGGCGTCCGGCGCTCGCTCGTACGCACGCTCGTCCTGACCATCGAACGGAGGCTGCGCGAGCTGCAGCTCCACGCCACGCGCGAGCAGATGATCGAGCTGACGGTCTACATCACCGCGCTCTCCATGACTTTCCTGACCGGAAAGAAACGATTGCGGCATCCGAGGACTGCGCGATGAAGGTGACGATCCTGTACAACACGTTCGAGGGGTACGAGGAGTATCCCGGCGCCAATATCGAGGCCCAGAGCGGGAAGAAGAAAAAAAAGAAGAAGACGGACATCGAGGCCATCGGCGACGCCCTCCGCGAGCTCGGCCACGAGCCGTCGACGCTGGCCATCGACGGACGTCCTGAGACGCTCACCAACGTACGCCGCAACGACGCGGAGCTGTTCTTCAACCTCGTCGAGTCGTATGCCGGCGACGACACCATGGAGATGCACTTCGCCGCGTACCTGGACCTGGTCGGCAAGCGCTACACCGGCGCGGGGCCGCAGGGCTCGTTCCTGGCGATGGACAAGTCGATCGCCAAGATGATCATCCGCTATCACGACGTCTACACGCCCTACTCCGCGGTGGTGAACCGCGGCCGCGTGGAGCACGCGCAGGACATCCAGTTCCCGGTGATCGTGAAGCCGGCGAGCGAAGACGCGTCGAAGGGGATCGACGCGACGTCGGTGGTGCGCTCGGTCAAGGAGCTGCTGGAGAAGATCGCGTACGTCCACGAGGAGTTCGACTCGCCCGTACTGCTCGAGGAGTACATCGAAGGCCGCGAGATCTACGCCGCCGTCCTCGGCAACGACCGCCCCGAGGCCCTGCCCCTCGTGGAGCTGGACCTGTCGAAGCTCCCGGACGGCATGCCCCGCATCGCCGGGTACGAGGTGAAGTTCGATGTGACGACCGAGGCGTACAAGGTGACGAAGTCGGCGCCCGCGCGCGATCTCGACGAGGAGACCACCACGCGCATCCACCAGACCGCGGTGACCGCCTACCGCGCCCTCAAGCTGCGCGACTACGGACGCATCGACATGCGGCTGACCGAGGAGGGAAAGGTGTATGTGTTGGAAGCCAACCCCAACCCCTGGCTCGATCCGGCGGCGGAGTTCGCGATGGCGGCCAAGGAGAGCGGGCGGAGCTACACGGAACTGATCGGGGAGATCGTGGAGCTGGCGATGAAGCGTTAGGGTTGGGTGTTATAGGACGAATACGACGAATAGGACCTATAGGACGTCCTATCTGTCCTATTCGTCCTATAGGTCCTATTCGTCCTATAACACCTAACAGCCTACCGGTACCTCTCCAGCGCCACGCGCAACAGCTCAACCGCGCGCTTCAGATCCTCCACATTCAACACATACGCAACCCTTACCTCGCTCTTCCCGAGGTCCGAGGCGTAGAACCCGCTCGCCGGGGCCAGCATCACCGTCGCGCCGTCATGCTGAAACTCCGACAGCAGCCAGATGCAGAAGTCCTCGGCGTTCGCCACCGGCAGGCGGGGCATGCAGTAGAACGCGCCCTCCGGCTTCGCCAGCTCCACGCCCGGAAGCGTGAGCAGCCCCTCGTACAGGACGTCGCGCCGGCGGCGGTACTCCTCCACGATCCCCTGCGTGTAGTCATCGCCGAGAGACTCCGCGCCCACGGCGATGAACTGCGCCAAGCCCGGCGGCGACAGGCGTCCCTGGGCCATGCGGAACGCGGCGTCGTAGATCTCCGCATTGCGCGTCACGAACGAGCCGAGGCGGATGCCGCAGGCGCTGTAGCGCTTGGAGAGGCTGTCGACGACGATCACCAGGTCGTCCATCCCCGAGAGCTCCAGCGCGCTGATGGCCCGGACGCCGGGGTCGTAGACGAACTCGCGGTAGACCTCGTCGGAGATCAGGAACAGGCCGTGGTCGCGGCAGAACGATGCGAGCATCTCCAACTCGTCGCGGCGGTACACCGTGCCGGTCGGATTGCTCGGATTGCAGACGATGACCACGCGCGTGCGCGGCGTGAGCGCGCGCTCGAAGACGTCGCGCGGCGGGAGGTGGAACCCATCCTGCCCGCGGCTGAGCACGGGGACGAGGTTCACGCCGGCCATCGTCGCGAAGGCCTTGTAGTTCGCATAGAACGGCTCGACGACGATCACCTCGTCGCCCTCGTTCGCGCAGGCGAGAAAGGCGAAGAGGATCGCCTCGCTGCCGCCCGTCGTGGCGAGGATCTGGTTCGACTCCAGGTTCAGGCCGAGGCGCCGCTCGTAGTAGCGCTTCAGGGAGCGGATGAACTCCGGGGTGCCGGTGGACGGCGAGTATTCGAGCACGCGCGACTCGATCTGGTGGAGCCGGTCGCGCATGCACGCCGGCGTCTCGATGTCCGGCTGGCCGATGTTGAGATGGAGCACGCGCGTCCCTCGCGCCTTCGCCGCGTCGGCAAGAGGCACGAGCTTGCGAATGGGTGAGGCCGGCATCTCCAGCGCGCGCCGGGACAGAGCCGGCGCGCGCCGCAATTCTTCGAGCTCGTGGAGCGACGTCATCTATTTCTTCTTTGCGCGCCGGATTGCGGGATGGTCATCGTTCCTGCCCGGCTGCGACTGGGCGAGCTGATGCTTGTCCGCGTTCACGTTCGCGTCGTTCCGGTCCGGCCCCTCGGACTGCGAGCGGCCGGCGGTCTTGTAGTAGTCCTGGTTCGGATTCTGTTTGCTCATGTCCTTTTCAAATTGCGAAGCATCTGCCATCTCGAGTTCCTCGGAGTTCCTCGGTTCCTCGGAGTTCCTCGGGGGGTGGATCAGGCTCCTCCGAGGAACCCGAGGAACTCCGAGGAACCCGAGGAACTCACTCCAGTAGCTGCCTCTTCAGGAAGTCGAAAACCGTCTTCTGGATGTGCAGCAGCGTCTTCTTGTCGGTCACGCTGTGCCTCGTCCGCGGGTACATCATCATCTCGAACTCGATCCCCGCCTGCTGCAGGTCCCGCGCGAACTGCATGCTGTTCTGCGGGTGCACGTTGTCGTCCGTGGCACCGTGGATCAGCAGCAGCCGTCCGTGCAGGTCTTTCGCGGCCAGGCGTGGCGCACTCTTCTTATACCCTTCCGGGTTGTTCTGCGGCATCAACATGAGACGCTCCGTGTAAATGGAGTCGTAATTTCGCCAGTCCGTGACAGGCGCGCCGGAGATGCCCGCCGCGAACGATTTGCTGTGCGTCATCGCGTACGCGACCATGAAGCCGCCGTAGCTCCAGCCGAAGATGGCGATCCGGTTGACGTCGACCCACGGCTGCGACTTGAGCCAGGAGACGCCGTCCTCGATGTCGCGCAGCTCGGACTCGCCGAGGTTCTTGTAGGCGGGCCAGGCGGAGACGGCGCCCTTGCCGCTGGCGGTGCGGTTGTCACAGACCCAGCCGACGATGCCCTGCTGGGCGAGGAACTGCAGGAAGAGCAGCGACTGCAGTCCCTGCCCGCTCCACTTGTTCGCCACCCTCGGCGCGTGCGGTCCGCCGTACAGCAACTGGTAGACCGGATACTTCTTCGCGGGATCGAAATCCGGCGGCTTGATGAGGATCGCTTCCATGGGAAAGCCGTCGCGCGTCTTCACCTGCATCAGCTCCACGCGCGGGATGTCGTAATCGTGCGCGGTGGCGTTGGCCTCGACGACGAACACCTCCCGGCCGTCGTTGCGATGCAGGCGGATCTGGTCCGGCGTACGGATGTCGCTCCACTTGTCGACGTAGTGCGTCAGCTTCCGATTGAACTTCGCCGCATGCGTCCCGGGCGCGGAGGACAAGCGCTTCAGGCCGGAGCCGTCGAGCTGGATGCGATAGACGTCGACGCCGATCGGGCTGCGCTCCGTCCCGGCGAAATACACGGTCCGGCCGTCCACGCCGGCGACGTCGCGCACTTCCCATTCGCCGCTCGTCACAGGGCCGATCAGCGTGCCGTCGCCGCGGTAGTGATAGAGATGGCGCCAGCCCGTGCGCTCCGATTGCCAGAGAAACGAGCCGTCCTCGAGCCATACCGGCGCACCGTGGGCGTCCACCCAGGCTTTGGTCGTCTCGCGGAGCAGCGTGCGGCTCTTGCCGTCGGGCGTCGCGGAGACGAGATCGAGCCACGACTGCTCGCGGTTCTGCACCTGGTAGGTGACGGTCTTGCCGTCGTCCGCCCAGGTGACGTCCACGATGAGGAACTCGCCGCTCGTGTAGCGCTCGTTGTCGACGTCGGCGATCTTGCCGCCGCCGGCCGGCGCGATCTTCAGGGCGGCGCGCGGATTGGGATCGCCGGCCTTCGGGTAGTGGAAGACCTTCACGTCGGGGTGGCGCTCGAGATCGTCGACGATCGTGTATTTCGGCACGAGCCGCTCGTCGAGCTGCAGGAAGGCGATGCGCGACGAGTCGGGACTCCACCAGTAGCCCTTGAAAATGCCGCGGCCGTAGACCTCTTCCTGGTAGACGTAGTCGAGCTTTCCGTTGAGCGTGTCGTCGTCGCCGTCGGTGGTGATGCGGCGCTCGCGGCCGTTCAGATCGGCTACGTACAGATCGTTGGCGCGGACGAAGGCGACCTTCTGCCCGTCCGGGCTGAACGACGGCTCTTCTTCCTCGCCGGGCGCGGAGGTGAGGCGCGTGGCCGTGCCGGTTCGCAGGGAGAAGAGATAGAGGTCGTCGCCCGCCTCGAACACGATCGCGGATTTCTTCGCGTCGAATTCGAGCTCCTTCGCGGTCGCGATCTCCTTCGCCGCGTCCGCGTTCAGACCCACGGCTTCGACGGCCTTCTGGAGCTTCGCGCGGTCAAAGAGCGAGCGCTCTTTGCCGCTGGTGACGTCGAACACGCGCCACTCGATGACCGAGCCGTCGGGATCCATGAACGGCCAGAGGAAGGTGGTGTCGTCGATCCACTCGAAGTCGCGCTGGATCGAGCCGCCGAAGCGCGTCATCGTCTTCGGGTCGTAGAGCGCCTCGAGGGTGAGGGCTTTCTTCTGCGCGAGGAGCGGCGTGGCGAGGAGGAGCAGCAGGGCCAGGCGTTTCATGCGCGGGGAGACTATCATCCGACGATGAACCGCTTTCCGCCCGACGTCCTCGCCTGGATCGACAAGAGCAAGGTCCTCGGCATACGCGCCGGCGCCGGACCGCACCGGATCATTGGCATCTGGGCCGTGGTCGTCGAGCGCCGGGTGTTCGTCCGCTCGTGGAGCATGAAGGAGCGGAGCTGGTGGCGCACGTTCCTCGAAGACCCCAGCGGCGTCATCGAGGCGGACGAGAAGCAGTACGCCGTCCGCGCGATCCAGACGCGGAGCGAGCGCCTGAAGGACAAGGTCGACGAAGCCTACGCGACCAAATACAACACGCCCGGCTCGCTGAAGTACGTCAAGGACTTCCGCACGAAGAAACGGCGCGACACGACGACCGAGCTCGTGCCGGCGTGATGCGTCCCCCCTCCGTCCCACTCTGTGAGACGGAGGAAGCGATCTACACCGGCGGCCCGCTCTCCGGGAAGACCACGACGTTGAACGCCTGCGTCAGGTTGCATCCGGCCGCGTCGGTCACGGTGACGTAGAGGACGAACTCCATCTCCTGGCTCGGCTTGCCAATCAGCTTCCCGTTGGGCGTCAGATGGAAGTCCTCGGGCAGCGTGTTGTCGAACACCTCGAACTTGTAGGGCGTGGTGCCGCTCACCGCTTCGAACTGAAACTGGCCCGGCGTGTCGACGAAGAACGGGAACACCGTCTCGGTCTGATAGGTCAGCAGGCACTGTCCCTGGGCGGCGGTCGTAGCGAGCAACAGGAACGCGGCAAGCAGCAGCAGTCTTCGCATGGCTCGATTCTAGGAGCACGCGCGTAGACGGTCAGCGGCCAATTTTGGAGTGCGGAGGCGATCGATCGCCTCCGCACCCCGGACGAATCACGACGCCATGAGCTGGCGCAGCACGAACGGCAGGATGCCGCCGTGCTCGTAGTAATCCACCTCGATCGGGGTATCGATACGCACGATCACCGGCACTTCGTCAGTCGACCCGCCGCTCCGCGTGATGCGCAGCGTGGCCTTCTGGCGCGGGCGCAGCGTGCCTTCGATGCCCGCCACGTCGAACGTCTCCGTGCCGTCCAGCGCCAGCGTCTGCGCGTTCGTCCCCTCCTCGAACTGCAGAGGGAGGACGCCCATGCCGACGAGGTTCGAGCGGTGGATGCGCTCGAAGCTCGCCGCGACCACCGCGCGGACGCCGAGGAGCTTCGTGCCCTTCGCGGCCCAGTCGCGGGAGCTGCCCGTGCCGTACTCGTGACCGGCCAGAATCACCAGAGGCGTTCCGTCCTGCGCGTACTTCATGGCCGCGTCGTAGATCGCCAGACGCTCCTTCGACGGATAGTGCACCGTCACGCCGCCCTCCACGCCCGGCACCATCAGGTTCTTGATCCGCACGTTCGCGAACGTGCCGCGCGTCATCACGCGGTCGTTCCCGCGGCGTGACCCGTAGCTGTTGAAGTCCTGCACGTCGACGCCGTTCTCCTGCAGATAGCGGCCCGCCGGCGACGACGCCTTGATCGAGCCCGCGGGGCTGATGTGGTCCGTCGTCACCGAGTCGCCGAAGATCGCGAGCGGGCGGGCGCCGTGGATGTCCTTCGCCGTGCCCGCCTGCGCCGGCAGGTCCGCGAAGAACGGCGGCTCCTGGATGTACGTCGACTCCCCGTCCCACTGGTACAGCAAACCCGCGGACGACGGGATGTCGTTCCAGAGCGGGTTCTGGTCCGCGAAGTTCGAGTACATCTTCCGGAAGTCGTCCGGCTGCAGCGCGCCGGCCAGGACGTCGCGCACTTCCTGCAGCGTCGGCCAGATGTCGCGCAGATAGACGTCGCCGTCCGTCCCGCGGCCGAGCGGCTCGTTGATCATGTCGATGTCGATGCGGCCGGCCAGCGCGAAGGCCACCACGAGCGGCGGCGACATCAGGAAGTTCGCGCGGATGGACTGATGCACCCGCGCCTCGAAGTTGCGGTTGCCGCTCAACACCGAGACGCCGATCAGGTCGTGACGCGTGATCGCGTCCTCAACCCGCGGGTCGAGCGGACCGGAGTTCCCGATGCACGTCGTGCAGCCGTAGCCGACCGTGTGGAAGCCGAGGCGGTCCAGGTACGTGTCCAGCCCCGACTTGCGGTAGTACTCCGTGACCACGCGCGAGCCGGGGGCGAGCGAGGTCTTCACGACCTGCGGCACCTTCAGCCCTCGCTCGACGGCCTTCTTCGCCAGCAGACCCGCGGCGAGCATCACCGACGGATTCGACGTGTTGGTGCACGACGTGATCGCGGCGATCAGGACGTCGCCGTGATGGAGATCGGCGACGTGCGTCGGCGTCTCCTCCGCGAACGCGACGGCGTCCACGCGGTCCGGCGACGGCCGGTTGTTGACCATCTCGTACTCGGTCAGCTCGCTCGTGTTGCGCGTGTCCTTCGGCCCCGGAACCGTGACCGGCTCCTGCTCGCCGCCGCCCGCGACGTGAGTCCCTTTCGCTTCGGCGCCGACGATCGTCTTCACCTTGCGCTCGATCTCCGTCGCGGACTTCCCGTAGCCGTTCGGCACCTCGGCCTGCAGCATGTTCACGAACGTCGGCTTGAGCACGTCGATCTCGATGCGGTCCTGCGGGCGCTTCGGCCCGGCGACGGACGCACGCACGGTCGACAGGTCGAGCTCGAGGACCTTCGTGTAGTCCACCTGGCCCTTGCGCGGGATGCCGAACATCCCCTGGGCCTGGTAGTAGGAGCGGAACGTGTCGATCTGCTCCTGGGTGCGGCCGGTGAGCTCGAGATAGCGGCAGGTCTCCTCGTCGATCGGAAAGTAGCCCATCGTCGCGCCGTACTCGGGCGCCATGTTCGCGATCGTCGCGCGGTCGGCGACGGGGAGCGACTCCGCGCCTTCGCCGAAGTACTCCACGAACTTGCCGACGACCTTCGCGTGGCGCAGGAGCTGGGTGATCGTCAGGACCAGGTCCGTCGCCGTCACGCCTTCCTTCAGCGAGCCGGTGAGATGCACGCCCACGACGTCGGGCGTGAGGAAGTACACCGGCTGGCCCAGCATCCCCGCCTCTGCCTCGATCCCGCCCACGCCCCAGCCGACGATGCCCAGACCGTTGATCATGGTCGTGTGGGAGTCGGTGCCGACGAGCGAGTCCGGATACCAGACCCCGTCTTTCTCCAGGACGCCGAGGGCGAGGTACTCGAGGTTCACCTGATGGACGATGCCGATCCCCGGGGGGACGACGCGGAAGCCGTTGAACGCCTGCGTGCCCCACTTGAGGAACTGGTACCGCTGCTGGTTGCGCTTGAACTCGATATCCATGTTCAGGTTCAGCGCGTCGGGGCGGTTCGAGAAGTCGACCTGCACGGAATGGTCGATCACGAGGTCGACCGGCACCAGCGGCTCGATGATGCGCGGGTCCTTGCCGGCGCGCTGCGCGGCGCTGCGCATGGCCGCCAGATCGACCAGCAGCGGCACGCCGGTGAAGTCCTGCAGCAGGACGCGGGCGACCATGAACGGGATCTCGTCCGTGCGCTCGCCGCCGCAGGCCCAGTTGGCGAGCGTGCGCACGTCGTTCTCGGTGATCTTCTTGCCGTCCACGTTGCGGAGGACGGACTCGAGGACGACGCGGATGCTCACCGGCAGCCGGGAGACCGCGCCGATGCCGGCCCGCTCGAGCTTCGGAAGTGAGTAGAACTGCCCGCGTTTGCCGTTGCCGAGGTCGAAGGAGTCGAGGGTGTCGAAGGTGTTGTGAGGCATTGCGAGGGGAGCATATTTTCGGCGAGGGTAAAAGGGAAGCGAGCGGGGCGGACGGGACGAGTTCCTCGGGTCCCTCGGAGTTCCTCGGAGTTCCTCGGAGTTCCTCGGAGTGAGCCGCCGCCCCTTCCCTCCGAGGAACTCCGAGGCACTCCGAGGAACCCGAGGAACCGGAGGGGCGGGCGCTACCGCATGGCCCGGCGGCGCGGGGGCGGGCGCTTGGCCACGAACACGCCTCCGTTCAGGCGCGTGACGATCGCGTCGACCGTCTCGCCGCGCATGCTCAGGAGCGACGCCGGGACGCCGAAACAGAGCTCTTCGCGCGGTGTCACCACGCCCGCGGGCATGACGTTGACGATCCGGACGTGCGCCGCCGTGGGATCGTACGGCGCCACGGCCACGTTGAACGATCCGTCGCTCTGCTGCGCGGCGTCCATCACCCCGATTCCATGCTCGCCTCCCGCCGCGGCGACCACGTCCACGCCGGAGCGGGGGAAGAGCGCATGCGTGTCCGACGCCTTGCGCCACAGCACCAGCGGCGTCGTGCCGCCGATCAGGGCCACGGACTGCAGGGGGAGCGGCAGCGAAAAGGTGCGCGTTGCGCCGGGATCGCGCACGGTCAGGCGCAGCGAGTCGGCGTCGCCGACGTAGTCATACCAGCTCGCAACGATCCCCTCGGAGGTCTGCGCCGCGTCGAGGGCCCAGCCATCGACGTCGGCGGCGAGCAGTTCCCGCGTCACCGCGCCGCTCGCGTCGATGGTGGTCCTCCAGAGATCCCCGATCCAGGCATAGGTCGCGTGCTCGACCGTGAACACGACGATCTCCTCGCCACGCGCGGCGACGGCCATCTCCTGAATGAACCACGCCGATGCAATCTCCGCCGGCGCGCCGCGCAACTGCCCGCCGGCATCGACCCGCGCGTACTTCACCACCTCCGGCGGCAGCCCGCCGGCACGGTCCGCCCAGACGATGACGCTTCCGCCGGCGAGAGGCGCTGCAGCAACGGCACGCACCCCGAGCGCCGTGCTCAGCACGACCGGCGGCCGCGCCTGGAATCCCTCCACCTGCGTGATGAAGAGATGCGCACCGCTCTCCACCGGCCGCGGCTCACTCCACACCACGTGATGTCCGCGCGGCGTCGGCACGATCGCGTGCGGCGTCTGGCCCACCGTGGCCCGGGAGACGACCTCCGGCTCCGCGAACGCGGCCGCGCCGCGCGGCAGGAAGCGCGAGGTGACGCTATGGCACGGGCCCGAGACCAGCGCCACCGCGCCCTCGCTCGTCTCCGCCGCCCCCTGGAGCCGTCCCTCGAGCGTTGCGATCGCGCGCGTGCTGCCGTCGGCGTTCACGTAGGCCCCGAGCGTCGTCAAAACGTCGTTCCACAGCACGACGTCGCCCGCGACGGCGATGTTCTGCACGTCGATCGACGCGTTGGCGATCACGGCCGGATTGCCGTCCGGCAGCCGCTGCACGCCGATCGCTCCGGCATGCCACGCCAGGAGCCGGTCCCCGATCGCCACGACCGCGCCGGCGGGGATCGCGGATAACGGCTGCGTGCCGGACGGCGTGATCAACAGGAATCCGGGCGTCGTCGAGACGACGATGCGGTCGCCCTGCCCCGCGGCCAGCGTCGCGTTCCCCGCGACGACCTTCCGGTCCGCGACCGTGCCGTCGGCCTCTACGCGCACCGACAGCACGTCCGGCCCTTCGGTGAACGCGACCCGCCACTCGCGTCCGTTCCAGAGCGCGCGCGGCGGATAGTGATTGAGGCCGGTCTCCGAGATCCTGACCGGCTGTCCGATGCGGGCGCCGTCCGCGCCGAGGAACTGGAAGTACGTGCCGAAACGCGTGCGGCTCCAGGCCAGGAGCGATAGCTGTCCGTTCGTCGCCACCGACGGATATCCCGGCGCTTCGTTCATCGGGATCTGCTCCGCGGAGACGAGCTTGCCCCGCCCGTCGAGGATCCCGCCCGCGGTCGTGCCGGTCGTGTTCGGAGTAAAGCCGCTCGTCACGGAGGTCATCCACGCCGCCACGACATGGGAGCCCTGGGCGGCGATGTCCGCCTTCCAGTACGAGCACTGCGTCTGGATCGATCGCGGTCCGGCCGCGACTACCGCGGGATCGATGCACTGCCCATGGGCGGCGAGGGTGACGAGGAGAAGCGGCAGCAGCGCGCGCATGACCAGAATACGGATCGCGCCGCGACTCCGTTGGCGGAGCGGAGCAGCATCTGTCAGATGCTACAGCGTCGCCGCCGCCCGCGCCGCGACCGCATCCGCGTCGCGCTTCCTGCGCTCCGGCCAGCCGCGCGCTTTCACCTGCTCGTACGGCATCAGCGAGTTGGCGTAGTAGTCGCGGAGGAGCGTCTCCTCGGGGTTCCAGCGCCAGGCGTCCTCGATCTCGGGGATGCCGCCGTCGGCGAACAGATCGTCCTTCCACTGCTCCACCGGCACGATCAGGTGCCGCAGCTCGAGGACGTGCTTCGCGGCCTCCCACACCTCGCGGGGCGTCTTCTCGCGCAGCAGCCAGCGGCTGCGATGCTCCTCGCGCAGGCGGCCGAGCTCGCGCAGGATCTCCGTCGACGTGAGCGTCTCGCGGTGCGCGAACAGGGTCGCCACGAGCGTCACCGGCGTCACGGGCAACGCGTTGGAGATCTCCGTCATCACCACGTCCGCGAGCCGCTGCAGATCGCCCTTGCGCTCGTCGTAGCTCGTGGACAGCACGCCCGGATGCTCGCGGATGAAGTCGTCGATCGAGATCGGCTTCCCGAACGACACCACCGCATACCCGTACCGCTTGAACCGCTTGAACAGTCCTCGGAAGAAGTTGCGGAACAGGTAGTCGAACGTGGTCTTCAGCTTCTCCCCGCGCGTCGACCGCTCTTCCCGCCCCAGCAGCTCCTCGGTCAGGTTGCGGTCCTCCAGCACGCGGTCGAAGTTCACCGCCGTGGGGATGATGTAGAGCGGCTGGGTGAACTCCGGATCGCGCTTGGCCGTGACCAGGTAATCGAGCATGCCCAGCTTCGGCTTCTGGAACGCGCCGTCGCGCGTGAGGCCGCCTTCGATGAACACGCCCTGCGTCACGCCGTGCCGGGTGATGGTCTGGACGAATTTCGAGAGGATCGCGTGATACAGCGGCTCGCGATACCGTCGCCGCACGAAGTACCCGCCGAACCATTTGAAGACGTGGTTGAGCGGCCATACGCGCGCCCACTCGCCGATGGCGTACGACAGCGAGATGAACTTGAAGAGCATGTGCGCGACGAGGACGTAGTCCGCGTTCGAGCGGTGATTGATGACGTACACCACCGCCGCGCCCTTGCTGGCCGCGCTGTCGTTGAAGTCGCGGATCGGCTTGCGCTCGACGACCACGCGATACAGGAAGTGCATGATCGCGCGTGCGACCGGCGCGCCGATGCGGTAGTACGCGAGCAGGTTGAACTTGGGGACGATCTCCTGCAGATACTTCCGCGCCTGCGCGCGCGCCTCTTCGATCGAGACGCGATGCTCCTTCGCGTAGGTCTGCACGGCGCGGACGATCTCCGGACTGCCGAAGACCTCCAGCTCGATCTCGGCGTGACGGCGCTTGAGCTTGAACTTGTCGATGTGGATGCGCCGCTCGCGCTGCAGCTTCCTGGCGGAGCGCTTGCCCCAGGTGACGCCGGCCATGGCCAGCACCATCACCGCCACTGCCGCGCCGAGGAGATAGAAGTTCATGGAGATACCCGATTATAGGGGCTCAGTCCTGAGTCCTGAGTCGCCGGCCTGCCCTCAGGACTTAGGACTTAGGACTTTTACGAAACGCACAGCCGGCAGGGGCCGAGTCCGCGCTCGGCGCCGGTCAGCGCGCTGATCACCGGCACACGCTCCGTCGCACGCACGCGCAGCATGGCCGTGCAGGACTCGCGGTGGTAGCGCGTGCCGTTGCGGCTGGCGACGAATTCGTTGCGTGTGAACGCGCGCAGCTCGCTCAGCGCCAGCGACGCGCGCACCGGCTTCACTCGCGGCGGCTCGCGGTCGGCGAACGTCCACTGCCCCTCGGTCCATGACGCGAGGTCGGCGATCTCGTCCTCGATCTTCTCCCGCAGCGCGTTCGCCACATCTCCCTCGGACAGGATGTCGAGGATGACCAGCGCCCGGCCGATGGCGACGTTCGTCGCCGCGGCCATCTCCACGGCCTTGTTCCGCTGGCCGTCGCTGATGGCACCGCGGCGCACGAGCCGGTCGCCGATCGACTGCGCCGCATCGCTCGAGGCACACGAGGCGATCCGCCCGTCCACGAGCTGAATCGACTTCTGCCGCGCTCCCGCCACGAAGATCAGCAGCCCGCTCCGCCCGCTGCGCGACACGGCGTCGATGACGCTCAGCGCTCCCTCGGCGTCCAGAGATGCCCAGTGCGCGTCCGCGACCGGCGGCGCTTCCGCGGACGCAAGCCGCTCGCGCAGCGCCAGCACTTCGCGCTCGAGCTCCGCGCGCCGCACGCTCTCCGCCTGCAGCTTGCCCTTCAGCGTTTCCATCACCCGCGTCAACGTGACGCCGGAGTCCCGCTCGCGCTCGAGCTCCTCGCGGAGCTGTTCCGCGATCGCCTCGCCCATCGTTGCGGGCGCACCGGCGGGATGGATGACCTCCACGAAGCCGCGGAGCACGCCATCCGGCGCGAACGGCGTCAGCGATACCTTCACCCACAACTCCCGGCCGTCGCGCGTGCGGCGGAAGTCGTCCGTCTCCAGCACCTGCCGCTCCTCCGCGACGCGCAGGTCCTCCTCCGCCGCCTCGGACCAGTTCTCGCCGTCGCGGTACAGCGCGCGGCGGTTGCGGCCGATGATCTCGTCGCGCGAGTAGCCGAAGAGCAGGTGCGCTCCGCGGTTCCAGCCGAGGATCGTGCCGCGCGGATCGCAGCGGAGGACGGCGGTGCCGGTGAGGGAGTCGAGGATCTGATGGCTCAGACCATCGGCCGTGCGCCCGCTCTCGTCCTTCGGCTCCCGCTTCTCGATCGCGTAGACGATCGCATCGCGCATCCCCGCGCGGCTCCGCACGATCGAGGCACTGACGACCACCTCGCGGTACTTCGCCTGCTTGTCCAGCGTGCGCTTCTCGATGCGATAGCGCTGGATCTCTCCCGCGTGCAGGCGCTTCAGGAACGCGTTCTCGCGCGGGAGGTCCGAGGGATGCGTGAGCTCGTGGAGCGAGACGCGGGAGAGCTCGTTCCGCGGATACCCCAGCACCTCGGCCGCCGCATCGTTGAACAGCAGCCACCGTCCATCCAGCCCGCAGAGCGCGAGCCCCACCGGCACCGCGGCAAACGCGGCGCGCAGACGCTCATCGCGCGCCGCACTGCTTTCGTTCGCCGAAGACGCCGCCGGCCGGGAGGAGAGTCGCTGGATCAGGTTGAGCATGGGGATGACTAACTATGACGGTAGGCGCGCGGACGTCAAGTATCAGCGCGAGATGCCGTGAAGAAGGCGTGAATCAATGTTGAGTGCGGTGACGGTTGGGTGTCAGCGATTCCGGATGCCTCCGTCCCCGCTGTTCGACATCGATCTCGCCGCAGCGTTCAGGAAGACGGTGGCAATGGAACAGAGCCTTAACGGGCGCTACCATGTTGCAGGGATGGCGATTCCGACATCGGACATGCCGGGGCATCGGGCGTTGCACGACCGCGTGACCGCGGCGCTCGACACCTGCGTCGAGTCGCAGAGTGTGGAGTTCAAAGAATCGGCTGCGTGGAGGGTGCTGGAGCTCAAGATCGTCCGCACCGCGCTTGCGATGGCCAACCTGCGTGACGGCGGTCTGCTCATCATCGGCGTCGGGGAGCGCGGCACAGCCTGGGATGTCTCCGGCATTTCGGATGAGCATCTGACGACGTACGATGTCGATCACGTAGTCGAGACGATCAATAGATTCGCATCACCACCTGTCGCGGCCACGATGGTCACCGTCTCCCGGAATGAACGGCGCTTCCTCGCCATTCAAATCTACGAATTCGGTGATACTCCAATCGTATGCCGTCGCGACGGCGCCGGTCTCCGGCAGGGTGCGGTCTACGTACGGCCACCTGGCATTTCGCAAACGACTGAAATCAGATCGGCAGAGCAAATGCACGACCTCCTCGAACTGGCAGCCGAAAAGCGCGCACGACGGATCCTCGAGACAGCGCGCCGGATCGGTCTGGAGATGCCGCCATCGAGCAGGCCGTTCGATGAGGAGCTTGGAGGACTCTAATGACCGCATCGGCGATGACGACAGCGGAAAAACTTCCGGTGCCGGTACTGGAGAATCCGCACTGGCGAGTCAACTTCCGCCCCGAGGCTTATGTCCCGGATCGTCTGGAGACTCTCGCCGATTGCCTCGATGTCGTTCGCAAAACGCGCGTGAGACTGCGCGGATGGGATTTCCCCATGGTTCCACAGGACTCAAAGCTCGTTTTCGGTGATACATGGATCGCTGGATCGAGCGACTTCATGGGGCATCTCGAGTATTGGCGGTTTTATCAGAGTACGCAGTTCCTTTACCTCGGAAGCATCCGTGAAGTAACGGAATCAGACTGGGAAACGGAGATCCGAAAGGCAATGAAGTGGCGCGCACACGGTACCGTCGACGTCGATGCAGTGCCTGGATTCTTGTCGCTCACCGAATCCATCTACAACCTGACGGAGTATTTCGAGTTCGCAGCGCGCCTCGCCCAAGCACAGATCTACATGGACCCCGTTACCGTCACGATCTCGATCAAAGGTGTCGCTGGCTTCATGCTAGCGGCTGAGCCGGGCCGCAGATGGACTACCGAGTACGTGACGGGTGCATCTGAGCTCACCTACACCAAGACGTTCACGCCAACAGATCTGATCGCTTCCGCCGCCGATCACGCGCTGACATGCGCGCTTTGGCTGTTCGAGCGATTCGGCTGGCTCAAGCCGAACGTCGACGCCATTCGCACGGATCAGCAGAAGCTGCTGTCCAGGCAGTTCTGACGAGCTCACGCCAGCGATCGCGAAACTCGATCGGGACGCGTTTCACGCGCGACAGGACCGGAGCACGCATGCGGCCGATCGCCGGCATCTCCAGGCTGCTGACGTACAGAAACTCCTCTGTCTCCGCCGCTCCCGTCGCCAGGCGGTAGCGCCCGTCGGGGTCCTGCAGGCTGGCCAGCACGCGGCCGTTCCCGTCGATGGCGACGATGTGGCCGTACGCCACGGCTTTGGGCCGGATGAGCTTCGGCAGCCGCTGCACCGCCTTGCGCAGGCGCGGCCACCGGGAGAGGCGATCCAGCAGGCGGTTGCGTGGGGAGACCAGTCCGATCCAGAACCGGCCGTCGAGTCCCGCCGTGAGGTTGTCGGGGAAGCCGGGGAGGTTCTCGATCAGCGGCTCGGTGCGCCCCCGTTTCGGCCCCTCGAGCCAATGGCGCAGCACACGATAGCTGCCGGTCTCCGCGATCAGCACGAACGCGCCGTCGGGCGAGACCGCCACGCCGTTGGGGAAATTGAGTCCCGCGATGAGCGTACGGATCTCTTTCGTCAGAGGATCGTAGACGAGCACTCGTCCGTGCCCGCCATGTTCGAGGATGTCGAGCAGACTGGCCTCGTACGAACCGTTCCAGACGCGCGGGATGAACTTCGCGGACGAGTCGGTGAAGTACACGTCTCCCGCCGGCGAAACGGCGACGCTGTTCGCGTACGCGACGTCGCGGACCAGCGGCGTCACCCGTCCCTCGGGAGTCACCTCCAGCAGTCCGCGGAGCGCGTCGGCGACCAGGAGGTGCCCGTCGTGATCGAACGCCATTCCCAACGGGCGGCCGCGGGTGGAAACCCAGGCGCGGCCGTCGCGGAAGATGCGCCCCTCCTTCGTGCCGGTGTAGACCTGCCCCTTCCGGTCCACGACGACCGTCTCCGGCCCGTGGTCGCCGCCCAGCGGCAGGAGCTCCAGGCCGCGCAGACGCTCGTTGCGCGCGAACGGTCCGGTGAACCCCGCGCCCGCCGGGGCATTCCACGCGACGGGATCGACGGGCACGGGCCAGAGCGCGAGATAGAACGCAATTCCCACGAGCATCCCGAGGACGATCCCGCGCAACCGCATCGACCAAAGCCTAGCAGGTGTACTCTCAACGCATGCCCAGGATCGCCGACACCGCCCTCGCACGCGTCCGGAAGATCTGCCTATCTCTTCCCGACACCGAGGAGAAGATCGCCTGGGGCGAGCCGACGTTTCGCGTCGGCGGGCGGCTCTTCGTCATGTTCGCCAACGACCACCACGGCGACGGCCGGATCGCGTTGTGGTGCAACGCGCCCGAGGATGCGCAGCGGGACATCGTCGCCTCGGACGAGGAGCACTTCTTCGTACCGCCGTACGTCGGGCCGAGCGGGTGGGTCGGGATGCGGCTGGACCGGAAGCTTTCCGAGAAGGCCATGGCCGCAGTGATCGTCCAGGCGTACGAGACGACGAAGGCAAAGCTGAAGACGAAGACGAAGCGGAAGCGCTTAGCAACTTCTTAGGAACCGCCGCTTGCAGCGCACGCAACGCGCCGCTTCTTTTCCGAACTAACTAGCAAACACTTAGCAACGCCATCGCCGCCGCAAACCCACATTGCTCCTCGAACGAACGTTGGAGGAAGCAATGAACACCCGTCAGCGCATCACCACGACCCTGATCGTCGTCGCGAGCCTCACCGTCGCCGGCACGCTCACGGCGACGGCCGCGAAGAAGTCGGCACAGGCCGAGGAGAAGGCGAAAGCGCAACAGGCCTGGCAGGCGAAGGTCAAGCGCGGCGAATACCTGGTCACCATCGGCGGCTGCAACGACTGCCACACCCCCTTCAAGATGGGCCCGAACGGTCCGGAGCCCGACATGTCGCGCGCACTCTCCGGCCATCCCGAGAACTTCCCGATGCCCGCACCGCCGAAGATGGCGGACGGCAAGTGGATCTGGGCGGGCGCCGCGACCAACACCGCCTTCGCCGGCCCGTGGGGCGTGAGCTTCGCCCGCAACCTGACGCCCGAGCGCCTCACCGGCATCGGCATCTGGGACGAGGCCATGTTCAAGAAGACCATCCGCACCGGCCGCCACTGGGGCGTGGGGCGCCCGATCCTCCCGCCGATGCCGTGGCAGAACTACGCCAGGGCGACGGACGAGGACCTGAGCGCGATCTACGCGTACCTGCGCACCCTGAAGCCGATCAACAACCAGGTGCCGGACGCGATCCTCGCGCCGCCGCCGGTCCAGACCGCGTCGAAGTAGCTAGAACTTCCGCAGTTCGTCGTCCAGAAACCGGAGCGCGTTCTCGAGCGCGGTGCGATGCACGGGGCTTCGCGCCGCCTCGAGCTCGCGCGAGACGCGGGAGCGCGAGAGCTCGAGACTCTCGCGTTTCTGCTTCCGCTCGATCTCCTCGGCCGACTCCTTGCGCCTGGCGCCACGTGCGAAGGTTTCGCTCTGCTGCGATTCGACTGACTTGCTTTCCCATCCGCGAGCCATGACGGAATTT
Source organism: Thermoanaerobaculia bacterium (assembly GCA_036375075.1). GTDB lineage: Bacteria > Acidobacteriota > Thermoanaerobaculia > Gp7-AA8 > Gp7-AA8 > QHVT01. The sequence goes on along the minus strand of DASUSN010000083.1, from coordinate 64,521 downwards.
GATGCAGAGTTGACACCACAACGCAACAGCGTGCGCCTCTATCATCCCCTCCGTCCAAATCGGGCAGGAGGAACCCCCTTGATGCGCAGAGCCGCGCTCGCCGTCCTGGTATCGCTCGCCGCCGCCGCCACCGTCGCCGCACAGACCGCCGACGAGATCGTCCAGAAGTACATCCGCCAGTCGGGCGGTCTGGAGCGCATCCAGGCCGTCCACACGCTGCGCCGCACCGGCACGTACACCGGTGGAGGCGGCTTCGAGGCGAAGATCCTCGAAGTGAACAAGCGGCCCAACCGCGTGCGCCAGGAGTTCTCGCTGCAGGGCATGACCTCGATCACCGCATGGGACGGCGCGACCGGCTGGAAGATCGAGCCGTTCGGCGGGAAGAAGGACGTCGAGTCGCTCAGCGAGGACGAGATGAAGGGGATCCTCGCCGACGCCGACTTCGACGGCCCGCTCGTCAACTACCAGCAGAAGGGCAACAAGGTCGAGTATCTGGGCACCGAGCCCGTGGAAGGCACCGACGCCCACAAGCTGAAAGTCACGCTGGCGAACGGCGAAGTCCGCTACTACTTCATGGACTCCGACTACTACGTGCCGATCAAGGTCGAGACCCGGCGGGTGATCCGCGGCGCGGAGCGCGAGTACGAAACGACCTTCGGCGATTACAAATCGGTCAACGGCTGGTACCTCCCCCACGCCATCGAGTTCGGGGTGAAGGGCAGCCCGTTCCGCCAGAAGTCGACCTACGAGACCATCGAGGCGAACGCCGCGATTGCGAACACGCAGTTCGCGAAGCCCGGCACGCAGGCGCCGCCGGACGAGCCGCTGCCGGCAGCGGCCGCGGTGGCAGCATCGGAGCCGCCGGCACCCGCGCCGAGCACCGCCGCGGTGAAGATCGACTCCGACACGATCTCCGGCCTGGGTGCCCGCAACATCGGCAGCGCCGCGATGAGCGGCCGCATCTCCGCGGTCGACGCCGTCCGCGAAGGCCAGCGCCTGACGATCTACGCCGGCTCCGCCAGCGGCGGCGTCTGGAAGTCGGTCAACGGCGGGACGACGTTCAAGCCCGTCTTCGACAAGCAGCCGGTGCAGTCGATCGGCGCCATCGCCATCGATCCGAAGAACCCGAAGACCATCTGGGTCGGCACCGGCGAGTCGTGGACGCGCAACAGCGTCTCCATCGGCGAGGGCGTCTACAAGTCCGTCGACGGCGGCGACAACTGGACGCACGTCGGCCTGAAGGACTCCGAGCGCATCACCAAGATCGCCGTCGATCCGACGGACTCGAACACGGTCTGGGTCTGCGTCCCGGGCAAGCTGTGGAGCGACTCGGACGAGCGCGGCGTCTACAAGACCGCCGACGGCGGCAGGACGTGGACGAAGGCGCTGAAGGGCGCGAACGCCTCGACCGGCTGCTCCATGCTGTCCTTGGACGCGAAGAACCCGAAGACGATCTACGCCGGCATGTGGGACTTCCGCCGCAAGGGCTGGACCTTCCGCTCGGGCGGGGATGGTCCGAACGCGCCGAGCGGCAGCGGCCTGTTCAAGTCGACCGACGGCGGCGCGACGTGGACCGAGCTCGACTCGAAGTCCGCGACCGGCCTGCCGGCGAAGCCGTGGGGCCGCGTCGCGGTCACGGCCGCGCCGTCGAACCCGAACGTCGTCTACGCCCTCATCGAAGCCGAGCCGCCGAAGAACGGCCTCTATCGCTCCGACGACGGCGGCAAGACCTGGCAGCCGCGCGATCGCAGCCAGATGATGGTCTGGCGGCCGTTCTACTTCGCCAACCTCATCGTCGATCCGAAGGACGAGAACAAGGTCTACAAACCGAACCTCTACCTCATCGCCTCCACGGACGGAGGCAAGACCTTCACCAACATCAGCGGCAACACGCACGCCGACCACCACGACCTCTGGATCGACCCGCAGAACACCGATCACCTCATCACGGGCGACGACGGCGGGATTTGGTACTCGTACGACGCCGGCAACCGCTGGTGGAAGGCGGAGAACCTGCCGATCTCGCAGTTCTACCACGTCAGCGTGGACAACGACCGGCCGTACCACGTCTACGGCGGCCTGCAGGACAACAGCTCCTGGGTCGGCGACTCGGAGTACCCGGGCGGCATCACCAACAGCCGCTGGGAGAACATGTACGGGGGCGACGGCTTCTGGATGTTCGTCGACCCGACGGACCCGGACTACATCTACGCCGAGTACCAGGGCGGCGGCATCGGCCGCGTGAACCGCAAGACGCACGAAGTCCGCAACGTGCAGCCGCTGCCGGCCTACAAGGAAGGCAAGCTGCGCTTCAACTGGAACGCTCCCATCCACGTCTCCCCCTCGGGCACGGTCTACCTCGGCGCGCAGGTCCTCTTCCGCACGAAGGACAAAGGCCAGACCTGGGAGCGCATCTCCGGCGATCTGACGACGAACGATCCGAACAAGCAGAAGCAGGAGCTGTCCGGCGGCGTGACGGTCGACAACTCCGCGGCCGAGATGCACACGACGATCTACGCCATCGCCGAGTCGCCGAAGAACGCGAACGTGGTCTGGGTGGGCACCGACGACGGCAACGTGCAGGTCACGCGCGACGGCGGCAAGTCGTGGACGAACACCGCCTCGAACATCCCCGGGCTGCCGAAGCCGGCGTGGATCTCGTACGTCGACGCCGGCCACTTCGACGAAGGCACCGCGTACATCACCGTGGACATGCACACCTCGGGCGACATGCGTCCGTACGCGTACCGCACGACGGACTTCGGCCGGACGTGGACGTCGATCGTCCCCGCCGACGGGAACGTCCGCGGCTTCGCCCACGTCGTCCGCGAAGATCTCGTCAACCCCAACCTCCTCTTCCTCGGCACGGAGTTCGGCCTCTGGGTGTCCATCGACGGCGGGAAGCAGTGGGCGCAATACAAAGGCGGCGACCTGCCCAGCGTCCCGGTGCGCGACATGGTCATCCATCCGCGCGATCACGACCTGGTCATTGCCACGCACGGGCGCGGGATCTGGATCGTGGACGACATCACCCCGCTGCGCGCGCTGACGCCCGAGGTGCTGCAGAAGGACATCGCGTTCGTGGGGACGAGCCAGGTGGTGCAGAGCCTCCAGGCCTTCGGCGGCTGGTCGAACGGCGATGCCACGTTCACCGGCGAGAATCCTCCGTCCGACGCCGTGATCACGTACTACCAGAAGCGGCGGCACATCTTCGGCGACCTGAAGATCGACGTCGCGGACGCGGACGGAAAGACCATCGGCACGATCCCCAGCAGCAAGCGCCGCGGCCTGAACCGGGTGACGTGGGGGATGCGCATGCCCCCGCCGCAGGTGCCGCCCGCGGCGACCGCGGCGTTCTCCGCGTCGGTCGGCCCGCGCGTGCTGCCGGGCACGTACACCGTGAACGTGACCAAGGACCGCAACCTCTTCACCTCGAGGCTCGAGCTGCTGCAGGACCCGCGCACCACGCACTCGATGGACGACCGCCGCGCGCAGTTCGCGCTGGTCAACAAGCTGCACGCGCAGCTCGGCGAGATGACCCGCGCCGTGGAGCGCATCAACGCCGTGCGCCTCGCGCTCGACGCCCGGGCCACGAAGCTCGGCAGCGACGCCCTGGCGACGAAGCTCCGGAGCGCGTCGGCCGGAGTCGACGAGATCCGCAGGCGCGTCGTGGCGACGAAGGAAGGCGGCATGATCACCGGCGAAGAGCGCCTGCGCGAATACCTCGCGGACCTGTACGGCACGGTCAACGGCTACGAAGGCCGCCCTTCGCAGACGCAGACCGAGCGCGCGGATGCGCTGGCGCGCGAGCTGGCGGACGTCGTCCGCGACTTCGACGCCTGGTCGGCCAGGGAGCTGCCGGCGATCAACGCGGCGCTGAAGAAGAAGGGCCTGGACCCGGTGTCGTGACGGGAGCCCTGTCATCCTGAGCCGCGTAGACGGCGAAGGACCCCCTGCGGTTCGCGACGACCGCGCATCCAGCAGGGGGTCCTTCGCCGCGCTACGCCGGCTCAGGATGACAGCAAGCTTGCGAAGGCGCGCCCCGCCTTCGCGGCCGCCACATCTTCGCCCGCAACTTGCAGAGTCGCGGCCTCATGATGAAGTTCGCTTTTGCTTTGCTGTTCCTGGCTGCGTGCGCGCGGGAGAAAGTCGTCGAGTCGCCGAGTCGTCCGGTCGACGAGACCGCGACGACGACATCCTCGACGGCTCGACCCCTCGAAGACCCGAAGACTCCCCCCGCCCCACCCGCCGTCAACGGCCCGAAGCTCGCCTTTCTCGACGAAGCAGCCAAAGACCCCTCCTTCGTCACCTATCGCGACCAGCTCCTCGCCGCCGTTCGGGCGCGCGACAAGAAGGCCGTGCTCGCGCTGTCCGATCCCAGCATCCGCACCTCGTTCGGCGGGGATGGCGGCGCGGCCGAGCTGGAGCACGTCCTCACCGAAGACCTCTTCCAGGAGCTCGAACAGATCCTCGCCCTCGGCGGTACGTTCCGCGAGGGCATGTTCTGGGCGCCCTACGTCTACAGCGCCTGGCCCGAGCCTCACGATGCGTTCGAGACGCTGGCCGTCATCGCCGAGGACGTGCCCCTGCGCGAATCGGCCGATGCCGGTGCCCCCGCCATCGCCACGCTCTCCCGCGACCTCGTGAAGCGCGGTCAGGGCGCTCCCGGTCCGTGGACGAAGGTGGAGACCGCCGACGGCAAGACCGGCTTCGTCGAATCGAAGCTCGTGCGCAGCCCCGTCGACTATCGCGCCGGCTTCATCAAGAGCGACGCCGGCTGGCGCATGAACGCCCTCGTCGCAGGAGACTGAACGGTACCCGGCGCGTGATTTGAAGGTGTCTCATCCATGGCAGCACGCGCGCGTGAGGCCGCGGAGGCAGAGATCCGGCGTCTCGAGCACGGTTCGATCGCGTTTCTCTACCGGCCGCGGGTGGAGGAGCAGCATCCGGATGAGCTCGACGACGTCCAGCGTCTGCTGCTCCTCCTGTCGCCCGAGGGGTCGGCCTTCGAGCGCCTGATCGCGGTCGGGCGGAAGCGCCTCCCCCGCTCCGCGCGACGCGACCGTTTCTGGGGCTTCGTCGACCTCGTCCTCACCCCCTACGACATGAACGCCGCCCTCGGCGCCCAGGTGTACGGAACGAAGACGCGCGGCCTTCGCCACCTCCCGGCCGCGAAGGAGTTCGCCGAGGGGACGTACGAGCTGGAGACGCACGGGCCGCACGCGCATTTTCGCTGGCACGTCCAGCGGTTCGCGTACGACGACCCCGTCGCCGTCGACATCCCGGTGGAGGACGAGGCCGACTACATAATGACCATCGCCAACCCCGACCCGGTGGTGTGGGGCCTCGTCGAGCCGCCCGACCTGCAGACCGCGCTGTTCGACGACCTGGAACTGCACGTCACCGTGCCCACCCCCTTCCCTCCCGCCCTGCAGGAACGCTTCGGCCGCCGCAAGTTCGCGCAGCTCGATACGACCGAATGGCTCGACCACCCCGGCGCGGAGCTGGTGTTCGTGGGTGCGGGGGAACAGCGGTTGTTCGCGAGCTGACCGGTTACGCGATCGCGCGCGCTTCCTCGTCGCTCAACTCGATGCCTGCGCCCCCCATGTTCTCCTCGAGATGCTTGACCTTCGACGTCCCGGGGATCGGCAGCATCACCGGCGAGCGTTTCAACAGCCACGCGAGGGCGACCTGCGCGGGCGTGGCGCGGTGGGCCGCGGCGATGCGCGTCAGCGCGCCGCCTTCTTTGGCGAGCTTGCCGGTCTGCAAGGGGTACCAGGGGATGAAGCCGATGTTCTCGCGCTCGCAGTGGTCGAGCACCGGCTCCCATTTGCGGTCGGCGAGGTTGTAGTGGTTCTGCACGGACACCACCGGGAAGTGCCGCCGCGCGCGCTCGATCTGCTCGACCGTCACCTCGGACAGCCCGATGTGCCGGATCTTCCCGGCGCGCTGCGCGTCGGCGAGGAACCCGAACTGCTCGTCTTCGGGGACGTCGGGGTCGATGCGATGGAGCTGGTAGACGTCGATGCGCTCCAGGCGGAGGCGCTGCAGCGAGCCGTCGAGCTCTTCGCGCAGGCGCTCCGGGCGGCAGTTCACGGTCCATTCGTCCGGTCCTGTGCGATCGAAGCCGCCTTTGGTGGCGATGACGAGGTCGTTCGGATACGGATGCAGCGCCTCGGCGATCAGCTCCTCGCTGACCTGCGGCCCGTACGACTCGGCGGTGTCGATGAGAGTCACCCCCAGCTCGATGGCGCGCCGCAGCACGCGCAGCGCCTCGTCGCGGTCCTTCGGAGAACCCCAGACTCCCTTGCCGGTGATGCGCATGGCGCCGAATCCGAGCCGATGCACGGGGAGGTCGCCGCCGATGGAGAAAGTGCCGCTCTTCGATGCGTGTGTCATGCGCGCATCCTATACTTCCATCGGGAATCGAGGTGGCTGCGTCCCTCCCAAGACGCAAGAGGGTCCGCAGTGGCAGGAGGGAAAACTTGGATGACGACAGCGAGATCATCGCTGCTGGCGAGAAGCGCGAGATGGCGCTCGAACAGCTCCGCGCGGCAGTGGCCGCATGCAGCGACGCCGACCTCACGCGCGACGAGATTCTCCACTACGTCGATCCTCTGTTCACCGAAGACGACGTCTACATCCAGGGCTCGCTCTTCGATCATCTCGATGATGGCGAAGCCTCCGAGATCATCCGGATCATCTCCGGCGTGATGCCCGAGGGCGCGACCTTGGCGTTCTCGGTCGAGCGACGCTCGCGGAACAAGATCCTCGAGCTCTGCGACGACGCCGGGATCGGGAAAGGCAACGTGGTAATCAGCCGCGAGGGGAAGTCGCTGCGCGTGTCGATTGCGAAGCTGCAGTCCTGACCTGCTCCAGCCCCGTCAGCATCACCGACAACTTCCTCCGGTCGCGGTTCAGCCGTCCGGGAACGCTCGCAGGCACGAACGTCTGCGCGACGGTGATCTCCAGCCGCGCCGCGCCTCCGGGCAGCGGCAGCTCGACCACACTCGCTTCCCCGCGACGCACGTCCACCTCCGCGCGCGCCGCGCCGTTCACGACGACGAGCACCCGGTTCGACGCCAACGGGTAATCCGCGGGCGTCGCGAACGTCAGCCGCACGCGGTCCGCGCCGAGGTCCGGCAGCGCGATCGTGGCCTGCGCGCCGAGCCAGCGCCACGACTCCGTCCCCTTCCGCTCCGGCGGCCAGATCCCCCGCACCGCCAGGAAGCGGCGCTCCGTGGGCATCGGCAGCACCGAAACCGCGCCGTAGTGATTCCGCGTGAGCTTCGAATACGCGTCCGGCGTTTCCCAGCGGAAGACCTTCCCGCCCGGCCCGTCCACCGCGCTGTCCGTCAGCTCGAAGATCGGACGGTCGACGCGGTTGCCGAACCGCAGCAGCCCTTCGTCCACACGCATGCACGTGTAATCGCGCAGCAGGTTCTGCGCGTGCGGCTTCAGCGGGAGGTCATACAGGATCAGCGCGTTCCGGGGAGCGACCGAGCGCAGATGCCGGATCGCCGCGACCGGCGGCGACGGGGTCGCGGTCCGCTGCCGCAGGATCGGCGCGGCGTACAGATACGCGCCGGCCGCGTACACGCCGACCAGAATCCAGTCCGCGCGCGCGACCCCGCGCAACGACTCGATCCCGAGGATCGCCAGCAGTGCGATGCCCGGATGCGCCGGCAGCGCGTACCGCACGCCGTCCGCCGGGTCCATCATCCACATCGCGAACGCGAGATACACGACCGTCATCACCACCACCGGCAGCACGCTCGCCATCCGCCGCCGCACCGCGGTGACGAGACCGATCGCCGCGAGCAGCAGCACCGGCGCCGCCAGCCACTTCGGTCCCCATGGATGGGCGATGAACCGCATGCCGATCTGTCCGGCTGTCCGTCCCGTGCGCGAGATGTCCGCGTCGTGCTGCGCGAAATACGCGGCCTGGCCCGACAGCCACTTCCAGAAGCCGGCCACGCCTCCCGTGAACGCCATCAGCGGCACGAGCCACGCCAGACAGGCCACGCCGAACGCCCCGATGGCGAGGAGCCGCTCGCGCCACGTGCGCATCAACGCGACGGTGGTGAAGAACAGCGGAACGACGGCGATGGCGAACTGCGGCCGCCAGCCGACGGCCGCGGCGCAGACCACCGCGAACCAGACCGGGGACCGTCTCGTCCCGAGCCACAGCGCGAGCGCGAGCAACGCGAGCGCCCCCGCATCCGACAACGCCAGCGTCACGTGGACGAGCATCGCCGGCATGACGTAGAAGAGCGCCGCGCCGAGGATGCCCGCGCGCGTGCTGCCGGTGATGGCGCGGAACGCCAGCACCAGCAGCGCGAAGCCCGCGACCGTCAGGAACGCGTTCATCGCGATCAGCGTCCGGAACGCGTCCCCGCCAACGAGAGGGGCCACCAGCTTCGCCGCCCCCATGAACACCGGAGACCCCGGCGGCGGCGGGAAATGCTTCAGCGGCTCGTACCGCTCCACCCCCTTGGCGAAGAGGTTCTCGTCGTACTCCCAGATGGTCATCGGAAGCGACGTGAGGTGGAGGACCACGACTGCGAGCGCCGCGGCGCCGAGGACGAATTTCACGCGTGTCTATAATCGCCGCCGTGTCAACCGCGAAACGGGGCCGCGGCCGTCCGCGGCGCGAAGGTGCGGACGAAGAGATCCTCTCCGTCGCGCGCAGCATGCTGTCCGAGGGCGGCTATCGCGACTTCACCGTCGACGCGATGGCCGAGCGCGCCGGCGTGGCCAAGACCACCGTCTACCGCCGCTGGCCCTCGAAAGGCGCGCTCATCGCCGCGCTGATCCCGCCGCCGGGCGCGTATGAGAACGCGGAAGACGTTCTTCGCGACGTGCAGACCCTCCTGGCCCCCCTCGCCGACGCCGGCGACGACGCCGAAGTCCTCGGCGTCATCCGCGCCATCCTCCGCTCCCGCCGCCCTGCCCTCGCGGACCTGGCCGGCCCCGAGCGCGCGGACGAGCTCCTCGGCGCGTTGTGGATGCGGATGTTCGTGACGTAGTTCCTCGGTTCCTCGGAGTTCCTCGGGTTCCTCGGAGGGGAGGGGCCGCCCTCTCCGAACCCCTCCGAGGAACCGAGGAACCGAGGCACTCACCTCCGCATGGCCCGCCGTCGCGGCGGCTCGCCGCCGAGGCTGCGGACGAACACGCGCTCGACATCTCCGAGCGCCGGGTCCGTGCGCGTGTACGCCACCATCGTGCTCGCGATGGCCGTCGACGGCGACCACGAGTACCAGTTCGTGATCCCGAGCGTCACAGGCTCCTCGGCTGGCACACCGCGAGCGTCCAGCGCCACGGTGTCGAGTGCGGCCGTCCGGCCGTCGATGCCGCGCACGAACACCGCCGCGTAGCCGTCCTCGCGAGGGGCGACGGAGTACGACATCTCGCCCCTCCCCACCAGGCTGCCGGGCTGCAGCGCGGTGTGATCCGCGAGCGCGCCCTCCCGCAGCACCCGCTTCGCGCGCACCACCCGCTCCTCGCCCGCGATGTGTGCGTAGGCGATCAGAAAGTCCGTTCCGTTCGACGCCACGACCGGCGAGAGCTCGTTGGCCGGGCTCGTCGCCACGTCGATCCGCGCGCCCACCGGATGGCCGGAGGCGTCGAGACGGATCGCGTGCACGTCGATGTAATTCGGCGACGGGAACTGCCACCAGTCCGAGCCTTCCGTCCAGACCAGCAGGAAGTCGCTGCCGTTGCTGGCGAGCACGCCGCCCCAGACGGTCTCCGGCAGCGTGATGGTCTCGAGCCGCTCGCCCGCGCGCGAGAAGCGCAGCAGTTGCCTGTCGAAGGCGAGCAGAGTGACCGTCCCGTTCGAGGCCGCCGCGATCGCGGCGCCCGGGCCGAGGTCCACCGGCTGCGGGTCGAGGACCGCGCCGTTTCGCGCGACGCGGCGCATGTACGACCGGGCGTTGCCGTTCTCGTTCAGCACCACGCGCCAGACCACGATCCACACCTCGCCCGTGAACGCCACCACCGGCTGCTGGACAGCGACGTCCGCGACCAGCGCGGTCGGCGCGGAGTCGAGCGGATTGCCGCGGGCGTCGAAGCGCCGCACCATCACGTTCCCCTGCACCGTCCTGGTGAGGTCCATCCACGCCACGAGCGACGTCGTGCCCGCGCTCGCGATCGCCGGATGTCCTTGCGCCACTCCCGAGATCGCGACCGGCAGCACGCCGGTCTCCGTCCGCGTCGCCGTGGCATCGAAGGCGATGCCGAACATGTTCGTCGTCGAGTAGCTGTACGGCGGCGAGAAGCGGTAGTCGCGCCAGACGCTCATCACCGTCTGGCCGTTGGAAGCCATGCGCAAATCGCTGCCGGGCGCGCTCGTCGCGAGCTCCGTCGCATGACGCTCTCCGGTATCGAACGGGATCGTGGTGAGCAGCAGCGGCGCGTTCGTCTGGTACTCGATCATGCCCGCGGCGAAGCCGCCGGGCGTCGGCACCACCTGCGGATCGTCGCCCACGACCATGCGCGGCGCGTGCGCCGTCGCGGCGAGCGTGTGCGCGTCGACCGTGAACGTGTACAACCGCTGCGGCCCGGCCGGCGTGTTCCGCCGCGCCACGAACGCGATGCCGGCACGATCGCCCTTCGCCGCAGCGTCGATCGAGTTCACGTTGTGAGGAAGCCTTTCGATGAGCTTCACGGAAGACTCGACCGCGCCCTCCGCCGAGATCCGGATGGCCCGCGCGGTCGTCGCCGCTACCGGCGCGTAGGTCGTTTCGATGGTCGCGATCAAGAACCCACCGTCGACTGCCACGGCAGCCACCGCATACGGGCGCGTCTCCGCCGGGATCGCGATGTTGCCCCGTACAACCTGGCCGTCCGGTCCCACCAGAATCGCGGTCATGTCGAGGTAGCGGCTGAGGACGATGAGCGTGTGGCTTCCCGACGTCGCCATCGCCACCGGGACAGCATCGCCCACGGCCAACGGCACCGGAGCCGAGATCAGTTGCGCATCGCGGTTCATCCGCGCGGTCAGCACGCGATTTTCGAAGTACCACGCGAGCAGGTACGCGTCGCCGGTCCACGTCCCCTGCACATACTGGCCCTGGAACAGAGCGCGCGACGGCGTCGGACGTACGGCGCCCCGCTCGTCCACCGCCGCGGCGTGGACGCCGTCCATGCCCGTCCAGAGGGCGAGGAAGTCCGTGCCGTCGGTGAGGAGCGTGTGCGGATACTGCGTGCCGTACGCGGGGCCATAGGCGGGCGCCGCGGCCGGACGCTCCGGGCCGACGAGCATGGCGGCGAGGAGAAGCGCGGCCGTGATGTTCATATATTCAAATAATACTCCGTAACCCGCTTCGCAAGATCAACAGGATCGCCCTCGTTGCGATTCGTGAGGACGATGACGGCCAGCCGCTCCGCCGGCCACCGCACGATCGCGTTGCGGAAGCTCACCGTGTCGCCGTAGTGGTAGATCGTGTTCTCCGCGTAGAACCACCCCAGTCCGTAGCGGACGCCGGGGATGTCGGTGTCGACGTGGGAGACGCCGTCCTCGAGCGCCGCCACCCAGCCTGACAGGTCGTCGATCGACGAGTACATCCCGCCGTCCCCGCGCGTGGCGCTGGTGACGCTCTGGTCACGGCGGACCCAGCGCGCATCGTCGCGGTCGTAGCCGTAAGCGCGGTTCGCGGCCGGCGGCCCCACCGTCGTGCCGTGCATGCCGTGCTTCGCGAAAATTTCGTCGCGGAGGAACGACTCGAGGGATTGCCCGGACACGCGCTCGATCAGCAGGCCGAGGAGGACGTAGCCGCTGTTGCTGTAATGGAAGCCCGTGCGATCCGTGGTCGCGAGCATGCGCAGCACGTCCGCGTCGCTCACCTGCTCCGTTCGTTCGGGCGGGATCCGATCCTCGTAATCGACGATGGCCGAGGTGTGGGTGAGCAGTTGCCGTACGGTCGCACTCCCGAAGACCTCATCGTCGTACCGCAGCAGGCCGCGGTTGACGAGGATCCCGATCGCCTCGGCGATGAACGGCTTCGTGACCGAGGCCAGACGGAAGTTGGTGGACGGCGTCACGGGCGTGCGCGACTCGAGATCCGCGAGACCATGGCACTCGCGCAGGACGACCTCGCCGCCGCGCAGCACGGCGGTCGCGATGCCGGGGTTGTCGCCCGCGTAGTCGTCGAACATGCGACGTCGATGTAGGGCGTGGCTTCAGCCCGCCTCCCCCGGGGTGGGCGGGCTGAAGCCACGCCCTACATTCCGTTAACCATAACCCTTCCCCGGCGTAATAGAGGCATGGACAGCCTGCTGCAGGACCTTCGCTTCGCGTTTCGCCTGCTCCGCCGCAATCCCCTCTTCACGCTGACCGCCGCACTCTCGCTGGCCATCGGCATCGGCGCGAACACCACTATCTTCTCCCTCGCCAACGCGCTGCTGTTCCAGCCGCCCCCCGGCGTCGTCGACGCGGACCGCATCGTCGACATCGGCCGCTCGCAGGAGGGGCAGGGCTTCGACAACAACTCCTACCCGAACTTCCTCGACGTCCGCGCGCGGAGCCGCGTCTTCACGGACGTCTACGCCTTCCGCATGGACCCGCAACCGATGAGCCTCGGCAATCGCGACGGCGCGGAGCGGATCTTCGGCGGCATGGTCTCGAACAACTACTTCGACACGCTCGGCGTGCGTCCGGCCCTCGGCCGCCTCTTTTCCCGCAACGATCCAGCCGCCGCGGGCGCCTCGCCGATCGCGGTCCTCTCGCATCGCTTCTGGACGCGGCGCTTCAGCGCCGATCCGTCGATCGTTGGACGCAAGCTCGACATCAACGGGCATCCGTTCACCGTCGCCGGAGTCGCGCCGGAGGGCTTCCGCGGGACGACTCTCATGACGCCGGACCTCTGGGTACCGATGAACATGGTGGCCGAGGCGGCGCCGCGGCTGGATGCGACGACGCTGACGAGCCGCGAGTCGGCGTGGCTGCTGATGGGCGCGCGCCTCAAACCGGGCGTGACGCTGCAGCAGGCCCAGGCGGAGCTCGCGACGCTCGGAGCCGCGCTGGAGTGCGAGTATCCGGATGCGAACAAAGGCCGCGGGCTGCGTGCGGCGGCGCTGTCGCCGATCCCCGGGAACGGCGCTCCGGTGGCGGTGTTCCTGGCCGGTCTCATGGTCGTGGTCGGGCTCGTGCTCGCGGTGGCCTGCGCGAACGTCGCGGGCATCCTCCTGGCTCGCGCGACCTCCCGCCGCCGCGAGATCGCGGTGCGTCTGGCCCTCGGCGCCGGACGGGCGCGGCTGGTGCGGCAGATGCTCGTCGAGACGGCCGTGCTGTTCGCGGGCGGCGCCCTCCTCGGACTGCTCCTCGCGCAGGGGATGACGCGCCTGCTCGCTTCCATGCTGCCGGTGCTGCCGGTGCCGGTGAGCCTGACGCCGTCGATCGACGCACGCGCGGTCGCATTCACGGCCGGCCTGTCGCTCGTCGCGGCGATCCTCTCCGGCCTCGCGCCCGCGTTCCACGCGTCGAAGCGCGACGTCGTCAGCGGGTTGAAGTCGGACCTCGCCGGTCCCGAGCGCCTGCGCCTGCGCAGCGTGTTCGTCGTGGCGCAGGTGGCGCTGAGCATCGTGCTGGTGGCCGGCGGAGCGCTGTTCGTGCGGGCGCTGCAGCGCGCGTCGACGATCGATCCGGGGTTCGACCCGCACGGCGTCGAGCTGGCGTCGCTCGATCTCGCCCTCGGCGGCTACACGGACGAAACGGGGCCGCTGTTCGCGCGGCAGCTCCTCGAGCGCGTGCGCGCCACCCCGGGCGTGGCCAGCGCGTCGCTCGCCGCCCAGCTCCCGCTCGGCCTGGGCGGCATCGGTCTCGGCACGCTCACGCTGCCGGGACGCACGTGGGAGACCGACCCGGTCCGCGCCGACTGGAACGTCGTCGAGCCGGGCTACTTCGCCACGATGCGCACGCCGCTGCTCCGCGGCCGCGATTTCACGGACGCGGATCGCGCGGGCGCGCCGTTCGTGACCATCGTCAATCAGCGGATGGCCAATCAGCTCTGGCCGAATCAGGACCCCATCGGGAAGACGCTCGTGCAGAACGGCGACCGGACGCTGACCGTGATCGGCGTCGCGCGCGACGGGAAGTACCGCTATCTCGGCGAGGAGCCGATGCTGTTCCTCTACGTGCCGATGCAGCAGCAGTACATGTCGCGCACGACCATCGTCGCGCGCTCGACGCACGGGCAGCGGCTCGCGGGCGAGCTGCGCGCGCTGCTCGCGTCGATGAATCCGCACCTGCCGATCATCACGTCGCAGACGATGGAGGACTACGCGGCCTTCGGCTTGTTGCCGCAGCGCATCGCGGCCGCGGTCTCCGGCAGCCTCGGCCTGGTCGGCCTGCTGCTCGCGGCGATCGGCATCTACGGCGTGACGGCGTACCTGGTCACCAGCCGCACCCGCGAGATCGGCATCCGCATGGCCCTCGGCGCCCAGCGCGGCGACGTGATCGGCCTGGTGCTGCGCCAGGGAATGCGGCTGGTGCTGATCGGCGTGGCGATCGGCGTGGTGCTGACGGCGGGAGCGAGCCGGCTCATTCAGTCGCTGCTGTTCGGCGTCGGCCCCGCGGACCCGGTCGCGTTCCTCGGCGCCATCACGGCGTTCGTGGTAGTCGGCCTCGCCGCCTGCTGGATGCCCGCGCGCAAAGCGACGGCGATCGACGCGACAGAAGCCATACGAGCGGAGTGACCCCCGCCACTACCGGTTCCTCGGGTTCCTCGGGGTTCCTCGGGTTCCTCGGAGGAGGCTTCTCTCCCTTTCCCCGAGGAACCCGAGGAACTCCGAGGAACCCGAGGAACTACGGTTTCATCGAGAGCGCAATCCTCCGCCGCTCCACGTCCACGCTCACCACCTTCACCACCACCCGATCCCCCACCTTCACCACCGCGTGCGGATCGCGCACGAACTTGCTCGCGAGCTGGGACACGTGCACGAGGCCATCCTGGTGCACACCGATGTCCACGAACGCGCCGAACGCCGTCACATTCGTGACGATGCCGTCGAGCTGCATGCCTTCGCGGAGGTCTTCCAGCTTCTGCACGTCGTCCCGGAACTTCGGCGGCTCGAACGACCCGCGCGGATCGCGCCCCGGTTTCTTCAGCTCCGCGAGGATGTCGCGCAGCGTCGGCTCGCCCACGTCGCCGGCCACGTACTGCTTCCAGTCGATGCGGTCCACGAGCTGCGCGTTGCCCACCAGCTCGCGCACGGCCACGCCGAGGTCGGCGGCCATGCGCTCGACGAGGGCGTAGCGCTCCGGATGCACGGCGCTGTCGTCGAGCGGATGCCCGCCGCGGATCCGCAGGAAGCCCGCGCACTGCTCGAAGGCGCGGGCGCCCAGGCCGCGGACCTCGAGGAGAGTCTGCCGGGAGGGAAAGGCACCCGTGGCGTTGCGGTGCTCGACGACGCGCTTCGCGAGCACGGGGCCGATGCCGGAGACGTGCTCGAGGAGCTGCGGCGACGCGGTGTTCGCGTCGACGCCGACGAGGTTCACGCACCAGTCCACCACCTCGCCCAGCTTCTTGCGCAGCAGCGGCTGGCTGACGTCGTGCTGGTACTGCCCGACGCCGATGGACTTCGGATCGATCTTGACCAGCTCTCCCAGCGGGTCCTGCAGGCGGCGGCCGATGGAGACGGCACCGCGCAGCGATACGTCGAGCTCCGGGAACTCCTCGCGCGCCACCTCGGACGCGGAATAGATCGACGCGCCCTGTTCGGAGACGGAGACCACCGGCACCTGCACCGCCGCGCGCACGAACGTCTCGGCCTCGCGCGAGCCGGTGCCGTTGCCGACGGCGATCAGCTCGGGACGATGCTTCTCCACCAGCGCGCTCAGCACCTTCTCCGCCATGGCCCGCTCGCCCGCGGAGCGCTCGGTGTACAGCGTGGTGGTGTCGACGAGCTTCCCGGTCTCGTCGAGCATCGCAGCCTTGGTCCCCGTGCGCAGACCGGGATCGAGCGCCAGCACGCGGCGCGTGCCCGCGGGCGGCGCGAGGAGCAGGTTGCGGAGGTTCTGGGCGAAGACCTCGATGGCCTGCGCGTCCGCGCGGGCTTTGAGGTCCGCGCGCAGCTCGCCTTCGAGGGACAGCGAGAGCAGCCGCTTCCAGCCGTCCTCCACGGCCTTCTCGCGCTCGGCCGGCATCGGCGACGGCCTGCGCGCGCAGCGTCCCTTCAGCCCCATGAGGATCTCCTCATCCGGGAAGCGCAGCCGCACGTTCAGAAACTCCTCGGACTCGCCGCGGAAGATCGCCAGCACGCGATGCGACGGCGCGCTGGCCAGCGGCTCGCGATGGTCGTAGTACAGCTCGAACTTGCTCTTCGTCTCTTTCTTGTCCGACAGAACCGTCGAATGCAGCACGCCGCGCTTCGTCGCCACCGCCCGCGCGAATCGCCTCAGCTCCGCATCCTCGGAGACGCGCTCCGCGCAGATGTCGCGCGCGCCCGCCAGAGCCTCGTCGTCGAACGGTCCGGCATGCGGTCCCGTGCCCCAGATCCAGTCGGCCAGCGGCTCGAGGCCCTTCTCCTTCGCGATCGTCGCGCGCGTGCGGCGCTTCGGGCGGTACGGCAGGTAGAGGTCTTCCAGCTCCGTGCGCGTCTTCGCGTCGTTGATGGCCCGCGCGAGCTCGGGCGTGAGCTTCCCCTGCTCGTCGATCGTCTTCAGGACGGTGGCCCGGCGCTCGTCCAGCTCCTTCAGCTCGGCCGCGCGGTCGAGCACGGACTGGATCTGGACCTCGTCGAGGTTGCCCGTCGCCTCCTTGCGATAGCGGGCGATGAACGGCACGGTGGCGCCGCCGTCGCTAAGCTCGAGCACGCGCTCGACCTGCTGCGGGCGGAGTTGCAATTCGGTGGCGATCCGGGCGACTGGGGTCATCGGGGCGCGGAGTGTAGCGGACCTTCATGAGACATTCACAACTGCCTCGTACCTTCGCCGCATGAAGACACTCATTTCGCTGTTCCTTGCCCTTCCCCTGCTGGCCGCGAGCCCGAAAGACATCCTCGACCGCACCGCTGTCGTCCTCGAAGAAGGGTTCGTCGATCCCGCGCGCGGCCGCGAGATCGCCCGCGCGCTGCGCGAGCAGAAAGTCGCAGGCGACGGACCCGAGCTGGCCGGCGCGATCACCAGAGCGATCCACTCCATCGAGAACGACGGGCACCTCAACGTCCGCTTCGATCCCGCGAAAGCCGGCGATCCGCTCGTCAGCGCCGAGGAGATCCGCGCGCAACTGACCACACCCATGCAGCGGCGGCGCATCCCGGAAGGAACCGCTCCCCAGCCGAAAGGCATCGGCGAGCCGCGGATGCTCGACGGCAACATCGGGTACCTGAAGCTGGACGAGTTCCCGATGCCGTTCGACGGCGACGCCGCCATGCGCGCCGCTTTCGCGAAGATCGAGAGCGCCGGCGCGGTCATCCTCGACCTGCGCGAGTGCCGCGGCGGCGCACAGCCGATGGTCGACTTCGTCGCCAGCTACTTCCTCCCCGAAAACCACGGCCCGCTGCTGACCAGCCGCTTCCGCGCCCTGCCCGAGCCGCGCGTCGCCCGCGTCGTCGAGACGCCCACCCGCAAGCTCGAAGACGCGAAGCTCTACATCCTCATCAGCGACAGGACCTTCTCCGCCGGCGAGGCCTTCGCGTACATCCTCCAGCAGTTCGGCCGCGCCACAATCGTCGGCGAGAAAACCCGCGGCGGCGGCCGCCACAACGCCTTCGTGCCCATTGGCGCGGGGTACACGGTGTCGGTCTCGATCGCGACCGTCGAGCACCCGAAGACGAAGACGTCGTGGCAGGGCACGGGCGTCGTGCCGGACGTGGCGACGCAGCCGGAAGCAGCCCTGGACGAAGCGCTGAAGCTCGCGAAGGGCTGAGCGACGGCAAATGTAGGGCGTGGCTTCAGCCCGCCTCTCGGGCGGGGAGGGGGCTTTTCGAACATGCCGCGCCCACACCGGGGGGGCGGGCTGAAGCCACGCCCTACATTCCCTTTTCGTGGTGATTTACAGCTCCGCCAGCACGTTCTTCGCGATCGCCGGGATCAACGTCACATCCTCCGCGATCCCCCGCGTGAAGATCACCAGCACCAGCTTCCGCCCGCCCGGCAACTCCACGTACGCCGCGTCGTGCCGCACTTCGCTCGTCCAGCCCGCCTTCGACCACAGCCGCGCGCCCTCGGGGAGCGCGGCTCCGATGAACTCCTTCACCTGGTTCTCTTCCTCGCGTAGCGGCGCGAGCGGCCGCTCCAGGAGCTTCATCATGTCGGGTGCGAACGGGGAGCGCTGGCGCTGGATCCATAGCAGCAGCGACGCCGTCGCGTTCGCCGTCAGCATGTTCCGGTTCACGCGTTTCTCGCCGAGGACCTGGCGGTCCACGCCGTACGGCCCGAAGCTCCACGGCTTCATCATCGCGCTCACGTTGTCCGCGTAGCCGAGCTTCTGGAAGCGCCGGTTGATCTCGCGCCGCTTCTCGATGTACCTCCGCAGCGCCCGCCCTTCCAGCGGCGGACCCGGGACCGTGTCCGCGAGGAGGTCGACGAGATACGCCGTCGCGTCGTTGTCCGAGACGACCATCATCTCCTTCAGCGCCCGGTCGACGTCCCCCACCCACTGCTTGCGCGTCAGGTACACGTCCGCCATGAAGAACAACTTGATCACCGACGCCGGATAGAAGCGCTCGTCGCCGCGGTAGTCGGCGCGCGAGATCACGGCGGGATTGGTCACGTCGACGAGCGAGATCGCCAGGTCTTCCGCCTTCAGCTTCGGGTACGCCTTCAGCGTCGCCTCGGCCGCCGTGCGCAACCGCGCGGCGATGGATGGATCGGGCGGGGCCTGGAGAAACTCGCGGTAGTCGCCGCGCGCGCCCAGCGCGAAGAGAAGAAGGAGAGCGATCCTGCGCATGCGCGCAATTATCCTCTGTCCATGCAACGGATCGCCGTAGCGCTGCTCCTGTTCACCTTCGCCGCCCGCGCCGACGACGCCCGCATCGAGGCCCTGCTGCGCCAGATGACGCTCGAGGAGAAGCTCGGGCAGCTCTCGCAGTACGTGCCCGATCAGCCGGAGATGAAGCCGGCGCTCGAAAAAGGACTGGTCGGCTCCGTGCTGGGCGCCGTCGACGCGAAGCGCGTCAACGAGCTGCAGCGCGCGGCGCTCGCCGGCTCCCGCCTGAAGATCCCGCTGCTCCCCGGGCACGACGTGATCCACGGCCACCGCACGATCTTCCCGATCCCGCTGGCCATCGCCTCGTCGTGGGACGTCGACGCCGCGGAGCTCTCCGCGCGCATCGCCGCGCGCGAGGCGCGTGCCTCCGGCATCCGCTGGACGTTCGCACCGATGGTCGACATCGCGCGCGACCCGCGGTGGGGACGCATCGCCGAGGGCGCGGGCGAAGACCCCCACCTCGGCAGCGCGATGGCGGCGGCGTACGTCCGCGGGTTCCAGGGCGAGGGCCTGCTCGCCTGCGCGAAACACTTCGCCGCGTATGGCGGGGCCGAGGGAGGGCGCGACTACGCGCGCGCGGACATGTCCGAGGCGACGCTGCGCGAGGTCTACCTGCCGCCGTTCCAGGCCGCCGTCGACGCGGGCGTCGCCTCGCTGATGTCCGCGTTCAACACCGTCGGCAACGTGCCCGCGACCGCCAACGCGCACCTGATGCGGGACATCCTCCGCGGCGAGTGGGGCTTCAAAGGCTTCGTCGTCTCCGACTGGGCGGCCGTGGCCGAGCTGATGAACCACGGCATCGCCGCGACGAAGAAGGAAGCGGCGACGAAGGCCCTCGCCGCGGGCGTGGACATGGCCATGACGGACGCCACGTTCATGGAGCTGGACACCTCGCCGCTGGTCGACGAAGCCGTGCGCCGTGTCCTGCGCGCGAAGTTCGCGGCGGGCGTGTTCGACGACCCGTTCGCCGACGAGTCTCGGGTGCTGCCGCTCGCGCGGGCCGAGGCGCGGCGGATCGCGCAGCGGTCGATCGTCCTGCTCAAGAACGAAGGCTCGCTGCTACCGCTGGCGAAGTCGAAGAAGATCGCCGTCACCGGCCCGCTCGCCGCATCGAAGGCCAACATGCTCGGCCCGTGGGCCTCGGAAGGCAAGCCCGAGGAGACCGTGAGCGTGATCGAGGGCCTGCGCGCGGCCGGAGCGAACATCGTCCCGGAGGAAGAGGCGGAGATCATCGTCGCCGTGGTGGGCGAGACCCGCGAGCAGTCCGGCGAAGCCGCGTCGCGCGCGTCCATCGAGCTGCCGCCGTTCGAGGTCCGCAAACCGACCGTGATGGTCGTGCTGTCCGGCCGTCCCCTGGCCATGGCTTGGGCCGCCGAGCGCGTCCCGGCCATCGTCCAGGCCTGGTTCCTCGGCACCGAAGGCGGCAACGCCATCGCCGACGTGCTGTTCGGCGACGTCAACCCGAGCGGCAAGCTCCCGGTGACCTTCCCCCGCGTCACCGGCCAGGTGCCGGTCTATCACGCGCAGCTCCCGACTGGCCGCCCCGCGAACCCGGAGAGCAAATGGACCAGCAAATACCTCGACGTGGCGATCGAGCCGCTGTTTCCGTTCGGCCACGGCCTGTCGTACACGACCTTCGCATACGCGAACCTGAAGGTCGACGGCCTCACCGTCAGCGCCGACGTCCGCAACAGCGGCAAGCGTGAAGGCGACGAAGTCGTGCAGCTCTACGTCCGCGACGTCGTCGCCAGCGTCTCCCGTCCGGTGAAGGAACTGAAAGGCTTCCGCCGCGTCGCCCTGCGGCCCGGCGAGACGAAGCGCGTGACGTTCACCCTCACCCCGCGCGACCTCGCGTTCTGGACCGAGAAGGGCTGGGTGACGGAGCCGGGCAAGTTCCAGGTCTGGGTCGGGACGCTGATGTCCGAGCTCGAAGTCACATCGCCTCCTGCAGCGGACAGACGCTGACGGATTTCTCGCGCGCGCAGAGAGAAGCGCCGTGGCACACCGGCTGCGAAGAGCCCGCTGTCAGGGAGTGAAATTCAGCGAAGGCTGGTGTCCTGTGAGAGCTCGAACCCTGGTTCTTCCCCTCTTTCTTTTCCTCGCCGTCGGATGTGCAACGCAGAAGAAACCGCTGCTTCCCGTCCCGGAGGCGCTCGAGAGCGCGGCGCTGCTCGAGGTGAAGCGCAACCGCACGGGACTCGGTCCCCGGCCGATGAGCTTCGGCGAGTGGCAGGTCAACGGATTCGACCGCAAAGGCTTCCCCGGCAACCGGAGCTGGTCGGTGGGCGGAGAGGACGCCAGCTACGGGCAGTCTCGCGGCTTCGCCAAATACAGCTTCCGGCTGACGCCCGCGGGGCGCGAGGAATGGGAGTGCGACTGCCGCTTCGACCGCCATTCCCGCAACGTCGGCCTCGGCTCGCGGAATGACTCGATCGGGATCACGCTGACGTACGAGGACTCGCTGCAGTGCGACCTCCGCCGCGCGGGCGACGCCGACCCGTGGAAGCTCGTGGTCGACGGCAGCCTGTTCCTCGGCGGCCAGGGCTACGCCGGCACGCTCACGCACGGCGACCACGTCCTGCACCTCCAGCCCAACCACCAGATCACCGGACTCGGACGCCTCCCCGGCTCCCCCCTCGGCTACGTCTTCGTGCGCGACCGGCAGGAGCTCGCGGCCGCGGAGCTGATCCACCCCGGCTACGTCCGCATCGACGACACGGCGGGCGAAGACCGTGACGCGATCGCGACCGCCGCCGCGGCGCTGCTCATGCAACCGTCCGGCTTCTGAGTGCGGCGGCCGGCCCTCTCTCCGCCCCACGGAGAGAGGGCAAACTGCCGGTAAGATCGCGGCGTCCATGAATCGAGCATCCGAGGACGCCGCGTTCCGCTGGAGCATGGTCGCGGATTCGTTCCGGCGGCCCTACCCGGTCCCGCTGCCGATGGTCGTGCTCCTCCTGCTCGTTCCCGTCTATCTCTTCATCCCCTCGCTGACGCCCGTCCGCACGTTGCACGTGCCGGAGCTGGCGCTGGACCGCGCCGTGCCGCTGCAGCCGGTGTGGGCGCTGATCTACGGCGCGGTCTACGTGTTCCTGATCCTGCTGCCGCTGTTCGTCGTGCGGCAGGAGCCGCAGATCCGCCGCACGCTCCACGCCTATCTGCTGGTGTGGCTCACCGCGTACGTCTGTTTCATCCTCTACCCGACCGTGGCGTCGCGGCCGGAGTCGGTGACGGGCGAAGGGTTCGCGGTGTGGGGGCTGAACGCGCTGTACTCGAGCGACCCGCCGTACAACTGCTTCCCGTCCATCCACGTGGCGCACTCGTTCGTCTCGGCGATGACGTGCCGGCGCGTGCACCGCGGACTCGGGAACGTGACCCTGGCGTGCGCGGCGCTGGTCGGCGTGTCGACGCTGTTCACGAAACAGCACTACGTCGCGGACGTCCTCGCCGGAATCCTGCTGGCGCTCGTGGCGGATGCACTGTTCCTGCGCCGGTTCCATCCCCATGACGTCCCGGAGCTGGACCGCCGGCTCGCCCCCGCCCTCGCACTGGTGACGCTGGGCCTCGTCTCGGCAGGAGTGGCAGGGTTCTGGGCACTCTACCAGTGGCAAACCTGACTCCCGTTTGGGAGTGCGGAGGCCATCGATTGCCTCCGCACTCCAAAACCGGAGCGGTGTCACGAATGGGCAACGAACGGGCGGCCGTCGTTGCGTGAGGGGCGGTGCGCGGCCCATCGTGAAGGGGAAGGAGACGGTCTCATGCACTTCTTCGTCTATCTTCTGTTGGCGTTCCTCCTCGCCGCCGCGCCGCGCATGGATTTGGGCCGCTTCGCGACGACGGCCGATCCGCCGGAGGGTCAGGGTGGCGGGGGTGGGATGGGACCGGTCGATCCGCCGGAGGGCGGGGGCGGGACGGGAGCGATCGATCCCCCGGACAACCAGGGCGGCGGCTAGATCAGGGTGAGCCGTCGCTCATCACCGCGAACACCACCGCCCCACCCTCCCGGTGAATCGCGCGCACGCGCGGACTGGCCAGCAGGGCGCGGCGTTTGTCCTCCTTGCCGCGGGCGCCGACGTAGATGTGGGTGATGCCCGCGCGGCGCAAAGCGTCCCAGGTGCCGGCGTCCGGGGTCGGGTCGGCCCAGGTGGTGAGGAGGGAGTTGATCGCCCGGACGCGCTCGTTCGGGAGCGACCATGCGTAGAGCAGCGGCGGAAGGATGGTCCGGCGGCCGGTGGTGACGTGCAGCCAATAGCCGCCGTCGCTCCCCACCCACGCGGGCGGCATCCAGGAGCGGGCGTCCACCGCGAACACCGCGTCGCGCGGCACGTTGCGCTCGATCCAGCGCATGGCCCGCAGGTCGGCCTCCTCGGCGAGCACGGTCCGCGGGTTGACGACGTCGCGCACGGAGGCGGCGCCGAGGAGGGCCAGCAGGGCGGCGGCGATGAAGGTGGTGGCGTCGCGCATGCGCGGGGCGAGGCGGAAGAGCACCCACGACAGCAGCGCCGCGCCGGTGATCGAGAGCGGCAGGAACATGGTGATGATCGCCGAGTCGACGGACGAGAGCGCGGTGAGGTCGAGGCCGAACGGCCGCCAGTACAGCACCACCGCCAGCAACAGTGACCACGCGCCGATCAGCGCCAGCGCGCGCCACGGCATCCGCCTGCGCACGCGCGCGGATTTCGGCTCGTACCGGGACACCACGACGATGGCCAGCCACCACAACCCGGAGAGGATCCGCCCGGTGCGGGGCATCCCCAGCCATCCCGCCATCCCGCTGACGCCCGCGGTGGCGACGGCGAGGAGCTCGCGGTTCCTCTGCGAGCCCACGAGGTGCATCGGCAGCCCCTCGGTCTCCGCGGGTGCGATGACGTCGCCGAGGATGGGATTGCGTGCGAGGTCATACAGCCAGGGGCCGATGAGCACCACGGCCACGGCGGCCGCGGCGCTCCAGCGCAGCAGCGCCGTACGCCTCGCGCGGATGCCGCAGAGCAGCACCAGCGCGAACGTCAGCGCGAACAGCGCGATGCGCACGTGGATCAGCACCAGCCCTGCGGCCAGAATCGCCGCCGGCCCGAGCCAGCGCGGCGACCGCGTCAGCCGCCACAGCGCGATCAGCAGCGGCGGCAGGACCAGCGTCCCGGCCAGGTGCGTGTAGCGCCCCCACGAGAGATAGAACGCCGGAAAGTACGAGACGAAGACCGCCAGCACGGCGGCGAACAGGCCGCCCTCGCGCGAGCGCAGCAGCACCCGTCCCGCTGCGTAGACCATCAGCAGCGTCAGCGCGTTCAGCGCCTGGCCGAAGTGGAGCAGGAACGCCGGCTGGTCGGAGTGCGCGAGATTGCCGGTGGTCGCGGCGACGAACGCCGCGGGCACGTGGAATCCCCAGTGATAGCCGAACGGCGCCCCGGCGATGTATGGATCGGCCGTCGCCGGGACGACGCCCTGCTCGAGGAGCAGCCGCACGATCATCGAGTGATGGATGCCGTCCACCCACGGGGGAAAGGCCAGCTCGCGGATGTGGCTCACGCGCGTGGCGACGGCGAGCAGCGCGAGAAACCCGAACGTAGCCAGGAGCGGCAGCGCGGCCCGGCGCCTCCGGCCGGTTCCTCGGTTCCTCGGGGTTCCTCGGAGTTCCTCGGAGGGGGCCATCCCCCTCTTCCCTCCGAGGAACCCGAGGACCCCCGAGGAGCCGAGGAACCCCGTGACGATCGTGACGATCACGGCCACGCGCATCGCCCCGGGCGTCCACGCGATGCCCAGAGTGGACGTCAGCAGGAAGACGATGGGCCAGATCGAGAGGCCGAGGGCGATCTGCAGGGCCAGGCGGACCAGGCGGTCGCTGGCGCCGGTGCGGAAGAGCGAGGTGACTGTCTTTCCGGACGCCCAAAGAAACAGATAAGTGACGACCCAGATCCAGCCGTTCATGTGCAAATAAGATTATGAGAGCATAGCTCCACATTCATTCATACGGAGGTGTGAACGTCGTGAGACTCCCAAAATGGTCACGAGCCTCGTTGTTCCTCCTGGTCGCCGGCTTCATCGCCGTCGTCTCATCCTCGGAGTCGCCGCCCGTGCAGGCGCAGACCTCCACGGACCCCCTGCCGTGCTATCCGGGCGCCTACCCGGCGCCGATCCCGCCCGGCTACGGCGATTACTGCCTCCCCTGCTATCCGGGGCAGTTCCCGGAGGAGATCCCGTCCGGCTACGCCGGCTACTGCAATCCGCCCTGCTATCCGTACTATCCGGGACCGTTCGGCCAGCCTCCGTACCCCTACGTCGGCTATTGCCCCGACGCCTGCTACACCGGCGACGGCAATCCGCCCGAGGGGATGGAGAAGTGCAAGAAGGAAGATAACCCGCCCGAGCCCTGCTACTACCCCGGCGTCGAAGACCCGCCGGAGGGCTACAAGAAGTGCAAGAAGCATAAGGACGACGAATGATTCCGGCCTCGCGAGGCTGACTTCCAGCCTCGCGAGGCTGCCTTCCGGCCGCGCGGAGCGCCATTACCATGCCGGCGTGAAGCTCACCCGCCGTGCCCTCAACCGCGCGACCCTCGCCCGGCAATTGCTGCTGCGCCGCGAGCGCGTGGCCCCTCTCGACGCCGTCGCCCGCCTCGCCGGCATGCAGGCGCAGCTCGCGAAGCCGCCATTCGTCGGGTTGTGGACGCGTCTCGAGAAGTTCGAGGCCGGCGACCTGCGCGCGCTGATCGCGAACCGCAAGGTCGTCCGCGCGACGCTGATGCGCGGCACCATCCACCTCGTCACGACCGACGACTTCCTCGCGTGGCGCATGCCCATCCACCCCGTGCTCGCCGCGATCTCCGGAGAGCAGGACGTCGCCAGACTCACGGCCATCGCACGCAAGTTCTTCGATGCCGAGCCGTGCACGTTCGACGCGCTGCGCAAGCACCTCGCCGAGCGCTTCCCGGACGGCGACGAGCGCAACATGGCCTACGTGG
Organism: Thermoanaerobaculia bacterium; assembly: GCA_036375075.1. Classification (GTDB taxonomy): domain Bacteria; phylum Acidobacteriota; class Thermoanaerobaculia; order Gp7-AA8; family Gp7-AA8; genus QHVT01. The sequence continues at coordinate 38,634 of DASUSN010000083.1, read as the reverse complement.
TGCGCATGCACCTCCCGCTGGTGCTCGTCCCCGACGACTCCCCGTGGGGCTGGGCCGGCAACGCCCCCTTCGCCGTCGCCGAAACCTACCTCGGCCGCAAGGTCGCCAAATCTACCGACGCGCGCCAGCTCGCGCTGCGCTACCTCGCCGCCTTCGGCCCCGCCACCGCGGCCGACTTTCAGACCTGGTCCGGCCTGCGGACGGCGAAAGCGGTACTCGAAGAGCTGCGCCCGCAGCTCGTCACCTTCGAAGGCGAGAAGAAAAAGTCCGAGCTGTTCGACCTCCCCGACGCCCCGCGCCCGGACGAAGACACCCCCGCGCCCGTGCGCTTCCTCCCCGAATACGACAACCTCCTCCTCTCCCACGCCGACCGCTCGCGCCTGATCTCCGACGACCACCGCAAACGCATCGCCACCAACAACCTCCGCCTCCCCGGCACCTTCCTCGTCGACGGCACCGTCGCCGGCATGTGGACCGCGCCGAAGAAGAAAGGCGAGAAGCTGGGCCTCGAGCCCTTCGTCAAACTCGACCGGGCGACAAAGAAGGCCCTCGACGAAGAGGCCTCCGCGCTGGCCGCGTTTTGGAGTGCGGAGGCAACCGGAGGGTGTCTCAAAAGCTCGCCCTACAGTGCGTGACGAGATCGCGCGCAAATCGCGTCCAAGCGAGCTCGATGTCCCGTGTGTGCCTTCCAGGATTGGTCTCTTCGAGACAAAGTGGTGTCCTTTCGGAGCAAAGTCGTGCCTCCGCGAGACAAAGTCTTGTCCCTTCGAGGCAAAGTCGTGCCTCCGCGAGACAAAGTCGTGTCTCCGCGAGGCAAAGTCGTGTCCCCGCGAGGCAAAGTCGTGTCCCTTCGAGGCAAAGTCGTGTCCCTTCGAGGCAAAGTCGTGTCCCTTCGAGGCAAAGTCGTGTCCCTTCGAGGCAAAGTCGTGCCTCCGCGAGGCAAAGTCTTGTCCTTTCGAGGCACGACTTTGTGCCGGCGAGGCAAAGTCTTGTCCTCTCGAGACACGACTTTGTGCCGGCGAGGCAAAGTCTTGTCCTTTCGAGACACGACTTTGTGCCGGCGAGACAAAGTCGCATCCTTTCGAGGCACGACTTTGTGCCGCTTCAGCCCGCCCCTGCCGTGGGCGAGGCGTTCCCCCTCCTCGTCCGAGAGGCGGGCTGAAGCCGCGCCCTGCGTTTTGAGACAGCCTGCAACCGCCTCCGCTTTCAAATCCGCGCGTTGCGGCGCGATTGGATGTGACCCGGCTCACGCCCGCCGCGGGGCGGCGGCCCGACAATGGCGGCAGATCCGTCCAGCCGTCCCTCGGTACTGACGTCACGAAGCTCCCAGCAGGAGGTATCCCCATGCGCGTGTCTTTCGGCGTACTCGCTCTCGCTCTGTTCATTTCCGTGTCCGCGTCCGCCCAGGTGCCGCTCTTCGACGACGGCTTCAGCGGCGACCCGCTCGGCGCGTGGGCAGCGTCGCCGCTCGGTCTGGCCTCCAACTGGAGCGGCGCGGGCGGGACGGCTGCTTACAACGGCGGCGGACACACGCAGCTCGTGGCGGGGAGCGCGGCGTGGTCGGATTACACGGTCCAGACGAAGTTCCGCCTCGCCACGGCCAGCAACTATCCGGGCGGCCTGCGCGGCCGGGTGAACCTCTCGACCGGCGCCGGGTACGCCGCATGGGTCTATCCGGGTGACGGCGTGGTGAAGCTGTTCCGCGCGTCGACATGGCACATCGACACCAACTCCGTCCTCCTCGCCCAGGCCAGCGTGGGGACGATCCCGGCGTCGGTCTGGCACACGCTGGCGATCGACTTCGACGGCGCGCAGATCGCGGTGTCGCTCAACGGGACGACCGTCATCACCACCACCGACGCGACTCTCGCATCGGGCGGGATCGCCTTCGACGTCAGCAATCAGCCGGTCGAGTTCGACGACGTCGCCGTCACCCAAGGCGCGACGACTCTCTTCAGCGAGGACTTCAGCCCCAACCCACTCAGAAACTGGACCGCCTCGCCCCTCGGCCTGGCGAGCAACTGGACGGCCACGAGCGGCGTCGCGTCGTACAACGGCGGCGGACACACGCAGCTCTACGCCGGCGACGACGCGTGGACGGACTACACAGTCGAGGCGAAGTTCCGCATCCCGAACGCACAGAACTACCCCGGCGGCATCCGCGGCCGGGTCAACCCCGCCACGGGGGAGAGCTACGCCGCCTGGATCTATCCGGGCGACGGCGTGATCAAGCTGTTCCGCGTGGCGGCGTGGCACATCGACACGCAGGGCCTCACGCTCCTCGACCAGGCCAGCGTCGGGACGATCGCCACGGACACTTTCCACACACTGGCGCTGTCGTTCGACGGCGCGCAGATCTCCGTGTCCTACGACGGCTCGCCCGTGCTCAACGCGGTCGACTCCACGTATGCCGCAGGGGCGATCGCGCTGGACGTCAGCAACCAGCCGATCGACTTCGACGACATCCGCGTGAACGGCGCCATCCCGCCGCCGGCCAACGCACTGTTCTCCGACGACTTCAACGACACCTCGCTGGCGCGGTGGGCCGCCTCGCCTCTGGGGCTGCTCTCGAACTGGAGCGCGGCGGCGACGGTGGCTGCGTACAACGGCGGCGGACACACCCAACTCGTGGCCGGCGACGCGGCGTGGACCGACTACCGTTTCCAGACGAAGTTCCGCCTCGCGGCCGAGACCGACCATCCGGGCGGCATCCGCGGACGCATCCAGCCGTCGACGGGCGCCGGCTACGCGGCGTGGCTCTATCCGTCGAGCGGCACGATCAAGTTGTGGCGGTCTACCGCCTGGCACATCGACACCACGAGGTTGACGCTGCTCGGGCAGGCGAGCGTAGGGGCGATCCCGGCGAATGCCTTCCACACGCTCGCGCTGAGCTTCGAGGACGACCAGATCTCCGTGGCCTTCAACGGGGTGACGGTCATCGCGGTCACGGACGCGACGTTCGCGTCCGGAAAGATCGCCCTCGACGTCAGCAACCGCGCGATCGAATACGACGACGTCCTCGTCACCGCCATCCAGCAGGCGCCCGACGCCGGCCCCGGCGGGCCGGTGCTCGTGCTCAGCAGCGCCGCGAATCCGTTCAGCCGCTACTACGGCGAGATCCTGCTCGCGGAAGGTCTGAACGCGTTCGCGGTGAAGGAGATCAACAGCGTCACCGGCTCGATGCTCACCGCCTATGACGTCATCATTCTCGGCGAGATGGCGCTGACGTCCGCGCAGGTGACGATGCTCGCGGACTGGGTCAATGCCGGTGGGAACCTCATCGCCATGCGCCCGGACGCGCAGCTCGCCACGCTCCTCGGCCTGACGAGCGGCAGCGGGACGCTCGGCGACGGCTACGTGGCCGTCGACACATCGGGCGCGCCCGGCGCCGGCATCGTGAGCGAGACGATGCAGTTCCACGGTACAGCCAACCTCTGGTCGCTGAACGGCGCCACGGCCGTGGCCGCGCTGTACAGCGATGCCACCACGCCCGCGGGCGCGCCGGCCGTGACCGTGCGCAGCGTCGGAGCCAACGGCGGCTCGGCGGCCGCGTTCCTCTTCGACCTGGCGCGCTCCGTGGCGCTGACCCGGCAGGGCAACCCCGCCTGGAGCGGCCAGGAGCGCGACGGCATCGCTCCGATCCGCAGCGACGATCTCTTCTTCCCCTCCTGGATCGACTTCGCCCGGATCGAGATCCCGCAGGCGGACGAGCAGCAACGGCTGCTCGTGAATCTCATCCAGACCGTCAACCACGACCGCAAACCGCTGCCCCGCTTCTGGTACCTCCCCGACGGCCGGAAGGCGGCCGTGGTCATGACCGGCGACGATCACGCGAACGGCGGCACCGCGGCGCGCTTCGCGCAGTACCAGTCGCTGAGCGCGTCCGGCTGTTCGGTCGAGGACTGGCAGTGCGTGCGCGGCACGTCGTACGTCTACAGCAACACGCCGCTGACGAACGCCCAGGCCGCGGCGTTCCAGGCGGACGGCTTCGAGATCGGCCTGCACGTGAGCACGAGCTGCGGCGACTGGACGCCGGCCACCCTGCAGGGCTTCTACGCGACGCAACTGGCGGCATTCGCGTCCGCCTACCCGGGCGTGGCCGCGCCGGTCACGAACCGCACCCACTGCATCGTCTGGAGCGACTACGTCTCGCAGCCGAAGATCGAGCTGGCCAACGGCATCCGCTTCGACACGAACTACTACTACTGGCCGGGCACGTGGGTCCTCGACCGCCCCGGCTTCTTCACCGGGTCGGGCCTGCCGATGCGCTTCGCCGACACGGACGGCACGCGGATCGACGTCTATCAGGCCGCGACGCAGATGACGGACGAGTCGAGCCAGACCTACTCCACGCACATCGACACGCTGCTCGACAACGCCCTCGGCACGAAGGGCTATTACGCCGTGGTCACCGCGAACATGCACACGGACGCGGGGACGTCGAGCGGATCGGACGCGATCGTCACGTCCGCGCAGGCGCGCGGCGTCGCGGTGGTGAGCGCGAAACAGATGCTGACCTGGCTCGACGGCCGGAACGGCTCGTCGTTCGGCTCACTGTCGTGGAGCGGCTCCACGCTGACCTTCACCGTCACATCCGCGCCGGGCGCGCGCGGCCTGCGGGCACTGGTGCCGCTGGCGTCGCGTGGCGGCACGCTGAGCGCGCTCACGCGCGACGGCAACGCCGTGAGCTGGTCGAGCGAGACCGTCAAGGGCATCGCCTATGCGACCTTCCCGGCCGCGGCGGGGAGCTACAGCGCGACGTACACGCCGTAAGGCGGGCTGAAGCCCGCCCTACATTCGCTGGAACGGCGTCAGCGCGGGGAACTTCTCGCGGACGCCGTCTCCGGACGAGCGGCCCTGGAGGTGGCGCCAGATCCAGGGGAGCAGATGCCGACGCGCCCAGCCGAGCTCCGCGCGCACGAAGTCGCCGAATCCGGGCTCCGGACGGCCGGGCAACGGCTCCTTCCACGCGTCTGTCGTTCCCGGCAGACCGAGCGAGTACGCCAGTGCCTCGGCGATGCGCGCATGGCCCTCGGAGTTCGCGTGCAGGCGATCGTCCGACCACAGCCGCGGGTCGGACGCGACCGGATAGGCCGCGAGGTCGCACAGGATCGCGCCGCTGCGCGCGCAGGCCTCGCGGATCTCGACGTTCATCCGCGCGACACGGTCGCCGAGGACGCGGGCGAAGGGCATCACCGGAGTGAGGTCGGGGAGCGTAAACGTGAGCACCGTCGCGCCGAGGCCCGTCAGCGCGCCCTGCATGGCTTCGAGGTCCGCACCGAACGTCCGCGGGTCGAAGCGGCGGCGCAGGACGTCATTCGTCCCCGCAACCACCGTCGCGAGATCGGGACGCATGGCCACTGCGCGCTCGAGCTGCTGCTCGCGGATCTGACGCGTGGTGCGCCCACGGATGGCCAGGTTCGCGTACAACACGCTCCCCTGCAGCTCGGCCAGCCGCTCGGCCAGCCGGTTCGCCCACCCGCGATACCCGCCGCGGCCATCCGGGTCGTCCAGACCCTCGCTGGTGCTGTCGCCGATGGCGACGTAGCGCTCGTAACGTTTCACCGCTTTCAAATATCACGGAACGTGCTGTCCACACATCGGTGTACACTGCTCCAGTGAAGCGCCGCGACCTGGAACGCCGGCTGGCTGACTGCGGTTGGCGTTTCCTGCGGCATGGCGGTAACCATGATGTGTGGACCGACGGCCAGCGCGAGGAAGCAATTCCTCGCCACCGTGAGATCAATGAACAGCTCGCGCGCGCGATTCTGCGCCGGACTTGTGGAGATTCCCGATGAGATTCGAAGGAAAGGTCTTTCGCGACGGCCGCTTCTGGCTGGCGGAAATCCCGCTACTCGACGCGATGACGCAGGGACGGACGCGGAAGGAAGCGTTGGCGATGATCGGAGACTGGCTCGAGACGATGGTCAATCGCGAAGGCTTTCGCGCCGAGGTCCATCCCAGGAGCGCACGGGAGTTCGAGGTGTCGGGAAGCGACGCCGGAGCGATGACCGCGCTTCTCCTTCGCCGCCGGCGGGAGTCGAGCGGCTCCTCCCTCCGCGACGTTGCCTCGCGTCTGGGCGCGACATCGCGCAACGCCTACGCACGGTACGAGCGCGGTGACGCGGTGCCAACACTCGACAAGCTCGACGCCCTTCTGAAAGCAGCTTCGCCCGGCGACGATTTCGTCATCCGGGAATCCGGCGGCTGACGGCGATGCCCGAATACGTCCCCATCACCTGCCCCTACTGCGGCGAGCCCGCGGAGCTGGACGTCGACGAGACCGGCGCGAGCCGGCAGTCGTACGTGCAGGACTGTCCCGTGTGCTGCCAGCCGTGGGAGGTGGAGGTGACGCGCGACCGGGACGGGGACTGGATCGCAAGCGTGAAAACTGGCGACGAGTAGTTTGGAGTGCGGAGGCAAATCGCCTCCGCACTCCAAAGATCACCCCTGCCAGTTGCGGACGCGCTCGGCCACCTTCTCCGGCGTGAAGCCGAACTCCTCCGCGATGCGCTCCCAGGGCGCGGAGGCGCCGAAGCGGTCCACGCCGATCAGCAGCGCTTTCCGGCCGGCGTACTTGTGCCAGCCGTCCGAGCGGCCGGCTTCGATGCACACCAGCTTGTCGCGGTCGCCGAGGACTTCGTCCTGGTACTCGATCGGCTGCTGGTCGAAGAGATCGAGCGACGGCGCGGACACGACGCGCGCGTTCCCCAGCAGCCGCGCCGCGCTCACCGCCAGCGGCACCTCGGAGCCCGTCGCGATGATGGTGATCTCGCCCTGGTCGAACCCGTCGAGCACGTACGCGCCCTTGAGGATCCGCTTCGGGTCGAACTCCAGCGGGCGCTCGATCACGTCCACCTTCTGCCGCGTCAGGACGATCAGCGTCGGATGGTCCTTCGACTGCAGCGCGTGCGCCCACGCCATCGCCACCTCCGCGCCGTCCGCGGGGCGGAACAGCGTCAGGTTCGGGATCAGACGCAGCGACCAGAGCTGCTCGACCGGCTGGTGCGTCGGACCGTCTTCGCCGAGGAACACCGAGTCGTGCGTATAGACGAAGATCGAGGGGATGCCCATCAGCGCGGCCAGGCGCACCGACGGCCGCATGTAATCCGAGAAGATCAGGAACGTCGCGCCGTAGCTGCGGAACGCGCCGTACAGCGTCATCCCGTTCACGATCGCGCCCATGGCGTGCTCGCGGATGCCGAAGTGCAGGTTCCGCCCGCGGAACACGTCGATCGGCGGCGGCACTCGCTCGAGGCCCTTCGGACGCTCGACGTTCCCCGCCTCCTTGATCATCGTGTTCGTCGACGGCGCGAGGTCCGCCGAGCCGCCCACGACGAACGGCGCCACGGTGGCCATCTTCTGGATGACCTGCCCCGACAGCGCGCGCGTCGCGACGGCCTTGTCGGTCTTCGCACCTTCCAGCAGCACGGTCTCGAAGCCGTCCGGCAGCCAGTGCGACCAGTAGCGGTCCCACTCCTCCGCCATCTCCGGATGGCGCGCGCGCCACGCGGTCATCTCCTTGTCCCACTTCTTCCGCTCGCGCGCGAGCTTCTTCGTGCGGCGCTCGAACTCCTCGCGCACGTCCGGCGGCACGAGGAACGTCGGCTCCTGCGGCCAGCCCAGGGCCTCCTTCGTCGCTTTCACCTCGTCGGCGCCGAGGGGCTCGCCGTGGGCGCGGGCGGTGCCGTGGAACTTCGGGCTGCCCCAGCCGATGACCGTCTTCGCGGCGATGAGCGTCGGGCGGGCGGTCTCCTTCTGCGCGCGGCGGATGGCCTTGCGGATGGCCGCGCGGTCGTGGCCGTCGATGGACAGCACGTGCCAGCCGAAGCCCTCGAAGCGCTTCTTCACCTCTTCCGAGAACGCCAGCCGCGTCTCCCCTTCGATGGAGATGTTGTTGTCGTCGTAGAAGTAGATGAGATTGCCCAGGCCGAGGTGGCCGGCCACCGACGCCGCCTCGGAGCTGATGCCTTCCATCAGATCGCCGTCCGAGCAGATCGCGTACACGTAGTGGTCCACCGGCCGGAACGGATCCTCGCCCGTGTGGAAGCGCGAGGCCAGCATCTTCGCGGCGAGGGCCATGCCCACGCCGTGCGCGAAGCCCTGGCCCAGGGGGCCGGTGGTGACTTCGATGCCGGTGGCGTGGCCGTACTCCGGATGCCCCGCCGTGCGCGAGCCCCATTGCCGGAACCGCGTCAGCTCCTCCATGGTCATGTCCGGGTACCCGGTCAGGTGGAGCAGCGAGTAGATGAGCATCGACGCGTGGCCCGCGGAGAGGATGAAGCGGTCGCGGTTCTGCCAGTGCGGCTCGAGCGGGTCGTGGCGAAGGAACTCGGTCCAGAGCACGAAGGCCATGTCCGCCATGCCCATGGGCGTGCCGGGGTGACCGGACTTCGCCTTCTCGACGGCGTCGACGGCGAGGAAGCGGATCGTGTTGACACAGAGCTCTTCGAGCTTGTCTTTCTTGCCGACCAGCGGCCGGTTGCTGTCTTCTGCGACGGAAATCGCGGCGGCACCTTCAGCCGCGGTGCTGCCGGGGGTGGGGTCCTGCATCAGTCCTCCTGAGATCGAGGGCAACGTGAAGGAAGCGGATTATACTCGGCACGGTTCAGCCGACTTCGGTCCCGCAATCGACACGTGTTGAGAGAGGTGACGATGGTGGACGAGAGCGTCACGGTGAAAGGCTCCCCCGTGCGGAGCCTGCAGAAGTTCCTGGACGCGGAGCTCACCCCGGAGCAGAGAGAGCGAGTCCTGGACGCGCTTCCCGCCGAGTACGCCGCACGCTTCCGCTCGCCCATTCTGGCCACGGAGACCATTCCCGTGCACATGCTGAACCGGGTCACGGTCGAGGCCGCGCGGGTGAAGGACGAGCCGGTCGAGCGGTTCGCGCGCCGAGCCGGCCGCGAGGCGGCTGGCGACGCGGTGCAGGGCATCTACCGCTTCTTCGCCATGGTGCTGACGCCGCCGGCGCTGCTGAGCAAGGCCTCGCAGATGTGGAGCTCGCTGTACAACCGCGGCGAGATGCGCGTCGACGAACAGACCGAGACCAGCGCACGCATCCGGATCGTGAACTTCCCGTCCGAGGAGGCGGGATGCGCGCGGGTGACGGGATGGATCGAGCGCATGGCCGAGTTGACCGGTGTGACCGGGATCGAGGTCGAGCAGACGCAGTGCTTCACGCAAGGAGCGGCGTGCTGCGAGTGGCGCGTGTCCTGGAGGTGACGGCCGCGGCCTCATGTGCGGCGGATCACGCTCGGCGCGGGAAAAACGCCCCATATTGCACGCGCACATGAAACTGCTTGCTTTGCTCCTTGCGGTCGTGACGACGCATCCGATCCTCTTCGTCACGCAGGTGCCGATGGACGAGGACTTCACGACCATCGGCTCGACGTTCGGCAACCACTCCGGCCAGGTGGACTCCGCGCCGCGGGGCGGGGACCTCTGGATCCGCTACCCGGACGGGACGCTCAAGAACCTGACGCGGGCGGCGGGCTTCGGGATGGAAGGTCTCCAGGGCGCGAACGCGATCGCGGTGCGCGAGCCGTCGGTGCACTGGAGCGGCACGAAGGCGCTGTTCTCGATGGTCATCGGCGCGCCGGAGCGGTATCAGTGGAACGAGTACTACTGGCAGATCTACGAGATCACCGGCCTCGGGCAGAACCAGACGCCGGTGATCCGCAAGATCGCCAATCAGCCGGCGAATTACAACAACATCAGCCCGATCTATGCGACGGACGACCGCATCCTGTTCACATCGGATCGCCCGCGGAACGGGGCGCGGCACCTGTATCCGCAGCTCGACGAATACGAAGAGGCGCCGACGGTCACGGGGCTGTGGAGCCTGCACGAGGTCACGGGCGAGCTGAAGATGCTCAATCACTCGCCGTCGGGCGTGTTCTCGCCGTTCGTGGACAGCTACGGGCGGGTGGTGTTCACACGCTGGGACCACCTGCAGCGCGATCAGCAGGCGGACGATCCGGGGAATCCTTACGGAACGTTCGACTTTTCGGACGAGAGCGCGAGCGCCGCGAAGCTGGATCAGCGCGTGGAGGTGTTCCCGGAGCCGCGCATCGCCGCCACGGGGTCGAAGGTCGAGGGCTTCACCATCAATCACTTCTTCCCGTGGGAGATCAACGAGGATGGGACGTCCGAGGAGACGCTGAACCACATCGGACGGCACGAGCTGCATTCGTACTTCAACCGCAGCTTCAATGACGACGACGCGCTGGACGAGTTCATCGGCGGCGGGGGCAACACGCTGTTGAACATGTTCCAGATCAAGGAGGACCCGACACAGCCGGGCCGCTACATCGGCACGGACGCGCCGGAGTTCGATACCCACGCTTCGGGACGCCTCGTGCGGCTGGACGCGCCCCTGGGCAAACCGGCCGACGGAATCACGGTGTCGTACCTGACGCCGGACGATCAGGACCGCTATCGCGATCCGCTGCCGCTGTCGAACGGCACGCTGCTGGCGGTGCACGACATGCGGATCAAGAACCTGGCGCTCGAGCCGCTGACGCCGGGGCTGAGCGCGAGTCTGTCGTACTGGAGTCCGGACAACCTGGTGACGCACAACGGGCCGCTCTGGGAGATGTCGCCGGTGGAGGTGCGCGCGCGTCCGCGGCCTACGTCGCGCACGACGCCGCTGGAGGAGCCGGAGGCGCGGGTGTTCCGCGAAGAGGGCGTGAGTGTGGAGGCGTTCCAGGCGGACCTGAAGAAGAAAAACCTGGCGCTGGTGGTGAGCCGCGACGTGACGCGGCGGGACGTAGCGGACAAGCAGCAGCCGTACAACCTGCGCGTGGCGGGCAAGCCGGCGCCGCTGGCGGGGAAGTCGTACGAGGTCGCGCACATGCAGTTCTTCGAAGGGCAGCAGGTGCGGGGGATCGGCGGCATCGCGACGCCGCGGGCGGGGCGGAGGGTGCTGGCGCGGGCGTCGTCGACGGCGAAGATCGCCGCGGACGGCTCGATGGCGGCCCTGGTGCCGGCGACGCGGGCGATGACGTGGCAGACGGTGGACCCAGCCGGGATGCCGGTGGTGCGGGAGCGTTACTGGCTGACGTTCCAGCCGGGCGAGGTGCGGGTGTGCAGCGCGTGCCACGGGGTGAACACGCGCGATCAACTGGGACAGGCCGCCCCGACGCAGTCGGCGGAGGCGCTGCGCGCGTTGTTGAAGGTGTGGAAGGGCGAGCAGGCCCCGGCATCGGGCAAGCGCCGCGTGGTGCGGCGGTAGGACGAATAGGACGAATAGGACGAATAGGACGAATAGGACGAATAGGACCTATAGGACGTATAGGACTTCCTAAAGGTCCTATTCGTCCTATAGGTCCTATTCGTCCTATGGCCACACCTTCGCGGGATCCGTCACCGGCAACTTGCACGCGTAGTTGCGGCACACGTACGCCGTGGCCTTCTCGCCGATCGCGCGCTGCGCCTCGGTGTAGGGCGCGATGCGCGTGATCGGCGCCGCACCGGGTGGGCGGTGAATCACCACCTTGTTCGGCACGAACGGCGCGAACACCGCGCGCCGCATGGCGGAAACGTCCTCCCCCGCGAGCACGATCTCGAACGACGGCCCGAGGGAGAAGTCCAACGCGCTGAGCAGGTGCGTCGAGGCGGACGGCGCGAGCGACACCGCGTCGCTCGCGGAGCGGAGCAACTCGCCGGCCTGCTTCTCATACCCCTCGTTCGCGGTCATGCGTGACAGCCGCACCAGGTTCATGAGCTGCACGGAGTTCCCCGAGGGAATCGCGCCGTCCCCCACTTCGCGCGGCCGCACCAGCAACCCCTCGGCGTCCGCGGGCGTGATGTAGAACCGGCCCGCCCCGTCGCGGAACAACCGCGTGGCCTCGTCGTTCAACGCAATGGCGGCCTCGAGATGCCGCACCGCGAACGTCGCCTCGTACAGGTTCAGCAAGCCCCACACGAGAAACGCGTAGTCGTCGAGAAATCGCCGCCGCTTCGAAACCACCGCATCCGCCGCCCGCGTAGCAGCCTCCGCGTACTTCGGCTCGTCCAGCACGTTCGCGCCGTACGCCAACGCCGCGATCATCAACCCGTTCCAGTCGGCGATGATCTTCTCGTCGCGGCCCGCGCTGTCCTGCGCGGCGAAGAACCCGCCGCCCGGCGAGCGGAGGTCGCGCAGGACGTACGTGAAGACGTCCCGCGCCGTCTTCGCGTACTCGTCCTTGCCCGTGGCCTGGTACGCCTCGAGATACGCCAGTGCGTGCAGCGCCTGGTCGTACAGCATCTTCTCGTAGTGCGGGTCGCTCCAGTCGGCATTCGTGGAGTAGCGATGAAACCCGGCGTTCTTCGCGTCCCACAGCGGGCCGCGGCGCATCGCACGGAGCGTCGTCTCCACCATCTCCAGCGCCTTCGCGTCCTTCGTGCGATGCCAGTAGCGGAGGAGAAACATCAGGTGATGCGGCGCCGGGAACTTCGGCTCGGGGAGGAACCCGCCGTGCTTCGCGTCGTAGCGCGACGCGAGCTGGCGGTAGCCCTTCTCGAGCACGTCCGCGCCGAGGGCGTCGCCGGCGACCGGCTTGGCCTGCAGGGTGCGGGTGATCATCTCCGCGTTCGCGACCACCCGCTCGCGCTGCTCGCTCCACATCGTCGCAATGCGCGGGATCAGCGCGCGGAACTTCTCCTTCGGGATGTACGACGCCGCGTAGAACGGCTTGCCGTCCGGCGTGAGGATGACGTTGTTCGGCCAGCCCGCGTCGCCGGTCAGCGCGCGCGTGACGGCGATGTAGACGCTGTCGAGGTCGGGCCGTTCCTCGCGGTCCACTTTGACCGAAATGAAGGCCTCGTTCATCAGCTTGGCGATCCCGGGATCGGCAAACGACTCCTTCTCCATGACGTGGCACCAGTGGCACGTCGAATAGCCGATGGAGAGGAAGACCGGCTTCCCCGCGGTTCGCGCCTTGGCAAACGCCTCGTCGCCCCACTCGTACCAGTCGACCGGATTCTGCGCATGCTGCAGCAGGTAACGCGACTTGGATGCACTGAGCCGGTTAGCCGCGAGTAAGGATGAAGGATGAAGGATGAAGGATGAGCCTAGAACGAGGAGCGCAAGAAATGCCTTCATCCTTCCGACCTTCATCCTTCACTGCACGCCTTTACCCTGCACCACGTTGTACGTGCGGTCCGCCTTCAGGGCGCGCAGCGTCTCCTTCTCCCCGTTCGGCCACACGATGGTCACGTCCGCGGTCGTGTCCGCGCCGAGGCCGACGTGCTGTTCCTTCGGGTGGACGGAGAGGTAGCCGATGGTCGAGAACACCTCGCGCCAGATGCCCTTCTGCGACGGCGTGTCCACGGTGATCTTCGCGCCGATCGCGTCGCGGGTGACGCCCTTGGCCGGATCGCCGGTGAGGCGCAGCTTGAGCCAGTGATTGCCCGACGTGTTGTTGCGGTAGACGATCGCCGGCGTGTTGAAGTTGTTCACCACCATGTCCAGGTCGCCGTCGGCGTCCGCGTCGAAGTAGGCGACGCTGCGGGCGTTGCCCGCGGGATCGGCTCCGCTCTTCGCCGTCTCCTCCTGCAGCTTCCCGTTCGTATTCACGAAGAACACCGGCACTTCCTTCTCCGCCACGGGCAGGATGGCGTTGGTCGGCTTGCCGGTGGGGTCGGTCAGGTACGGATTGACGCTCGAGTACACCGCGTACTCGTTCATGCCGTTGACGACGTACAGGTCGTCGTCGCCGTCGTTGTCGTAGTCGAAAAAGTCCGCGTCCCACGCCCAGCCGGTCGACTGCATGCCACGGCCCACGTTCTTCGACTGCTCGTAGCCCGCGCCGGTCGAGATCCAGAGGTCGTTGGCCTCGACCACGCGCATGTTCGCCATCTTGGCCGGGTTGAACTTCATGCGCGTCTTCGTGTCCGGCAGGACGTACTTCTCGTCCTTGTCCATGGTCACGATGTTGCTGATGTAGACGTCCGGCTTCGCGTCGCGATTGAGGTCCGTGATGCCGACGTTCATCGTGTAGCTCGGCTTGTCCGTGCCGATCTTGCCGGAGACGTCCTCGAATTTCCCGTTTCCGAGGTTGCGATACCACCCGTTCACGCCGAAGTCGTTGCCGACCAGGATGTCCTCCCAGCCGTCGCCATCGAAGTCGAGGTGCCCGACCGACTGCGCCCAGCCGGTGTTCTCGATGCCGCTGCCCGCACTCACGTCCTCGAAGACGAAGTTGCCCTTGTTGCGGAACAGCTTGTCCGGCAGCGCGTTGCTGTTGCGGCGCGAAAGCGTCGGCAGCTCGCCGCGGATGTAGTCGCCGAAGTAGCCGATGAAGACGTCGAGGCGGCCGTCGCGGTCGAAGTCGAGTGCCGTCGCGGGGCCGCCGACCATCCCCTTCCCGCCGAGGTTCGCTTTCGCGGTCACGTCCTCGAACTTGGCGTTACCGGTGTTGCGGTAGAGACGGTGCTCGTCGTCGACGTACGTGATCAGCACGTCCTGCAGGCCGTCGTTGTCGAAGTCGGCGACGATGGGCTGGCGCACCTCGCCGGGCGTGCCGTCCGTGCGCTTCCAGCTCAGGCCGGAAGCCTCGGTCACGTCCGTGAATCTGCCCTTGCCGTCGTTGAGATACAGCGCGTTGCCGGCGCCGCCGAGGAGGAGGACGTCCATGTCGCCGTCGTTGTCGATGTCCTCGGCCGCCACGCCCGACCCGCCGAACGTCGGCGGCACGGCCAGGCGCACCGCGCCGTTCTCCACGACCGTGTAGCCGCGGATGAAGCGCGCCAGCCAGTCGCTGAGGCGATGCTCGTACGCGATGCCGCTGGTCTCCGTGACGTCGGTGAAGAACTTGCCGTTCGATTTCGCGGCGGGCGTCTTCGCGGACGCGATCTTCTGCGCGGTCTTCGGCGCGGCCGGCGCCTTGGCGTGCTTGTCGAGCAGCGCCTGCACTCGCTGGACGCTCTTGGCCAGGTGTCCCAGCTCGAGGCGGTCCTTCTCCTCGGCTGTGGCGATCATGCCCGCGACCCGCAGGATCAGCGTGCCCTCCTGCGCCGCGCCCTCGGTGAGCAGCTCGGCGGCGAACGGATCGGGCTCGATCGTGCCCTTGAACTTCGGGTCGTTGATGGCCTCGCTCAGGTAGAACCAGTGCATGCCCGGATCGCGGAAGGAGTCGAGGTCGTACGCCTCGATGGTGATGCGCTCGCCTTTGGGGAGGCGCGGAAAGTACGTGATGTCCTCGTAGTGGTTGGCCTCGTGCGGCTGGAACTTCTGCAGGGCCTCGTGCACGTCGGCGACGCGGATCAACGCGTGGCCGTTCTTCCTGGCGACCTTCTCGGACTCGAGGAGCACGTCGTTCGTCCAGGCGATCAGGATCTCGTTGAACTGGTCGCGGAAGGCCTTGCCCTCCTCGGGGTCCGCGGGCCAGAGATGGCGCGCCATGTAGACCTGCAGGTTGCGCAGGAAGACGGTCATGGAGAGCTGGTTGTACTTTTCGAAGGCCGCGAGCTTCTCCGCGATGATGGCCTTGATGGTCGAGAAGTCACCCTCGCGAGGCGCCGCCTTCACCTCGGCCTGCTTCGCCTCGCCCGCGACTTCTTTCCACGACGCGCGCAGCACCGCGGGGCCGACGCGGTCGTGGTTCAGCTTGCGGGAGTCCTTATCCGCGTCCTGCAGCACGGCCAGGGTGACGAGGTCGATCGCCTCTTTGAACGCTTCCACCGCATCGGCGGAGAGCGGCGCGAGCTTGACGCCGTCCACGAGGGCGTCCTGCTGCACGGCGAGGATCGCGCGGAGGGCGTAGGCCACGCTGCCGTACTGCCGCTTGTCCCGCGCGGTGATGAGCATCCCCCGCACCACCCAGTTCCCCTCGGGCATCTGCGTATACGGGACGACGGACTGCAGGACCGGCTTCAACGCCTCGACGCTGATCTCCTTCGGATTGCCGGCCGAGGCCCTGGTCCAGACGTCGCGGATGTACGCCTTCTGCAGCGCGATCTTCTCGAACCTCGCTTCGGACTCCAGCGGCGTCCCGTAGATGAAGTCCTCGAGACGGCTGGCGGTGGCGTAGCACTTCGGATCGCGGACGCCTTCGAGCTCGCCGATCTCGTCGATGATCGTCGGGACCTGGGCGAAAACGGGCAGAGAGACTACAGCGGTGAGCAATACCGGCAGGACGAAACGGGCCATGGGACGAATCTCCTCGATTGCGAGGAGTTTACTACTTCGCCGCCTGCTCCCACGGCCGGTACGACAGCGCGAAGGGGATGCGCTTGGCGATGGGCGGATGGGTGTAACACCAGTACTCGATCAGCGGGTGCGGGCTGGGGTCGCTCTTCGAGTCCTCGGCCATCTTGCGGAAAGCGGTGGCCATCGGCTCGTTGAGGTGCGTCAGCTCGAGTGAGAACTCGTCCGCCTCATGCTCGATGTAGCGGGAGCACGCGGCGGCGATGGGCGTGGAGAAGAAGCTGATCGCGCCGAAGACGAGGAGCACCCACGGCAGCGCCGCGGGATCGCCGGCGCTCGCGAAACCAAAGCGCGGGAGGCCGCGCTCGACGATCTTCTGTCCGATGAAGAAGACGAGGAGCGAGCCGGCCAGGGAGAGGCCGAGTCCTTTCCAGACGTGCTTCAGCACGTAGTGGCCCATCTCGTGGCCCATCACGGCGAGGACCTCGTCGTGGTTCAGCTTGGCGAGCAGCGTGTCCCACATGACGATCCGCGCGGAAGGGCCGATGCCGTTCACATACGCGTTCATCGTCTTGGTCTGCTTCGACTTGTCGACCTCGAACACGCGGCTCCGCTCGATGCCCGCGCGCGACGCGAGGCTCAGGAGCTTCTGGCGCAGGACCTCGTCCTTCAGCGGCTGAAACTTGTTGAAGATGGGGTCGAGCACGATGGGCTGGAGGATCACCGCCGTGAGGATCACCGGGATGCTCCCCAGCCACAGCGCGAGCCACCACCGCTTCACGCGCCGCATGGCCAGCAGCGCCAGCGCGCCGAGGGGCATGAGGATGGCGAGATTGACGGCGAGGCCCTTGAGCATGTCGGTCATCCACGAGCCGAAGGTCCGGTCGGTGAGATCGAACTGATGGGGGACGTGGAAGCCGGAGTAGTACGCGAGCGGGAAATCGAGGACGGCGAGCGCGCAGATGAACAGGCCGATGGCGATCATGGCCGCGAGGAATGGCCTCTTCGTGACCCGGTTGGCCGCGTCCCGGATCTTCCTCGAGGCGGGGGTGAAGAGCAGGAGGAGCATCATGGCTGCCGCCCACCCGTTGCCGACGAAATAGAGCACGTCCCGGATCCGGCTGTGCCGGACCATCTCGTCGGTGACCTTCACCTCGAACCGATCGTCCCCGGTGCGCTCCTCGGGTTTGGTGTAAGTCTGCGCGACGACCGCGACGGCCACGGTGACGACGGCGACTCCGAGAACGAGTTTGAGGAGCGTGCGCATGGGTGGATTGTATCGAGGCGCCTTACATCGGATGGTGCGCCAAACACGCCGTTCGCCCATTTGGAGTGAGGAGGCACTCGATCGCCTCCACTCTCCAAATGGTTGGCTAGTTCGAGAAGAAGTCCTTCACTTTTTCGAACACGCCCTTCTCGGGCGCGATCGAGTCGCCGTGGGACGCCGCGAGCTGTTCGAGCAGCGTGCGCTGCTCGTCGTTGAGCGACGTGGGGATGCGCACGGCGACGTGAACGTAGTGGTCGCCGCGGCCGGTGTTGTCGAGGAAGGGGACGCCTTTGCTGCGCAGGCGGAACACCTGGTTGGGCTGGGTGCCGGCCGGGATCTTGAGCGACTCGGCGCCGTCGATGGTCTCGACGTTCACGTCGCCGCCGAGGGCGGCCTGGGTGTAGCTGATGGCGTGCTCGGAGTGGATGTCGTAGTCCCGCCGGGTGAACGACGGGTGGTCGCTCACGCCGATGAAGACGTACAGATCGCCCGCCGGTCCGCCGTTGAAGCCCGCCTCCCCTTCGCCGGCCACGCGCAGGCGCGAGCCGTCGTCGACGCCCGCGGGGATCTTGACCTGGATCTTCTTCTCCTCGCGCACGCGGCCCGCGCCGCCGCAGGTCACGCAGGGGTCCTTGATGACCTTCCCCTGGCCGCCGCACTGCGGGCAGGTGCGGGCCACCGCGAAGAAGCCCTGCGAGTAGCGGATCTGGCCGCGGCCGCCGCAGCCCGTGCACGTCACCGGCTGCGTACCCGGCTTCGCGCCCGAGCCCGTGCAGGTCGTGCACGTGATGGTGCGCGGCACGAGCAGGGTGACGTCCTTGCCGAACGCGGCCTCCATGAACTCCAGCCGCAGGTCGTAGCGGAGGTCGTTCCCCCGCGCCGGACGGCTGCCGCCGCGCCGGCCGCGCGTCCCGAAGAAGTCGCCGAAGCCGAAGAGGTCGCCGAGGATGTCGCCGAAGTCGGCAAACTGGTTGGGGTCGAAGCCGCCCATGCCGCCCAGGCCCTGGTGGCCGTGGCGGTCGTAGCGCGCGCGCTTCTCCTCGTCGGAGAGGACGCCGTACGCCTCCGCGGCCTCCTTGAACTTCTCCTCCGCTTCCGCGTCCCCCGGGTTCTTGTCCGGGTGGTACTTGACGGCGAGCTTGCGGTAGGCCTTCTTGATCTCGTCGATCGAGGCGGTGCGCTGGAGGCCCAGCACTTCGTAGTAGTCGCGTTTTTCCGTGGTTGCCATTACGTATCAGTCGACGGCGCGGAGACCTTCATGGGGTTGTACAACATCACGCTCGTGAGGATGCGCGACGCCGACTGGAGATCGAAGATCGCATCGTTGATCTTCTGCTTGTCCTCCGCCCCCACCGCTTCCTTGGCCCGCGTGATGATCTTCTGCACGCGGTCGCGCTCGTCCTCCTTCAGCAGCTTGCCGAACTCACGGAAAACCTTCTCGTTCGTGTAGATCATTCCGTCGAGCTTGTTCGCCAGCAGCCGCATCTCGCGGCGGGCCGCGTCCGCCCGCTGGTGGGCCGACGCGTCGTTGATGATCCGGTCGATCTCGTCCTTCGACAGACCGCCGGCCGGGTTGATCTGCACGCCCTGCGACTGCCCCGTGGCCTGGTCGCGCGCCGTGACGCTCACGATCCCGTTCGAGTCGATCGAGAACGTGACCTCGATCTGCGGCACGCCGCGCGGGGACGGCGGGATGCCCACCAGGTCGAACTTGCCCAGCGACTTGTTCTCGTTCGCGAACTCGCGCTCGCCCTGCAGCACGTGCACGGTGACGCGGGTCTGGTTGTCCGAGACGGTCGTGAACACCAGCGAGTTCTTGGTGGGGATGGTCGAGTTCCGCTCGATCAGCTTCTGGAACAGACCGCCTCGGGTCTCCAGGCCGAGGGAGAGCGGCGTGACGTCGAGGAGCACCATGTCCTTGATGTCGCCGCGCAGGATCCCGCCCTGGATGGCCGCGCCGACCGCGACCACTTCGTCCGGGTTGATGTTCCGGTTCGGGTCCTTCCCGAACACCTGCCGCACCGCCTCGACCACCTTCGGCGTGCGCGTCTGCCCGCCCACCAGCACCACCTCGTCCACCTGCTTCGCCGTGACCCCCGCGGCGCGCAGGGCGTCGTTCACCGGGTCGATGGTCCGCTGGATCAGGTCCTCGACCAGCCCTTCGAACTCCCTGCGCGTGAGCACGTAGTTGAGGTGCTTCGGCGCTCCGCTTTCGCCTTGGGAGATGAACGGCAGCGTGATTTTCGACTCCTCCTCCATCGACAGCTCGCACTTCGCCTTCTCGGCCGCCTCCTTGAGGCGCTGCAGGGCCATGCGGTCGTCCCGCAGGTCGATGCCGCTCTCCTTCATGAAGAAATCGATCAGCCGGTCCATGATCCGCTTGTCGAAGTCCTCGCCGCCGAGGTACGTGTCGCCCGAGGTCGAGAGCACCTCGAACAAGCCGTCCTCGAGCTTCAGGATGCTGATGTCGAACGTGCCGCCGCCGAGGTCGTAGACCGCGATGACCTGGTTCTGGCGGTTGTCCAGGCCGTACGCCAGGGCCGCGGCCGTCGGCTCGTTGATGATGCGCAGCACTTCCAGGCCCGCGATCTTGCCCGCGTCGCGGGTGGCCTGGCGCTGGGAGTCGTTGAAGTACGCCGGCACGGTGATGATGGCCTCGGTGATCTGCTCGCCGAGGAAGTCCTCCGCGAAGGCCTTGATCTCCATCAGCACGAAGGCGCTGATCTCCTCCGGCGAGTACTCGTGATCGCGGATCTTCATCTTCACGTCGCCGTTCGAGGCCGCGACGACGTTGTAGGGCAGGACGCTCTTCGCGTGCGCGACCTCGTCGGAGTCGAACTTCCGTCCGATGAGGCGCTTGATCGCGAAGACCGTATTGAAGGGGTTGGTGATGGCCTGCCGCTTCGCGATCTGCCCCACCAGCCGCTCGTTGTCCTCGGTGAACCCCACCACCGAGGGCGTGGTGCGGCTGCCCTCCCGGTTGGGGATGACCTGCGGCGTCGTCACGTCCACGACCGCCACGCACGAGTTGGTCGTGCCGAGATCGATTCCGAGGATTTTGGCCATTCGTGTCGAACTATGCGCGTTCCGGCCCGCCGACGGCAACCTTCACCATGGCCGGCCGCAGCAGCCGGTCGTGCAGGAAGTAGCCCTTCTGCAGCACGGCCACGACGGTGTGGTTGGGCACCGCGTCGTTCTCCTCGCGCACCACCGCCTCGTGGATGTTCGGGTCGAACGGCACCGAGGCTTCGTCGATCGGTTTGAGACCGTGTTTCTGCAGGACGTCGTAGAGCTGCTTGTAGATCAGCAGCACGCCCTTGTGGAACTCGTCGCCCTCCGCCGCGTGGTCCAGCGCGCGGTCGAAGTTGTCCAGGACGGGCAGGACGTCCTTGAGGACGGCCGCCGTGGCGTAGCGAAAGAAGTCCGCCTTCTCGCGCTCGGTACGCTTGCGGAAATTCTCGAAGTCCGCGATCGCGCGCACGTAGCGGTTCCTGTAGTCGTCCTGGGGGGACGCCGGCTCGGCGGGAGCCGGCTCCGCGGACGCCTCCGCGGCCGCTTCCTCGGCGGTCTCGCGCATCTCGCGCTCGATCTCTTCGACCGAGCCTTCGGTGTCTTCGATGACGTAGGCGTCGTCGCTGCTGTCGGCGCTCCGTCCGTTCTCTTCAGCCATTGCCGTGGTGCTCCTCTTCCTCGATCTTGCGGCTCAGCGCGCGGCTCAGGTAGTCGACCAGCGGCGCCATGCGCGCGTACTCCATGCGCATGGGCCCGATGATGCCGACCATCCCCAGCGGGGCGGTGCCGGACCCGTATCGCCGCGCGACGATACTGAAGTTGTGCATCTGTGTGAAGTCGCTCTCCGATCCGACCAGGATCTGCAAGCCCTCTTCCCGCAGGCAGGTCTCCAGCAGGTCGACGAGCTTCTCCTTCTCCTGCAGCGCGAGGAAGGTCTTCCGCAGGGAGGCCGCGTCGGCGTACTCGGGCTTGTTGAGGATCGACGTCGCGCCCTCGACGTAGAGCTCGTGCTCGAACGGCGCGTTCACGGCGTCGATGCCGAGGGAGATGGTCTTCTGCAGCATCGCATCGTGCTGCGCCCGCTCCTCCTCGGTCATCCGGATGAGACGGCGGCGGATGCGGTCGAGGGTCTGCCCGCCGAACTCGATGGAGATGTAGCGGCCGATCTTCTCCAGCTCGTCGCGGGTGAACAGGAACCGCGTCTCGATGAGCTTGTTGACCACCACGCCGTTCGTGCCGACGATCACGCACATGATGCGGTTGTCGGCGACGGAGATGAAGTCCATCGAGCGGATGGCGAACTGGAGCAGGGTGGGCATGAAGACCAGGCCGACCTGATCGCTGAGCTTCGACAGCAGGGCCGAGGCGTGATGGAGGACTTCGTCGATCTCGCTGGCGACGGAGACTTCCTCGTCGATGACGGACCGCTCGCGGGTGCTGAGCGAGCGGGACTGCATCAGGTGGTTGATGAAGAAGCGATAGCCGCGGTCGGTGGGGATGCGGCCAGCGGAGGTGTGAGGCTGCGCGAGAAAGCCGAGCTCTTCGAGGTCGGCCATGACATTGCGCAGGCTGGCGGGAGAGAGCTGGAACTTGCCGCACTTCGAGAGCGTCCGTGAGCCGATGGGCTCGCCGGAGTCGATGTGCTGCAGGACGATCTCGCGCAGAACCTCCCGGGCGCGCGGATCGAGATCGATGTCGGGTCGAGTAGCCATGTCCCTCGCTTAGCACTCGAGCGGAGAGAGTGCTAGGCAGAGGGTAGGAACACCGGGGGGTGGTGTCAAGATTCTCCTCCGGCCCCTCCCCGGCCCGGTTCCTCGGAGTTCCTCGGAGTTCCTCGGGGTTCCTCGGGGTTCCTCGGGGCTCCTCGGACTTCCCCTCCGAGGAACCCCGAGGAACCGAGGAACCCGAGGAACTCCGGGGTGCGGCAGGTTAGTATCTCGTACGGATGCGCCGATTCCTCGCGGCATTGCTGATCGCCCTTCCCGCGGCCGCGGTCACGGTGGACCGCATCGCCGCGGTCATCGACGGCCAGGTCCTGACGGTCAGCGAGATCTCGCAGATGGTCGAGCTCCGCTTCTTTCCCCGCCTCGGCGACTCGGAGGACGACTACCGGCGCGAGGTGCTGGACGCGTTGATCGCGCAGGCGCTGCGGTACCGCGACGTGGAGCGCTTCGGCGCGCAGGACATCCCGGCCGACACGATCGAGGCGCGCGTGGTGGAGATCCAGCGGCGCTTTCCGTCCGAGACGGAGTTCAACGCGGCACTGGCGCGCGCGGAGCTGACGGCCGACGAGCTGCGCGCGCTCGTCAAGCGGCAGTTGCAGGTGGAGGCGTACATCCAGGAGCGCTTCGCGCCGCTGGTGTTCGTGACGAACGAAGAGATCGACGAGTACTACCGCGGCCCGTGGCGCGAGCAGCGCCGCGAGCGGGGCCTGGCCGTGCCGCCGCTGACCGAGGTGCGGGACGAGGTGCGCGCGGCGCTGCGGCTGTCGCGCCTGCAGGCCGAGATCGACCGCTGGACCTCGCAGTTGCGCGCGCGGGCGAACGTCGACGTCTACGCATGGCGTTGATCTCCGTCGTCACCGCCACGTACAACCGCGCCAACGTGTTGCGGCTGACGATCGAGTCGCTGCGCGCGCAGACACTCGCGGACTGGGAGCTGATCGTCGTCGGCGACGCGTGCACGGACGACACCGCGGACGTCGTGGCGTCGTTCGGCGACCCGCGCCTGCGGTTCGTCAACCTGCCGCGGAACAGCGGCGATCAGGCCGCGCCGAACAACGAAGGGGTGCGGCTGGCCACCGGCCGGTACCTCGCCTTCCTCAATCACGACGATCTCTGGACGCGCGATCACCTGGCGACGGCGCTCGCGGCGCTCGAGGAGTCGCAGGCGGACCTCGTGTTCGCCCTCACCCTCGCCATCGACGCCGCCGGCGTCCCGCACCTCCTGGGCGCGTGTCCGTCCGGGACGTACGAGCCGCGCGCGGTCGTGCCGGCTTCGAGCTGGCTGCTGCGCCGAGAGGTCGCGGAATCGGTGGGCCCGTGGCGCCGCGCGCGCGAGGTCTTCGCCAGCCCGTCGCAGGACTGGCTCTTCCGGGCCTGGAAGCATCGGCGGAAGCTCGTTCCCATCGCGAAAGGGACGGTCGTGGCCATCCAGTCCGGCCAGCGCAAGAACTCGTACGCGCACCGGCAGATCGAGGAGAACCAGCGCTACGCCACGCTGCTGCGTGACGATCCGGAGCTGATCGCGCGGCTGATGACCGCGATCGCGCTGCGCCTGTCGCGCGAGGCGGACCAGCCGTCGCGCATCGCCGGACGTGCGGTGAGGAACGCGTTGGTCCGCGCGTCGGTCGGGATGGGTGTCCATCCGGCCACGCTGTTCCACGCGATCCGCTACCGTCGCCGCGGGGGCTTCATCGACATGTTGCGCCACACCCGCGGACTGCCGCCGTTGCCCAAGAGGAAAGAGCAGGGAGAGAGAGACCATGAGTGAGGAATGGCGCATCGCCGGCGCCGTGAAAGACCGCCAGACCACCACCGCGCGGTGGACGCCGTCGGACCTGCGGCTGATCGACGGGGTCACGGTCCGCGAGGTGTTGAACGTGCCGAAGTCGAACGGGTATCTGACGGAGATCTTCCGCCGCGGGTGGAGCGAGTCTCGCGGGGAGGTCGATCAGGTGTTCCAGGTGGTGCTCGATCGCGGCGCGGTCTCGGCGTGGCACGCGCACGCGAGCACCACGGACCGGCTGTTCGTCAGTTACGGGCGGATGCGCATCGTGTTGTACGACGCGCGCGAGGAGTCGCCGACGCACGGCGCGATCAACGAGCTGCGCTTCGGCACGATCCGCCCGGCGATGGTCCACGTCCCCCCACGCGTGTGGCACGGCGTGCAGAACGTGGCGGACGGGCCATCGATTTTGATCAACATCGTGGACCGCGCGTACGACTACGAGGACCCGGACCACTGGCGCGTCCCGGAAGACTCGCCGGAGATCCCGTTCCGGTTCTGATTTGGAGTGCGGAGCGCCGGCATTCTGCCGGCCGCTACGCCGGCTTCCAGCCGGCACGCTCTCGCGAGGAGTCATGCCGCCTGGAAGGCGGCGTAGCGGCCGGCTGGAAGCCGGCGCTCCGCGTTGCGCACCGCCGTGAAATCCTGGTCAGGCGGCGGGGCGGCGGCGATCGGAGAGGAGGCCGAGGTAGTACCCCAGCAACTGGCGGGTGAAGGCGTGGTCGCTCTCGGGGACGAGCTTCCCCACCCCCTCCAGCCACCCGCTCGCGCACTCCTCGTTCGTGCGCGACGACGCGGCGCACGCCAGGAGCCCGTCGAACGCCGCGCGGTATTGCGCGAACTGCGAGCGGGTCAGCACCGGGCCGTGTCCGGGGACGAGGCGCTCGAACTTCACCCTGGACAACCGCGCCAGCACCTCCTTCCACACCAGCGGCTTCGCGGTGTCGAGGAACGGCACCGGCAGCGTCACCAGGTCGCCCGCCACGAGCGTGCCGGTTTTCTTGTCGAACACCCACAGATCCCCGGCGGTCACGGCGTCCTTTTCCAGGTGCACCTCCAACCCGTCGATCGTGCGGGGGGCGGCGATCACCTCGTCGGGCGCGAGCGCGCGGCCGGACTGGATGAGCGCGAGCTCGGTGCGATAGCGCTGCTGCTCCTCGCCGGTGGTGTTCGCGATTGCTTCTTCGAGCTGCTTCGCGTAATTCGCCAGGAAGCCTTTCAGCGCGTCGTCGAGGGCGGGGCTGGCGTAGATCTTCACGTCCGGCGCTTCGCGGCGGATGAGGGCGTTGCCGCCGATGTGGTCGAGATGCCAGTGGGTGTTGATCACCATGCGCGGCTTCGCGAAGTCGAGGATCGCGCGGGTGTGGGCCTCGTGGCGGCCGGTGTCGACGACGATGGCGCCCATGGGGCGCATGAAGAGGACGGTGTTGCCGTCCGGCTGGCGTCCCTGGACGAATTCGCCGCGCAGCAGGTGCACGCGCGGCGCGATCTCGGCAATGCTTTCACCAGCTGCCGCCGTCAGAGACAACGCCAGAACACTACAAGCCAACGAGAGCGAGAAACTCGTCTTCACTGAGGACCTCCACGCCGAGCGATCTCGCCTTTTCGAGCTTGGAGCCGGCGGATTCGCCGGCCACGAGATAGCTGGTTTTGGAGGATACCGACCCGGAAGGCTTGCCGCCTTCGCGCTCGATCATTTTGTGGATTTCGTCACGCGAAAAACGCGAAAGCGTTCCCGTTACGACGACGGTTTTTCCCGCGAGCCGGTCGCCCGTGGCCGTGGCCACGTGGGTGGGGCTGACGCCGAGGCGCTGCATCTTCTCGAGGCGCTCGCGGTTGGCGGGGACGGAGAAGTAGAACGTGATCGACTCCGCGACCTTCGGCCCGATCTCGTGCACGCCCACCAGCTCTTCGGTGGTCGCGTTCATCAGCGCGTCGATGGTGCGGAAGCGCTCCGCGAGGATCTTCGCCGCGCGCTCGCCGACCATGCGGATGCCCAGGGCGAAGATGAGCCGCGAGAGCTCGTTGGTCTTTGATTGGTCGATGTTCTCGATCAGCTTCTTCGCCGATTTCTCGCCCTTGCGCTCCAGCTCCGCGACCTGCTCCACGGTCAGCTCGTAGATCGACGCGGTGTCCGTGACCAGCCCCGCCTTCAGCAGCGCCTCGACGGTCTGCCAGCCGAGGCCTTCGATGTCCATGGCCTTGCGGGAGGCGAAGTGGGTGATGGACTGCAGCACGATGGCCGGGCAGCCCTGGTTGATGCAGCGGATCGCGACCTCGTCCTCGAGCTTGTGCACCGGCTCGCCGCACACGGGACACTGCGTCGGCGGCACGACTTCCTCCGCCCCCTCGGGCCGCTTGTCTTTCAGGACGTCGACGACCTTCGGGATGATGTCGCCGCCTTTTTCGACGACGATCGTGTCGCCGATGCGCACGTCCTTGCGCGCGACCTCGTCGAAGTTGTGCAGCGACGCGTTGACGACCTTCGTCCCGCCGATGTGCACGGGATCGAACTCCGCCACGGGCGTCACCGTCCCGGTCCGCCCCACGTAGAGATTGATGTTCCGCACCACGGTCTGCGCCGCCTCGGGCGGGTACTTGAACGCGACCACCCAGCGCGGCGCCTTCGACGTCGCGCCGAGCTCCTGCTGCTCGTCGCGGCGGTTGACCTTCACGACGATGCCGTCGATCTCGAAGTCGAGCGAGTGGCGGTGCTCGCGCCATTCCTCGATGAAGGCGGTCACGCCCTCGAGCGACTCGCAGAGCGCGCGCTTCGGGTTCGTCGGCAGGCCGAGGCGGTCGAGCAGCTCGTACGCGCCCCATTGCGACTCCACCTGCCGGCCGTCGACGGCGACGACATGGTAGAGGTAGGCGCTGAGCCGCTTCTTCGCGACCAGCTTCGGGTCCTTCTGCCGCACCGCGCCGGCTGCCGCGTTGCGGGGGTTGGCGAGCGGCTCCTCGCCTGCTTCTTCCAATTCCTGGTTGTACTTCGCGAAGTCGTGCTTGGAGATGTAGATCTCGCCGCGGACTTCCAGGCGGGCGATCTTCGGATCGATCTTCAGCGGCAGCGCGCGCACGGTGCGGACGTTCGGGGTGACGTCGTCGCCGCGCACGCCGTCGCCGCGCGTGGCGGCGCGAACGAGCTCGCCGTTCTCGTACAGCAGCGAGATCGAGACGCCGTCGATCTTCAGCTCGGCCTCGTATTCGACCGTTTCGCGGCCGAGGCCGCGGAGGACGCGGTCGTGCCACTCGGTGAGCTCTTCGAGAGTGTACGCGTTCTCGATCGACAGCATCGGCGGCTCGTGGATGACCGTGGGGAACGACTCGATGGCCGCGCCGCCGACGCGCTGCGTGGGCGAGTTGGGGTCGTGGTCGCCGTGCTTCTCCTCGAGCTCCTGCAGGCGCCGGAGCATCTGGTCGAAGTCGTAGTCGGAGATCTCCGGGGTGCCTTCGTAGTAGAGGCGGTTGTGGCGTTCGAGCTCCGTGCGCAGCTTGGCGATCTCTCTCTTGCTCATGTCGCGCGGGAAAGATACCGCGAGCGCTCGACGATCTTTTCGACGAATCCCATCGCGCGCAGCCGGGCGTCGATTTGTGCAAGAAAGTCGCGCCTTCCCTTCACCAGATTGAGGTTGAGCGCAACAAAACGCATCCCCCGCGGCGTGTCGAAGTAGACGATCATGCGGTCGCCGCCGATCATCTGTTCCGTGCCGGAGATCGCGTCCCAGGCGATGACGCGCGTGCGGAACTGATGCAGCGGCCGGAGGGTCAGCGTGCCGGCGGCGAGCTCCGCGACCGGGCGGCGCGTGCCGAGCCACACCTTCAGGCCGCCGAGCCACAGCGTGCCGATGTACGCCCAGACGAACGGCTCGCCGATCCAGCCGTAGCGCGATGACGGCACCAGGAGCAGCGTCCCGGCGATCGCGGCCGAGACCAGGCCCGCCACGAGCACGATCGACCAGCCGGCGCGGCGCACCCAGGGCCGGAAATCGAACGTTGCGTCCGCTGTAAGTTCTTGTGCAGGCTGCATTGAAAGCGTGGCGGCGAGAGCCTACACTGACGATGCCTCAGGCCGGTACGCCTTTCGCAAAGAACAGCCTGTGCCGTAGTTGCAGTAGCAGCACGACAGAAATGCCCGTACAGAAACTCGACGGCAGTGGACGCAGGATCCTGGTCATCGACGATGATCTGGCCATCCGCGTTCTCCTCCAGGCCGTGCTGCGGCGGATGAAGTTCGACGTGGAGCTCGCGGAGGACGGCGCGGCCGGGCTGGAGAAGCTGCAGACCGGCAGCACGTACGATCTGATCCTGCTCGACCTGATGATGCCGCGCCTCAACGGCTACGAGTTCATCGAGCAGATCACGCAGCGCTATCCCGAGAACCGCCCGCACATCGTGGTGTTCACGGCCGCGGGCAAACGCGGCGTCGACAAGATCCCGCCCAGCGCGGTGTGCAACTCGATCCTCAAGCCGTTCGACCTGGACACGTTCATCGAGATCATCACCGACTGCGTGCACCGGACCCACGAGACCTCCCCCGAGTCCTCGACCCGCTCAGCGCGCTGACCGTTTCAAGGCCCAGTCGAGCTGGCGCAGGATCCCCAACGCGATGGTCGCCTCGCGCGTATCCAGCTCCGCCCGCGCCACGACGGCGCGCAGGTCGTCGTAGATGCGGTCGGGGTTGTTGTCGTGCAGGAACCCCACCTCCAGCAACAGGTCCCGCGCGCGCTGGTGGATGCGCTCCATCGTGGCGGCGTCGGGCAGCTCGCGCGGCATCTCCCGCGGCGCGATGCCCGACAGCTCGTAGCAGAACACGCACGCCGACTGCGCGAGGTTCATGGTCGGGAAGCGGTCGTTCGCGGGGATGGCCGCCGTGTGCTGACAGAGCATCAGCTCCTCGCGCGTGAGACCGCTGTCCTCACGTCCGAAGACCAGTGCCAGGGTCTGCTCGCCCGCGAGCGATGCGAACTTCTCCGCCAGCGTCTTCGGCGAGAACGTCACCGGCGACGTCCGCCCGCGCATCGACGTCGTCGCCACCGTGACGTGCGCGTCCCCGATCGCATCGCCGAGGGCCGGGGCGAAATGCGCGGCGGCCAGCAGGTCGTCCGCGCCGCTCGCCCACCACCCCGCCACCGGCAGCAGCTCCGGATGCTCCCCGACGATCCACAGCTCGTCGAAGCCGAAGTTCTTCATCGCCCGCGCCACCGCGCCGACGTTGCCCGCTTCCCGCGGCTTGACCAGCACGACGCGCAGGCGCGGCATCAGACCTCGCGCAGCGCATCGAGCATGGCGTCGATGTGCGCCTCCGTCGTGCGCGGGTTCATCATCGTCACCCGCAGCACGCGCTCGCCGCGCAGCACCGTCGACGTGATCCACGCCCGGCCGCTGCGGAACAGGCGCTCGCGCAGCTCCGCATGCCCCTCGTCGTCGAGCCCGCGGCGGCGGAAGCAGAAGATGTTCAGCTCCGGCTCGTGCACCGGCTCGAGATCCTCCGACGCGGCGACGCGCTCGTACAGGTAGCGCGTCAGCTCCGTCACGCGCTCCAGCGCCTCGACCATCGGCCCGACGCCGTGCGCGCGCAGGATCAGCCACAGCTTGATCGCGTCCGCGCGCTTCGAGCACTGGATCGTCATCTCGCCGAGATTCTCGCTGCTGCCGCTGAACAGATACGGCGCGTCGGCTTCGAAGGCCCGGCGCAGCCAGATCCCGTCGCGCACCAGGATCGTCCCCAGCGACAGCGGCATCCACATCATCTTGTGCGGGTCCCAGGAGAACGAGTCCGCACGCTCCAGGCCGATGACCAGCGGAGCCAGCTTCGCGCTCAGCAACACCGACGCGCCGTGCGCCGCGTCGACGTGCAGCCACGTGCGGTAGCGGTCGCGCAGCAGCGCGATCTCATCCAGCCGATCGAACGCGCCGGTCGCCGTCGTCCCCGCGGTCGCCACGATGGCCAGAATGGCGGCGTCCTCGCGCGCCTCGACCATGGCCAGCGCTTCTTCCAGCGCGCCGACGTCCATCCGG
Source organism: Thermoanaerobaculia bacterium (assembly GCA_036375075.1). Classification (GTDB taxonomy): domain Bacteria; phylum Acidobacteriota; class Thermoanaerobaculia; order Gp7-AA8; family Gp7-AA8; genus QHVT01. Next base: position 8,698 of record DASUSN010000083.1, on the reverse strand, counting down.
TGCGCGTCGTCCGTCGCCACCTTCAGCACGTCCACGGACGGGATGCCCATGATCGCCGCCGCGCGGGCGATCGAGTAATGCGCGTCCGCGGACGCGACCACCACCGGACGCTTGCCCTCCGAGGCGGCGTCGGCATTCCAGCGCGCCCGCGCGGCCATCAGGCCGGTCAGGTTCGCCGCCGAGCCGCCGGAGACCGCGGTGCCTTCCGCGGTCGCGGGATACCCGGCCAGGTCCGCGAGCCAGCGCACGACCTCCTTCTCGATCGCCGTGCCGATGGGGCTCATCTCGAACACCGCGGTCGAGTTGTTGAGGAACGAGATCAGCAGGTCCGCGGTCGCGGAGTCGTACAGCGGAGGGCACACCTGATGGCCGAGGTACGACGGGTGATGGAGCTGGTTCGAGTAACGGGCGACGAGCCGCGCCAGCTCCAGCGGCGACGACGACTCCCCGCCGATGCGCACCAGCTCGCGCAGCTCCGCGAGCGGCGTCCACTCCACCACCGGCCGCGCCTCGATCTGCTCGACGTGATCGAAGAGCAGGTCGACGAGGTCGTGGGCAAAGCGGCGGGAGGCGGCGGGATCCATGGGCCGCGCATTCTAGAACAGGGCGCGGGGGACAGGGCGCGGGGCGCAGATCCACTTGTGGTGTCTGCTGCGCCCTGCGCCCTGCGCCCTGTCCCCTAATTGGGCGCCACGATCGTCACCTGCTGCGTCTCGTTGTTGGTGATCGACGCGAACGCCCAGCCGGTCGCGTCGAGCGGCAGGACGATCTCCACCGGCAATCGCTCGCCGATCACGCCCTGCGGCAGGTCGACCTCGGCGTAGAACGGCTCGATGCGCAGACCGTTCGTGGCCGCCGTAAACGTGAACGGGATGCTCAGCAGGTCGTCGCCGCGGCGGAAGCGCACGGCTCCGCTGCGCAACACCGTCAGGAGCGGCTCGATCATGTAGACGCGCACCTTCACGCGATACCGCGGGTCGAGCGGCACGTCGAGCAACCGGATGTTCCTGCCGTGGATGAAGTCCTGCTCGCGGACGACCGGGACCTCCGTGCCCCAGCCCTGCTGCTGCCGCGAGACGTCGCGGGTCCGCAGCGACAACGCGAGCTCCGCCGCCTCGGACCGCGGCACCCACATCACCGTTCCGCGCGGATAGCCATTCGAGAACTTCTGAAAGGACTTCGGCTCGAAAGGAGGATCGCAGTCCGAGATGCACGGGCCGATGTTGTGCAGCGTGTAATCGGCGTCCACCGCCCACGGTCTCGGATTCGAGACCGTCACCTCGGACTCCCAGCGCGAGCCGAACGCGCCGTCGACGGAGTGGACGACCGGCAGCAGGATGGGCTCCTCCGCGCTGAGGTCGCGGCCTTGATGGGAGTGGCGGTAGTAGAGAGCACCCGGCGAGGTCACGGCCGAGCCCTGCTTCTGCACCGTCACGTCCACCAGCCCCGACTCGTGATCCGGAGCGGTGAAGCGGAAGGTGCCGCCGTCCGCGGCCTCGATCGTGACCGGCTGACCGTCGATGCGCAGGGTGACGTCGGAGCAATCCGCTTCTTCACACGCGATGCCGCTCACGTGGACCGGATCCCCGCCGTGCGGATACACCGTGGCCGGGTGCAGCTCGAACGGCTTCGGCCCGCCGTTGCGCACGACGAAGCGCGTCCCGGTCAGGAAGAAGGGCTGGAATTCCTGAAGGATCGAGACGTCATACACGCCGGCGGGCAGCGCCTCGGGCAGCTTCACCTTCTCGACCAGCGGAATGGGCAGCACGTTCGGGCACTGCCGGTCGTGCGCGACGATGGTGATCTCGTGGCCTTCCCGGACGACTTCGTGCGTCCGCGCGGTGCAGCTCGACAGATAGTGCACTTCGACCGGGGTCGCGGTCGTCGGTGCGAACGGGAAAACGTGCGTGCCCTGCCCCGCGAGCGTCGCGGTCAGCAGCAGCGTTGCAAACGCGATGGCGATCTTCACGGGCGGCCTCCCGACCCGTCGGCCGTCACGATCGTGACCTGCTGGGTCTCGTTGTTCGTGATCGACGCGAACGCCCATGCCGGCGATTGCGGGGAGCCGAGGGTGATGTAGACGTTCACGCGGTCGTCGGCTGCGGCGGAAGGGAGATCGAGTTCCCCGTACCATGGGGCGCCATGACATCGCGCGCCCGTACATGGGGCGCGGCGCATGGGGACGAAGTGCCGCGCGGCGACGGTGTTCGGCGCGGAATCGCGATGCACCGTCACCTCGGCATCGTGATCGCCCGTGTCGAACGCGTAGATCCGCACCTTCACGCGATAGAGCGGATCGACCGGGACGTCGAGCAGGGTCAGGTCCGTGTTGCGGAACATGTCCTTCTCGCGCACGACCGGGATCTGCGTCCCGTACCCTTCGGCCTCGCGCGACGTATCGCGCACGCGCAGCGAGAACGCCAGGTTCTCCGCCTCGGCCCGCGGCACGAGCAGCGCGACGCCTTTCGGGTAGCCCGCGCCGGTGAAGGCGATGTACGACTCCGGCTGGAAGTGCTGGCCGACGCCGCAGTCGGGGCACTCGAACGGCGAGACGCTGTTGTACGCCTTGATGGGCCAGTGTGCGGCGTTCGCCATCGCCGCCTCGCTCACCCACTGCGAGCCGTGCGCACCCGCGCTGTGGAAGAGGACTGGGAACAGGATGCGCTCGAACACCGAGGTGTCGGGCGGGACGGAGGCGTCGTAGTAGTAGAGCGCGCCCGCAAGTGTGTGCGTCGCGCCGGTATTCGTCTCGATCCTCACGTCCACGAGGCCGGGCGCGTGCGCCGGAGCCCGGAAGTGGTACGCGCCGTTGATGGTGAGACCGACCTGGACGCCGTCGACGAATACCTTCGAGACCACCAGGTCGCCCGCGTCGAGACGCACCGTCAGCCCGTCCAGGTGCGTCGGGATGGCGAACGGGTGGACGTTGAACGGCCCCTCGGCCGCGTTGCGCACGATGAAGGTCTTCGAGTCGACGGAGTCCCGCTCGCCCACCATCACGTCGATGCGGTACTGCCCCACGGGCAGCGTGCCGAGGACCACCGGATAGCGGACGGCGATCGGAGGATCGCAGAGGCTCTCGATCGGGCCGGGTGTCACGTGGATCTTGATGACGTTCCCGAGCCGCTCGAGCGTGTGGCTGAGCGGATCGCAGGAGACGTAGAGGTCAGCCACGATCTGCGTCGCGGACGTGGGCCCGGGCGGATCGAGGACGATGCGCTGCGGCTGCGCCGCAAGCGAGACGGCAAAGAGCACGGCAAAGACGATTCGGAGCACGCTGCCACCTCAAAATAATATTTGGCGGGCGCAGCATAGCACGGAGGCGCAGGGCCCGTTTGGAGTGCCCCTACTCCAGCGACTCGTTCCATTCCACCAGCCGCCATTTGCCGACGACCCCGTTCACGACGAACGGATCCCCGGCCACGAACTCCTCGGCAGCCGCGCGCTCGGTGAACACGGACAGCGCGCCCTCGGGCGGATTGCCGAGCGGCCCCGCCATGAGCAGGACGCCGCGCGCATGGAACTCGTTCAGGCGCGCCACGTGTCCGTCGTAGTTGGCGGGGATCCGCGCAAATCCGTCTTCGGCGAGCTCATAGAACACCACGATCTTCATGACCGCGATGCTACCCCGGAGACCCGCGTGCAGAGGTACCGCTCGCGACCGCGGGAAGACCGCTCGTGACGAAGTCGGCGCCTCGGGTGGAGCGCGGCCGCTATGGTTCGCGGATGAAACGACTCGCACTCGCCTTCCTGCTCGTCGCCTCGAGCGCGCTCGCGGACACGATCACCGACGTTGAAGCGATCCGGAAGAACATCCTCACCTACACCGAGGCCGTCATCGCACGCGATCCGGAGCCGATCATGGCTCTGTTCGCGCCGGACATCCTCCTCAGCTTCCCCGGCATCCCCGATCAGGACTACGAAACGCTCCGCAAGGAGTACGCGGAGATGCGCTCGCGCGCTCCGGGCGAGGTCACGACGCGGCCCGACATCGAAGAGATCCTCGTCTCCGGCGACCTGGCCGTGGCGCGGATCGTGTGGAACACCACCGTGACCCGTGAGGGCGCGGTGACCAAGCGGCAGATGAAGGACCTGCAGGTCTGGCGGCGGGAGCCGTCCGGAAAGTGGAGGTTCATCCGCGGGATGCACTACCGCATCCCGCAATGACCTACGACGACTCTTCGATCCGGTAGTTCGGCGCTTCCTTGGTGATCACCACGTCGTGGGCGTGCGACTCGCGGAGTCCCGCGGCCGTGATGCGCACGAACTGCGTCTTCGTGCGCAGTTCCTCGATGTCCTTCGCACCCGCCAGACCCATGCCCGAGCGGAGGCCGCCCACGAGCTGCGGGATCATCGCCCCGATCGAGCCCTTGTACGGCACCTTCCCCTCGATGCCCTCCGGCACGAGCTTGCCGACGTCGTCCGTGTTCTCCTGGAAGTAGCGGTCCTTCGAGCCCGCCTGCATCGCGCCGATCGAGCCCATGCCGCGATACGCCTTGAAGGTGCGGCCCTGGTAGAGGATCGTCTCGCCCGGCGCCTCGTCGGTGCCGGCGAACAGCGAGCCGATCATGACCGTGCTCGCGCCCGCCGCCAGCGCCTTGGTGACGTCGCCGGAGAACTTGATCCCGCCGTCGCTGATGACCGGCACGTCGAAGCGCTCGGCCGCGCGCACGCAGTCGATCACCGCCGTGAGCTGCGGCATGCCCGCGCCCGCGACGACGCGCGTCGTGCAGATCGAGCCCGGCCCGATCCCGACCTTCAGCGCGTCGACGCCGAGGTCGCAGAGCTCCATCGCGCCTTCATAGGTGGCGACGTTGCCGGCGATCAGGGGCGTCGACGGGAAGAGCTTCTTGAACTGCTTGATCGTGTCGATGACCCCGGCCGAATGCGCGTGCGACGAGTCGAGGACGATCACGTCCACCTTCGCGTCGATGAGCGCGCGCGCCCGCTCGATGCCGTCCTTCCCCGCGCCGACCGCGGCGGCCACGCGCAGACGGCCGAGGGGATCCTTGGCGGCCTGGGGGTAGCGGCGGGCCTTCTGGATGTCCTTGACGGTGATCAGTCCCTTGAGGTCGCCGTTCTGGTCGACGACCAGCAGCTTCTCGATGCGATGGTGGTGCAGGACTTCGCGGGCCTGCTCGAGCGTCGTGCCGACCGGGACCGTCACCAGGTTGTCCTTGGTCATCCGCTCGGCGATGGGCAGGTCGAAGCGGGTCTCAAAGCGGAGGTCGCGGTTGGTGAGGATGCCGACGAGCTTGCCGTTGGCGTCGGTCACCGGCACGCCGGAGATCTTGTACTTCTCCATGACCTGCAGCGCCTCGGAGATCGACTGCCACGGGCGCATGGTGACGGGGTCCACGATCATCCCCGCCTCGGACCGCTTCACGCGATCCACTTCCTCGGCCTGCCGGTCGATGGGCATGTTCTTGTGGATGACGCCCAGACCGCCGTGCTGGGCCATGGCGATGGCCAGGCGGGCCTCGGTGACCGTATCCATGGCCGCGGAGAGGATGGGGATGTTGAGCGAGATCTCGCGCGTGAGGCGCGTGGAGACGTCGACGAAATTCGGATGGAGGTCGGATTTCGCCGGCTTGAGCAGGACGTCGTCGAAGGTGAGGCCGAGGGGGATCTCGTCCGCGAAACGATCGGCGGAGCTGCGTGGCTCGGGCCTCTCCGCCTCGAGGAGCTCCACACGGCCGATCACGGGGATGTCTCGAAGTACACGTTCGTCGCTCATATCCGCCTCCGCATTTGAGTATAGAACGGCAGGCCATGCACCGGAATTGCACGCACGCATCCCGGGGAGATGCGCGCGTGACGATGCGGTTTACGGTGGAAGAACGGCACCTCACGGACACTGACGGCCGCCCCGTCGGCGAGACCGCACCCGACTCGGTCGCCTTTCACACCTTCGACGCCGACACCGTGGACGACGCGGTGCGCCTCTTCGTGAAGAAGGACCAGGGCGAGATCATCGGCAACGTGCTCAAGTTCCCCGGCTTCCAGGCAGTGGCGACCGTCCGCAAGGCCAGCGGGGTGTACACGCTGCAGTTCACGCCGGCGTCACAGCAGTACAAAATCTAACGATGAACGATGAACGATGAACAGGGTCAGGCGCCCATGTCCATCGTTCAGCGTTCATCGTTCGTTCTCAGCCCGACCGGATGATCTCCTTCAGCATCTCGTCCTGCAGGTTGTACACGCCGAACACGCCGACCCGGTAGCGGTTGAACAGGAACGAGAAGGCGTACACCTTGCCGCTCTGGGCGTGGACGTATCCCGACAAGCCGATCACGCCGGAGATGTAGCCGGTCTTGGCGTACACCTGCCGGGCGAAGGGCGGGCGCTTGAGGCGGTTGCCGAACTTCGAGTCGGGGTCGCCGGTGTAAGGCATGGAGCTGACGAACTCCTCGCGCCACGGGCTCTTCCACATGTACCGCAGCAGGGAGATGAAGGCGTTCGCCGACGCGCGGTTGTTGCGCGACATGCCCGAGCCGTCGACGGGATGGAACTCGTTGGCCGGCACGCCGATCTTCGTGGTCAGCCACTCCTTCACTTCCGCGTTGCCGCCCGCCCACGAGCCGTCCTTGCGCATCTCGGCGCCGATCATCTTCAGGACCTGCTCGGCGTAGTGGTTCTGGCTCTTCTTGTTGATGACGTACACGAGGATGTTCAGCGGCGTGGTGTGCTTGGTGACCAGCCGCCAGTCCGTGCGCCCGTCGCGCGGGGTGAGGACGATCTGCCCCTGGATGCGGATGCCGTTGCGCTGGAGGGTCTCGTTCGTCACCGCCGCGAAGTAGTGCACCGGGTTCTCGACGGTGATGAACACCTCGGTCGTCCCCGACCGCGCGGGGACGCCGCCCCGGACGATGATCTCGTTGCTCCCGTTGTGCCGGGTGATGAACGGCAGTCCGCGCCCCGTGCGGCAGGTGTTGCGGACGGAGACGTACGTCGTCGGCGGGTCGAGCTGGACCACGCACTGGCCGCCCGCGCGGCTCGGCAGCACGCGCACGGCGATGCAGCCTTCCTGCATCGAGAACGCCGCGATCGGCGCCTCGTACCAGGCCGTGAGCTGGTCGACCGGCCAGGTGGAATGGATGTACTCGGAGTCGAAGTAGCCGTGCTCGAAGACGAGGTTGCCGGCCACGGTCTTGATGCCGGCGCGCTTGAGCTCCGCGGCCCAGTCCTGCAGCACGGCCGTGGCGTTGCCGTCATGGAAGCGTCCGCCGATGGTCGGATCGCCTCGTCCGACGAAGCGCACGTCGCCGTTGAGCGTCCCGCTCGCGTCGATCTGCCCCCGCACGTACACGCCGGTCGTGACTTCGAAGCCCGGCTTGAGGAGGTCGATCGCCGCGGCGGTCGTGAAGAGCTTCATGTTCGACGCGGGCGCGATGGCCATGTGCGGGTTGCGCTCGGCGACCACCCGGCCGCTCTCGAGCTCCACGATCTGGATGCTCGTGTCGGCGCTCCGCGCGACCGAGCCGTTGACGAGGGAGTTGAGGCGCTCCTCGAACGTGCGCCCGACCGGCGCCGCCGGGGCGGGGGGCGGCGCCGCCTTCTTCGTCACGGCGGCTTTCTTCCGCGGCGGCGTCTTTTTCTTCTTCTTTTTCGATTGCGCGTCGACCGTCGGGTCGAGGAGCAGGAGGAGGAGTACGGCGAGGATCGCGCCCACGCGCGTTCGCTGGAGAGTCATCGGCGCGAAGGATAGTGCAAACCCGGTGCTACGCCAGCCGTTGCCACGGCTCGGGAAGTGCCAGACGGATACGCTCGTGCAACGAAGCGGGCAATCTTCGCCGGACGTGGTCGCGGATCTCGTCCCGCGAGTAGCGCCGCGAAAAGTGCGTCAGGACGATGGCCTCGTTCTCGAACCGGCCGGCGAAGTCGGCGATGTCGTCGATGTGGATGTGCCGGTACAGCGCGGCGCGCTCCTGGTGCCCGTTCATGACGAACGAGCACTCGATCATCAGCACCTCGGACCGGAACATCGCATCGCATTTCTCGAGGATGCCGCGGTCCGTGTCGCCCGTGTAGAAGAGGAGCGACCGCGAGTACGGCTCGTCGACCGGCACGCCCTCCCGCCGCAGCCGCCCGATCTCCTCGCTGGTCTTGCCGAGAAACTCCTCGCGCAGGTGATGGCGGACGTCCACGAGCTCGTACGCGCGCGCCGCCACCCGGTGCGTGGCCTCGTGCGCCCGCACGAGATGGTTGCGCCCGAACCGCACTTCCTCCCCGATCGCCAGTCCGACGACGTCCAGGGGCAGGGTGGACCCCGTCAGCTTTCGCTGAACGGCCAGCAGCTCCTCGAACCCCTCCCGCGACTCCGCCGGAACGTAGATCGTCCCCGGCCCGAGCTGCTGCAGCTTCCGCTGCGCGGAGTAGAAGGCCACGCCCGCGGAGTGGTCGAGATGGGCGTGGGTGATGAAGACGTGATCCATCGGCACGACGGCGTCGGGACAGCGCCCGATGTCGAGCGCGACGCCGAGGTCGCGGATGCGGAACCAGGTCTCATGACCGGCGCGGGAGCGGCCTTCCACGGTGAGGTGGGGCGTGCGCAGCGTGAACAGGTCTTTCTCAGGCATGGGGTAAGGATGAAGGCTGGAAGGATGAAGGATGAAGGGAAAACCGCGGCTGTCATCCCGAGCGTCGAGCGAGGGACCTGGGCGGGCGGGGCACGAAGATCATGCCTGCCGCCCCGCCC
>DASUSN010000082.1:0-28068 GCA_036375075.1 Thermoanaerobaculia bacterium | reverse complement strand
GCCGGCTTCCAGCCGGCCGCTACGCCGGCTTTCAGCCGGCACGCGCTCGCGAGGAACCATGCCGGCTGGAAGCCGGCGTAGCGGCCGGCTGGGAAGCCGGCGCTCCGCACTCCCAGCTACGCGCTCGCGGTGGCGGCCCGGGGGGCTTCGCGGCACACCCGGCGGCGTTCGATCTCCACGCGGTTGCGGCCGTTCTCCTTGGCCCGGTACAGGGCCTGGTCCGCGGCGCGGAAGAGCTCCGAGGGGTTGGTCACGTGCGAGTGGGGAACGCTGGCGATGCCGATGGAGACGGTGACGTTCTCGTCCACGACCGGCTCCGCGGCGATCGAGGCGCGGAGCTTCTCGCCGAACTGCAGGGCCTCGAAGAGCGCCGTCTCCGGGAGGACGATCGCGAACTCCTCGCCGCCGAGGCGGGCGGCGAAGTCGCTCTGCCGGGTACCTGCGGCGATGCGCTGGGCCACGGCGCGCAGGACCGAGTCGCCGTGGTCGTGGCCGGAGCGGTCGTTGATGCGCTTGAAGTGGTCGATGTCGATGACCGCCAGCGCCAGAGGCCGGTGGTAGCGCCGGGCCTGCTCGAACGCGTCTTCGAAACGCTCGTCGAACGAGCGGCGGTTGTGCAGCGAGGTCAGCGAGTCCCGGCGCGACAGCTCGAGGAGCTGCTTCTGCAGCGCCACGATCCGCAGCCCCGCGCGGACGCGGGCCACGAGCTCGGAGACGGGCGCGGGCTTGGTGATGTAGTCGTCCGCGCCGCACGCGAAGCCCTCGAGCTTCTCTTCCTCGCTCGACGCGCCGGTGAGCATGATCAGGTACGCGTACGGCGCCGCGGCGCGCAGCTCGCGGCAGAGGTCGACGCCGTCGCCGTCGGGCAGGTGGCGATCGAGGATCGCCAGGTCCCATGGCTGAGCTGCCAGCGCCCGCGCTGCCTCGAGAGTCGAGGCCGCCTGCACTACGTAACCAGCCCGCGTCAGGTGCGCGGACAGCATTACAGCGAGATTGGAGTCGTCCTCGACCAGTAGGATTGTAGGGGCCATGGACGTACTAATAACAGTAAAAAGCGTCCACAATTCCGGGCGTAACGTATAAAAAACAGGACACTTCCGTACGCTACCGTACCGAGCCGGCGAGCGCGGCGTCAGGCCTCCGGACGGGCGATTCCGAGCGCCGCGATCTTCTCGTGCAGATGCGTCCGCTGGAGGTCGAGCAGCTCGGCGGCGCGGGTCACGTTCCAGTTCGTCCGGCGCAGCACCGACTCGATGTACTCCTTCTCGCACTGCGCCTTGAACGCGCGCAGCGGCATCACCGGCGCGGTCTCGCCGATGCGCACGATGCCGCTCTCCGCGTGCCCGCGCCGGCTGAGCAGCGACGACGGGAGCTGGTCGACGGTGATCGGATCCGTGCCGAACACCGACAGGCGCTCGGCGACGTTGCGCAGCTCGCGCACGTTCCCCGGCCAGTCGTACGCGGACAGCGCCGCGTAGACGTCGTGGTCGACGGAGAGCTGGATGCGCTGGTTGCGCGCGCAGAACTGCTGCAGGAACGTCGCGAACAGCAGCGGCACATCCTCGGCCCGCTCGCGCAGCGGCGGGACGTCCACCGGCACCGTGGCCAGGCGGAAGAAGAGGTCCTCGCGGAACCGCCCCTCGCGCGCGAGCACCTCCAGGTCGCGATGCGTGGCCGCGAGCACACGCACGTTCACCGCCCGGTCGGCGGTCTCGCCGATGCGCCGCACGCGCCCGTCTTCCAGCACCCGCAGGAGCCGCGACTGCAGCGCGGCCTCCATGTCCCCGATCTCGTCGAGGAACAGCGTGCCGCCGTCGGCCTCCTCGAACAGCCCGCGCTTGGCCGTCTTCGCGTCCGTGAACGCGCCGCGCGCGTGGCCGAACAGCTCGTCCTCGATCAGGTGCATGGGGATGGCCGCGCAGTTCAACTTGATGAACGGGCGCGACGCGCGCCGGCTCGCGCGATGGATGCCGTTCGCCACCAGCTCCTTCCCCGTCCCGCTCTCGCCGCGGATCAGCACGCGCGCCTCCGTCGGCGCCACCTTCTCGATCGCCGCCCGCAGCGCCACCACCGCCTCGGACGCGCCGACGATCTGCTGATCGCGCGACCGCAGCTCGCCCACCTGCCGCCGCAGGGCCGCGGTCTCCAGACAGTTCCGCACCGACTTGATCAGCCGCTCGCGGCTGAAGGGCTTGTCGATGAAGTCGTGGACGCCGAGGCGGATGGCCTCGACGGTCTCGTTCATGGAGGCCTCGCCGGAAATGACGATCGTCGCCGGCATGGCGTCGCCCAGAACGCGCACGAGGTCGATGCCGCTCATGCCCGGGAGACGCACGTCGACGAGGGCCATGTCCGGCTGCACGCGCGTGGCGTCGCGGAGGTACGCGAGCGCGTCCTCCGCCGTGCGGAAGCCGGCCACGCCGTACCCCTCCTCGCGCAGGCGCAAGGTCATGTTCGCGGCGATCTTTTCGTCGTCTTCGACGATGAGGATCAGTTGCACACACCCTCCCCGAACGCCAGACGGAACACCGTCCCCTTCTCCGACGTCTCCAGCAGCACCAGGTCTCCTCCGTGGTCCAGCATCAGCTTGCGCGAGATCGAGAGACCGAGGCCCATGCCCTCGCCCACCTTGCGCGTGGTCACATAGGGGTCGAACACCCGCGCCCGAAGCGACGGCGCGATCCCCTCGCCGTCGTCCCGCACATCCAGCAGCACCCGCGCGCCGCTCTTCACGATTCCGAAGACCACGCTCCCCGCCCCCGCCCGCGCGCTGTTCGAGCAGAGATTCACCAGCACCTGGCGCAGCATGTCCCGGTCCACGCACACCACCGCGTCCCCGCCGCCGTCGTGCAGCGCCACCGGCGGCCAGGCATTCGCGAACGTCGAGCAGAACTCCTCGACGATCTGCCCCAGCGACTCCCGCCGCAGGATCGGCTGGCCCAGACCGCCGAACGACGAGAACTCCTTCGTGAAGCGCGTCAGGCGGGCCAGCTCCTCGCCCACGCTCTCCTGCGCGCGCGCCAGCTCCTCGTCGTCCGCGCCGTGCCGCGCCAGGTCCGCCAAGCGCTCCAACTCCAGACGCGCGGCGGTGAGCGGCCCCTTGATCTCGTGCGCGTGACGCCGCGCCGTCTCCTGCAGCGACGTCACCCGGTCCAGATACTCCGCCCGCTCGCGCTCCTGCGCGCGCCGGTAGCGCATCCACAGCGTCACCGCCGTCAGCAGCGCAGCCACCGCGAACATCGCCACCAGCGCCAGCTCGAAGCGGTGCAGCATGTTCTCGCGGTTCATGCGCAGCACCTCGATGCGGTTCAGCAGCGTGCGCGTGTGGTCGAACTGCCGGCGGTACGCCTCGCGCCGCGCGGGATCGAGCTGCCGCAGCGTCTTCTGGTCCTCCATCGAGTGCTCCAGCGCCTGCCGCACCTCCGGCCGCAGCGCCACGTCCAGCCACACGCTGGAGATCTGGTGCAGCAGCGTCCAGAACAGCGCCGCCGCCGCGGCCACCGCGGCGACGAGCAGGGCGAGCGAGCGGGTGCGCGTCATCGCAGCGCCAGGTCGACGTTCCAGCGGTACGACGTGATCGGCTTCGCGCTGATGGTCGTGCCGATCAGCGCGTCCACCAGCCCTCCGCCGCCCGCCGTCCCCACGCCGCCCGCCTTCGTGATCCACGCGCGCGCGTCGTCCTCCTCCGCCGCCGAGAACGGCAGCACGCTCAGCTCCACCTGCAGCAGCACGCGGTCCGCATCCGACGCGAACAGGCGCACCGGGGTGCGCCACCACTTCTCCAGCGCTTCCGCCGAGGCGAAGCGCTGGCGCTCGGTCTTCCCGTCGAACTCCACGCGCTTCACCAGCCATACCTCATCCCAGAGATCGTAGCGGACCTCCAGCCGCGCGCCGGTGATGGTCCCCCGGTCGCGCTGCCGCGCGGCCACCAGGAACGTCGTCGTCAGCCCGCTGCCGAGCTGCTTCTTCACGCTGGCCTGCTGCAGCACCTCCGACGGCAGCGCCGCGGCCACCACGCCCGCGCTGCGCGTGAACGCGGGCCGCTGCTGCGCGCGCACGCACAGCGTCACGGCGAGCAGAGCGATCGCGAGACCGGCCCGCCTCACCACGCGTACCCCACGCCCAGCCGCAGCGTCCCGAAGGAGCTGCGCCGGATCCAGGACCACGCCACCTGCGCGGCGTCGTCATCGTCATATCCGTGGAACGCGTCCGACTCGCGGTTCGACTTGTTCGTGTACCGCGCCGTGACCTCGAACCGGTTGTCGCCGCCGGCGCGCTCCTCCCGCGTCCACAGGCTGAACACGTAGCCGAGGCCGACGCTCGCCGACGTCGCGGTATTCGCGTACGACCGCTCCGACACCGCCGACTCGCGGTCGATCCGCGCCCACTCGCCGCGCAGGTCGCCCCAGATCGAGTTCCGCTCGCTCAGCTCGTGATAGCGCGTCGCGCCCACTTCCAGCCCGTACGCCCGCGCGTGGAACGGACCCGACTCCACGATGCGGTTGTTGACGACGCGGTTGTCCACGCCGTCCGCGAACAGATAGTTCGGCGTGACGTTCAGCACCGTGCCCTGGGTCGGCACGAACGGCTCGTTCGTCGTGTTGTACGACCAGCGCGCGCTCACGATCCGCTGGCCGACCCCGTCCTCGCAGTCGCACGGGAACGAATCGTCCTCCCCCTCGGGCGCGAACCGCGTCTCGTCGTACGCGAGCGTCAGGGTCTGCTTCGTCGTCAGCGGCATGCCGATGACGACCTGCGGCGAGAGCAGGCCCGCGCCCAGTCCCTCGATCGGCTGCTTGAGGTTCAGCGTCGCGAACGCCCGCGTGCCGAACAGGTCGTACTGCGTGTAGCCCGCCGAGACCGCGGCGTACTCGCGCGTGAACGCGCGGTCCTCCCGCGTGGCCTGCGCGCCCAGATGGACCACGCCACGCCGCCCCACGAACCAGCGGAAGCCGAAGCCGAAGCTGTCCCCCCCGCTGCTGGCCGGCCGGTCGCGGTAGTCGACGTCGACGTTCCCTTCGTCGTCCTCCAGGTACGGGACGAGATCGAGGGCGTAGAAGAACGGCTTGGTCTCGTTGATCGCCAGGACCAGCACGTACCGCCCGCGCTCCGTCCCCTTCTCCAGCGAGAAGTCGACGGAGAGGAGGAACGGCAGGCGGCTCAACCGCCGCGCCGCGTCCCGCAGCTCCGGCTCCGAGTACGCCCGCCCCTCGTGCAGCAGCGATTCGGCGACGACGACGTCCGGCGAGACGCGATGGTGGTTGCGCACCTCGATCCGTTCGATGAAGAACGGCGGGTCCTCCGCGGAGAGCGGCAACGCCACAAGCAGCAACAGAAGGAGTTTTCGGATCATGGCCACCCAGCCAAGGCGAGCCCAATGCCACCGGCGCCGAAATGCTAACTGCTTCCGGAACCGCGACTTGTGAGTTTCCGGTCACACGCGAGCGTATGGCAAAGGAGACAGGGGGTGTATGTCCGGGACGACAGGCGGTTCCTCGGGTTCCTCGGAGTTCCTCGGAGTTCCTCGGAGGGAGCCCCCCGCCCCCCATTCTCCGAGGAGCTCCGAACCACCCCGAGGAACTCCGAGGAACCCGAGGAACCCGAGGAACTCCGAGGACTGTTATCCTGCGCACGTGCCAAAGCGCGCCTTGATCACCGGCATCACCGGCCAGGACGGCAGCTACCTCGCCGAGCTTCTCCTCGATCAGGGATACGAGGTCCACGGCATCGTCCGGCGCGTCGCCCTGGAGGTCCCGCAGCATCGCTTCCGCCGCATCGCGCACATCCTCGACCGCATCGAGCTCCATCCCGCCAGCCTGGAGAGCTACCCGAGCATCTTCCACGTCATCAGCCGGCACGAGTTCGACGAGTGCTACCACCTCGCCGCGCAGAGCTTCGTCGCGGAGAGCTTCGCCGACGGCTTCTCGACGATGGACATGAACGTGAACGGCGCGCACTTCGTCCTGGCCGCGCTGCACCAGCTCCAGCCGCGCTGCAAGTTCTACTTCGCCGGGTCGAGCGAGATGTTCGGGCGCGTGCGGGAGTCGCCGCAGCACGAGCTCACGCCGTTCAACCCGCGCAGCCCGTACGGCATCAGCAAGGTCGCCGGCCACTACCTCACCCTCAACTACCGCGAGTCGTACCGCATGTTCGCGTGCAGCGGGATCCTCTTCAACCACGAGAGCCCGCGCCGCGGCCACGAGTTCGTCACGCGCAAGGTCAGCACGAGCGTCGCGCAGATCAAGCTCGGCCTGGCCAACGAAGTCCGCCTCGGCAACCTCGACGCCGTCCGCGACTGGGGCCACGCGCGCGACTACGTCCGGGCCATGTACCTCATGCTCCAGCAGGACGAGCCGGAGGACTTCGTGATCGCCACCGGCCGCCCGCACTCGGTGCGCGACCTGTGCGAAGTCGCTTTCGCCGCGGCCGACCTCGACTACCGCGACTGGGTCGTGGTCGACGAGCGTCTGATGCGCCCGACCGAGACCATGTCCCTCCTCGGCGACGCCTCCAAGGCCCGGCGCATCCTCAACTGGTCGCCGACGATCGCCTTCGAAGACCTCGTGCGGGAGATGGTCGAGTGCGACCTCGCCGAGCTCCAGGCCGCGCAGCGCCGCACCGCCGCCGAGGTCCCGCGGTGACGGACTACGCGGCCGAGGCGGCGCGGCTGCGGGTGGAATGCGAACAGCTCCGGGCCGAATGC
The DNA here is from genome assembly GCA_036375075.1 of Thermoanaerobaculia bacterium. Taxonomy (GTDB): domain Bacteria; phylum Acidobacteriota; class Thermoanaerobaculia; order Gp7-AA8; family Gp7-AA8; genus QHVT01. The sequence continues at coordinate 21,365 of DASUSN010000082.1, read as the reverse complement.
GAGCTGCTGCGCGTCGAGGCTGCCCGCGTCGGAGCCCTCGACCGCCAGCTCCGCGCGCTGCTGGCCCTCGCCGAGGCGGAGCGCGACCGGCTCCGCGCGTTCAAGAACGCCGTCGAGCGCTCGAAGCCGTGGCGCGCCATCCAGGCGCTGCGCGGATTCGTAGGGCGGCGCTGGTGAACGGCGAGGACGCCGTCTACTGGCGCACGCTCGCGGAGGAGCGCGGACGCGCGCTGGCCCGGTTGCACGAGCGCCTGCGCGACGCGCTCGCCCTCATCCCCGAGGAGCACGTGGCGAGCTTCGCGGCGGCGCTGACCGGACGCGCGGGCTGGATGCGCGAGGCGGACCGCATGGAGCCGCTGTCCGAGCTGCGCGCGGCCGACGTCGCGTCCGTGCTCGACGAGCTGTGGGCCCGCGTCGCGAGCGACGGAGGCCGTTGATTGCTGACGTGGCGCTCGCCACTGGGCGTCGCGAACGGCTACGCCATCAGCGCCCGCGCGATCGCCCGCGAGCTCGAGGCGGAGGGCGTACCCGTGACGCTCGTCGATGTCGAAACGTCCCGTGCCGCCTCGCGCCCCACCGTGACCTACGCGCCCGGCGACCGCTTCCCGCGCCAGGGCATCGGCTTCACGATGATCGAGGTGGACGGCTTTCCCGCCGAGTGGGTCCGTCGCGCCAACGCCATGGACCAGATCTGGACGCCGACGGAGTTCAACCGCGCGGGTCTCCTCGCTTGCGGCGTCACCCGCCCCGTGCACGTCATCCCCCTCGGCGTCGATCCTGCGCACTTCCACCCCGAGGTCCCGGGCATGCCGAATCCGGGCGGGGAGTACGTGTTCCTCACGAGCTTTGAATGGGGCGAGCGGAAGAATCCGGAGCTGCTGCTGCGGACCTTCAACCGGACGTTCCGCTGCGACGAGCCGGTGCTGCTGGTGTGCAAGGTGAACCATCGCGACCCCGGCATTCACGTCCCCAACGCCATCCGCGCCCTCGGCCTCGACGAGCGCGGCGGCCGGATTTACTTCATCTACAACCGCCAGGTGCCGCACGAGCAGCTCGCGTCGCTGTACCGCTCGGCGGACTGCTTCGTCAGCACGAGCCGCGGCGAAGGCTGGGGCCTGCCCCTCCTCGAAGCGATGGCCTGCGGCCTCCCCGCGATCGCCACCAACTGGGGCGGCCACACGGCGTTCCTCGATCCCGCGGACACCTACCCGCTGCGCGTGCGCGAGCTGGTCCCCGCGTCGAGCGGCTGCCCGTACTACACCGGCTTCCGCTGGGCGGACCCGGACGCCGAGCACCTCGCGTCCCTCCTGCGCCACGTGTTCTCGCACCAGGAGGAAGCACGCGAGCGCGGCCTGCGCGCCGCAGCGCGCGTCCGGACGACGCTGACCTGGCGCCACTCCGCCCACGCGATCGCCGCGCGGCTGTCCTAGGAGCGCCTCACTTCGCTTTTCGCACGAGGGCCGAGCGCAAGGCCTTCGGCCGCGGACGAATCTCGGCGTCCAGACGATTCCCCAGCCGATCCTTCTCAACCTCCAGGTCGTACCTTGCCTGCAGGTTCAGCCAGAACAGCTCGGAAGTCCCGAAGTACCTCGCGAGCCGCAGTGCGGTGTCGGCACTGATCGACCGCTGCCCTTTCACGATCTCGTTGATGCGGCGCGCCGGGACGCTGGTGTCTTTCGCGAGCCGGTACTGCGTCAGCCCGAGGGGCTCGAGAAACTCCTCCGCGAGGATTTCGCCGGGATGAATCGGGTCGAGAAGACGAGCCATGCTTTCCCTCAGTGATAGTCCACGATCTCAACGTCATCCGCATTGCCAGCATGCCACGTGAAACAAATCCGCCACTGGTCGTTGATCCGAATGCTCCACTGGCCTTCACGATCGCCTTTCAATTTCTCCAGGCGATTGGCCGGAGGAACCCGCAGATCTTCCAGACTCGTAGCCGCGTCGACCAGGAGCAATTTCCGCAACGCGATTCGCTGCAGGTCAGGCGGCAACTTGCGGGATCGCTGCCGTTTGAACAGCTTCTCGGCTTCGGCATCCGCCCAACTACGAATCACCGCCGCATGATAACGCGTCCCGGTACTAACCCCGCTTTCCTAGTCGGTCGCCTCGGCGGTTGCCTCCGCACTCCATAATGTGTTCGTGAGATTGCTCGCCGCGGGAGCGGTGTTCGCCGCCGGCTTCTTCGTCTTTGCCTTTCTCTTTCTCGCCGCGCCGGTGATTCCCGACGCCGACTCGTACTTTCACCTGGCGGTGGCGCGGGAGTACGCCGCGCACGGCTATCTCGACGCGCTGCCGTGGGCGCGATTCAGCGTCCTGGGCGAGACGTACGGCGACAAGGAGCTGCTGTTCCACTATCTCCTCGTGCCGTTCGTCACCGTGACCGACGCGGCGACGGGCGGGCGTCTGGCGCTGGCGCTGCTGAACGCGGCGTTCGCCGCGGCGATGACGTTCTTCGCCGCGCGCGCCCTCGGCTGGTGGAGCGTCGCCGTGCCGGTGTGGCTGTACGTCGCCGCACCGATGCTGACGTTCCGCCTGATCCGCCTCCGTCCAGAGCTGCTCGCGCTGCTCCTGTTGCTGGCGTTCATCCACGCGGCGGCGTCACGGCGCGTGCGCTGGGTGGCGGTCCTGGCGGCGGCGTTCGCGCTGAGCTACACGGCCTTTCACGTGATCGTCGGCCTGCCCGTGCTGTGGCTCGTTTTCACGATCCGCGAGCGCGACTGGAAGCTGCCGCTGGCGGCGACGGTCGGCGCCGCGGCGGGTCTGCTCGCGCATCCCGGGTTTCCGTCGAACCTGCGGATCTGGTGGATCCAGAACGTGCTGTTCTTCGTGGAGAAGTCGCGGCTCGACGTGGGCACGGAGATCGAGGCCGCGCCGCTGCGCTTCCTGCTGCTCCTGAACCTCGGCTGGTGGGCGGGCGTCGCGCTGCTCTGGTTCTGCTCGCGCGGACGCACGGCCGATCGCCGCCGCCTGCTCTTCCTCGCCGTGGCGGCCGCGGTCTTCGCCGTGCTGACGCTGCTGCTGCAGCGCATGGCCGTCTACTTCGTGCCGCTGGTCACCCTGCTGCTGCTGGCGAAGCTCGAAGGCGAGCCGCAACCGCAGCGCGAGCGCATCGCCCTCGGCCTGCTCGCGACGGCACTGCTCTCGTTGCCGGCGTCGGTGAAGATCGCACGCGAGCTGCTGGTCGACTCGGGCTGGGAAGCGGATTACGCGTCGTTCGGCAAGGCCGTGCCCCGCGGCGCGAAGGTCGCCGCGCACTGGGGGCCCGCGGAGCTCTACTGCTTCTGGGCGCCGCAGGGGCGCTACCTGAACGTGCTCGATCCGGTGTTCATGGCCGTGCGGTCGCGGGCGGTGTACGACGCGCAGCGGCGCGTGTTCGAGGGCCGCGAGCCGGACGTGCCACACGTCGTCCGCACGACGCTCGACAGCGACTACATCGCCTTCCCGTCGACGTCCCCGCTCTTCGAGCAACTGCAGTTCGACCCGCGGATCGTGCCCGTGTGGAACGGGTTGACGGTCCTCGCCCGCATCGAAGACAGCGACCGGTTCGTGCGCCGGACCCCGTCGCACGATTTCATCCAGGGGAACCGCACCCGCTGCGAGCTCATCGAGCTCGCTGCCGACGGACAGACGTTCGAGCTCGCGCCGCACGGTCCCGCGGAGCTGCGGATCGACGGCGGCGCGCCACGCCGCGTGAGCCCCTCACGCCTCGGCCGCGGATTGCTGTTCCGCGTCGCGCCGGGACCGCACCGGTTCCGCGTGACGACGTGTCCAGGCAAGGACGGTGTGAACGGCTTCTACCTGCTGCGGCGATGAACCTATCATTCGCCGCATGAGCATCCGCATCGTCCGCCTCGGCACGAAGCGCGCGCCGGAGGAAGGCCTGCGCATCGGCACCGTCCGCCGCCCGCCGCGCGGCGTGCCGAAGGAAAAGTTCGCCAGCGACGACTGGTACGACGTCTGGCTCCCGCAGCTCGCCCCCAGCGCGGACCTGGTCAAGGAAGCCCTCGGCACTACGTCCGCGAAGGAGTGGCAGTCGTTCGTGAAAAAGTATCGCGCGGAGATGAACACGGCCGACAACGCACGGCTGATCGCGCTGCTCGCGGCACTGTCGCAGGGCACGGAGTTATCGGTCGGGTGTTACTGCGAGGACGAAGGGCACTGCCACCGGTCGGTGTTGCGGGAGTTGTTGCGGGAGGCGGGGGCGAGGCTGGGGTGATTGTTGGTTGTTGGTTGTTGATAGGACGACTAGGACGAATAGGACCTATAGGACGTATAGGACCTGAATTTGTCCTATTCGTCCTATAGGTCTTATTCGTCCTATTCGTCCTATCAACAATCAACAATCAACAATCAACACTCAACAACCAACACCTCACCCCGGAGTCCGCTCCGCCTCCGGGATCGGCATCCACGCCTCGATCTTCGCCGCGTCCACCTTCAACTTCCGCCCGAACAACTTCTTCCACAGCCCCAGAATCCCCAGCTTCCACAGGACATATCCGCTGTACCCCGTGATCACCGAGAACTCCCCGAAGCGCAGGTGACGCAGCCCCTGCTTGATCAGCCAGGGGAGGCGCGCCAGCACGATCAGCAGCGGGTACAGCTTCTGCGGCTCGCTGTACGCCCGCACGTGCGGCAACAGCCGGTCGAACCACTTCCGCGGCATACGCCAGACCAGCAGCACGTACAGCAGCACGTTCGAGAACGTCGGCCGCAGCGAGGTGTAGTTCGCGTTGATCTGCTCGAGATCGATCCCGTTCTCCTTCATCTGCGCCTCGAGCACCGTGTTCGGGATGACGCGCAGCGAGAACAGGTTCAGCGTGAACGGGCGGGCCAGCCGGTAGATCAGCTCCAGCGTGTCGACGACGTCCTGCCGGGTCTCGATCGGGTTGTCGCAGATGATGTCGTAGGCCGGATTGATGTGGTACTTCGAGAACTTCGCCAGGTCCGCGGCGGCGCGCTCCACCCGCGCGATGGGAGTGGGACGGCGATAGAAATCCAGGATGCGCTGGCTGCCGCTCTGCACGCCCATCCGCACGCGATTCATCCCCGCCCAGGTCAGCACTTCCAGCTTGTCCTGCTGCACGTAGCTCGGGATCACGCCGTAGACGCAGAAGTTCAGGCCGATCTCCTCGCGCCAGCGCTTGGCGAACTCCGTGAGCTCCGGGAGCGGGATGGCCATGAAGCTGTCGTCGTGGAAGAGCACCGTGTTGATGTGCGGGTGCACCTTCATCGCCGCCTTCACCTCGTTGACGATGTACTCCGGCGAGGTGTGGCGGATGCGCTTGTACTTCGGGTCGTTCTTGATGAAGACCGTGTTGCCGCAGAACGTGCAGTGCAGAGGGCACCCGATGGACCAGATGGCCTGATACGCCAGCCCGTTGTTCTGCAGGTAGTCCGAGAGCACGATGCGCCGGAAGCCGTGCTGGTCGGTCGAGAAGATCCACTCCTCTCCCGCGTACTTCTGGAACGGCAGCGTCTCCAGCTCGGCCGCGCTCATCAGCGGGCGGAAGCCGTTGCGCACGATCGTCCCGTCCTTCTGCTTGAACCAGAAGTTTTGGACCTTCGTGAAGTCCTTGCCCGTCGAGTACAGCTCGTGCCACTCGGCGAAGGGAAACTCCCCCTCCCCCGTGCAGATCGCGTCGACCTCGGCCTCGATGGCATTCTCCGGATAGATGATCGGATGGATGCCGCCCCACATGATGTACGTCTCCGGCGCGAGCTGGCGGACGCGGGCGATGACCTTCTTCGCCGTGTCCGAGTAGCCCGTCATGCAGGAAACGGCCAGGACGTCCGCGCCGACGATCCCGCGGGCGATCTCGTCGATCTGCTCCGGACCGAACGCGACCGCCGACCCCATCTTCCGGGAGATCGACTTCCAGAACGAGCGGTAGCTGTTCGTCCCGACGTAGAACAGCCGGGTCTCGGGATTCACCCGCTCCATGAACGCCGCCATCTTGCGGAACCCGGTGGCGGTGATGCCGTCCTCGAAGGACACCATGTGGATCTTCATGCGGTTGCGGACAACATAACATTGATGGAGGGGCTTCCCTCTGCGTCCACCGTGGCAGGCGGATTGCTGCCGGGATGAGGCCGATGCACGGGATCGAGCGCACGATCGAACGCTTCTGCGACGCGTGGAACCGCCATGACGTCGACGCTCTCGCCGCCCTCTGGGCCGAGGATGGGGAGCTGAACCACCCCTGGGGGGCGCGCAGCGTCGGGCGGGCCGCGGTGCGCGAGGCGCTCACCGGGGAGCACACCGGCAGCATGGCCGAGAGCCGGCTCGACGTCCGCTCCATCGACGCCCGCGGCGACGACCACACCCTCACCGCCGACATCGACGGCGTCCTCACCGCCGTCCGTGCGCCCAACGGCCGCACCTACGACCTCGACCATCGCCTCACCGCCCTGTTCGTCCGGACCGGCGAAGAATGGCAGATCCGCACGATGAGCCCCATCGCCAATCCCCGTCGATAAGGGAAACGGGCAGGACCGTTGCACTGCAGGGTCCGCATGGGCAACTTACTTTGGATCATCATCGTCGTTCTCGTCATTCTTTGGCTTCTCGGGTTCGTGGCCTTCCCGATCGGCGGGAACCTGATCCACATCCTTCTGGTGATCGCGCTCATCCTCGTGATCTACCGGTTGGCCACGGGACGACGAGTGGTATAGCGTCGGAGGGATGCAGGCCTCCGAGGTTGCGCGCGTCGTCATCGCGCTGGCGGTGGCGGTTTCGCTCGCGGTCCTGGGGGCCCACCCTCGCGTCCTGCGGTGGGAGCGCCGGTTCGGGCTGACGGTACTGGCCAGCTCGGGCTTTCCCTTTCTGCTCCTCGGCGTTCTCTTTCGCGAGCTCGGCGTCCTGACCAACGCCGTGCTGACGGACCTGCGTCCTCTGTTCGAGTTCGGACTCGGATGGATCGGGCTCACGATCGGCACGAACCTCGACCTCCGCCGGTTCGACCGCATGCCGGCGGCGTTCGCGCCGATCATCGCCCTCGCGTCGCTGCTGCCGATCCTCTGCGCGGCGGTGGCGTGCTCGCTCACCCTGGCCTGGCTCGGCGTGGTGCCGGGCCGGGGACTGATGCGCGACGGCCTGATTCTCATGGCCTGCGCCGCGGTGAGCGCGCCGGCGAACCTCGAGCTGCTCCTGCGCCGCTGGAAGTCGTCCATGGCCCTGGTCCTCGAAGTCACCCGCGTCGACCAGCTCGTGGCCCTGGCCATCCTCGGCTTCCTGGCCGTCTACTTCCGCCCCGACCGCACGGTCACGCTGTGGCACCTCCCGCGGAGCGGCTGGTTCCTGATGACCCTCGGCCTCGGCGCGCTGCTCGGCGTGGTCATCTACCTGATCGTCCGCAACGTGCAGGACCGCACCGAGGAGCTGGCGCTGCTGATGGGAGGCGTCGCGCTCGCGGCCGGGATGGCGGGCTACCTCGCGCTGTCCGTGGCCGTCGTCTGCGCGCTCGCCGGGGCGGTGCTGATCAACGTGCAGAGCAGTGAGCGCATCGTGGGCACGCTGCGCGACGTCGAGCGCCCGACGTACTTCCTCTTCCTCTTCGTCGTCGGCGCCGCATGGCGTCCGGACGAGTGGCAGGGCTGGGTCCTGGGGCTGGTCTTCGCGGTGTCGCGCGGCTACGGCAAGGTGCTGGCGGCGCGGATCGCGTCCTGGATGGACCGGGACCTGCCGGCGTGGCCTCCCCTGGCGGTGTCGCTGCTTCCGGAGAGCTCGGTGGCGATCGTGGTGCTCTTCAGCGCCACGGTCCTGGGCGGGGACACGTCCGGGCCCGTGCGCTGGGCGATCAACGCGGTGATCGTCGGCAGCGTGCTGACGGAGATCGCGGTGCAGGCGTTCCAGCGCCGCGAGCGCCGTCTCCTCGGCGAGGAGACGGCGTCGTGATCACGCGCGCACTGCTCACCATCACCGTGGTGATGGCCCTGACCTACGCGGCGCGCTCGTTCGTGCCGCGCGGGGCGATGGTCACGGGCTCCGGCGCGGCGCTGGCCTTCGGCTTCCTGCTCATCGTCGCCGTGCAGGCGGGGCGCATCTGCGACCGCCTGAAGATGCCGCGGCTCACGGGATACATCCTGGTCGGCCTGGCCTTCGGCCCCGAGCTCGCGGGCATCGTCTCGGCGAAGATGCTCGCCGACCTCGCGCTGGTGAAAGGTACCGCTGTCGGCCTGATCGCGTTCCTGGCCGGGTGCGAGCTGAACCTCCGCCACCTCCGCCCGCGGCTCCGCGCGATCGGGACGACCGCGCTGCTGACCATGTCCGGCGCCCTGACCCTGCTCTTCGCGCTCTTCTACGGCCTCACGTACATCCTGCCCATCACCGCGGGCTTCACGACGCTGGAGCGCCTGGCCGTCGCGCTGATCGCCGCGAACGTGCTCGCCGCGTACTCCCCCGCCGTCGTGGTCGGCATCCTTTCGGAGACCAAGGCCCGCGGACCACTGAGCGAGACGTCGCTGTCGATCGTGGTTCTCGCCGACCTGGTCATCGTCATCAGCTACGCGCTCTCCAGCACGTTCGCGCACGGCGTCTTTCCCACCGAGGGGGGCGCCAGCGCCCTGGGCACGCTCGTGCCCCACATCTTCGGCTCCATCGCCGCCGGCCTGCTCGCGGGCGCGGCGCTGGCCCTGTACGCCTCCCGCGTCGGCGCGCGCAGCGGCATCTTCACCTTCGCCGTCCTCTTCATCAGCGCCGAGGCGGGGGCCGCGCTGCATCTCAATCCCCTGCTGGTCGGGCTCACCGCCGGGCTGCTCCTCGAGAACGTGACCGCCATCGGCGGGGAGCGGCTCTCGAAAGCCGCCGAACCGGTGGCGATGCCCACGTTCGCCATCTTCTTCGCCGTCGTCGGCGCCGAGGTGCAGTTGCAGGCGTTCCTGCACACCGCGCCGTATGCCGTCGGCGCGGCCGTGCTCCGCGGCCTCGGCATCTGGGCCGGCGCGCTCGTTGCCGCGCGCATCGTCGGCCTCGACCGCGTCTTCGTCCGGCGCCTGACCTTCGGTCTGCTGCCGCAGGCCGGCGTGGCCATCGCGCTCGTCGCGCTCGTGCTCGCCGACTTCCACCCGTGGGGCCCGGTCGTCGGCACCATCATCCTCGGCACGATCATCGTCAACCAGCTCATCGGGCCCGTGCTCTTCCGCAACGCGGTCGCGGCGGCGGGTGAGATTCCTGCAGAGGAACCAGCAGGAGGATTGCCTGATGGAGACCATCAACTGGCGTGAGGACCCCGACGCCGCGCTCGCCGACGCGAAGCGCGACGGCCGGCCGGTCCTGCTCGATTTCAGCGCCGCACCCATGTGAGGGGGATGCGCTCGGCTGGATGCCGAGGTGTACCCCAACCCCGAAGTGGCTCGGTTCATCACCGAGAATTTCATCCCCGTACGGCAGCACGTGAAGACGCACCCGGGCGCGATGGAGCGCTTCGACGTGCAGTGGACGCCGACCATCCTGGTGCAGGATACCCACGGCAAGGAGCGTCATCGCGTGGAGGGCTTCCTCGAAGCCGGCCCGCTGCTCGCGCAGTTGCGCCTCGGCCTGGCGCAGGCCGCGTTCGCGAATCAGAAGTGGGACGACGCGGAGCGTCTGTTCGAGGAGGCGGTGTCGTCCGGCGACGCCGACGCGGCACCGGAGGGGGCGTACTGGGCGGGCGTGACGCGCTACAAGCGCAGCGGCGACGCGAGCGCCCTCGGCGCGACCCACAAACGCCTCAGCGAGCAGTTCGCGGGCAGCACGTGGGCGAAGAAGGCGTCGATCTGGGGATGAGAGGGAACCGTGTCATCCTGAGCCGCGTAGACGGCGAAGGACCCCCCTGATTCAGGCGCGGGCGGCGCAAGTTGCAGGGGGTCCTTCGCCGCGCTTCGCCGGCTCAGGATGACAGCTTGTGGGCGCCCTACATTTTGAACGCGCGGACGACCGCCGCCACCTTGGCCACGTCCACGCGGTCGCCACTCTTCACCGACGTCCCCACGATCGCGCCGTCCGCGTCCGCGAACGCACTCGCGTTCTCCGCCGTCAACCCCGACCCGACCAGCAGCGGCGCGTCCACCAGCGACCGCAGCTCGCGCAGGCGGGACGGGTCCGCGGCCGCGCCGGTCTCGCTGCCCGTCACGATGATCGCGTCCGCCAGGCCGCGCAGGCGCAGGTCCTTGGGCGACGCTTCGCCGAGGGGCGTGGCGTGCTTGACCAGGTGATCGGCGAAGATCAGCACGTCCGGCGCGAGGGCCGCGCGCTTCCGGAGCGTCGCATACGCGTCCCCTTCGATCACCCCCTGGTCCGTGACCGCCGCGCCGGTGTGGATGTTCACCCGGATGAACGCGGCGCCCGTGGCCGCGGCGATGGCCAGGGCGGAGAGCGCGTCGTTCCGCAGCACGTTCACCCCGAACGGCAGCCGCACCTCGGCCCGGATCTCCCCGATCGCCCGCGTCATGGCCGCGATCGTCTCCGCCTCCACCCGCCCCCGCGCGAACGGCCGGTCGCCGAAGTTCTCGATCACGAAGCCGTCGCAGCCGCCGTCGCGCAGCGCCCGCGCGTCGTGCAGCGCCAGCTCCAGCACGTCGTCCATCGACGTGAACAGCGGCGCCCCCGGCAGGGCGCGCAGATGCACCATCCCGAACACCGCGCGGGCCGCGAAGCGGTTTGAAAAAGCGGTACACGTCAGCATTGCGGAGCACTTATATACTGCCCGCCTCATGTCCGACCTGAAGCTCTTCAACACGCTGACGCGCGAGAAAGAACCGTTCATCCCCCTCCGCCCGGGCGAGGCGCGGATCTACTCCTGCGGGCCGACGGTCTACAACCACCCGCACATCGGCAACCTGCGCACCTTCCTCTGGAGCGACATCCTCCGGCGCTACCTCCAGTACCGCGGCCTGAAGGTCACGCAGGTCATGAACATCACCGACGTCGAGGACAAGATCATCCGCAACGCCACGAAGGCGGGCAAGGACATCGGCACCTACGTCCTCCCCTACATCGACGCCTTCTACGCCTCCCTGGACAAGCTGCGCATCCGCCGCGCGGACGCCTATCCGCGCGCCACCGAGTTCATCCCCCAGATGGTGACGCTGGTGCAGAAGCTCACTGAGCGCGGGCACACCTACGTGGCCGAGGGCTCCACGTACTTCCGCGTGGGGACCATGCCCGGCTACGGCAAGCTCTCCCGCGTCGAGATCGACACCACCAGCGAGTACAGCCGCGTCGAGTCCGACGAGTACGAGAAGGAGTCCGCGCGCGACTTCGTCCTGTGGAAGGCGAAGAAGGACGGCGAGCCGTCGTGGCAGACGGAGATCGGCGAAGGCCGCCCGGGATGGCACCTCGAGTGCTCGGCCATGTCCATGGACCTCCTCGGCGAGACCTTCGACATCCACACCGGCGCGGTGGACCTGATCTTCCCGCACCACGAGAACGAGATCGCCCAGAGCGAGGGCGCCACCGGCCAGCCGTTCGTCCGCTTCTGGGTCCACGGCGAGCACCTCAACATCGACCAGCAGAAGATGTCCAAGTCCCTCGGCAACATCTACACGCTGCGGGAGGTCGAGGAGCTCGGCTACCCGACGCTGGCGCTGCGGTACGCACTGTTGTCCGTCCCCTACCGCACGAAGCTCAACTTCACCCACCAGTCGCTCGACGACGCGAGGAACGCCCTCACGCGCATCGAGTCGTTCCTGCTGAGGCTCGACGAGGTGGCCCGCTCCGGCCCGCGCGACGCCGCGCACGCCGACGACCAGGGCGACGCCCTGATCGGCAAGCTCCTCGCCGAGTTCCAGGAAGCGATGGACGACGACCTCAACACCGCCGGGGCCCTCGGCGCGCTGTTCACGTTCATCCGCGACGCGAACACCGCCATCGACGCCGGCCGCATCTCCCCCGGCGACGCCGAGGGCATGCGCGCCGCGCTCCGCAAGATCGACCCCGTGCTCGACATCTTCCCCGAGCTCGAACAATCCATCGACGCCGAGATCGAGTCCCTGATCGAACAGCGCCAGGCCGCGCGGAAAGCCCGCAACTTCGCGGAGAGCGACCGCATCCGCGACCTGCTGCTGTCCCGCGGCATCCTGCTCGAAGACACCCCCGCCGGCGTGCGCTGGCGGAAGAAGTAACGAGAAGCGAGTTCCTCGGGGTTCCTCGGGGTTCCTCGGAGTTCCTCGGAGGGGCCTGAGCCGCCTCCCCTCCGAGGAGCTCCGAGGAACCCCGAGGAACCCGAGGAACTCAACAATGAGCGAGCTCCAATTGATGCACGCGTGGTGGCGGGCGGCGAACTATCTGTCCGTCGGCCAGATCTATCTGCTCGACAATCCGCTGCTGCGCGAGCCGCTCCGGCTCGAGCACACCAAGCCCCGCCTCCTCGGGCACTGGGGGACGACGCCCGGTCTGAACTTCATCTACGTGCACCTCAACCGGGTCATCAAGGCGCGCGACCTCAGCATGATCTACATCGCCGGGCCGGGGCACGGCGGACCGGGGCTCGTCGCGAACGCGTATCTCGAGGGGACGTACAGCGAGACCTATCCGCACGTCTCGCAGGACGCGGAAGGGCTGCAGCGGCTGTTCAAGCAGTTCTCCTTCCCCGGCGGCATTCCGAGCCACGTCGCGCCCGAGACTCCCGGATCGATTCACGAAGGCGGGGAGCTGGGCTACGCGCTCCTGCACGCGTACGGCGCGGTCTTCGACAATCCCGGCCTCATCGCGGCCTGCGTGATCGGCGACGGGGAGGCGGAGACCGGACCGCTGGCGGCGAGCTGGCACTCGAACAAGTTCCTCAATCCGCGGCGCGACGGCGCCGTGCTGCCGATCCTCCACCTCAACGGCTACAAGATCGCCAGCCCCACGGTCCTCGCCCGGCTGAGCCGCGGGGAGCTGGAGAGTCTGCTCACCGGCTACGGCTATCGGCCGTACTTCGTCGAAGGAGACGATCCCGCGGAGATGCATCCGCTGATGGCGTCGACGCTCGACGCGGTCTGCGACGCGATCCGCGACCTCCAGGCGGACGCGCGCGCGGACGGCGCCTGGGAGCGCGCGCCGTGGCCGATGATCGTGCTCCGCACTCCGAAGGGATGGACCGGCCCGAAGGAAGTCGACGGGCAGCAGACGGAGGGCTCTTGGCGATCGCATCAGGTGCCGTTCGCGGAACTGGCAAAGAAGCCCGGCCATCTCGAGCTGCTCGGCGAATGGATGAAGAGCTATGGGGCCGAGGAGCTGTTCGACGAGCGGGGGGCGCTGCGGGCGGAGATCGCGGAGCTGGCGCCGAAAGGCGACCGCCGCATGAGCGCGAGCCCGCACGCAAACGGCGGTCTCCTGCTCCGCGACCTGCGCATGCCGGACTTCCGCGACTACGCGGTCGCGGTGAAGAAGCCCGGCACCGCGCTCGCGGAAGCGACGCGCGTCGCGGGCGAGCTACTGCGCGACGTCATCCGGCAGAACCCGGAGAACTTCCGCGTCGTCGGCCCCGACGAGACGGCCTCCAACCGGCTGTCGGCGGTCTTCGAAGCGACCGACCGCGTGTTCACGGGGCAGATCGTCCCCACGGACGACCATCTCTCGCCCGACGGCCGGGTGATGGAGGTGCTCAGCGAGCACATGTGCCAGGGCTGGCTGGAGGGCTACCTCCTCACCGGCCGCCACGGCTTCTTCTCCTGCTACGAGGCCTTCATCCACATCGTCGACTCGATGTTCAACCAGCACGCGAAGTGGCTGAAGACCACCCTCGGCATCCCGTGGCGCCGGCCGATCGCGTCGCTCAACTACCTGCTGACCTCCCACGTCTGGCGGCAGGACCACAACGGCTTCAGCCACCAGGACCCCGGCTTCATCGACCACGTCGTCAACAAGAAGGCCGAGGTCGTGCGCGTGTACCTGCCGCCCGATGCGAACACCCTGCTGTCCGTCGTCGATCACTGCCTGCGCAGCCGCAACTACGTCAACGTCATCATCGCCGGCAAGCAGCCGGCGCTGCAGTACCTCGACATGGACCAGGCCGCGAAGCACTGCAGCACCGGCATCGGCATCTGGTCCTGGGCCAGCAGCGACCACGACGCCGAGCCGGACGTGGTCATGGCCTGCGCGGGCGACGTCCCCACGCTGGAGACCCTGGCCGCCGTCTCCATCCTGCGCGAGCGGATCCCCGACCTGAAGGTGCGCGTCGTCAACGTCGTCGACCTCATGACCCTGCAGCCGCCGGGCGAGCATCCGCACGGCCTGTCCGACCGCGACTTCGACGGGCTGTTCACCAAGGACAAGCCGATCATCTTCGCCTTCCACGGCTACCCGTGGCTGATCCACCGCCTCACCTACCGCCGCACGAACCACGGCAACCTGCACGTGCGCGGCTACAAGGAGGAAGGCACGACCACCACGCCGTTCGACATGACCGTGCTCAACGAGATCGACCGCTTCCACCTGGTCATGGACGTCATCGACCGCGTGCCCGGGCTCCTGCCCCGCTACGCGCACGTGAAGCAGGCCATGCGGGACCTGCTCGTCGATCACGGCGAGTACATCCGCGAGCACGGCGACGACCTGCCCACGGTCCGCGACTGGCGCTGGGCGGGGTAAGCCCATGTAGGGCGCGGCTTCAGCCCGCCCGCTAATGTAGGGCGTGGCTTCAGCCCGCCCCTCTCGTGGGTGGGGGCGGTTTCCGTGAGAGGTTCGTTCGCACGAGGGGGCGGGCTGAAGCCACGCCCTACATTGAACCGGCTGTCCGCCCAATCCTCCGGCTCAGCGTCATAATCGCCGGCACAGCCGTGCACATCCTCGTCCTCAACCCCGGCAGCTCCTCGCTCAAGCGCGGACTCTTTCGCTTCCCCGAGGGCATCGAGCTGCCCGAAGACACGCTCGTAAATGTCGACGCCGTCGGAGTGCGGGTCGTGCACGGCGGCTCCCGCTTCGTGAAGCCGGTCCGCGTCGATGACGCGGTCGTCGCGGCCATCCGCGAGCTCTGCGACCTCGCACCGCTGCACAACCCCGTGTCGCTCGCAGCCATCGAGGCGACGCGGAAGGAGCGTCCCGGCGTGCCGATCGTGGCCGCGTTCGATACCGCGTTCCACCAGACCCTGCCCCCGCTCGCATGGCACTACGCGGTCCCGCCGGACCTCGGCGTGCGGCGCTACGGCTTCCACGGCATCTCCTATTCGTACGTCTCCTCCCGCGTCGACGCCCGCCGCCACGTCATCTGCCACCTCGGCAGCGGCGCCAGCGTCTGCGCCCTCCTCGACGGCCGAAGCGTCGACACCAGCATGGGCCTCACCCCACTCGAAGGCCTGGTTATGGGCACCCGCGCGGGCGACCTCGACCCCGGCGTCGTCCTCCACCTCCTGCGACAAGGCCACAGCGCGGAGGAGCTCGACGACCTCCTCAACCACCGCTCCGGCCTGCTCGGCCTCTCCGGCCGCAGCGCCGACGTCCGCGAGCTGGAGCAGGCCGCGCGCGAAGGCGACCCCCGCGCGGAGCTCGCCCTCGACCTCTTCGCCTACCGCGTCGCCAAATACGTCGGCGCCTACACGGTCGTCCTGGGCGGCCTCGACGCCCTGACTTTCACCGCCGGCATCGGCGAGCACTCCCCGTCCATGCGCACCCGCATCTGCCACCGCCTCGGCTTTCTCGGCGTGACCCTCGACGAAGAGAAGAACCGCGCCGCCCGCACCGACGAACGCCTCATCAGCCGCGGCCCGGTCGCCGTCCGGGTGATCCCGACCAACGAGGAGCTGGAGATCGCGCGGATGACGTTCGTGGAGCTGGAATCGGATCGGTCCTGAGGCGTCGTCTGATAAGTTGAGGGCATGAGCGGCGAGGTGATCCTCTATCGAAGCGCGGACGGGGCGAGCTGAGCGAGGAGGCGACTTGTAAGAATTCCTTACAAGTTCGCCGGGAAGGAACGGGCGTTGTCCGCCGGAGCCTGAAACACTACAACCTGGAAGCCATCCTGGCCCTCGGCTACCGCGTGCTGTCCTTTCGAGGCACGCAATTCCGCGGTGAGGCAGGCGTGCTGAAGATCCTCGAAACAGCAGTGCGCGACGTGAAAAAGGTCAAGAAGTCGCGATCCCGACGAATGAGGGCCTGGCGATCGCGCGCCTGACACGTTCGCTGCTGTTTGGAGTGCGGAGGCAATCGGGCAACGGCCCTGGCGGCAGCGGCCCGGCGGACGGCTTTCAGGAGATGACACTGAACATGTGGAGTGCGGCAACGGCTAGTTGCCGCTGTCCTTCAAGCGGCGAATGTGCGGCGCACGACCACGCGTGCGGTGTGGTCGATACGGTTCCCTGTTAGGTTTCGTACCGGCTTCGCCGACCGAGGATCGCCTTGCCATCATCTCTTCGCAGGAGGGCGTAATGCAGAAGCACGAGCCGCTCATGACGTCCCAGCCAGCCGACCGGTCTCGACTCATCGAGCACTTGCGTAAGCGCCAACACGACTGCGAGGTGGAAAAACAAGCCTACGCAATCTGGCTGGGACTCCTGACGCCGGTGAGATGGTTCACAATAATCGGCGGTATTGTTCTTTCTGCCGTGGCGGGTGGCGCCGTTCTGTTGGCCGAGTATCGTGTGATCGGCGACGGCTGGAGGATCTACGGAGCAGCGTGCGCGATCGTTGCTTCTGTTCTCACAGGCATTCACACCGCGTTGAACTGTGACGCGCACCAAACGAGTGCCGAAGATTGGTGCAGCTGTACTCCGGGCTCGAATCTGCCTTCGAGGCAGCGCCGCTTCTTGTCGACGAACAACTTCGACTCAGATTCAACGAGCTCGAGACAAAATTTGAGGAAGCTCGAAGTGAAGCCGCGGCCGCACTGCCACAATGGTGCCGCAGGCGCGCCAAGTTTCATCAATAGGCGTCATTGAGCTGCTACGCCCGCACCGCCTGCCACGATTGGCTTCTGGCGGCTCGCCTGTTGAGATCCGCGCCATTGTCGCTCCCTCGCAAGACGGATACTCAAACGCCAGTGCGTAGAGCGCGCGGGCCGGCGCTCTTGACCACGATCACCGATCGCCTTCGCCACCTCTGCTACTCTTGTGCGTGCATGTGCATGTTCTCGCGACGTGTCGAGCGCGTTTCTGACACGAGCATCTATGCTCGCGTCACGGGGAATCATCAGATTCTCATCTACGAAATGAGACTGAGATCGGAGACGCCCGTCGCTATGGTGCTCCCGCTACCGACCCGGCGTGAGAATGAGGACGCTGTATCGTTTATCGACCTGTCGGGTTACGCTACGTTCTTCGACGACATGAGGAGATGTTTTTCGTCGCCGTTTACCCTCAGCCGGAAGCGTCCGGTGGCGGCGGCTGCGGGCGGGATCCTCCGTGTGCATCGGGTCGGAGCATTCGACGCGTCCGTGGTTCCGAGCATCGGCGACTTTGTCCGCGTCGATCCTCGCTTCCGCCTGCCGGACGACGTCTGGGCTTCGGTACCTGGTTATGACGATTACAGTTTCGCAGTGTTTCAACTCGCTTCAGGCGAGGCGCGAGTCCATCCGATGGCCATGCGATTCGAGACACGGCGGCCTGATGCCATCTACTTTCCAACAACGCACGTGCATGATGGGCTCGTGCATCCAACCGCCGGATTCGACCACGTTTTGTACGCTCAATTTGCGGCAAAGACCTTCGGATGGAAACGGTCAGAAATCGCGCCGCGTGAGGTCATGGACTTTGGAGGTGTCCTCAAACGCGATCGCACGCGAGGCACCGTCGAGCCGGACATCCCCATCAGTCGAAGAGTCCTGAAAGGCCAGCTTTCCAACGGCGATATCTGGCTTCGCGCGGCCAGAGCGGCTGGCTGACTCTGGCGTGAAGCTGCACGGACCGTCCTCGACCCGGCAGCCGAGCTGCCTACCTCGTCGCCAGCATGACGGTCGCGTAGACCGAGAGTGGGGATCGCGAGGCCTCGCGTTCCGCCCGCCCACCCGGGTGGCGGCGCGGGACGCCGCCACATCAGCCGGCGAGACGCCGGCGGTCCGCATGAACGATCCGCCGCGATAGACTGCGAATCGCACGATCCAGGCGCTGTCGATTTCCATGTCAGGCGTCGCAAGCCACTACCTTTCGACGGGGGGTTCCATGGCTGAACTGAAGACGAAGCAGACGGAGGCTAGCGTCGAGGAGTATCTCGACAGCATCGAGGATCCGCGGCGTCGGGCCGACTGTGTGGCGATCTCCGCGCTCCTCAAGAAAGTGACGAAGTGCGAGCCCAGGATGTGGGGGCCGAGCATCGTCGGCTTCGGCAGTTACCACTACCGATACGAGACCGGGCACGAGGGCGACGCATGCCTGGTCGGCTTCTCGTCCAGGAAGCCGGAGATCGTCGTCTACATCTCAGATGACTTCGAGTCCCGCGAGGAGCTTCTGCAGCAACTGGGCAAGCACAGAACGGGGAAGGTCTGCGTCTACATCAAGAGGCTGTCCGACATCGATGTCGCGGTCCTCGAGAAACTCGTCAAAGCGTCGGTGGCCGAGGTGCGGAAGCGATACCCGTCGTGAGAGCGATGCCTGGACGTCCGGGCCGATGGCGGCAAGGCGACGTGCCTCATCAAAGCGTCGTCAGGAAGTCGACGATCGCCTGCGTGTCCTCAGAGAAGACAGCCAGATCCTCGCGGCTCACGATTCCTGTACCGACGGCCGCGGCTATCTGCTGAAAGGCAGTGGACCGCCGTTGGTCATTGAAAACGGTCGCGATCTGGTCGTCTCGCTCCCGCAGATGGCGAAACAGCTCGAGGTACCGCGAGTGGGCACTTCCTGAACGCTGTCGGAACGATCCGGCTTCGTCGAGAATCCTGGAGCAAAACCTCTCCAGTGCGTCAGCCGACAGTCTTCTCCAGGCCTTCCAGTCCCGCTCCGGGATCTGACGCATCATTTCCATCTCCTTCCTTGCCGGAACAGATCGATGTCGAGTCGCGCGGTCGCCGGCCAACGGTGCAACAACACGCCGAGCCAGATCAAGCGCCGCGGTGCGAGACGCTTCTCCCGCTTGCATCGCGACAGCGACGCCGGCCGAGCCGGGCAAATTTGACGGTCGCCGGCATCAGTGTTGGCCTCCCGCCGGGCAGCCGCAGGCGCCGGCGCCGGCGAAGCCGCAGGCCCCGGCCGAACCGGCCCTGTGATGCACGGCATCCGGTAGACCCCGAGCGGGCGCGCCCCCGTGGGCGCGCCCGCTCATTTTGTGGAGCGCGGAGGCAATCGCGGCAGGAGCCTCGCGCGCGGGCACAGCCCGGACGCTCCTCAGTTTCGGGAGCTGGAGATCGTTCGCTCCGGATTCTTGTCGAGGAGCTGCCAGCCCGGACACGAGCCGTCCTTGCACGGCGGACCGGTGTAGCGCCAGATCGCGCCGTCGTCGTGGCGCCGGTAGAGCGAGGAGGGGCCGGTGGCGATCTGACGGGTGCGCGGGTCGTTGCCGAGGAGCTGCCATCCGGGGCACGAGCTCCCATCGCAGGGCCGGCCGGTGTAGACCGAGATCGCGCCGTCGTCGCGCAGTTGGTAGAGATGGTTGCCGCCGGTGGCGATGGAGATCGTGCGCGTGTCGCTGTCGAGCAGTTGCCACCCGGGGCACGAGGCGCCCGCGCACGGCGTGCCGGTGTAGCGCAAGATCTTCCCGTCGGCGCGGCGCTGATAGAGCACCGCGGCGTCGCCCTGCATGCCGGCGGTGATCTCCCGGGTGCTCGGGTTGTCGTCCAGCAACTCCCACCCCGGGCACGACGTGTCGCTGCACGGCGTCCCGGTGTAACGCCGGACCTTGCCGTCGTTGTGGCGCTGGTAAAGCTCGGCCCCGGCGGCGATGATCTCCGCGGTGTCGGGGTTGTCGTCCAGCCGCTGCCATCCCGGACACGACCCGCCGGCGCACGGGGTCCCGGTAAAGCTCCAGATCGTGCCGTTCCTGCGGCGCTGGTAGAGACGCTCCTTGTCGGTGCCGGCGGCGGCGATCGACACGGTCAGCGCGTTGTCGTCGAGGAGCTCCCACCCCGGACACGAGCCGTCGCGGCACGGCGTGCCGGTGTAGCGCCAGATCTTCCCGTCGGCGCGACGCTGGTAGAGGCGCGGCGCCAGGGGGGCCGCCTTGGTGGAGTCGAACCCGCCGGCGGGCAGCCCGCCGGCGGTGACCTCCCGGGTACCTGGGTTGTTGTCCAGCAACCGCCACCCCGGACACGAAGCGCCGTTGCACGGGATCCCGGTGTTGACCCAGAGGTTGCCGTTGTCGTGGAGCTGATACAGCGGTTGAGCCGAGAGCGCCGTCGCGGCGGCGACGGCGATTCCCAGGGCGATGACGAGACGAGAGCGCATGACCCGACCTCCTTACGTCCGTACGGACGGACGCGGTCCCGGCATTCCGCCGGAGTATGCTCCCGGCGTGCGCGTGCTGAATTTCCTCCGGCGTCCGCTCGTGGCGATCGACGTCGGGACCGCGGCGACGCGGGTGTCGTTCGGCCCGGGCGGGGTCTTCGAGCGGCCTTCGGTCGTGCGCGAGGACGTGCAGGGGTCGGTGGTCGTGCGGCCGGCGATGCGCTTCGGCGTCGTCGCGGACATCTCCGGCGTCGCCGGGGTCGTGCACGCGCTCCTCGCGCAGCGGCGGCGGCCCTGGGGGCAGCGGCCGGGGGCCATCGTGTGCGCGCCGACGGACGTCTCCGCCCCGGAGCGCGACGCGCTGATCGAAGCGGTGGCGGAGGGAGGGGCGTCGGTGGTGGCGGTGGTGCCGGAGCCGCTGGCGGCGGCGGTGGGCGCCGGCGTGGACATCGCGGCGGACTATGCGACGGCGCTGGTCGACATCGGCGAGGGCGTCACGGACTTTGCGGTGTTCCGCAACGGCACGATCGTGCGCTCGAGCGCGCGGCGGGTCGGCTGCGGGACGCTGCGGGCGGCGATTCAGGAGTGGCTCGAGCTGCGGCATGGGCTGCAGCCGTTGCCGGAGGATGCGGTCGATGCGGTGGTGCGGTCGTACTGCTGTCGTGGCGGTGCCGGCGCGGGTGCCGTGCTTCCGCTGACGCAGGACGATCTGGAGATGCTGCTGGAGCCGGTGCTCGAGGAGATCGCGTCCTTCCTGGCGGCCGCCGTGCGCGAGCTGCCGGACGCGATCGCGGCGGAGGTGATCGAGAGCGGCATCCACGTGACCGGCGGCGGCGCGCACCTGGAGCGCCTGGTCCGCCGGATCGAGACCGGCATCGGCCTGCCGCTGACGGCTTCGCCCGAGCCGCGGCTCGCGGTCATCCGCGGCGCGACGAAGATGCTCGGGAACGAGCGGCTGTTGCGGGCGTAGTCTGGAGTGCGGAGGCAGCCGCCGGCGCACTCCAAATCGGGACACGTGTCATCCCGAGCGTCGAGCGAGGGACCTGGGTGGGCGGGGCGCGAAGCACGTGCCTGCCGCCCCACCCGCCCAGGTC